>JAFVVG010000032.1 GCA_017502305.1 Clostridia bacterium | reverse complement strand
TGTACTTGAAGGTTTCCCTTCAAGCCATAACTGCTTGAATTTACTGTATTTCCCGCGACTCATGACGAGGAGGGGTAAACCTTCCTCTACATAATAACGCGTTGCAAAATCGCTTCCTTACACGAACGAACGGCCGGTCGGGCTGTTTACGGCCCGACCAGTGAGAGAGTGCACAACTCAAAAAAGTGGCCAAGGCCACTTTTTTGACACGCTGACGGTCCCCCGGAATATCCGGAGGACCGCTTGCTTTTATATGCCCTTTATCAGAACGCCTTGGCACCCTTGAGGAAAGCACAATAGCACTTGTAGCCCTCATAGAGGTCAGCCTTGCTGATCATCTCCCAGGGGGCATGCATGCTCAAAACGGCGATGCCGCTGTCGATGCAGTTCATACCATAGTTGGCGCAGATGTAGGCGATGGTGCCGCCGCCGCCCACGTCCACCTTGCCCAGTTCAGCGGTCTGCCAGTCCACATTGGCCTCATCCATGATGGCACGCACCTGAGCAATAAACTCGGCGTTGGCATCGTTGGAGCCGCCCTTGCCGCCACGGCCGGTGAACTTGTTGAAGCAAACGCCACGGCCCAGGATAGCCGCGTTCTTCTTCTCGAACACGCCTGCAAAGTTGGGGTCATAGCCCGCGCTGACGTCGCTGGAAAGCATTCGGCTGTTCTGCAGGGTGCGGGTCACGCCCAGGGAGCAATAGCCATGCACGCAGTTATACAGCTCCGCCACCGTGTTCTCGAAATATCTGGCGTTCATTCCCGTGGCGCCAACAGAGCCGATCTCCTCCTTGTCGGTCAGCACGGCGCACAGGGTGTAATCCGGGGTGCCCTCATAGTCCAGCACAGCGGCCATGGAAGGATAGGCGCACACACGGTCGTCGTGGCCGTAGCCGGCGATCATCGCCCGGTCAAAGCCCACGTCGCGGCTCTTGCCGGCGGGAACGATCTCCAGCTCGGCGGAGATGAAGTCTTCCTCTTCCACGCCATATTTGTCCTTCAGCAGCTTGAGGACGTTTGCCTTCACGGCATCCTTTTCCTCGCCCTTCAGGGGCTGGCTGCCGATAATCACATTCAGTGCCTCGCCTTCGATGACCTTGCTGGCAGGGGTGGTCAGCTGATCGGCGGCCAGGTGTATCAGCAGGTCGCTGATGTAGAACACAGGGTCGCTCTCATCCTCGCCGATGTAGATGGTCACGGTGGTGCCGTCCTTCTTGCAGATCACGCCATGCATGGCCAGGGGGATCGCCACCCACTGATACTTCTTGATGCCGCCGTAATAGTGGGTATCAAGATAGGCCAGGCCCTCCTCCTCGTAAAGAGGATTCTGCTTCACGTCGATACGGGGAGAATCGATATGAGCACCCAGAATGTTCATGCCCTCCTGCATGGGCTTGCTGCCCACGATGAACAGCATGAAGTCCTTGCCCATCCAGTTGCGGTACACCCGGTCGCCTGCCTGCAGCTTACCACCCTGGCGGATCACCTCATCCAGGTCAATAAAGCCCGCGGCCTTCGCCAGCTTCACAGCCTCGTCAACACACTCACGCTCGGTCTTGCCGGCGTCCAGATAAGCCTTGTACTTCTCCGCGAAGGCATTTACCCTGGTCAGTTCCGCCTCATCGTAGAGTTCCCAGGCGTTCTTCTTGTACATCCAATATCATCCTTTCAAATGCCTGTATCAGCATTTCTCCTGCTATGTATTATAGACTGTCGCCCCACGAATTGCAAGCTGAGCCGCACAAAAAGAGACGACCCGAGGGTCGTCTCCTGATGTTTTTCCTGTATTACTGAGCGGGAGCTTCGGGCACAGCCACGATACGGCCCTGGCCGTAAGGATTGGCGTACTCTTCACCAACAACGTCGCCCAGGGTGCCGGTGATGTAGTCAATCAGCACCTGGTTGTCGATCTTGACTTCGTCCTGCAGGATCTTGCAGCCATCGAACACGGTGTTGCCGTCGCCGTTCTGCTTCAGCTTGTAGTTGTGAGAAGCCAGGGTGTAGGTCTTCTCCAGGTCAATGGGCTCGCCGCCGATCATCACGTTCTTCACGCGATACTCGCCGTCAACGCTGACGAACATCTTGTTCTCATCCATCTTCACAGAGGAAGGAATATAGGTGTGGATCTCGTAGGTCATGCCGGAAACCTGCAGGAAGCCGCCGAACTCGCTGGGCACGTCCTTGGCAGCGTACTCCAGAGCGTCCAGGATCTTCTGGCCGGTGATCTCGATCACGCACATGCTGTTGCCGAAGGGATGAACCTTCAGGATGTCGTTCAGGGTGATATCGCCAGCCTTGATGATGTCGCGCACGCCGCCGCCGTTCACGATGGCCACGTCAGCGCCGGACTGATCGCGGTAAGCGTCAGCGCACAGGTCGCCCAGGTTGGTTTCAGCGGTACGAACGATACGCACGCCGGTGGCGGGATCCTTGATCACCAGGTCAACCATGGTGGTGGCAACCACTTCGCCCAGCTTTTCGTTCAGGGCGGTGGTGGCGTTCTCCACGGCGGCGGTGATGTCGTTCTTGATCAGTTCGGGAGCGGCGAAGTCATAGGCCCACTTGTGGATGCCGCAGGTCATGGAGCCGTCCGCAGCGGAGATGGTCAGATAACCGATGCTCTCCAGCTTGGTGCCGCAGCCGGAGCGCAGCACGTCCTGGCCGTCCTTGTTCTTCATGATCACCTGGTCGGTATCATGGCTGTGGCCGTCCAGATAGGCGTCGATGCCGTTGGTGTTGCCGATGATATCGGCATAGGTCCAGGGCTGGCACTCGGCCTCGTTGCCGGTGTGGCCCATGGCCACCACATAGGAAGCGCCTTCAGCCTTGGCGGCGTCAACGGCGGCCTGCACGGCGTTGTACACGCCCTCGCCGGTTTCGTCCTGGAAGAAGCCGTACACGAAGTTGCCGGCGTCATCCATGAAGTAGGCGGGGGTGGAGGAGGTCAGGGTCTTGGGGGTGGAGATACCAACGAAGGCAATCTTCACGCCGTCGAATTCCTTGATCACATAGGGCTTGAACACCAGCTCGCCGCCCTTGTTGAAGTTGGCGCTGATGTAGGGGAAGCTGGCCTTTTCAGTCAGTTCCAGGAAGCGTTCCATGCCATAGTCGAACTCATGGTTGCCGGGGGTAGCGACGTCGTAGCCCACAGCGTTCATCAGTTCCACCAGGGCCTCGCCCTTGGTCATGGTGCCAACAGGCTCGCCCTGGATGGCGTCGCCGTTGTCAACCAGCACAACGTGGTTATCCTTGGCAAGAGCATCGCGCACGGCAGCAACGCCGGCATAGCCCCAGCCCTGGTCAATGCCGCAGTGCACGTCGCTGGTGAACAGAACAACAACGTCCTTCGTCAGCGCGGGAGCGGCGGCTTCTTCAGCGAAAGCGGTGCAGCTCAAAAGCATCGCCAGCGCCAGGATCAGACCAAGAATCTTCTTCATGGTAATTTCCTCCCTTATCGGTTTGTCGTTTGGGATCCTGCCCTGATTATACCAAACAATCATCCCGATTTCAATACATCCGCATGAATTCCATCCGCCGCGCATACATTCACACCATCGGGAGGGAGTGATGACATGCGTAGCCTTGCGCTGGTTGTTCTGCTGCTCCTTTTCCCCTTTCCTTCAAAGGCTTCCGGGGCCTATATCATCCATGTGGATGTGGAAGCGAAATGCCTCACGCTCTGGCGTGACGATGTCCTCATGAAGCAATACACCGTAGCCACCGGCGCCTGGGACACACCAACACCCCTGGGGGTGTTTACCATCACCAGTCGCTTTGCCGGAGAGATGAGCGGCTTCGGCACCTGCTTTCTCGGGCTGAACGTTCCCTGGGGGAATTACGGCATCCACGGCACCAACAAGCCCGAAAGCATCGGCCATAACGCCAGCCACGGCTGCATCCGCATGCGGGTTAAGGACGCCGAGGAGCTCTACGCCACGGTACCTAACGGTACCAAGGTGGTGATCGAATGCGGCCCCTATGGCGAGCTTGGCGTCAGCCTGCGTCCTCTTCAGAGCGGCGACCGCAACAGCATGGTTCGCGCCGTGCAGCGAAAGCTCCGGGCTCTGGGCTATTACCACGGCTGGCCCGACGGCGTTTACGGCCCCGGCACGGAAGCCGCCGTTGCCGCTGCGCGAAAGGCATACCGTCTTCCACCCGGTCACGTGGACTGGGCCTTCTATCAAGCCATAGGTCTGACGCTGTTTGAATAAGGGAGGTACCCCATGAACTGGGAAGAAACCAAAGCCTTTCTATCCCCCTGCTTTCCGCCCGTTCTCCGTGATGAAATGGAGCTTTTGCTCCCCGGCGAACTGCGTGAAATCCGCATCCGTGCCAACAGACCAACCGTCTTCCACACAGGCGCCCGTACCGCGTCCATCGCCTGGCAGCCAGACCAGCGCCAGGTGGAGAACCTGGCTGAAGCGCTGTCCGGCCACAGCCTCTACGCCCGTGGCGAAGAAACCCGCCAGGGGTACATCACCCTGCGGGGCGGTCACCGCATGGGCCTGTGCGGCCGGGCCACCGCCAAGGGGCTGAAGGACATCGCTTCTTTATGTATCCGCATCGCCAGCCAGTGGCCCGGCTGCGGCGAAGCGCTTCTTCCCCATGCGGATAATCTTCTGATCATCGGTCCGCCCGGCTCCGGCAAAACCACCCTTCTGCGGGATCTTGCCCGGCTGCTTGCCACCGGACGTGATGCCCGCCAGGTGGCGCTCATCGACGAGCGGGGCGAGCTGGCGGCCTGCGTCCACGGCGTACCGCAGCTGGATGTAGGCGAATGCTGCGATGTACTGGATGGCCTGAACAAGCCCCAGGCCGTTGCCTGGCTGATCCGTTCCATGGCTCCCCAGCTGATCATCACCGACGAGCTTTCCGGCCCGGAGGATGCCGCAGCCCTGCTGGATGCCCTTGCCTGCGGCGCGTCCGTCATCACCAGCTGCCACGGTAGTTCCCTGGCGGAGGTAGCCAACCGCCCAGCCATGTCTGCCCTTATGGCCCGGCGGGCCTTCCACCATTATGTGCTGCTGCACCCGGAAGGCGGAGGCCGCGTCGCCGCCGTTTACGACCGGGCCGGCAGCCCCATCAAGGTCTGATGCGCGCCGTACTGGCCATCATGGCAGGACTTTTATGCGGAATGCTGGGCGCGAGACGCTGCCATGGCATCCGGTCGCAAAGCGCCAGCCTCCATCGCTGGGAGATACTCCTGCGCCACCTGTGCCTGATCCTCCGCGAGAGCGTTCTTCCCCTGCCGGAGGCTTTTCTCCAGGCCGCCTCCGAAGCCACCGCTGCGGATGACACTCTCCGTGCCCTTGCCCATGGCATGCAAAAGGATCCACTGGTATCGCCCGCACAGCTTTATGTTCCCTGCGGCGCGGAAGGCCCGGTGCTGGTCAGGATGTTTCATGGTCTTGCCAGCGGCACCCTGGAGGAACGCTGCCTGGCGGTGGAGCAGGCCGCCGGGGAAATCGCACTTCTGGCCCGTTCCGGTGACGAAAAAGCCCAACAGGATGCCCACATGTGGCTGAAGCTGGGCTGGCTTGGCGGCGGCTGCGTGACCCTGATGCTACTGTAAGGAGACGCCTATGCAGATTGAACTTCTTTTCCAGATCGCCGGGGTGGGTGTGCTGACCACCGTGGTGGCGGCGATCCTGCAGCGCTCCGGGCGGGAGGAGCTGGCCACCCTTTCTACCGTGGCAGGGCTGGCCATTGTGCTGCTGATGGTCATCAACCTGCTTTCGGAGCTTTTCACCAGTGTTCGTACCATTTTTCAGCTGTATTAAGGAGGCACATCATGGATGTGATGCGTGTGGCAGGCTTCTCGGTAGCCTCAGCGGCAACGGTTCTGCTGCTGCGCCGCATGCGCCCGGAACTGGGGCTGGTCGCGGCGCTGGCCTCCGGACTTTTTCTTCTGGGCATGGCCCTGCCCATGATCGGGGAAATGATCGCTTCCATCAATGCCATGGCAGAGGCCGGCGGCGTGAAGAGCGCCTATCTTACACAGCTGATGAAGGTGGCCGGTGTCAGCCTGCTGATGGACTTTGCCGCCCAGACCTGCCGGGACGCCGGCGAAGACGGCCTGGCCCAGAAAACCGAACTTGCCGGGCGCGTCATGCTGATGCTCCTGGCGCTGCCCGCCATGCAGGCGCTGCTCACGCAGATCCTGGCGCTTTCGCCGTGAAGCTGCTGCTGGTCATTCTTCTGCTTCTGCCCCTGCCGGCGCAGGCCGAATCCCTCACCAAGTCCATTGACAGGGTCGTCCGTGAGCTGGATATTTCCGTCTTGGAGGAAGCACTTCGCCCGGACGATCCCCTGATCTCCACCGGCGGCCTTTCCGCCACGGTTGCCGCCATCGCCCGCGGAGAGCTGACGCTCTCCTTCGATCAGGTCATGTCCCTTATAGGCGCCCGGTTCTTTTCAGCCGCCAGAGCCAGCCTGTGGCGCCTCACCCGTCTCATGGCCCCAGCCATGCTCTGGAGCCTTCTGCGGCGGCTCAGCGAAAAGACCAGCGACGCCGGGAAAGCCGTTTGTCTGATGCTGGTCTGCGTGTTTCTGACCCAGGATCTCACCGAACACACCGCACTTTGCACCGCCGCCATGGAGAAGATCTCCACCGGCATGCAGGGTCTCTTCCCCCTGCTGCTCACGCTCATGGCTGCCGTAGGCGGCAGCGCCGGCTCCACGTTGATGCAGCCTGCCCTGGTGGCCGCAGCCGGTTCCATGACGGCCTTCATCCGGCATGTATGTCTGCCCCTGGCTACCATGACCGCCGTGATCACCATGCTGTGCCACCTGGGCAGCGGCATCCGCCTGAACAGGCTGGCAAATCTGTTTTATCGCTCCGCCACCTGGACGCTGGGGTTGTGCTTCACAGCCTTTATCGGCGTCCTGGCCACAAGGGGCGTAACCGCCGCAGCGGTGGACGGCATCACCCTTCGCACCGCCAAATATGCCCTGGACAACCTTATCCCCGTGGTTGGCGGCCTGTTTGCCGATACGGTGGATACCCTGGTGGGGGCCACCGTGCTGGTACAGGGCGCCCTGGGCGTAACAGGGCTGATCCTCATCGTTTCCTGGGCCATGGCCCCCCTGTGCCAGACGCTCTCCGCCGCGTTGATGTACCAGCTGGCATCTGCCCTCATGCAGCCCGTGGCAGACGGCGAACTGGCCCAATGTATTCACGATTTTTCCCGGGTGCTGATGCTGCTTTTTATCATCCAGCTATGCACCGCCGCCATGTTTCTTTTGCTCATCGCCCAGCTGATCGCCGTATCCGGCATGACCATGATGCTTCGATAACCCGGAGGTACGCCCATGGACTGGCTGCACCCCTTCATCGCCCTGAGCCTGTGCTGCGGCATTGTGCTGACGCTCCTGCCCCAGGGCTCCCTGCGCCGCACCGCCGCCCTGGTGCTGGGCCTGATGCTGACCATCTGCTGGGCGGAAAGCCTGGCCGGTTTATTTCATTTTACGACGGTTTCGAATGTCGCCGCCGGCATGCTGACGCCCTCCGGCTATACGTGCCCCACCGGAGGTGAATAGCGTGAGCATCCAGCGTCTGAAAGAACGCCTGGGCAAGGACGGATGGCTTGTATTGGCCCTGGCAGGGTGCGTGGCGCTTTGCCTTCTGCTCGCTCTGGCTGAGAATACCACATCCTCCGCCACCGACGAAGAATCCCGCCTGGCCCGGGTGCTCTCCGCCATGTCCGGCGCCGGTGATGTGGAGGTGGCTGTCTTCTATCAGGAAGAAACAGCCCTGCCCTGCGGTGCGGTAATCGTTGCCCAGGGCGCCGACGACGTGACCGTCCGTCTGCAGCTCACCAGGGCCGCCTGCACCCTTTTGGGGCTTGAGGCATCCCAGGTGGAGGTATTCAAATTAGGAGGGATCGCACCATGACAGAATTCATTCTCAAGCATCGCAACGCATTGCTTCTCCTTTGCCTGCTGTTCACCCTGGCTGCCAGCTGGTTTTTCACCAACCGTCGGCTGACGGAGGCCGCAGCCACCGTTTCCCTGCCCGTGGAGCCGGTTTCCGCCCCCGTCGCCAGCTATCTTGATGCATTCCGCGCAAGGCAGGAGGAAGCCTACCGTTCCGACATGGCTGCCCTTCAGGCGCTCTGCGACCAGGAGAACCTCTCCTCCGCCACCCGCGAGGACGCCGCCGCACAGCTCCGGCGCATGGTGGATACCCGGCAAACGCAGCTTGCCCTGGAGGGGGCCCTGGCCCAGAGCGGCGTTTCCCCCTGCGTAGCTGTCATTTCCCCGGGCAGCGTTACCGTTGTAACGGAAAAAGCATCACTCTCCGACGGCGAAAGCGCCCTGGTCATGACGCTCGCACAGGCCCACGCAGGCGTGGAACCCTCCGGTGTGCGGGTGATGACCGCCGGTGAACTAAAATAAAAAATATGTTTCATTTTTTGCCAGATGGGGTATGAATAAGACAAGGGGTTTCCCTTCCCCGGAATCTGTGATATACTGATGTCATCCTGATCAACCGGAGAGATGAAGTATGCAGCGTATCGGAGAAGTTACCGCCATTTACGGCGACATGCTGGAAATTACCTTCTGCCGTCCCTCGGACTGCGAAAAGTGTCACGCCTGCCATGGCGGCGACAAGGTCATGAAGATCCTTGTGCCCGGCAAGGCCAGGCTGGGCGACGGCGCCGTGGTGGAAATGCCCACCAGCACCGTTGTGCAGGCCTCCGCCCTGGCCTATGGACTTCCCCTGGCGGCCCTGCTCATCGGCCTTGCGGCAGGTTCCTCTCTCTTCCCCCAAAACGCCGATGTGGCAGGCTTGCTCTGCGGCGTGGCGGGCCTCGGTCTGGCGATCCTCATCGTCCGGCTGACGGAAGCCAGGCGACGCAAGAATCCCCGCTGGAAGCCCCAGCTCGTTGAAATCATCGAAAAGCTCCCCTCAACACAAGCATAAGGAGGTTCCCATTATGGCAACTGAAATCAAGCAGGAAAACTTTGAATCCTTCATCCGTGAAGCAGACAAGCCCGTTCTGGTGGACTTCTGGGCCACCTGGTGCGGCCCCTGCCGCATGCTGGCTCCCGTTGTGGAAGAACTGGCCACCGAAAAGCAGGACCAGCTCATCGTGGGCAAGGTAGACATCGACAACTGCCCCGATGTGGCCCGCCAGTTCGGCATCATGTCCATCCCCACCCTGATCCTCTTCAAGGACGGTCAGCCCGTGGACAAGCGCATCGGCTACATGCCCAAATCTGAGCTGGAACAGATGGTGGAAAAAGCCTTCTGATTCAGGCACTCAAAAACGCCCTGAGCACATTGCTCAGGGCGTTCGCTATTGCTTACTGTTCGTTCAGCGTGTTGTAGACGCTGACGAAGGCAGGCTTGATCGCATACTTTTCCGTGATCAGTCCGCCATAGGGGCTGTTGAGCTTATAAACATAGTTATCCTTGGGCACATTGGGATAGTCCGTCAGTCCCCAGATGGCCACGCAGGTCAGGGGCTTGTCCTCGCCGGCGTTCACATCCTTGAACACCTGGAACAGCTTGCCGTAGACCTCAGCGTGCTTGTCCGCCTGATCCTTTTCAAAGTTGCGCAGCGCCATCTCGGTAATCTGCACCTCGCAGCCCATATCAGCGTACTTCTGGATAGCCTTGCGGATGCGCTCCAGATCGTTGAGCTGCAGGCAGCCCTGCTGCACGCCGTAGCCGCCGATGTAGCCCTGCATGCCCACGCCGTCGATGAGCTTGCGGTCATTGCCGTTTTCATCCTTGGCATAGCTGTTGATGGAGGTTACCAGCTGGCAGATGGCCTCGCTCTTCTCCTCGAAGAAGCCGTTGTAATCGTTATAGAAAAGCTTGATGTCGGCGCCCAGGGCCTCCACCGCGTTCCTGGCATAGAGGAAGGACAGTTCCACATAGTCCTCACCCACATGGTCGCGGAATAGATTGCTGGTTCCGCTGCGGATGGTGCGCAGGTGCTTGGGATCGCCGGGCACATACTCATTGGCATTGTCGCCCACGGCCTCGTTCACCACGTCCCAGCAGTAGACCACTCCCGGGAACTCCGTCTCGAAATGCGTAACCACCTGGGTGATATAGCTTTCCAGGCGCAGCTTCATGGTTTCACGGTCCACATAGGGGGTGTTGTTCTGATAGCCCTCGCGGAAGAACCAGTCGTTCATATAGGCGTCCCACACCAGCACATGGCCGCGAACCTTCAGGCCGTTTTCCTGGGCCCAGCCCACAAGCTTATCCGCCTGGAAATAGTTCATGGCAGGCATGCCATCCTTGGAGACGCGGCACATCATCTGGTTCAGCAGGGAATATGCCTTCATCTCGTTGTTCATGGTCACGGAGCCGAAATGGTACTTCAGCAGATCCAGGTAGGACTGATCCCGCAGATGTCCATAGGACATGGACGCGCCGAATTTGAAGCCATACTGTTCCGTCAGTTCCTTCATGGGCTTGAAGCTGTCGTAGGCCGGAGCCTCCTCCGCCATGGTCATGGCAGGCAGCAGGCACAGTGTCAGCAGCAGGGCAAGCAGTTTCCTCATGGTCATTTCACCTCTCCTTTTTTTCAAGCATACCACCTTATTCCGCTCATTGTCCTATACTTTTTTGCGTTTCGCTGCCCAGAATTTGCGCTGCTGCCACGTTTCCGGCAATCTTTCTCTTTCCTCCCGGGCGCGGATATGTTATAATGATATTTGTCTTTCTATGGACGCTTTTGGCTGTGCCATCCGTTATCTTGTTGAAATATAACCCGAAGGGAGCCGTACCCATGATGAAACGCATTTTCGCCCTGCTTTTGACGCTTTTTTTCCTGCTGCCCGCCTCCTCCCTGGCGGACACACCCAAGCCCATTGAGATCACCCCCTATGAGGAGATCTCTCCCAACTGGGACGGCCAGCACCACTATCTCCTCCTGTGTACCGACAGCTGGAAAGCCAATCCCAAAAATCTGGGCAATACCGACGGCATCGTGCTGGTGACCCTGGACACCCGCGCCCATCGCGTCATGCTTACCTCCATCATCCGCGACGCTCTTGTCCAGCGTCCCGACGGCGTGATCGGCCGCATCAACTACATTGCCAAGAATTATGGCCCCGAGGCCCTGTGCAAGGTCATTTCCCAGCACCTGAACGTGAAGGTGGAAGACTATATCCTCTTTGACTTCGGCCAGATCGCCCGCATCATCGACCACCTGGGCGGTGTGGATATCGAGGTGGACGCCTCCGAGGCCAGCTACCTGCGCCGCTATCCCCTGGACAACCACCAGACCACCCCGCCCATGGGCCACGCCGGCACCTACAAGTTCTACGGCCGAGCGGCGGTCATTTACATGCGCATCCGCAAGGCCGGCGGCGGCGGTGATTTCATGCGCACCCAGCGTGTGCGCACGGTGCTCTCCACCCTGGCTGACCAGTGCCGGGAGATCTCCTACGAGCAGGCCAAATCCCTGCTGGACGTCATCACCGAGAACACGCTTCTCACCAACATGAACGCCGAGCAGCTCGTCACCGCCATGGATCAGGCCTTCAGCCTGCGTGACTGCACCATCGAGGAGCTGCGCATCCCCCAGGACGATGCCGTGCACCCCATCAACTACGCCAACATGTCCGCCCAGGAACTGGATTGGGCCATGTGCCGCGAGGACTTCCACGAATACCTTACCAGCAGCTGGCTGGTGATGGACGAAGAAGAATAAAGGAGTTTCCCTATGAAGTGTCCACAGTGCGGCCAATGGAACCGCGCCTCCATGCCCCATTGCCAGAAGTGCGGCGCGACCCTGGATACCGCCGACGCCCGGATCCCTTCCTGGAAAACCACCCTGAAGGACGACCAGCGCGGCAAGGAATACATCCGTGTGGATGAAGACGGCGAGGCAAGCGTCACCCCCGACAGCCGCGACGCCCTGGCCCGGGAGATGGCTGAGCTCAAACAGCGCAAGGCTGAGGGCAGCCGTGTCCAGCGCCAGCTCCGCAGGGAAAGCGCCCAGCGTGGCGCGGCGCCTTCCTCCATGACTATCCGCACCCACACCAGCGTGGATACCTTCTGGAACGTGGAGGATAATCCCCGATCCACCGTACGCATCAAGCGCGCAGGCCAGCCGGATGACGAGACCTCCCGCACCCATCGTGTCAATAATCAGTGGCAGGATTCCCGCTCCTACGATCCCCTCTGGGAGGAGCAGGAGATGTACGGCACCTGGCAGCTGCCCCAGAACACTCAGTTTACCGGCCGCCTGCCCAGCCGCGCCCGTGGACTGCGCCATGTGGTGCGTATCCTGGTCATCATCATGTTTGTGTGTCTGCTGGGGCTGACGGTGTTCTTCGGCTACAATTATTTCCGTGACCGCATCAGCGCCGCCAAGGAGCTGAACAAGCCCTCCGTCACCGCCTCCATCAAGGACGACCTGGCCGCTCATACCATCCTTATTCCCGGCGAGGACGGCCAGCAGATCTACATCCGCGAGCTTCACACCTCCTATATCGTAGCCGGCGGCTTTGCCACCGTGGAGGTCGCCGACCATATCTGGTACGATGAGATCACCGATTACGTCGGAGAAACCATGACGGTGACGCTCACCCCCTTTGTGAAGACCGCCAGCGGTCAGCAAAAGCCCATGGATCTGATCACCTATGACATCTCCATCCCCCTGAGCCCCATCACCATGAACGCCCCTGACGGTCTGCGCACGGAAGTGGCCACTGCCATGTACAGCATGAATTTCACCGTCCGCCCCGGCTCCACCGTTTACATCAACGATGAGGACGTGTCCGATACCGTGGACTCCGAGGACGGCGACTTCACCTACAACGCCACCGTCCAGCCCATTGGCGACAACAACTTTGTCATCCGTGTCCGCAGCCAGTATTGCCGCGAAAATTCCATGACCGTCACCCTCTACCGCGAGCCCCAGGAGATCCCCCTGGACCTTTCCGCGGACACCTATTCCACCACCAACGCCAAGGCCATCGAAATCCGCGCCACCACCCTGCCCGGCGCCGATGTGAACGTTCTCTCCCCCCACACTGATCTGAACCTCACCAATGTGGATTCCACCGGGGCCTTCAGCTTCTATGCCGTGTTCGAGGAATATGGCGACAACGTCATCACCATCACCTCTTCCTATCCCGGCAAAAAGACTTCCGTGGTGGAATACATCATCTATTACATCCCCAATCCCGATGAATACACCCCCAAGGCCTGGCCCCTGAACGCCGACGGCTATTCCGAGCTCCTGGCCAACAACGTCGTCCGCACGGAAAGAAACCAGGTTTACGAGGTCAAGGGCACCATTGCCGAGATCGTCAGCGACAAGCCGCAGATGGCCATCGTCTACACCAGCGAGGACGGCAAGAGCCAGCCTGTGCTGGTGGAGAACTTCACCAAAACCACCTGGAAGCTTGGCGAGTACTACCGCATCTACGGCGACGCCAACGGCACCTATTCCAACATGCCCCGCATTTCCGCCCGATACACCTATTGGTAAGGAGGCACCCATGCCCAACTGTGATCTGCTCATCATCGGTTCCGGCCCCGCCGCCTGGAGCTGCGCCCTCACCGCCCGCCAGCGTGACCTTTCTGTGGTGGTGGCCGCCGCCGAATCCTCCACCGGCTGGCTGCAAAAGGCCGAACGCATTGATAACTATCCCGGTATGCCCGCTGTTTCCGGCAAGGAGATGCTCCGCGTTTTCCGCAGGCAGGCAGAGGAAGCCGGCGCCCAGGTAATCCCCCATCTTGCCCGGCAGATTCAGCCCATGGGCGACATCTACATGACCCTTTGCGGCAACGACATCATTGAATCCCGGGCCGTTGTGCTGGCCATGGGTGCCGCCCGTCCCAGGCTGCTCCCCGGTGAGGAAGAACTTATCGGTCAGGGGGTCAGCTGGTGCGGCACCTGCGACGGCATGTTCTTCCGCGGCAAGGATGTAGCCGTTCTTTCCGCATGGCACGGCGGCATTGAGGAAGCCGAGTTCCTCTCCCGTCTGTGTGCCAAGGTAGACTACTACACCATGGCCAGGCATGACCTGCCCGCAGAGCATCCCTTTACCCTGCGTGATGGCAAGCCTCTCTCTCTTGCCCGTGAAAACGGCAAAATCACCGTACAAACCGACATCTCCGCCGAAGGCTACGATGGCGTGTTCATCTTCCGCCCCGCCGTGGCCCCCGGCTCGCTGCTGCCCGGCCTTGCGCTGGAGGGCGCCTTCATCCCTGTTGACCGCCGCATGGTCACCAACCTGCCCCGTGTCTACGCAGCCGGCGACTGCACCGGCCAGCCCCTGCAGATCGCCAAAGCCGTAGGCGAAGGCAACATCGCCGCCATATCCGCCGCCGAAGACCTGGCTTAAGGGGCGTTGCCCCTTAAGAATCCCCCAGCAGGGGCTCTGCCCCTGCACCCCGCGAAGGGCTTTCAGCCCTCTCGACACCCTTTTTTGTTGGTGTTTATTGGTGCCATATCATCTGGGGTCACGGCGCATAACGGATGCGCCGCGACGCGGGGATGTTGCACATAAAGTGTAGGAGCGAGCTTTGTTCGCCGCTGACCCACACACTCAATTCTTAATTCAATATTCACATTCCATGGGGGTTTTTTATGAAAAAGCTTTTCGCCTTGCTCCTTTGTCTGCTGTTTGTTTCCGGCGCTCTGGCCGATCCTCTTCCCCTTGGCGAGGGCCTTGCCGGCACCGTGTGCTATCCCGAGGGCTGTGACGAGCCTGCCGCCGAATACATCTACCGCTACGCTTATCCCACCGTCCTGGGCGAGGATGAGGTCAGCCTGATGATCAACGAATTCTATGCCTACATGGTGGACGACGCCCTGGGCTTCACCGCCCCCATGGCTGCCGAGGAAATCGCCGGCACAGGTGTTCAGGGCTATACCACCATCCTGGGCGAGGTCACCTGCAACAGTGATGAATTCTTTTCCGTGAAGGTGGTCAGCGAATCCTTCCTGGGCGCTGCCGCGGCCAACGTCGTCCGTGGCCACGTTTTCGCCCGAACCGGCGAAAAGGCCGGCACGGTGGTCAGCCTGCCCTATCTTCTTGGCATCCTCAAGGCCGATGAAACCGACGCCTGGATGCTGGAGCGGCAAACCGCCAAGGCCGACAACATGGTCCGTGCCCTGGTGTGGGATGTCATCCAGGATCAGCTCTCCGATGGTTCCATTGGCTACTATGACGACCTGACCTATGAGATTTTCGAGGGAAACTTCTATCCTGAAGAGGACTTCTACCTGGACGCACAGGGAAACCTGGTATTTTTCCTTCAGGAAGGCACCGTTGCACCGGTCACGGAGGGCGTGCTGTACTTCCCCTTCACCCTGGAAGAATTACTGGACGAAATCTGACGCACGCAAAAAGGAGGAGCCTGTTCTCCTCCTTATTTCTTTTGGAAAACATCCAGCATATGATGCGTTGCGCCCACCATATCAGGCCGTTCGCAGATAAAGAAATGATATTTCATATAGATTTCGAACGTATCATCGTCCATCGCATCCACCGTTTCGCGGATGAACTCCGTAGCCATATCCGTCCCCACATAATGCAGCCGTTCTGTATCAAAGCCTTCCATCAGTCTATCGATATCCTCCTTGCGATACAGCTGGAACAGCTCCTCCGGGTTGGAGGTCAGTTTGAAGGTAACAGGATCGGTCAGCGCTCTGTAGCGTTCGTGCTTGATCATATTTTTCTCAAAGCAGAAAGTAATCATGGTCGCGTCGTTATTGCAGTAGGCAGCAAACACCACGCCGCCTTTTTTCGTCACACGGATAGCCTCACAAAGCGCCTGTTTTTGTTCCTCCTCCGTAAAAAGGTGATACATGGGGCCAAGCAGCAGCGTGATATCATAAGTTTCATCCGCAAAGACGCTCAGATCCATTGCGTTGCCCTGGCGGATGGTTATTTTTTCCCCTTTGCGGGTGTTGGCATTAAATACATCGATATTATGCTGGATCAGTTCCACCGCATCCACCTGATACCCCTGCTGGGCCAGCGTGTGGCTGTATCTCCCTGTTCCTGCGCCAATCTCGACCACCCGCATTCCCGGCCGCAGATACTTTTCGATGTATCGCATCGTTGTCAGAAACTCCACCATTCCATGTCGGCAGCGCAGGCGGCTGTCCTCGTCATATTGGCCGTAGAATTGGGTCAGACACTCAAAGGTATTCACATGCTCACCTCCCGAAAAGATGGTTTATCTTATCACAAATGCGTCCTGGTGTCAAAAAACAGTATAAGTACAAGAAATACCCCTGGAAGCCATGTGGTGCAAGGCTTGACATCCCTGTATTCAACAGTATAATAGAAGAATACACGATGAAAAAACGTGTTCCCTGTCGAAAGGTCGGCAGGTAAGAAGCGGAGGCGTTTACGAATGCAGGAGATCAAAGTTACTCTTTCCACGGCCCTCAAGCAGAAGCCCCAGGATGAATCCCAGCTGGGCTTTGGCCGCATCTTCACCGATCACATGTTCCTGATGAACTACGAAAAGGGCAAGGGCTGGTATGACCCCCGTATTGTGCCCTATGGCGATTTCGCCATGGATCCTGCCAGCATGGTGCTGCACTATGGTCAGGCCATCTTCGAAGGCTGCAAGGCTTATCGCCGTGCCGATGGCGAGATTCAGCTTTTCCGTCCTGCCGATAACATGGCCCGCATGTCCCGCAGCGCCGAGCGTATGTGCATGCCTGCCCTGGACGAAGAACTGGCCCTGGAAGGCCTGAAGAAGCTGATTGAGGTTGAAAAGGACTGGGTACCCACCCAGGAAGGCACCAGCCTGTACATCCGCCCCACCATGATCGCCCTGGACGTGCAGCTGGGTGTGCACGCCTCCAACACCTATCTGTTCTTCATCATCCTCTCCCCCGTGGGCGCCTATTATAAAGAAGGCCTGAAGCCCGTGGGCATTTATGTCGAGGATGCTTATGTCCGCGCTGTCCGCGGCGGCGTTGGCTTCACCAAGTGCGCCGGCAACTATGCCGCCTCCATCCTGGCTGGCGAAGTGGCCGCCACCAAGGGCTATGCCCAGGTGCTGTGGCTCGACGGCGTTGAGCAGCGCTACATCGAGGAAGTTGGCGCCATGAACATGATGTTCGCCTATGGCAACAAGATCGTCACCCCCATGCTCAACGGCTCCATCCTGCCCGGCATCACCCGCGCCAGCGTGCTGACGCTGGCCAAGCAGCTGGGCTATGAGGTTGAAGAAAAGCGCATCGCCATCGATGAAGTCTTCGCTGATATCAAGTCCGGCAAGTGCACCGAAGCCTTCGGTACCGGCACCGCCGCCGTGATCTCCCCCGTGGGCGAGCTCTGCTGGAAGGACGAGAAGCTCACCGTGGGCGATGGCAACATCGGCCCTGTGGCCCAGAAGCTCTACGATACCCTCACCGGTATCCAGAAGGGCAAGCTGCAGGACGAAAACAACTGGATTGTAAAACTGTGAAAACCCGCTTGCCCTTAAGCGGGTAAGGAGGTTTCATGCTACGGGAAACCAATGGTCACGCCCTTCACTGGGCTGACAAAACCATGAGCGTCATCAAAGCGCGGCAGCTGGAGGCCTGCGAAAGCCGTCTGGCCTCCCTGCCAGGCTTTGGCCTGTTTTCCGGCTGTGACGCCACCAACGTGGAGACCCTCTGGGCCATCAGTTTCGAGGCCCAGGAGCAGCCCGTTCCCGGCGCTCTCCACGATGTCCGCAAGCTGCAGGCCAAGGTGCTCACCACCCTCCCGGCAGAGGCGGCGCTGCTCTCCATGGAGGAGCACCACCTGCTGGACCGGCTCCTGGCCCTGAGCGGCAAGGCGGAGCTTCTGGACTGGGAAGAGACCGAGGCCGCCGAAAGCCTCGCCCGCCGGTTATGGTGCACGGTTGAGCGCAAGGATGACCGCATTTTCGTTCATCTCCCGCCGGAGCTTGTGGTTCCGCTCCAGCTTATTCTTTCCTCCAAGGCCCACGAGGATATCCGTGAGAAGCTCTTCCGCTACGATGCCACCATCCGGGGCCTGCTCTACATCGGCGGTCTGCTCCATATTTCCGAGCCCCTGCGCCACCTGATGGTAGACGTGCTGGAAGGCACCTATGCCTCCAATGAAACCCTGGCTATGCGCTACATCCGCACGTCCTACGATTATACCTACGATCATGCAGGGCAGATGCTGCTCCTCCACCCTGGCCTGGCAGATCCGGAGCACATGATGCGTCAGCTCATGATCCGCCCTGACACCCGCCTGGAGCTGGACGAAAAAACCATGCTGGGCGCCATGAGCGGCTTATTGCCTGAGGAGCGCCCCCTGTTTGAGATGATGTACGGCCTGCTGGTTGGCTCTGTGCGGCCGGAAATCTCAGCCGAGGAAGCCGTGGAGGATCTGCGCATGCTGGCCAAGCAAGGCGTCAGCCTGCACGAAATGAAGGATGTTCTGGGATCGCTTCTCACCGTGCATCCCACCAGCGCCATGCTTTCCGGCGTGGAGCAACTGTATATGATGACGCCGCGTTGGGGAACCATGCGGTCAGGAATGGTGCAATAAACATGGCATGCTACGAATGGAAAGTCACTGTGGCGGCGGAGGGGCAGCGGATTGATGCCTCTATCCGCCGCTTTTTGCCCGAAATCCCGCCCCACGTGCTGCGGGAAAGCTTTCAGCGCCGCGACGTGAAGCTGAACGGCAAGCGGGTCAAGCCCGATGCCCGCGTTTCCGCCGGCCAACTGGTGCAGGTCTACTGCATGGAGCCTGCCGCCCCTGCCATTGATGTGGTCTACGAGGACGATGATGTGCTGCTCATCAACAAGCGGGCCGGCGTCAGCGTGGAGAGCGATGAAAAAGGCGGGGCATGTTTGGCGGAGCTGGCGCATAAATATATATTGGCGCGCGATTCCGCAGCACAGCCTCCCCGCCCCTGCCACCGGCTGGACAACCAGACCTGCGGGCTGATCCTCTTCGCCAAGCACGCCCGGGCGGAGGAAATCCTCCTCCAAGCCTTCCGCGAGCGCACCATGGACAAACGCTACATCTGCCTTGTCCGCGGCATGATGAAGCCGCCTGCCGCCACCTGCAAGGCCTATCTGCTCAAGGACGCCCAGGCTGCCCGGGTCACCATCCTGGACCATCCTGTCCCCGGCGCCAAATCCATTGCCACCGCCTATGAAACCCTCGAAAGCGGCCCCATCAGCCGGCTGCGGGTGCACCTGCTTACCGGGCGCACCCATCAAATTCGCGCCCATCTGGCCGCCCTGGGCCATCCCCTTCTGGGCGATGACGTCTACGGCGACCGTGCCTTCAACCGCCTCCACCATGCCCGCAGGCTGATGCTCTGCGCCGCCTCCCTCACACTGGAAACCGGCGGCCAGCTCCCCCAGCTGGACGGCAGAACCTTCACCATCGATTGTCCCTTCTGATTGAGGTTGATTATGGAAACCATCAAGCTTATTGCCATGGATATGGACGGCACCCTGCTGCTGGACGGCGGCAAGGGCATCCCGGCCGACAACATAACCGCCCTGCATGAAGCCCACCAGGCCGGCATCCATCTGGCCCTTTGCTCCGGCCGTGTTCCGGACGATATGGGCTTTTATGCCCTGGATGCCGGTGTTCCCATGCACATCCTGGCCCTCAACGGCACCTGTGTCATGGACGGCCCCCTGGGCAGCATCCTCCGAAGCGATCACGTTGACGACGGCGCCGCCCAGCGCATCACCGCCATCATCCGTGAAGAACCCGTGCACTACGGCATCTTCAGCGATCATGAGCTGTTCATCAGCACCCCCATGTCTGAACAGCTGCTGAAAATGATCTTTGGCGACAACATTCTCCGTGAAGGCTCCCGCACCCGCATCACCTTCGATCCCGCGGATATTGAGGAGCTTCTCGCCCGGGGCGTCAACAAATTCATGATCTTTACCGACGACGACCCCGATACCCTGCAAGCGCTTCGTGAGCGCATTGAGCACGATATTCCCGGCGTGGACGTTTCCTCCTCCTGGCACAACAACCTGGAGGTCAACGCCTCCGGGGCCAACAAAGGCGTAGCGCTCCGTGCCCTGGCAGATGCGTTGCGTATCCCCCTCTCCCAGGTCATGGCCATCGGAGATAACGATAACGATCTGCCCATGCTGCAGGCCGCCGGCGTGTCGGTTGCCATGGGCAATGCCAGCCCTGGCGTGGCAGCCTCCGCCGATTACATCACCCTGCCCAATCATGATTGCGGCGTGGCGGCAGCCATCCGCGCCATTGCCCTGGGCAAGAATATTCCCGATGTCAGGAGGCTGCAATGAATCAACTGAAAGCAAATCTTCATGAGTTTTTCGGCTGCCTGTTCCGGCCCGTGCTGAAACTCCTTGCGCTGATTCTCTTCCGCCCCAAGCGCACCTTCGTTTCTGAAAAGGCGAAACGCGAGGCTTTCAAGGAGCCCATGATCATCATCAGCAACCACGTGCACGGCATGGACGGCGCCATCATCCAGTCCCTGATGCCCTTCAGCCGGGTTTACAGCATCACCGCCAAGGATCTTGTGGAGCGCACACCGCTGTATCATTGGTTCCTGAGTCACCTGCGCACCATTCCTGTGGACAGGCAGCACATTTCCCTCAGCTGGCTCCGGGAAAGCCGCAAGCGCCTGCGGGAAGGTTATCACATCTACATCTGCCCCGAGGGAGATGTGAACCGTGCCAAGGTTATCCGTCCCTTCAAGTCCGGGTTTGTCACCCTGGCCGCCTCCACCGGCGCCAAGGTGGTGCCCATTTACCTCAACGGCGAATACAACCTGCTTTTCGGCAAGCGTTTCCGCTACATCGTTGGCGAACCCGTTGCCATGACGCCTCCGCCCGAAGGCCTCTCCGAGGAAGAAATGGCCCGGGAAACCGAAATGATGTTCCAGACTGTGCTGGCGCTGGAAAAGCAGCTCAACGGCTTCAACCGCACAGAGGAAACCATCCAGGCATAACAAACACCGCCAGGGAGCATTCCCCGGCGGTGTTTCTGTATTTACTTCACATATTTCTCAGCGCCGTTATACCTTGTATTGGGCAGCAGCTCCACACCATAAATATCAAACAATTCCTCCACCGTCACGCACAGGAAGCCGCGTTCCTCCAGCTTCTCCAGCGCCAGGTCCAGATACTGATGGCATGCCGGGCGCAGGTCATGCATGAGGATCACCGCGCCGTCCTGGGCGCCGATGCCCACATTTCCGGCGATGATCCTCCTGTCTGCGGCATCATAGGACCTTTGATCCGTTCCGTCGCCGGCGCTGACGCTCCAATGGATCAGCGGAATACCGATCTCCATTCGGATGAAAGGCGCCTCGTAACCACCCGGAGCCCGCATCATGTTGGGAATGGTGCCTGTGATCTCCGAGATCTCCTGTCGGAATCTCTCCCACTCGCCTGGAATGCGGGTGTCAATCCCCTTGCCCTCCGTTACATGCTCATAGCTGTGATAGGCCAGCGAATAGCCCAGGTCATGCTCATAGGTCATGACGTAATGGCCCTTGGCCATCATGTTGCCCACCAGGAAGAACGTGGCATCCGCACCATGCTTCATCAGCGTTTCCACCGTGTTGATGGAGGAAAAATGCGCCGGGCCGTCATCAAAGGTCAAGGCCGCCAGCTTGTAGCAGCTGTTGTCCGTCTGCGCGGCGGCTTCTTCCTTCATATAGGGCCGGATATCGGAATACAGGATTCTCACGTGCATCAGCGTATTCCTGCCGGGGTAAAGCGTATCCGCCCTGAAGTGCAGCCGCAGGGAACCGCCCGTCAGCGTAAAGGGAGTCTGCCGCAGGCTTTCACGGGTGCAGAGCGCCTCCATCTGCGCCCCGTCGCATTCCAGCTGCGGGAAATACGCATGCAGCTGTTCCCTGACCGCCCCGGCAAGCGCATCCCAGGCCTGGCTGTCATCGGCAAACAGATCATCCATGGTCAGCCTTTTCCCTGTGGCAAGATCGTAAACCCTTGCGTCGAAATCCACATGAATCTGCTCGTAATCATGCTTGATGGCAGCCACCGTCAGAAAGCTCATCCAGCTTTGTCCCGTCCGGCTAACGCTGGCGCCAACGCGCATATAGCTCTTATCCTTCGCGGCCTTGCCGGCAGGCAGATGTGCTCTGTTCTCCTCCACCAATTCATCCACCGCGCGGCGCATCTCATCATTCACCTGCTGGTTTTGCGTCACAGGATACATGAGCTGGATATACAGATCCCCCCGCAGGTTTTCCCTGGGCTGCACCTCCTGGGTGAAGGCAAATATCTCCGGGATCGGTTCTTTTTCCGCAGCGGCCGCCGAAAAAAGCAGCACCATGCAAATCATCAAGGCAATCAGTCTTTTCACGGTTGTCAGCTCCTTTGCTTTTGACCCCCAAAGTATATCACGCACCCCTGCTCCCGTCAATCAAAACAGGCGCAGGCGGTTGCCCGCCCACGCCCATGGTTTTACCTGTCAATTCTCCTCACCAGGCTGGCTGTATAGGGCCGGAAGTACTTTTCCCAGAAGCCCGCCGCCGTAGGATTCATGGTTTCATAATCCACGCCAAGCCAGGTCATACCCTCGGCCCGCAGCGTATTCAGAATGTAATCCAGCAGCACCTGGCTGACGCCCTTGCCCCTTTGCTCCTCCAGGCAATATGCGCCGCAGATGTTGGCCATCCCCGGATGCTCAGTAAGATAGTTTTCTCCCCCGCCGCATACCTCCATGAACGCTACAGCTTTATCACCTGCCATGGCCACGAACAGCCGTGAATCCCTGTGTTTCACGTCCTCCAGCCATTTCTGGCGGACTTCGTGATTCCTCAGCATAAAGGTCGGGCTGTGCGTCAGGTGAATATCCAGGCCGATCCGCAGCTCCCGAACCACCTCGGCGCTGCCTTTGGGTAATTCGCACAAAGTGATACCCGGCACTTGCGCCGCACTCAACGGTTCCACCCGGCGGATGGCATCCGCACAGCGCTGACCAAAGCCATACCGAAAGAGCGTACATTTGGCCTTTTCGTCATGCTCATACAGCGAAATGGCATGATACACCGCGCCGGCCCTGGCCCATTTCTCCGCCGCTGCCTGATACAGCCGCTGCCAGGTGCGCTCCGGCGCGTCCACCGCCACTGCGTGCAGATGCACGGGCGAAAACACGCCCACAAACTGTTTCGCTTCCGGCATACCGCTGGTGCCGAACATGCCCTCAACAGGGCCCCAGCCTCCAAGATACCCCACCATCCTGCCATTCTCTTCTGCGGCAACACTCAGGGGGCTATCCGCCAGCCAGCTTAGGTCCGGCACAGATGCATCGGGAAGCGGAAAGTGCTTCCGCTCTTCATTCAATTGTTTTTCAGCAAGACAAGCCGCCTCCGCCACGTGGCGGAGTTCAAAATCCACAATATTCATGCTTTTCCTCCAAATCTTTTTCGGAGGATTTATTTTTCGTGTCTCCTCCTGTAACACATTTTCAAATAATCACGCCGCATGGCGATCGCCTCCCCTCGCTCGATTTGTCTCCATTCTACCACAAGAAACACATGCGCGCAAGAAAAAGCAGCTTGATCACTCAAGCTGCTTAAAAGGAACCATGTAACACTCACAAAAGTGGGTTTCGAAAGGGTCGAAGACCATTCGCAGGATGCAGGGGCAGCGCCCCTGCCGGAGTCAAGAGGCAGAGCCTCTGGTTACTTGGAATACTTAGGACGAGCGGTGTAGGTAGTGTGCAGCAGCTCGTGAGCCTTGTGGCTGTTGGGCTGGCCCAGATACTCGTCGTACAGCTTCTTGATGGAGGGATTCTCATGGCTCTTGCGCAGGGCCTTGCCGGCATCTTCACGATACAGGGCAGCGGCACGCAGGGCCTTGGGATCGCATTCCATGCGCTTGGCAGCGGAAACGATGGGCTGGCCGCCGCCGGTCACGCAGCCGCCGGGGCAGCCCATGACCTCGATGAAGTGATAGGTCTTCTCACCGGCCTTGATGGCGTCCAGCAGCTTGGCAGCGTTAGCGGTGCCATGAGCCACGGCCACGTTCAGGGTCACGTCGCCAACCTTCACAGAAGCTTCCTTCACGCCTTCCACGCCGCGGACGCCGTCGAACTCGACCTTTTCCAGGGTCTCGCCGGTGACCAGCTCGTAAGCGGTACGCAGAGCAGCTTCCATCACGCCGCCGGTGGTGCCGAAGATGACGGAAGCGCCGGTGGACTCGCCCAGCATATCGTCGAAGTCTTCGTCAGGCAGGTTCACGAAGTCGATACCGGCTTCCTTGATCATCTTGGCCAGCTCACGGGTGGTGATGACGCAATCCACGTCAGCCAGACCGTTGACGCTCAGCTCAGGACGGGCGGCCTCATACTTCTTGGCGGTGCAGGGCATCACAGACACAACAGCGATGTCCTTGGGATCAATGCCGGCCTTCTCGGCATAGTAGCTCTTGATCATGGCGCCTTCCATCTCGTGGGGAGACTTGCAGGAAGACAGGTTCGGAATGAACTCGGGATAGTAGTGCTCGCAGAACTTGATCCAGCCGGGAGAGCAGGAGGTGATCATGGGCAGCACGCCGCCGTTGTTCAGGCGGCCGATCAGCTCGGTGCCTTCTTCCATGATGGTCAGGTCAGCGGCCCAGTCGGTATCGAACACCTTGTCGAAGCCCAGGCGACGCAGGGCAGCGGCCATCTTGCCGGTGACCAGGGTGCCGATCTCCATGCCGAATTCCTCGCCCAGGGCGGCGCGGACAGCGGGAGCGGGCTGCACGACCACATGCTTCTTGGGATCAGCCAGCAGATCCCACACCTGCTGGGTGCCGTCCTTCTCATACAGAGCGCCGACGGGGCAGGCAGCGATGCACTGGCCGCAGTTGATGCAGCTCATCTCAGCCAGCTTCAGGTTCCAGGGAGACTCGATGGCAGTCATGAAACCACGGTTCACGGGGCCGATGACGCCCACAGCCTGGGTGTTGTTGCAGGCAGCCACGCAGCGGCGGCACAGCACGCACTTGTTGTTGTCACGCACGATGGAGGGAGACAGGTCGTCGATCTCGTGCTTGGTCACAGCGCCAGCGAAACGATCACCGTCTTCCACGCCCAGCTCGTTGCACAGGGTCTGCAGCTCGCACTTCTGGTTGCGGGGGCAGGTCAGGCAGCGCTTGTCATGGTTGGACAACAGCAGCTCCAGGTTGGTCTTGCGAGCCTTGCGGATCGCAGGGGTGTTGGTCTTCACGACCATATTGGGGGTAACGGGCAGCACGCAGGCAGCCTGCAGGGCGCGGGCGCCGGTGTCCACCACGCACAGACGGCAAGCGCCGATCTGGTTGATATCCTTCAAATAGCACAGGGTGGGGATGTTGATACCAGCCTTCTTCGCGGCTTCCAGAACCGTCGTGCCAGCGGGAACCTCAACACTCACACCGTCAATCGTCAGTTGAATCAACTGTTCCATTTTCGGTTTCCTCCTAAGGCAAAGTTCAAGTTGGGGCGCGGAGTTCAACTCAGCTTCCCAAACTGTATGGCGGATTGGGCGGTGGGCCCTGCCCACTTAGTTCTTGATGATGGCGCCGAAGCGGCACTTCTCGATGCAAGCGCCGCACTTGAGGCACTTGGTGGTATCGATCACGTGCTGCTCCTTCACCGTGCCGGAAATGGCGCCGGCGGGGCAGACCTTGGAGCACAGGGTGCAGCCGCGGCACTTGTCGGTGATGACGTAGTTCAGCAGCTTCTGGCAGTGGTGGGCGGGGCAGCGCTTCTCCTTGATGTGAGCCTCATACTCGTCGCGGAAATACTTCAGCGTGGAGAGCACGGGGTTGGGAGCGGTCTGGCCCAGGCCGCACAGAGCAGTGGCCTTGATGTTCTCGGCCAGGGCTTCCAGCTTCTCGATGTCGCCTTCCTCGCCCTTGCCCTCGGTGATGCGCTCCAGGATCTCCAGCATACGGCGGGTGCCGACACGGCAGGGGGTGCACTTGCCGCAGCTCTCGTCCACGGTGAAGTCCAGGAAGAAGCGGGCGATGTCAACCATGCAGTTGTCTTCGTCCATAACGATCATGCCGCCGGAGCCCATCATGGAGCCAATGGAGGTCAGGGAGTCATAGTCGATGGCGATATCCAGGTGCTCAGCGGGGATGCAGCCGCCGGAGGGGCCGCCGGTCTGCACGGCCTTAAACTTCTTGCCGTTGGGGATGCCGCCGCCGATGTCATAAATCACGGTGCGCAGGGAGGTACCCATGGGGATCTCCACCAGACCGGTGTTGTTGATCTTGCCGCCCAGGGCGAACACCTTGGTGCCGCTGTTGCCGGGAGTACCGATGCTCTTGAACCAGTCAGCGCCCTTGTTGATGATCAGGGGGATGTTGGCATAGGTCTCAACGTTGTTGATGTTGGAGGGCTTGTCGAACAGGCCGCGCACAGCGGGGAACGGAGGCTTGGGGGTGGGCTCGCCGCGCATGCCCTCGATGGAGTGCATCAGAGCGGTTTCCTCGCCGCACACGAAAGCGCCGGCACCCAGACGGATGTGCATGTCGAAGTCAAAGCCGCTGCCGAAGATGTTCTTGCCCAGCAGGCCGTATTCACGGGCCTGGTCAATGGCGGTCTGCAGACGGCCAACGGCGATGGGATACTCAGCACGGACGTACACATAGCCTTCGGTAGCGCCGATGGCGTAGCCGCCGATGGTCATGGCCTCGATCACGGAGTGGGGGTCGCCTTCCAGGATGGAACGGTCCATGAACGCGCCGGGGTCGCCCTCGTCAGCGTTGCAGATGATGTACTTCTGGTCAGCCTTGCTGGCGGCAGCGAACTGCCACTTGCGGCCGGTGGGGAAACCAGCGCCGCCACGGCCGCGCAGGCCGGAATCCAGCACAACCTTGATAACCTCTTCGGGGGTCATCTCGGTCAGAGCCTTGGCCAGGGCCTTGTAGCCGTCGAAGGCGATGTATTCGTCGATGTTCTCAGGATCGATGACGCCGCAGTTACGCAGAGCCAGACGCTCCTGCTGCTTGTAGAAGCCCACTTCGTCCAGGGACTTCTGCACGGTGCTCTCCTTAGTAGCATGGTCAACATACACCAGGTGCTGCACCTTACGGCCCTTCAGCAGGTGCTCGGAGACGATTTCATCCACGTCTTCGACCTTCACGCGGCTGTAGAAGGTGCCTTCGGGATACACGATAACCACGGGGCCGGCCTCACACAGGCCGAAGCAGCCGGTGCGGACGACCTGGACTTCCTTCTCCAGGCCCTTTTCCTTCAGCTGCTGTTCAAAACGCTCGATCAGCTGAGCGGAACCGGACGAAGAACAGCCCGTACCGCCGCAGACCAGCACGTGTGCGCGATAAAGATTCATGGGTACTCCTCCTCAAGTGTCGTAGAGATTACTCAGCAGCGCCGATGGTGTACTCTTCCACAGGACGGCCGTTCACGATGTGCTCAGCAACAATGCGGGCAACCATTTCGGGCTTGACCTTCACGTAGGTCACCTTTTCCTTGCCGGGCATGATAACGTCCACCATGGGCTCCAGGCGGCACATGCCGATGCAGCCGGTCTGAGACACAGTCACGTGCTCCAGGTTGCGCTTCTTGATCTCTTCAACAAACTGCAGCATCACAGGGCGGGCGCCGGCGGCGATACCGCAGGTAGCCATGCCGACCACAACACGGGCAGCGTCGTTGTGATCCTTGCGCATGGCGATGTTCTCCAGCGTCTTGGCGCGGATAGCTTCCAGATCAGCCAGGGACTTCATAGCTCAAACACCTCCAAAGATTGGGTTGATGGTTTCTTCCAGGGCTTCTTTCATCCAGGCGGTCACGTCCGGCTCGTTCAGGGGAACGCCGGCGAGCACCGCCCGGACCTCCCGCGTATCGAAGCTTCCCTCACCCGCCGGTGTCTTTCCTTCGAAGAGGAAGTCCGGCCTGTCGGGATTGACGAGGATCAGGCTCAGGATGGTTCCTGCCAAATCCCCCAGGGGAAGGCTGTCGATGTTGTGGGTATCATAGGTTACGGTAAGGGTCGTCCCCTTGCCTACCTCGCTGCGGATCGTCAGGTCGCCGCCCGCGCGCTGCGCGTTCTCCATCATCATGGGAATGCCCAGCCCAACCTTGCGGGTGGTCCGGGTGGTAGCGAAGGGACTGGTGACCCGGCTGAGCAGCTCCGGGCTCATGCCGCAGCCGTCGTCGATCAACTCAAAGGTCAGCCATCCGTTTTCATCCACCGTCATGCGGATGGTCACCAGGCTGGCGCCGGCTTTGATGCTGTTCTGTGCCAGGTCAAGCAGATGCAGCGAAAGATCGCGCATGGGGGTCACCTACCTCACGTTTATGCGATCAGGCGCGGTACTTGGCCACAATGCCGGGGATGTCTTCGGGCACCAGGCGGCCGTACACTTCGTCGTTGATCATCATAACAGGGGCCAGGCCGCAAGCGCCCAGGCAGCGGGTGGCGTTCAGGGTGAACTTGCCGTCAGCGGTGGTCTTGCCAACGGGCACTTCCAGCACCTCGCTGAGCTTATCCAGCACCTTCTGGCTGCCCTTGACGTAGCAAGCGGTGCCCAGGCACACGCCAACGACGTACTCGCCCTTGGGCTCCAGGGAGAACTGAGCATAGAACGTGGCAACGCCGTACACCTCGGACAGGGTGGTGCCCAGGCCATCAGCGATGATCTGCTGCACGTCCATGGGAACGTAGCCGAAAATGTTCTGAGCTTCCTGCAGCACGGGCATCAGAGCGCCGGGAGTACCCTTGTGCTTGGCGATGACCTCGTCCAGCTGCACGTACTTTTCCTTCATTTCAGGCATGGTACATGAAACCTCCTTACAATGGTTACAACTCCAATGTGCCGAATCTACGCACATTGTAGATATTTTAACATGAATTCCAAGAAAAAGAAAGCACCATTATCTACAAACATAAATGATTTTTCAGCATTTTGAACAAAACCGTTGTTTTTCATAGAAAAGCCGCGCAATTTTTGTACAAAAGCGCGGTTTCGGTTAGTTATGGCATACCGTTTTTCAGCGTATCAAACAAACCGCCCAGGGAGAATCGCTCCACCTGGAAGTCAAACTCAGCCTCCATGATGTTCCCAAGCTGGTGGGCGTCGGAGGAATACAGCACCATGCGGTCTTTCACAATGGACGGATGAATGTCCATGTGCCTGGCCACCTCCACCACAGGAAACGCCGGCTCCTCGGGCATCAGGCCCAGATTGACCAGCAGGCCGTTGCTTCCCCGGTTGATATGGGCCGGAACAGCAACGCCTCCCCGCTTGCGGATGATCTCCGTGCACTCCGACAGATCCAGATCCGTAGCGCCGATAAGCATCCGTGTTTCCTCGCCCATGATCTCATCATCCGTGTTCATAATGAACTGGTTGCCAAAGAATTTGGGGCGGTTGGGCATCTTGGGCAGATGGGAGGAAAACATTTCTCCCGCCTCCAGGGCGTCGTCCACCGTAGGGAAATACCCCAGCAGGTGCACTTCCTCCCGGGTGGTGACCTCCATGCCAGGCAAGAGGATCAGCTTGTAATAGTCAGCCGCTTCCTTCACATACGGAAGGTTCCTGGCTGTGTTGTGATCCGTCACCGCGATGGCGTCCAGCCCCTTGATATGGGCCATGCCACAGATGTTGGCGGGGGTCATGTCATCATCGGCACAGGGCGACAGACAGGAGTGTATATGCAGATCCACAAACATGGATCATGCCTCCCTGGGGGAACCGGGCAGCCCGGCGGCAGCCATCAGCGCGCACAGCTCGTAAGCCGTCTTGTCGCTGGCCAGCACGGTAATGCCCTCTTCCTTGGCCTTCTCCAGGGAAGCTTCCTCCATCTCGATGCCCTCGGGTACGATCACCGCTGCCATCTCCATCAGGGAGGCCACAGCGATCACGTTCATATGGGTCTGCACGGTGATCCACGCCATGCCAGCCTCGCCATGGGCCATGACCCAGCTGAGCAGGTCGCAGGTATAGCCGCAGGAAACAGCGGCGCTCTTGTCCGTATCAGGCGTCAGAACCGCCGCGCCGGTAAGGTCAATCAGTTCCTGAATGGTCATTGGTATCATCCTTTCATTATTCACGGGTGGTCTGGGCCAGGTTCACCATCTGCTGGGCCATAATTTTGAGCTGTTCCTTCAGCTTGTGAATGCAGTCCATGTCCGTGGCGAAGCCCTGTACAATATCCTCGGCGAAGGTGCGGCAGGTGGGGCTTCCGCAGGAGCCGCAGTCGTACCCGGGAAGGCGTTTGTAGATTTCTTCCATCTTTTCCAGCTTGCGCATGGCCTCGACGATATCATCATCCAGCTTCATGGCGGTATTGGGCATGATGTCCCGCTGGTTATACAGGGGATACTTGGTCAGCATGCTCACATCCACATGATGCTCCGGATGCAGGTCGGAGGTCTTGTCCACCATGCGGCGGATCATGTTGCGGGCCACATAGTTGTTCTCGAAATTCAAGGGGCCGCCCACGCAGCCGCCGGTGCAGGCGCTTCCCTCAAAGAAGGTCAGGTCGTGGAGCTTGTTGTTTTCAATCTCCTCCAGCACGCGGATCACGTTCTCGATGCCGTCCACCGCCATGGAATTCTCAGGACACACAGCGTTGGCCTCGCCGCCGGAATTGGCCCAGCCCACGCCCCAGGCAGAGGCCTGCACCAGGCTTTCGTCGGTCTCGTGGCTTCGGGTGTGACTGGAAAGCAGGCCGTAAATCTCCAGCACGCTGATGGCGCCGTCCACCGCGCTCTTTTCATGGCCAATGGGGTTGCGGATGGCCGTCACCTTGGCCGGGCAGGGCGTGATAAAGAAGCACCCCACCTCGCTTTCCGGCACGTCATGCTTGCGGGCAAACTCCCGCTTGGCGATCAGCGCCGCCACCTCCATGGGCTGGCGGATATCGATGATGTGATCGATCAGGTCCGGGAAGCGCACCTGGATCAGCCGCACAATGGCCGGGCAGGCGGCGGAGATCAGCGGCCTGGGCAGGTCGGGCTGGCGCAGCTTTTCACGGATGGCACGGGTCACCACGTCGGCGCCCCTTGCCACCTCGAACACCTCGTCGAAGCCCATGTGCTTCAGGCCCGTCAGCACCTGGGCAATGCTCCGCAGGTTCTTGAACTGGCCATAGAGCGAAGGTGCAGGCAGGGCGATCTTGTACTTGAACCGGCTGATGGAGGACAGCGGGTCCGTCACGGCGATCTTGGCGTGATATTCGCACACACGGATGCACTCACCGCAGTCGATGCAGCGCTCGTCAATAATATGGGCCCTGCCGCCGCGGACGCGGATGGCCTCGGTGGGGCAGCGCTTGAGGCAGTTGGTGCAGGCCTTGCATTTTTCCTTTTCCAGCCGCACCGAATGAAAAATGCGTTTTTCTTCCATTGGTATAGCTCCTATCAGCCCTTCAGCGCGAAGGACATCATAATGGTGGTGCCAACGCCCACCTGGCTCTGGATATCAAAGTCGGTGGCGTTTCGACGCATGTTGGGAAGGCCCATGCCGGCGCCGAAGCCCAGGGTGCGCGCCTCCTCGTTGGCGGTGGAATAGCCCTCGGTCATAGCCTTGTCAATATCGGGAATGCCCGGGCCCACGTCCTGGGAGATCAGCGTCACCTTCTCAGGATCCACCTGCAGGGTCAGCGTGCCGCCCATGGAGTGGATCACCAGGTTCAGCTCCACTTCGTAGCTGGCCACGGAAACGCGGCGCAGCACCGTAGCATCGATGCCCAGCTGCTTGAGCTTGCGTTTAATGGTGGTGGACGCTTCGCCGGCAGTGGCATAAGCGCCGGATTCCACAGGGAATACCTGCTCCATCAGAATCGCCATGGCAGCGTCTCCTTACTTTGTTTTTTCTTTCGTACCCGGCAGGCCGTGCTTATACAGCTCGCCGCAGGCGGTGTAGGTGGTCATTTTGGTGGAAAGCACGGCAATGCCGGCCTCCTCCGCCATTTCCAGAATCTCCTCGTTGGGCTGCTTGCCCCGGGAAAACACAACGCAGGTAATGTCCAGCATTTCAGCGGTGCGCACCACATGGGTGTTGATCAGACCGGTGATCAGCACCGTCTTCTCCTTCACAAAGGCCAGCACGTCGCTCATCAGGTCAGAGCCGCAGCCCGTGTCCACCGGGTGGTCCAGCATGTCTTCGCCATAGAGCACCGTGCCCTCCACAATGTTCATCACGTCACGAATCGTCAAGCGTATTCCTCCTCTATCTGCATCAATTGCATTCACTCCATGAGCGCCTGGCGCAGGGCGCAGCTTTCATCGAAGATGGCCATGGCCTGCAGCTTCATTTGTGCCGAAAAAGCCGTGGCCCCTTCCGCCTCACATAGAGCGGCGAATTTCCCGTCCCAGCTTTCCGCCAAGGATATCTCCATGGCAACCAGCTCCGGATAGGGCTTCACAAACCGGTCTTCGGCGGTTTCACGCCACATGCGCACCTGGCTGTTGATGGCCTCCACGGCGGCCTGCGCCTCCTGCAGGGTGCACTCCCCTCCGTCCAGCTGCGCGGCGTTGTCCCGCAGGGCGGCAGCGGCACTGCTTATCCAGGACAGCCCAGCCTCCACCACATCCAGCTGTCCCACCATGCCGGTGAGCCGCAGCGTCATCTCCGGGCAAACCCAGGTGTGCAGGAAGGTTTCCACCTCCTGGTTCACCCTGAGCCTCTCCCGCACGGCGGCGGCGTCCTCCTTGGCGCCATAGCAGGCGATATACACCCGCCACTTTTCCCCGTCCTGGTTCACATACCCAGGAGCGCCCCGCCGGGCATAGGTATCACGTTTTTCGTCTGCCGCCGCCCGGGTGGAGTAGATCCCCGTCTGGATGGCATACCAGCTAACCTCCGGCAGGGTGATTTCCCTGGTCACCACCGTCTCGTCGTAGGCGTCAGTCACCGGCGTAGCCGTCGGCGCCATCATGTGCTGCGCTGTCAGAGCAGCCCGGCCTCCGTGCCTGATCACCAGCCCCAGCGCGATCATCGCCGCCGTACCGATCACCAGTCCCCGCCGCATAGCGGCTTGTCCCCTGGCGCGCCTGTACATCCTCTTTTCCACACGACCCATCTCTTTCCCCTGCCTTTCACGCAAGGGTATGCCCGTGTGCTTTCATACATTCCAAAACAATCTTAATATATTATAAGCGAAAACCATGCCTTATGGCAACACAAATTTGTTTTCCCGTCCTCCGGCCCGATTCAGGTTGCATCCTGGCCGATTCCATCATATAATAGTTTGAATATATTTTCAGGAGGAACAACGTGAAAGAGCTGTTTGATCTTTTCCGCGCCTTTTTCACCATCGGCGCGCTGACCTTCGGCGGCGGCTATGCCATGCTGCCCATGCTGGAGCGTGAAATTGTCAGCAAACACAAGTGGGCCACCAGCGAAGAGCTTCTCAACTACTTCGCCATCGGCCAGTGCACCCCCGGCGTTATCGCCGTGAACACCGCCACCTTTGTGGGCCACAAGGTCAAGGGCGTCATCGGCGGCATTGTGGCCACACTGGGTGTCGTGGCTCCTTCTATTGTGATCATCACCATCATCGCCATGGTACTGCAGAACTTCATGGATATCGCCTGGGTGCAGCACGCCTTCGCCGGCATCCGCGTGGCGGTGTGCGCGCTGATCACCGCCAGCGTGGTGAAGCTCTTCAAGTCCAATGTGAAAAAGCACTGGCACATCGCCCTGGCTGTTGTCGCCTTTGTGGTGGTGGCCCTGCTGAAGCTCTCCCCCGTGTACGTAGTGGTAGGCTGCGCCGTACTCAGCTTCATTTTCGGAAAGAAGGTGCAGAAGGCATGAGCGAGTTTCTGACACTTTGCGTTGAGTTCTTCAAAACCGGCCTGTTTGCTGTGGGCGGCGGCCTGGCCACCCTGCCTTTCCTGACCCAGATGCAGGAAAAGTACGGCTGGTTCACCGCCGAGGAGCTGGCCAACATGATCGCCGTGGGCGAATCCACCCCCGGCCCCATCGGCGTGAACATGGCCACGTATGTGGGCTTTGCCACTTCCGGCATCCTGGGCGGCCTCTTCGCCACGCTGAGCCTGGTGCTCCCCTCCCTGATCATCATTCTCTTTGTAGCCAAGGCCATGGACAAGTATCAGCAGAATCCCCTGGTGCAGAACATGTTCGCCTTCATGCGTCCCGCCGTGGCCGGCCTGATCGCCGCCGCCGGCTTCTCTGTGCTGAAGATCGCCCTCCTCCACCAGGCGGATACCTTCCTTGCTTCCATCAGCTGGATCGCCGTGGCGCTTTACGCTGTATTGGTGGTTCTTCTGCACCTGAAGCCCCTCAAAAAGCTGCACCCCATTGTGTTCATCGCCGTCGGCGCCGTAGCAGGCATCCTGCTGCAGATGTGATTTCCATGAGCATGCGGCTAAAGCCAATAGGCTTGAGTGAAAAAGAATCGGTCAAGGCGCTGTTCACCAGCGTTTTCACCTCCGAACCCTGGAATGACGACTGGTCCGACGAAACGCAGCTTGATCTCTACCTTTGCGACCTGATGGACCAGAACAACTCCCTGACCTATGGCTTATTTGATGATGACGAACTGATCGGCCTCTCCATGGGCCACATCAGGCATTGGTACTCGGGCACAGAATATTTCATTGACGAATTCTGTATCCGCACAGACCGCCAGGGCCAGGGCGCCGGAACGCTCTTCCTCGCGGAGATCGAAAAGGCCATCAAAGCACTTGGCCTCACACACATTTTTCTGCAAACCGAAAACGACGTTCCCGCCTTTGATTTCTACCGGAAAAACGGCTTTTATCAGCTGCCTCACCACGTAGGCTTCGCGAAGAAAATCTGACACAAGGGAAGTGGAAGAGGACGAGGAAAACGCTGAGGAATAACTGATCCAAGATATATGTGAGGAATGAACATGCGAAAAAACCGCACCCTTAGCCCTTTTGAAAAAAGATGGATGAAGAAATTCGCAGCTGGCATAAGCAAGAAAGACATTGAGCAGTATGTCACCAGCACCGGCAACTACATATGGCATGTGTTTTCATGGGAACTGCTGCCTGCTGGTTCGTTCGTCATTGGTGCTGAAGCCCGCAAAGCCTTTGATGCGCAGGATAAGACCAACGCTCGATACTATGAGCCCTGGCCGGTTGACGGTCCGCATGAACCAACCTATCAGTCTCCAACAGCAGTGGAACTTGATGGCCTGACCGAGTGTTACGTAGTCGCTGCTGATGAAAGCTGGACATACATTAAGACACACGAAAATAATTTGTGTGGGCCGTACTTCTATCACGTTCAAACCAGAAAATGAAAGTATCCATACAAAGAAAGGATATTGCTATGGAACGATACTGCTATCTATATCATGTTACTCATCAGTATCTTGTTGAAACTGATACCGATGGCAGCCCCATCAACGAAACCAAGGAGATTGGACTGTACACAACAAAGATGCTGGCAAATCAAGCCATTGAACGTTTCAAAGCTTTACCGGGATTCTGTGATTATCCTGAATGCTTCTCCATCGCAAAGCAACGCTGCTATCTAAAAAAAGCAGAATCACGCGATCAGCTTAGCGTCATCTACTCTCCCTACCATGAGGTTTACCTGCCAGATTCAGATTGCGATCTTGTGACAACCGGTTGTCTCTTCGATACACATGAGGAAGCAACCGAAGTGTTGGAAGAATGGAAAGCAAGCGGTATCTGTGTCGGTGGAGAAGAAAACTTTAATGTGCTTGAATACCAGATCAATGGAGACGGATTCTGGCGAGAGGGTTTTTCGCATGCTGAATAATGAGATTACACCACAATATGAAGTTCCCCCTGGACACTGCTTTGGCAACGCACCTAAACCTGTTAAGTGGATACAGCTTGTAGTATGTTTCATCGCCTTCCTTATATGCAGCATATGCACACTATTAATGTGCTGGCTGATTGTCAATGATCTGCTTGATGGTACTTTCCCGACATTTGCATTGACTCTCCCAATAGGGGCATTCCTTCTCCGTCTGTTTTGGGGAAACCTCTGCAGGGCTTTAGCCCATATTCGCTTTGAATCGAACGGTATATGGGTCAAGTGGCCACTTAGAAAGGCACAGTTAATTCAATGGTCTTCTTTTCAACAGGTTTGCATTTGCCCCGGCTATGAATTTCGTAAGGATACGACGTCTATTGGCTTGTGTTTTGTCAGGCACGGTGAAAGAAAGAACATGTTTTACCGCTGGAAAGTCATGGGAAGCCATTACCAAACTGTCATCTATATTGAGTATACACCAGAACTACATGCCGGACTCAAGGAGCGCTGCCCGATGAAGATCGATGATTTGCGGAATACCTGGTGATGCCTCGATGAAAACTTTTGTGAAGATGCTATATGAAAAGGTTTAAAGTCATTCTGATTGTCCTGCTATAGCTCTCTGCTTTCTTGCAGGAAGAATTGTGTTGAACCATATCGCTCGTACCCGTTTGTTGCAAGCAGTGGGTCTTGGCGAAGGCATGGGCTTGACACAAGTAGATTACGCCTACTGGTGTGATCCTTTGAAGCATGTCGATGGCTATGAGATCATGGCTTACATAACAATCAAAAGTCCGCAACCCCTTGAAAACACAGGGTTTTGTAGACTTATGAAGGGAAGTGCAAAAAAATGAGATTCCACATCGATACCATCCCCCTGTGGGACTCCCTCAAGCTGGAGGGCGAATGCCTGCTCTGCGCCCTGCACCGCAAGGTGGAGCTCGGCGAGGCCGAGGGCTACCTGGGCGCCTCCGTCATGGAGCCGGATACCCGCATCCAGGTCAACGATAAGGGCTTCTGCCCCCATCACCATGCCATGCTTTTCGCCATGAGCAACCGCCTGGGCCACGCCCTCATGCTGGAATCCCACCTGGCGGAGACCTGCCGCCGCACGGAAAAAGCCTTTGCCGATCTGAAGAAAGCCGCCCATGCCTATTCCGACGCCTCTATGCTGGAGCGACTCAAGAAGGGCAATGCCGCCAGGGCCGATATGGAGAAGCTTGCCGGCGAGATCAGCGCCATGGCCTCCAGCTGCGTCATGTGCGACAGCATCAACGAGAACATGGACCGCTACATGCACACCTTCTTCCACCTCTATCAGAACGATACCGAGTTCCGCAACCGCTTCAACGCCTCCAAAGCCGTGTGTCTCCCCCACCTGGCCACGCTGATCCAGTGGGCGCCCCAGGAGCTTCCCGCCAAAGAAGTGGCCGATTTCATCGACATGCTCACCTCCAACGAAACCGCCAACCTGAACCGCATGCAGGAGGACATCTCCTGGTTCATCAAAAAATTCGACTACCGCTTCCAGGACGAGCCCTGGTACAACAGCCAGGACGCCGTGGAGCGCACCGTGAACAAGCTCCGGGGCTGGTGCGTGGGCCAGGAGCCCAACCCCAAGGAGAAATCATGATTCGCAGCAAAAAGCGGCTCTGCCACTTTTTTGACACGAAAAAGCGGCTTGCATCTGCAAGCCGCTTTTTCTTTATCAGTTCACCGCCGGCGCGGTTTCGGGATCGAACTTCTCCAGCAGGATGCCCGCCTCCTCGAAGATCTCCAGAGAGAAGGAATCCGGGTAGCCTTCCTGGTATACCACACGCTTGATGCCCGCATTGATGATCATCTTGGCGCACACGCTGCAGGGCTGGTGGGTGCAGTACAGGGTGGCGCCGTCGATGGACACGCCCAGCTTTGCCGCCTGAATGATGGCATTCTGCTCGGCATGGATGGCGTAGCACAATTCCGCCCGGGTGCCGGAGGCAATGCCAAGCCTGCGGCGCATGCACTCATTGCGCTCACGGCAGGTCTTGAGGCCCGCGGGCGCACCGGTGTAGCCGGTAGTCATAATGCGCTTGTCCTTCACGATCACGCAGCCGATGCTCCGGCCAGGCATATAGCAGCTGGTCCAGCCAGCGATCACGTGGGCCATTTCCATAAACCTGCTGTCCCATTTATCCATCATCATTCGCCGCCTTCAATGTTTTTTTCTCATTATACATAGTCAACCGCCGCTTGTCAATTTTCCATTTGCCTGCGCATACGCTTCCCTGAATGGAGGCGATGCCCGTGAACTTTGCCAAGCAAGCCCTGATCCTCTCCCTGGGGAACGCCCTGACCCGGGGCTTGGGGTTTGTTTTGCGGCTGCTATTGGCCCGGTGGATGGGCGCCCAGGCCCTGGGTGTGATGGAAATGGCCAATTCCGTGGGCATGCTGGCCCTGACGCCGGTCACCGCCGGCATCCCCTCCGCTGTCAGCCGCCTTACCGCCAAGGAAACGCCAGACGGCCAGGGACGAATTCTCGCCTCAGGCCTACGACTTGTCCGGCAGATGGCTCTATGGCTGATGCCCGCTCTGCTCCTTCTGTCCCCTGCCCTTTCCTGGCTGCTCGGGGACGCCCGCACCCTGCCGGCCATCCTTCTCACCGCACCGGACATTCTGCTCCTTGGTCTGTGCAGCGTTTACTGCGGCTATTGCTACGGCAGGGAAAACACCTTGCTTCCCGCCCTGGCGGAGTGCGCCGAGCAAGGCACTCGGTTCGTCCTTTCCGTGGCGCTGGTTTTGGCGCTACGCCACCTGGGCACAGGCGTCACCGCCGCCCTGCCCGGCGCCGCCGAGGCCCTTGCCGCTCTGGTGGTGGTGGTGATCTTCCGCAGGGCTCTGCCCCATGGCCATCATCAACCCGATGCGTGGGTCCAGCAGCAGATCTTCCGCCTGGCTGCCCCCACCACTCTGTCCCGCCTTTGCCTCACCGGCATGCGTGCCCTGGAGGCGGTGCTGCTTCCGGTGTGTCTGCGCCGCTCAGGACTGAGCGCCGGGGCAGCCACGGCCCAGTTTGGCCTTTTCACCGGCATGGCCATGCCCATGATGCTCATGCCCGGGGTGGTCACCAGCGCCCTGTGCATGATCACCACGCCAGCCATTTCCCGCTCCGAGGGCAACCCGCACGCGCTGCGCTGCACCATGCGCCGCATGCTTCTCCCCGCCCTGGGTATCGGCGTGGCCAGCGCGCTTCTTCTCTTCTTCGGGGCAGACCTGTTCAGCCTGCATCTCTATCACACGCCGGCGCTTGCGCCTCTTCTCCGTTTCATGTGCCCCGCCACGCTGCTTTTTGCCCTCCACCAGGTTCAAATCGGCATGATCACCGGCCTGGGTCTGCAGCGCAAGGCGCTTACCGGCACCATCCTCAGCAGCGTGGTTTCTCTGCTGGTCACCGCCGCGCTGGCCTGTCAGCCTCATTTCCGGCTCTTCGGCGCGGCCCTTGGCACCATGGCAGGGCAGGCAATTTCCGTCCTTTGGGACGCAGTTATCCTGCAACGGGCAAAACATGAATAAAACATGCCGCTTATTGAATTTCATTGATCCCCGTGATAATATATTCCCATCATCTCTCAAGGAGGTTTGTACCAATGAAGAAGATCCTTGCCGTTCTGCTTGCCCTGATGCTTCTGCTCCCCGCCGTTTCCCTGGGCGAGGCCGCCGAGGTTGTGGACACCTATCCCGTGGAGTTTGACGATTTCACTCTCTACGTCACCTCCTACGACATCATCCAGAAGGCCCCAACCAAGGAAGAAGGCCAGCTGCTGTTTCTGCTCTACCCCAATTACGACGAAACAGCCGTCGTCTTCAACAACATCAACGCCGTTTGGTCCATTCAGAACCTGCAGCCCGACCTGCCGGAGCTTGATGTGAATGCCTTCGGTCAGGAGATTGCAGCCAACGTCGCTGCACAGCTGACCGCCAGCGGTATCACCGCCAGCAACAGCAAGCTGCACTACGCCGAGAAGGATGCTACCGGCGCGATCGTGCTGGCTTACTCCGCCGACGTGGACTACACCGCCGCCGGTATCGACCTGGTGACTACCCTCTACCAGGCGCAGTATTACGAATGCATGGGTGAAAAGGGCACCTACATTTTCACCGTCACCGCCTATGATCCCGATGATCTCACGGCGCTTCTCTCCTATCTGGAAACCATCGAGTTCAAGCGGTAATCCCCGTCCGACATGTCCGCTGACGTCGTTGCGTGTCACGGGATATCATGCTACAATGCTATCAAACAGAGCCAGGTCAAACGACCCGGCTCTGTTTTTATGTGGCCTGCCCTTCGCCGGTCACACCCCGTCGGAGCATCACAACGCTATTGAAAAGGAGGTTTCCATGAAACGCTACCAAGTATGGCTTGACGGCAAAAGCCTGAATGACATCGACCCTGCCGTCCGTGTCATCGACATCCGGGAGCACGCGCCCGCAAGCCGCCTGGAGGCCCTGCCCCGTGCCATGGGCGATGGCATGCATGTTACCCGCCACAGCCGTGACGCTCTCGGCGTCACGGTCAGCTTCGTCATCAGGGAATACCAGCCCGCTCTCCGCAAAACAATCATGCAGAAGATCCGCGCCTGGTCCCAGGGCCATGTGCTGCAAATCAGCGACCGCCCCGGGCAAAGGCTCACCGTAAAAGCTGATCAACTCCCTTCACTGGGAAGCGCCCTGAAGTGGACGGACACCTGCTCCGTTACCTTCACCGCCCGGGATATGCCCTACTGGGAGGAAGCTTTTCCCTCGGAGGCAGCCGCTTCTTCCCTGACGGTTCCCGGCGACGCGCCCTTCTGTCCGCTGGATCTGCGCTGGACATGCCGGCACAGCGGCGCTGTCACCCTGGTTATCGAAACGCCGCTGAGCCGCATCGTTTTCATCGAATTGCAGGTTTCTCCGGGCCAGGAGCTTGTGATTTCCCATCCGCAGGGCATTTTTACCGCCGCCCTGAACAGCCAGGATATTCTGCCCTGCCGCACCCCTGCCAGCAGCGATGACCTGCTCGTTCCCTGCGGCTGTGAAAGCACTGTTTCCGTTTATGTGGACGATCAGGCCGCCCAGGGCGTTATTCTCTCCGCAAGGGGGCGCTGGCTGTGACGAACATCTCCCTGCCCCGCCTGATGGATCGCACGTTCCGTGAGGTCAGCCGTCCCAAGCCCCTTTCCCTGTCCATCGAGATGAATCTGCGTGGTCTTTCCACCGCTGCCATGACGCTTTCCGGCCTTCCCGCTGTTGAAGTTGGCGATTTTCTGGAGCTTTTCACCCAGCAGGGCAGCGCCGGCATCTTCCGTGTGGAGCAGACGGAACAGGACTACCCCGCTTCCACCCGCCTGTCGCTGAAGCACAGCCTGATCACCCTGGCAGACAGCCGCTGCGTGCTGGCGCAGCCCGGACAAGCGCAGCCCGCACCGCAGCTCTTCCGGGACATCCTTGACCAGCAGAGCCTGTGGCAATGCGGCGATGTGGAGGCTCCCGATACCTGCCTGGTTACCCCCGAGGGCGGCGGCTCCCTGCTGGAAGCCCTGGAGTCGCTCATGACGTCTCTTCCGGATTACCGCCTGGTCTGCGTGCAGTCCTCTGCGGCCTGGAAGGTCCATCTGCGCAAGCTCAGCGACGAGTGTACCACCGAATGCCGCCTCACCCGCAACCTGTCCTCCCTCCGCCTGGAAACCGACCGCTCCCGTCTGTGCACCCAGCTCTATCTGCCCGGCATGGAAGAGCCGCTGCTCGCCGATACCGCCCAGCGCTGGGGCATCATCAGCGCCCAGCTTTCCGCCTCCTCCCGGCTGAGCGAAGAGGAGCTTATGACCCTGGGCCGGCAGTACCTGGACCAGCACAAGAATCCCCAGGTCACCATCACCATGGAGGCTCTCGACCTGTGCCGTCTCACCGGCGCCGCGCTGGACTTTTTCCGCCTGGGCGGACTTTGCCGCGTCTGCCTGCCGGAGAGCGGCACGCCCCTTCTGCAGCGCATCGTCTCCCTTTCCTGGCCGGATGTATACGCCACGCCGGATGTGATCCACGTCTCCCTTTCCACTACCGTCAAAAACGCGTCCACCCTGCTCTCTGGCCTGGTGGTGGATAACACCCGGGTCAAAAAACAGGTAGTACGCCAATGGGACGAACTTGACCTGCAGAAGGAGCTTCTCCTCGCAGCTCAGGAGCAGATCACGCTGATGAGCAAGGATATCCTTCTCAACGCCGCCGAAGTCATCACCCTCCGCTCCGGCATGGACGCCAACGCAGCGGAAATCACGCTGATGAATGACCGCATCACCGCCAATGCGGACGCCATCCTCCTCAAAGCCGACCAAGCCTCCCTGGAACTGACCAACGAGCGCATCGACATGCAGGCCAGCCAGATTTCCCTCAAGGCCGACCAGGCCTCCCTGGATCTGGCCAACGAGCGCATCGACATGCAGGCCAGCCAGATTTCCCTCAAGGCCGACCAGGCCTCCCTGGATCTGGCCAACGAGCGCATCGACATGCAGGCCAGCCAGATCTCCCTCAAAGCCGACCAGGCCTCCCTGGATCTGGCCAACGATCGCATCGATATGCAGGCCAGTGAAATCTCCCTCAAAGCCGACCAATCCTCCCTGGATCTGGCCAACGAACGCATCGATATGCAGGCCGGGCAGATCTCCCTCAAGGCTGACAAGATCGACCTGGAAGGCTTCGTCACCGCCGAGGACCTGGAGGCAGAGGTCATGTCCATCATGAGCGACGCGGATATCCAGGGGAACCTGTGGGTGGAAGGCACCCTCAACGCCATGTACATCCAGGTCACCGAGCTCTACGGCGACGTGATTGCCGAATCCGTCACCGTCGGCGGCGAGCCGGCAGCCACCCAGGCCTGGGTCTCCGAGCGCGGTTACGCCACCCAGAAGTGGGTGGAAAACAAGGCCTACGCCACCCAGACCGAGGTTACCACCACCGTCAACGCCGTATATAATTGGGTTTTGGAAAACTTTGCCACCAAGATCTGGACCGAAGCGAACTTCCAGCCCAAAGCATAAGGAGTACCTATGAACAATCCCATTGCCAATGCCCTGCACTACCTCAACGAGCTGGACATCCGCGGCGAGCGCAACTGCGTGCTGCTGGCTGCCGCCATCCGCGAGCTCAAGCCCCTTGCCAGCCAAACCGAATCAACCCAGGTGACGCCCCATGAAGACCATCAGCCTTGACCAGTTTCTCAATCAGATCGACGCCATCGCCGCCGAGAGCCCCAGCTATCGTCTGGGGGCCGACGGCAGCAACGGCGAATGCGACTGCATCGGCCTGATCATCGGCGCCATCCGCCGTGCCGGCGGCCAGTGGCAGGGAACCCACGGCAGCAACTACGCCGCGAGATACGCTACCCTGCGCCTTGCAAAACTCACAGGCGACGCCCAATTGTCCCCAGGCTGCCTGGTGTTCAAATCCGCCGCCCCCGGCGCCAGCAACCATCATCTGCCCAGCCGGTACGAGGATCATCCTGACCAGCTGGATTACTATCATGTGGGCGTGGTGCGCAACATCTCCCCGCTGGAAATCATCCATTGCTCCACCCCAGGTATCCGAAGGGACGATTCCCCCGAAGCCTGGTCCCATTTCGGCTGGCCCGCCGCCGTAACCGGTGACACAGCCGAATCTCCCGCCGCCCTTACCGCTGTCGTCACGGCGGAAAACGGTTCCCCGGTCAACCTGCGCCGCACGCCCGGCGGCGCGCTTCTTGCCAGGCTGCCCGTGGGCGCTACCGTTGCCGTGGAAGAGCGTGGCACAACCTGGTGCCACGTCACTCACAACGGACGCTCCGGCTGGATGATGACCGCCTTCCTGCGCTTTGCCGGACAGGATCTTTCTGACCGTATCGCCGCCCTGGAGAAGCGTATTGCCCTTGTGGAGAAGCGTCTCTCCGCCCTGCCGGGAGGTGAAGGCTGATGAGCGATACCGTCATCGTTGGCCTGCTCACCCTGCTGGGTACGCTGATGGGTACCTTTGGGGGTATCATCACCGCCAGCAAACTCACCAACTTCCGCCTTGAGCGCCTTGAACAGCAGGTCAGCAAACACAACGGCATGATCGAGCGCATGTATGCCGCCGAGGGCAGCATCGCCGAGCTCCAGCATGACGTCCGTGACCTGAAGGCCTATCACAAACCAACCTGAAAGGAGGAATACCATGGAACAGAACCGCCTGCTCTCCCCCGTGGTGTGGAGCGCCATCGCCGCACAGCTGCTGGCCATCCTGGTGACCCTGGGGGTCATCTCCACCGGCGTCAGCGAGGCCATCGACGGCCTGGTTGCCAGCCTTCTGCAGCTGCTGGTCGCCTTTGGCGTTCTCAATAATCCCACCAGCAAAACCAGCTTCTGACCAAAAAGGAAAAACACCTTGAGTTGAACTCAAGGTGTTTATTTCGTGGCTCCGATTGGACTCGAACCAATGACACTCCGGGTATGAACCGAATGCTCTAGCCAACTGAGCTACGGAGCCACATGGTTGCGGGGGTGGGACTTGAACCCACGACCTCCGGGTTATGAGCCCGACGAGCTACCAAACTGCTCTACCCCGCGACATCTTGTCACCTCAGCGGCGACAAGGGATATATTACACGATTCCCAGGAGAATGTCAAGCACTTTTTTCAAAAAATTTTTCATTCTTTTTTCTTTGCGAAGCAGGCAGCGGACCGGTCATGGTCTGCTGCCTGTTTATTTATTTATTTCAGCCGTTGATGCTACCTGCAATGCGGATGATGCTGGCCATCGCGTTATTCAGTTCCTTGATCTCGCTACGGCTCAGGCCGCCCTTCCAGGCTGCCACCTGTTCGGCAATATCGCTGCGGATGGCCTCCAGCTTTTCCTTTCCGGCCTCAAGCAGACGCACATGAACAATGCGCCGATCCGTCTGGCTCCTGACGCGCTCCACCAGGCCGCTGTCACGCATGACGTCCACCAGGGGCGTGATGTTGGGCTTGGCAATACCCAACCGCTGGGAAATCTGACCAATGGACAGATTCTCTCCGGCAAGCATTACAAGAATCTGAATATGGGAAAAGGGCATCTGATGCGCCCTGACGATCTCATCCATATGAACAATACCCTTGGGGAACAACGGCAGCATTTCAAACAGATTCATCGCTACGCTGTCCACCAGGGCACGGTCTTCGTTCCACTTCTTTGGCATGTTTTCCACCATCCTGCATATGCTTCTACATTAGTTTTATAACAAAACCCCCATGGAGTGTCAAGGTTGTCCGGGGCTGAAATCGTTGCGTGTACAATCACTCTCGCCAAAAACACACCCGCATGTGTTCATCCTTATCATACCAGTTGTTGTCACAGAATGTTCCCGAGGGTAAAGGCGTCCCGGTGATACAGGTGCTCCGCGGCTTCCCGCAGCTGAGCGCATCCCTGCAGGCAGGTCACCAGGTCCTTCGCCTCCACCCCCGCGCCAATGCACTCCAATGCGAAGGACACCTCATCCCCGTCCCCGTGATTGATCAGCATCTGCAGCCATTCCAGCGTGTCCTTCCATCGGGTGTGATATGCTTCCACCGTTTCCCCCGCGCGGCCCCACTCCTCCGCCAGGGCCATCTCCCGCAGTTCCTCCGCCGCGGACACATACCGCTGCGAAACATCCTTGGCCACATGGATGTTCATCACCCCACAGACGATCACCACCGCCAGCAGTATCAGGGAAATGATCAAACCGCTGCGCATGCTACCATTTCACCTCCTCCGGCGAAAGCCCCTGCCGGCTTTTCACTTCTCCCTTGCCCTTCCCCTGGGCCATCACCCTGCCGCCGGTACTCACATACATCAGCAGCACATCCTTCACTCCGGCAAACCCCAGCGCCTTCACCTGTTCCTCCAGCCATTCATCCGAAAGATTTCCCCACCGCAGGTTATCCTTTTGCACCTTGCCGTCCATGATCAACGTCATGGGCAGGCTCTCCCTGGGCGGTTTCATGCCCAGGTCCTGGGGTGTCACAGGGCGGTTCTCCGCTTTGGGAAAGGCGGTTACCTTGCCGCTTGTTTCCAGCACCGCCACCCCCACCTCCGAGGGATCCAGCACCCCATCCAACCTCAACTCCTCCATCAGGTCAGCAAGGGTGATGCTCATCTCCTGCAGGCGTTTTTCATCAATCACCCCGTCCCGTATGAGCACCGTGGGGCGTCCGCACATCAGCGCGCGGAACTTATCGCTTTTCATGCACAGCCAGGAGATCAGTCCGTGGCAGATCACCAGCGCCGTCATGGGCAGAATGCCGTACAAAAGCGGCGAGCCCGCGTCGCCGATGGGTGTAGCCGCCAATTCGGCGATCATGATCACCACCACCAGCTCATAGGGCTGTAATTGCCCCACTTCCCGCTTGCCCATCAGCCGCATGGCAATCACTGCGGAAACAAAGAGAATCAACGATCGAACAAACAATGTCAGCATGATTTTACCTCCGGGAATATCCTGCCTTTTCACTTGCTACTTTATGCCCTGTGTGGTACAATAACGGATGGTATATTATGCTTATTTCAAGGAGATTACCATGGACGAGAGAATCAAGGTCGATCAGGTGTCCTTCACCTACGAGGAAGGGGCTGACCCCGCCCTCACCAGTATCGACATGAAGGTGCAGCCCGGCGAGTTCGTGGCTGTGCTGGGGCATAACGGCTCCGGCAAATCCACCCTGGCCAAGCTGCTCAACGCCTTATATATCCCCACCGAGGGTGCCGTCATCGTCTGCGGGCTGGACACCCGCGATGAAAGCCGCGTCTGGGATATCCGCCAGCAGGCCGGCATGATCTTCCAGAACCCGGATAACCAGATCGTAGCCACCGTGGTGAAGGAAGACGTGGCCTTTGGCCTGGAAAACCTGGGCGTCCCCACCGAGGACATGCCCGCCCGCATCGAATCCGCCCTGGCCGCCGTGCGCATGAACGAGTTTGCCGACAGCGCGCCCCATATGCTCTCCGGCGGTCAGAAGCAGCGTGTGGCCATCGCCGGCATCCTGGCCATGGAGCCCTCTGTGATCATCGCCGATGAAGCCACCGCCATGCTGGATCCCTCCGGGCGCAAGGAGGTACTGGACACCGTGCGGCGCCTCAACCGGCAGAAGGGCATCACCGTGGTGTGGATCACCCACTTCATGGAGGAAGCCGCCCAGGCCGACCGTGTGGTGGTCGTCAACCAGGGCCGCATCGCCCGCATGGGCTCGCCCCGTGAGGTCTTCCAGCACATCGACGAGATGCGTGACCTCCACCTGGACGTTCCTCACATGACCGCCCTGGCCGCCGAGCTGCGCAAGGGCGGCATGCCCATTCCCCAGGATGTGCTTACCGTAGAAGAAATGGCCCAGGAGGTGTGCAAGCTGCTATGCCCATCCGACTGAACAACGTCACGCATACCTATTCCGAGGGCAGCGCCTTCCAGGCCACGGCCATCCGGGGTGTGAACCTCACCATTGAGGATGGTGAGTTCATCGCCGTCATCGGTCACACCGGCAGCGGCAAAAGTACCCTGGTGCAGCACCTCAACGGTCTGCTCAAGCCCACCGACGGGCAGATCCTCATCGACGGCGAGGATCTCAACGGCGAAAAGACCGACCGCCGCCGCATCCGCCAGAAGGTTGGCCTTGTGTTCCAGTACCCCGAATATCAGCTTTTCGAGGAAACCGTGGCCAAGGACATCGCCTTCGGCCCCAAGAACCTGGGTCTGAGCGATGAGGAGATCGACCAGCGTGTGCGCCGTGCCATGGCCCATGTGCACCTGGATTACGACAAATACGCTGAGCGCAGCCCCTTTGAGCTTTCCGGCGGCCAGATGCGCCGGGTGGCCATCGCCGGCGTGCTGGCCATGGAGCCCAAGGTGCTCATCCTGGACGAGCCCACCGCCGGCCTTGACCCCAAGGGCCGCGACCGTATTCTCTCTATGGTGCGGGATCTTCATGCCCAGGGCGGCGTGACCGTCATCATGGTTTCCCATTCCATGGACGACGTGGCCCGCCTGGCCACCCGGCTCATTGTCATGAGCAAGGGTGAAGTGGTCGCCACCGGCACTCCCCGGGAAATCTTCCGCCAGGTGGAGATGATGGAAAAGATCCACCTGGGCGTGCCGGAAGCCGCCAAGCTCTGCGCCGTGCTGCGTGAAAAGGGCATCGATCTTCCCGACGACCTCTATACCCCCGACCAGCTCCGTGAGGCGCTGCTTGCCAAGTGGAAGGAGGTCTCCCCGTGCTGAAAAACATCACCATGGGCCAGTACTATCCTGTGGACAGCTTCGTCCACCGGCTGGACCCCCGTATCAAAATTGTTCTGACCATCGCCTTCATCGTGGCGGTGTTCATGGTGCATTCCCTGGTGGGCTATGCCATTGTGCTGGGCTTTGTGTACCTCACCTCCCGCATGGCCAACATCCCCTTCAGAATGCTGACCAAGGGCCTCAAGCCCCTGCGGTTCATCCTGGTGCTTACCTTCCTTTTGAACCTCTTCTTCTCCACGGAAGGCACCACCCTCATCCGCCTGGGCTTCATCCACATCACCCATCAGGGTCTTTCCCAGGCCGTGCATTATTCCCTGCGCCTGATGTTCCTGGTGGTGGGCACATCCCTGCTCACGCTGACCACTTCCCCCATCATGCTTTCCGATGGCATCGAAATGCTGCTCTCCCCCCTGAAGCGCTTCCACTTTCCCGCCCACGAGCTGGGCATGATGATGTCCATCGCCCTGCGGTTCATCCCCACCCTGCTGGAGGAAACCGATAAAATCCAGAAGGCACAGATGGCCCGCGGCGCGGATTTCGAGTCCGGCAACCTGCTCCAGCGTGCCAAGGCCATGGTGCCGCTCCTGGTACCGCTGTTCGTCAGCGCTTTCCGCCGGGCCGGTGACCTGGCCATGGCCATGGAGGCCCGCTGCTACCACGGCGGCGAGCACCGCACCCGCCTGCGTGTTTTGAAGATCACCCAGAAGGATTTCATCGCCTGCGCCGCCATGGCCGGGCTGATCCTGCTGATTGTGGTGGAGGGCATCATCCTGTGAAGCGCATTCTGCTGACCGTCGAATACGACGGCACGAATTATGCCGGCTGGCAGCGGCAGATCAACGGTCTGGCCGTGCAGCAGGTGCTGGAGGAAGCACTCCGTCAGGCCACCCACGAGCATATCGTGGTCACCGGCGCCAGCCGCACCGATGCCGGCGTCCATGCCCACGGCCAGGCCGTGCATTTCGACACGGAATCCTCCATTCCGCCTGAGAAGTATCCCTTTGTGCTCAACACCATGCTGCCCCCGGATATCCGCGTTCTCACCGGCCGTGAGGTTCCCGCAGATTTCCACGCCCGGTTCATGACCTGCGGCAAGCAGTATACCTACCGCATCATCAACACCCGCCACGGCAGCGCCATCCGCCGCAACACCCACGTACATGTGCCGGTTCCTCTCGACCTGGCTCCCATGCAGCGGGCCGCCCAGGCCCTCCTGGGCAAGCACGATTTCGCCGCCTTCCAGGCCAGCGGCGGCACGGCGAAGACCACCATCCGCACCATTCACAAGGTGGAAATCACCCAGCAGGGCGATGACTTCACCCTCACCATTGAGGGCGACGCCTTCCTGTACAACATGGTGCGCATCATCGCCGGCACGCTGATCGAGATCGGCCACCATCGCCGGGGCGAGGATGCCTTCACCCAGGCCATTGCCAGTCTCAACCGGCTGGATTTGGGCGTGACAGCCCCGCCCCACGGCCTGGAGCTCACCCGGGTGGACTATCCGCAGGCTGCCTTCACCCTGCCTGAAGCCATCCGCTGGCACGAGGATTAACCCATGAAATACGCAGTCATCGGCGATATTCACGGCAATGCCCCCGCCCTGCGCCTTGTTCTGGACGACGCCCGGGTCCACCACGTGGACGGCTACCTGCTGGCCGGGGATTATTGCATCAGCGCGCCCTGGGCCAACGATGTCATCACGGTCCTGCGGCAGCTGCCCAATGCCCATGTCATCCGTGGAAACGACGAAAACCACCTGGATCTTCCCAATAACGACGACGGTCAGTTCGAGGCCTCCCGCTGGTGCGCCCGCAGCCTTTCCGCCGATAACAAGGCCTGGCTGGACGCCCTGCCCGAGGAGCTTTCCTTCTCCTGTCAGGGGGTGCCTGTGCGCATGGCTCACGCCTCCACCGTCTTCCTGGGCAAGGCCCTGCACGCCAGCTTCCGCACCAGCGTGCTGCCGGGGCGTTTCCCCCACAAACCCCTGTCCCATGAAGATCTCCTCGCCGATTTCCGCCGCCTCATGACCCAGGACGAAACCTGCCGCAGCGCCGTTTCCGCCCTGGACGCGGGCGTGTATGTCTTTGCCCACAACCACATCCAGACCCACGGCTGCTTCGATGGCCGCTGGCTGGTGAACCCCGGCTCCTGCGGCCTGCCCCTGGACTGCGGCGACTTTGCCGCCTGCTACACCCTGCTCACCATCGATGGTGGTCATGTGCAGGTGGAGGAGCGCCGCATCCCCTACGATGTGGAAGCCCTCATTGCCCGGGTCAAAACCACCAGTCACTATCAGGAGGCCCGCGTCTGGAGTGAGATCATCTTCTCCGAGTGGCGTACCTGCCGTGAAAAGGTCTCCTTTTTCCTTACCCTCACGGAGGAATACGCCAACCGCATCGGCGATCCCCGCCGCCCCTTCGCAAGGGATACCTGGCAGGCCGCCTATGAGGAATGGCTCACCGCCGCGCCCCTTCGCTGGCCCGAGCTTTTCGTCCGCTGATATCACCGAAAGGAGTTTCTCATGCTCCGCTTAGTCAATCTTTCCCTGCCCCTTTCCTATACCGACGACGACCTCCTGGCCATGGTCTGCCGCAAGCTGAAGGTCACCGCCGGTCAGGTGCAGTCCATCGTCCTGGTGAAGAAGTCCATCGACGCCCGTGACAAGGGCGACGTGCACTTTGTCCTCTCCCTGGACGTTCGCGTGAAAAACGAGGACGACCTGCTCCGCCGGCTGAAAAACGGCGTGGCCACAAAGGTCATTCCCAAGCGTGAGCCGCCCCTGCCCGCCGCTGCCTTCCGCCGTCCGCCGGTGGTGGTGGGCGCTGGCCCGGCGGGCCTGTTTGCCGCGCTGACCCTGGCCAGGGCCGGGGCCAACCCGATCCTCATCGAGCGCGGCCGCAGCGTTGACAAGCGCACCAATGACGTGCATGCCATGATGAAGAATGGCGCCCTCGACCCCAACAGCAACGTGCAGTTTGGCGAGGGCGGCGCCGGCGCTTTCTCCGATGGCAAGCTCACCACGGGCATCAAGTCTCCCCACCAGCGCACGGTGCTGGAAACCTTCGTCCGCCACGGCGCGCCGGAGGAAATCCTTTTCCTGCAAAAGCCCCATATCGGCACGGATAAGCTCAAGGGCGTGGTGGCCTCCATCCGCAACGAGATCATCTCCCTGGGCGGCGAAGTCCGTTTCGAGACCCGGCTTACCGGCCTGATCCTCCATGGTCAGCACGTGGAGGGTGTCACCGTGCAGCATGATGACGTCACCGAGGAAATCCTTACCGACACCGTGCTCCTGGCCATCGGCCACAGCGCCCGCGACACCATCCAAACCCTGTTCCAGCAGGGCGTCACCATGGTGCAGAAGCCCTTCGCCATGGGCGTGCGCATCGAGCACCCCCAGCAGCTTATCAACCACAGCCAGTACGGCCGTTTTTCCGGACACCCTGCTCTCCACGCGGCGGATTACAAGCTCAACGTTCGCACCCCCGATGGCCGGGGCGTGTACACCTTCTGCATGTGTCCCGGCGGCGAGGTCATCGCCGCGGCGTCCCAGCCCGGGGGCCTGGTGGTCAACGGCATGAGCTACCACGCCCGTGACGGCCGCAACGCCAACGCCGCCCTGCTGGTGGGCGTGAATCCCGTTGATTTTGGCGATGATCATCCCCTTTCCGGCTTTGTGTGGCAGCGCAGCATCGAGCAGGCCGCCTACCGCGCCGGCGGCGGAGATTTCCGCGCCCCCGTGCAGCGTGTGGAGGATTTCCTCCAGGGCCGCGCCTCCACCCGCCTGGGCGAGGTGCAGCCCACCTATCAGCCCGGCGTGACCCCCGCCGACCTGCGCTCCTGCCTGCCGGATTTCATCATCAGCGACCTGCGCCTGGGCATCACGCAAATGGATAAGCAGCTCCATGGCTTCGCTCATCCCGATGCCGTGCTTACCGGCGTGGAGACCCGCTCCTCCTCCCCTGTGCGCCTGCCCCGTGGTGCCGACTACCTGGCCGACAGGCTGGACGGCCTCTTCCCTGTGGGTGAAGGCGCGGGCTATGCCGGCGGCATCGTCAGCGCGGCGGTGGACGGCATTGCCGCCGCCTGGGCCGCCCTGGAGAGGAGCCAGTGTTGACCCTGCCGTAATCCCATTTACGATGTCCCGATGAACCGCATATACATTGAATAAGGAGAGATGACCATGTCTGTCAAGGAACGCTTCCTCCGGTATGTCCAGGTTGAGACCACCTCCAACGAGAACAGCGAAACCTGCCCCTCCACCCCCGGCCAGCTTACCCTGGGTCAGCTGCTGGTGGAGGAAATGCTTGCCTTGGGCATCGCCGATGCCCGTATGGATCAGTTTGGCTATGTCTACGGCACCATCCCCGCCAAGGGCGATCACCCCGCCCGCATCGGCCTCATTGCCCACATGGATACCTCCGATGGCGTGGTGGGCCCCACCCATCCCCAGATCATCCCCAACTATGACGGCAAGGCCATCACCCTGCGAAACGGCGTGGTGATCGATGGCTTTGATTTTCTGCCCGATCTGGCCGGCCAGGAGCTCATCGTCACCGATGGCGAGAGCGTCCTGGGCGCTGACGACAAGGCCGGCGTGGCGGAAATCATGGCCCTGGCGGAGCTGCTCATGAAGCCCGACGCTCCCGAGCACTGCACCGTATGCCTGGCCTTTACCCCCGATGAGGAAATCGGCCGGGGCGCGGATCACTTCGACGTACCCGGCTTCGGCGCGGAATACGGCTATACCGTGGATGGCGGCGCCCTGGGCGAACTGGAATACGAAAACTTCAACGCCGCCAGCTGCAAGGTCATCTTCCACGGCGTGAACATCCACCCCGGCTCCGCCAAGAACCAGATGAAGAACGCCGCCCTTGTCGCCATGGAATGGGCCTCCATGCTTCCCGCCCACGAAACCCCTGCCCACACCGAGGGCTACGAGGGCTTCTACCACCTGTGCGAAATGTCCGGCAATGAAGAGGACGCTCTTCTTTATTACATCATCCGTGACCACGACGCCGCGAAGTTCGCCGCCCGCAAGGAAACTGTGCGGCGCATTACCGATTACGTCAACCAGAAGTACGGCCAGGGCACGGTGGAGCTCAACCTCCGCGACAGCTACCGCAACATGAAGGAAATGGTGGAGCCCCACGCGCACATCCTGGAGAAGGCCCGGGAGGCCTTCCGCGCCAATGGCATCACTCCCGTCACCATGCCCATCCGCGGCGGTACCGACGGCGCTACTCTCTCCTTCATGGGCCTGCCCTGCCCCAACCTGTCCACCGGCGGCTATAACTTCCATGGCCGCAAGGAGCTGATCACCGTGGAGGCCATGGAGGCCATGGTCAAGGTGCTGGAACACCTGGTCTGCAACGCCTGATTTCCCTTGCACTTCCTTTGTATACCGGTTGCAAAATCCGCCAAAACCGTATACAATGTAGGCACTGATTCGTATCAGGCAGAGTAGCTGCCGGCGCGTTAAGTGTTCATGGACGGGGAGTTGCCATGAAACGAAGGGAACTTCGGCTGCAACAGTCTGGTTCCCGCGGTGCCTGCGGCGCATCCCGCTGCTTGCGTTTGCTGCCTCCTGCGAGTCAACATTCTACTCGCAGGAGGTTTTTATGCCCAAAAAGAGTCGGATCCTTTTCATCGCCCTGACGGCCATGCTGGTGGCCCTTCAGGTCATCCTTGGCAATCTTTTGCAGGTTCCATTCCTTGATAAGCAGTACAATTTCGGTTTCCAGCCCATTCTCATCGCAGGATGGCTGCTGGGCGCCCCCGCTGCCATGCTGGTGGGCGGCCTGGGCGATTTCATCGGCGCACACCTGTTTCCCCAGGGCGCCTACTTCCCCGGCTTCACCCTCACCAACGTATTGGTGGGCCTGGTCTGCGGCTTGATACTCCACAAGCGCCGCCTCACCCTCTGGCGTGTCATCGTGGCCGTGGTGGTCTCCATGCTCATCAACTGGCTGCTTAACTCCCTGTGGCTCAGCATTCTTTACTCAGCCAATGGCCGGGGCTATTTCGGCTGGGTGGCCCTGCGTGGACCCTCCTATCTGGTGGAGGCGCCCGCCAACATCATCCTGGGCTTCCTGCTGCTCAAGGGTCTGGACAAAGCCAAAATCTCGCTGAAATGATGTGATACCATGCGCATAAGCAAGAAGGCCATCCTGGCCGCCCTGAAGGAGCTCTACCCCGACGCGGGCCCGGAATTGAATTTCACCAATCCCTATGAGACGCTCATCGCCACCATGCTCTCTGCCCAGTGCACGGACAAGCAGGTCAACAAGGTGACTCCCGCCGTGTTTGCCCGCTACCCCAACGCCGCCGCCATGGCGGAAGCGGAGCTGGACGACCTGTTCCCCATGGTGAAGAGCTGCGGCTTCAAAAGCAAGGCCAGCAACATCATCGAGGCTTCCCGCCTGCTCTGCGCCCGCCACGGCGGCGAAGTCCCCGCCACCCGCGAGGAGCTCACCGCCCTGCCCGGCGTTGGCCGCAAAACAGCCAACGTGGTGCTGGCCAATGCTTTCAAGGTGCCCGCCCTGGCCGTGGACACCCACGTGTTCCGGGTCAGCAACCGCCTGGGCCTGGCCGACGCCAAAACGGTGGAAGAAACCGAAAAGCAGCTCATGCGTGCCATTCCCAAGGCCGACTGGTGCGACGCCCACCACTGGCTGATCTGGCACGGCCGCCGGGTCTGCAAGGCCCAGCGCCCCCTGTGCGACAGCTGCGGACTGAAGGACATGTGCAAGGAATACCACAAAAAATAAGCACGTTAAAAGGAGCCGACCGCTTTGGTCAGCTCCTTTTTGATTGCCTTACTTTTTGATCTCCCCATCCCAGAACAGCAGCTCAAAGCCGGGGTAATCCTTGCCGTTCAGCTCCATTTCGCCAATGCACCTGCCATACATCTTCTGCTTGGTGCCAATGGCGAAGGTCGGTTCTTCGTCAGCCACGATATAAACGATATCGCGGTAGCCGCTCTTGGTTTTGGGGGAGGTGCGCATGCCCATGGTCAGCACCCACTTGCCGTCCTCTTCACGCTGGGTCTTGTCCACATAATACAATTCATACCCCATGATGCGGCCGGTATAGCCCTTGATCTTGTCCGTCAGGGTGGTATGGGCGGGCTTGCAGGCTTCCTCGCGGTACTGGTTCTTCACATCCTCCTCGGTGAGGGTGCGGTTGGCCAGAGCGCCGAAGCGGCGGGGGTTGTAGTTTTTCTTCTGGAAGTTCAGCGTGATCTGATATTCGCCTTCTTCCTTGGTGGGCACCTTGAAGGAGAACCTACCGCTGGCGTTGGTGGTCACCTGCTTTTCATAATCGCCCACAATGCACTGGATCTTCACATTGCGGATGGTGGTGCCGGAGATGGTCAGGGTGTCGCCGGAAATGGGCATCGCCTCGCTGACCTCAAAATCCAGGGGAACTTCTTCATCAAAGTTGACAGGCAACAGCGTATCCTGATAGGTGGTGGTCTCAAAGACGATTTCCTCGGTTACCTCGCCCTGGTTATCCACCGTCAGGGTCATGAGCCACACGCCCTCCGCCGGCAGCTCCACAGGCATGGAGAACTTGCCCTTTTCGCTGGCGGTAGCCTCGATCAGGATGGGATCAGGCGAGGACATGCGCATCAACACGCCGGTAAAGTGCAACCCCGGGTCGCAGGTGCCTTCCACCGTAAACTTGCCGTTGTCCGTCTCGGCAGGGGGCGTTTTGTCGAACTTCACCTTGGTCACCACGTCCAGGGGCTTTTCCAGCACCTTGGAGAACTCCCAGGTCTTCATCAGGTTGGTCAGCTTGCTGTTGTCGGTATTCTTCAGGCTGCGGTCAAATACCTTGTAATCAATGGTGATGGTATAGCCGTTGCGCACAGTGCGGCGGGCAAAGCCCTTGTGGCTCTCGCCGTTGTGGTCGTACTTATATTTCAGCTCCAGGAAGCGGCCGCCCTTGGTCAGGTTTTTCCATTCCGCCTCGGAGTAGCTGTAGCCCTCGGATTTGAACTGGGCGCCGTTGAGGTGCTGCTTGCGATAGGCCGCGCGGGCGTTCACCGTCTGCTGGTCCACGTCAAAATACTCCTGGGCCAGGGTATCCTGCACGGCGGAGAACTCAATACACACATCGCCGGATTTGCTCCAGGCCTGGGCCAGAATACCGCCGTTTTCGAAATCAGCCAGCAGCTGCTCCAGGGTTGAGCCACGGTTGGCAATCCAGTCCGGATGATTCTTCATATTGGCAGGGGTAATCACAATATACCCGCTGTCGATCTCGCAGGAAGCGGAAATCACGTCGAAATTCAGCTTTTCCGCGCCGGCGGAGGCCACCCCCAGCAGGAGCGCCACCATCACAAGCGCCAGGAATAATTTCTTCATCACTGCTCACCAGCCTTGCATGATAATCAAAATGCATACAGAAACCCATTGCATTATACCATATGCTTTCCCATTGCGCAAGAAAAGCCCTGTAACAATGTGTATCATCCACCGTATCGCTGCGCATACTGGCATTATCAACCATCCAGGAGGCGCATCCCCATGACCCGAGGCTGGACGCCCGCTCCACCCATACCAAAGAAGCGCAGCCTTCCATGGCTGTGGTGTATACCGTGCCTTATGCTTCTGCTTGTGGTATGCCTTCCCCGCCCCGCCCAGCCGGACGCCCATGCGTACCCCCTTCACGCTCCTGCGCAAACGTCTCCGCCGGAGCAGGCATCCGCCCTGCCCGCCAATATCCGCACCGACCTTCCCCCGGGCGATACACGGCACATTTCCGTGCCGGTGCAGCATCTGGCAAAGGGCCGCATGCTCCTCATCGACGAATCCCATCCCCTGCCCGAGGGCTACACCCCCAGCGACACGCTGTCCGTGCTGAATTACACCCAGGGCATGGTGGATTGCCGTGACATTGCCGCCGTTTCCGGTCAGGACACCCTGGACGCGCTCCGGGCGCTGTTCTTTTCCGCCAGGCAAAACCGCATCATACAATTCACGGTTTTCGCCGGCACCCGCTCAGCCGAGCAGCAGCGCATTCTTCTCACCGATACCCTTGCCGACCTTTCCCGTGACATGCCCCTTGAGGACGCGCTCCGTGCCGCCCGCATGGCCGTTTCCTCCGTGGACTGCACCGAGCATCAGACGCCCTGGGCCATTGATCTGCGGCTGTGTCCCGTGTGGAACGGCACACCCCTGTCCACGCCCTACCAGGCCACCGATGCCGGTCAATGGCTGATCCGGCATTGCTGGGAATTCGGGTTCATCCGCCGCTGGCCGGATGCCTCGCCAGAGGCGCACAGCTGCCGCGCCTTCCACCTGCGCTATGTGGGCAAGGTCCACGCCATGCTGATGCACGCACTGGGCGTAGGCTTTGAGGAATACCTCGCCCTGCTCCATGATCACGGTGCCCTGACCCTCTATAACGAAAAGGGCGCTCCCCTGGCCTCGGCTGTCTGCAGCCGCGCAGGAGAGCACCTCACTTCATTTACTTTACCTTCCTCAGGGGAGATCGAAGACCTTTCCCTGGACAACACCGGCTATGCCATTGCCGCTGTGCTTTTCAGCGGATCCGCCGCCAGCCCCTGACGGGCCACAGCACCACCCGGGCGCGGCCAATGATCTCCTTGCGCCTGATCGGCCCGATGCTCCGGCTGTCGTTGGAGGAATCCCGGTTGTCCCCCATGACGAAATACTCGTCAGGACCCAGAGTGCGGGGCGCCATGTCACGCTTGCGGCGGTTGTGGTTCTCATCAAGGAAGGCTTCCTCCATCGCCACACCGTTGATAAGCACAACGCCTTCCTCCATGGCGATGGTTTCCCCTGGCAATGCGATAACACGCTTCACAAAGCATTGCCGGAACCACTTCCGCTTGTCCATGTACCTTCCCGGATAGTGGCAGATCACCACGTCGAAGCGCCGGGGCTTCCCCAGGCGGTAGGCAAGCCTGGAAACCAGCATCACTTCTCCATTGCGCAGCGTGGAAAGCATGCTTCGTCCCTTCACCTTCACAAACTCCACCACAAACATGCGCAGCGTAAAAGCCGCCGCCAGGCAGCACAAAACATCCAAAACGTCCCGCAGGATAGCCATCGCTTAGTCCACCGCCGGGCCCTGCACCAGCACCTTCTTGCGCCGCTTGATGAAGGTCTCCCGGTCCATCATCACAATGCGTCCGCAGCCGTTGCACTTGATCTTGATATCAGCGCCGGTGCGGATCACCGTCCACTCGCTGGAGCCGCAGGGGTGCTGCTTGCGGGTGAGCACCACGTCGCCCAGGCGGATTTCCTGAATCTCAGCCATACGTACTTCTCCTTGTCATGAATTACACCCATTATATCTGTTTTTCTTCCGATGCGCAAGAAAGACGTATTGCTAATTTCCGGCTTTCTATATTATAATGGAACCAGAAAAGCAAAGGAGGTGCTTCCCATGGCCGGCCGTTATTCCCCCATCGGCGTGTTCGACAGCGGCGTGGGCGGCATCAGCGTGCTGGGCGAACTGACCCGCACCCTGCCCCGCGAGGACTTCCTCTACTTTGGCGATAACCTCCATGCCCCCTACGGCACCAAGCCTGAAGAGGAGGTTCTTGGCTATGTCCGTGGCGTGATGGAGCACCTGCTCTCCCGTGATGTGAAGGCCGTGGTCATCGCCTGCAACACCGCCACCAGCGTGGCTGCCGCCACCCTTCGGGCCGAGCTTGCGCTGCCCATCATCGGTATGGAACCGGCCCTGAAGCCCGCCGCCGAACAGCGCAAGGGCGGGCAGATCCTGGTGCTTGCCACCCCCATGACCCTGCGACTGCCCAAATTCCAGGCCCTGTACCAGCGTTATGGCGAAGGCGCCATCCCCCTGCCCTGTCCCGGGCTGATGGAGCTGGTGGAAACGCAGGCCTTTGACCAGGCCCGACGCTACCTGCAGGAGCTTTTCCTGGCCTATGACCCGGCCCGGGTGGACGCCATTGTGCTGGGCTGCACCCATTATGTGTTCCTGCGCCCCATTCTCCGCGAAATCCTGCCGCCCCATGTGCTGATTCTCGATGGCAACGCCGGCACCGCCCGGCAGCTGGCCCGGGTACTGAAGCAGCGTGACCTTCTCAGCGATCAGGGCGGTTCCGTCACCCTGGAAACCAGCGGCGATTCCTCTCTGATCCTCCCTCTGATGGAGAGCCTGCTGGCCCGGGCATAAAGGCCGAAAAATGTCTTTTCTGGCCGTCCGTACACCAAAAACACAAAATAAAGTCAATAAAAAACTGCCAAAGGCGCCCTTTTGTTGAAAATCGGGCTTCCCTTTTGGCAGTTTTTATGATATGATACTCTTATCGTAAAAGAGATGTATAGATCCCTCCATTCGGCATTCTCATGGATCTATACCCAAATTCAAATTTTTCACGAGGAGGAACATATCATGGCTGATTATTTGACGAGTAACATTCGCAACATCGCCCTCATGGGACATGGCGGCGAGGGCAAGACCACGCTGACCGAGGCCATGCTCTACGCCGCTGGCATTGTTGATCGCCAGGGCAAGGTCGAAGACGGCACCACCACCACCGACTTCGAGCCCGAAGAGATCAAGCGCAAGTGTTCCATCAGCGCCGCCTGCGCCCCCATCGACTGGAACGACAAGATGCTCAACATCATCGACGTGCCCGGCTACTTCGATTTTATCGCCGAAATGGTTGGTCCCCTGCGCGTTGTTGAAACCGCCTGCATCGTGGTCGGCGGCGTGACCGGCTTCAACGTGGGCGCTGAGAAGGCCTTCAAGCACGCTGTGAAGAGCGGCGTGGGCCGTATGTTCGTCATCAACCAGATGGATCGCGACCATGCCAACTTCGACAAGATCACCCAGCAGCTGCGCGACCGTCACGGCTCCTGCGTGGTGCCCGTGCTGATGCCCATCGGTGAAGGCCCCGATTTCAAGGGCGTTGTCAACGTGCTTGAAAAGAAAGCCTACGAAGGCGCCTACAAGAAGAGCGTGGAAGTTCCCATGCCCGAAAATATGAAGGATAAGGTCGACAAGGCCTTTGACGACCTGGTGGAAGCCGCCGCCGGCGCCGACGACGAGCTGATGGAGAAGTACTTCGAAGAAGGCGAGCTGAGCTACGACGAGATCCTCATCGGCTTCCGCAAGGGCATGAAGAACGGCGACATCGTTCCCGTGTGCGCCTGCTCCGCCCTGACCGGCGTGGGTATCGCCCGCATGATGGACCTGATGGCCAAGTACCTGCCCTCTCCCGCCCACGAGGGCATCGAGCACGATGGCTTCAACCCCCGCACCGGCGAGGCTCAGGTTCGCGTCTGCAAGGACGACCAGCCCTTCTCCGCTTTCATCTACAAGACCATCGCCGACCCCTTCGTTGGCAAGCTGAGCCTGTTCCGCATCTTCTCCGGTACGCTCACCCCCAACACCATCCTCTACAACGTCAATAAGGATAAGACCGAGAAATCCTCCGGCCTGTACATCCTCCGCGGCAAGAAGCAGGTCGCCAAGCAGACCCTGCACGCCGGCGACCTGGGCGCTTTCTCCAAGCTGCAGTACACCCAGACCGGCGATACCCTGGCCGATTATCAGAATCCCATCCAGTATCCCGGCCTGGCCTGGCCCGCAGCCTGCATCAGCAAGGCCGTGTACGCCTCCAAGCAGGGTGAAGAAGACAAGATCTTCTCCGGCCTGAACCGCCTGATGGAAGAAGATCCCTCCATCACCATCGAGAAGAACGTCGAAACCACCGAGACGCTGCTCTCCGGCCAGGGCGAAATGCACCTGGACGTGATCCGCAACCGCCTGGCCGCCAAGTTCGGCGCCAACGCCATCCTGCAGGATCCCAAGATCCCCTACCGCGAGACCATCCGCAAGTCCGTGAAGGTTCAGGGCCGCCACAAGAAGCAGTCCGGCGGTCACGGCCAGTTCGGCGATGTGTGGATCGAGTTCTCCCCCATCCTGGACGAAGACGTGGACTTCGAGTTTGTGGATGCCGTTGTTGGCGGCGTGGTGCCCCGCAACTTCATCCCCTCCGTCGAAAAGGGCCTGCGTGAGAACCTGGTCCGCGGCGTGCTGGCCGGCTACCCCATGGTGCACCTGCGCGCCAAGCTGTACGACGGCTCCTATCACCCCGTCGACTCCTCCGAAATGTCCTTCAAGACGGCCGCCCGCATCGCCTATAAGAAGGGCTGCGCCGAGGCCTCTCCCGTACTGCTGGAGCCTATCATGCACGTTGAGGTCATCGTGCCCGACGAATACATGGGCGACATCATGGGCGACATGAACAAGCGACGCGGCCGCATCATCGGCATGACCCAGACCGACGGTCAGCAGATGGTGGAAGCCGAAGCTCCCCAGGCCGAAATGTTCAAGTACGCCACCGACCTTCGCTCCATGACCCAGGCCCGCGGTTCCTTCTCCATGCGCTTTGAGCGTTATGAAGAAGTGCCCGCCAACGTGGCCGAGAAGATCATCGCCAACGCCGAAAAGGTGGAGGACGACGAGGATTAATCCCCACAACGCAAAAAGGAGATACCGCAAGGTATCTCCTTTTTTCTTTATGCCTTCTTAATCGGGTGCCTGATTACCGTTTTCCACTTCTCCGGTTCCACCTTTCGCGCATCGGAGAGGTAGATTTCGTGGTGCAGACGCTGCTTATTCATATCGTTCACGTACCCATGCTCCGCCAGGTAAGCATCCATCAGCGCCACCGATTCAGTCTCAGTGTCAAAGGGGCCACCGTGCATGATCTGCACGCACAGTCCTTCATCCACCGTGAAAAACTCCGCCGGCGAGCAATCCAGCTTTTTCTTTTTTGACGCCGTTTCCTTGGCCCAGGCTACATCCTCCGGCTTCACAAAGTCCGGCAAGCGGAGCACAGATATCCACTTGAATGCATCCTTACGGCTGAAATCCACGCCCGCCACATGCTCCTGCCACCAGAAGCCCTCCAGCGGCGGCACTACATATTCATAAAAGCCCTCCATACGGTAGTCCGTCTTGTTGCTCATCTTCAGCGTATAAGCCACCGCATACAGCACCGAAATGGCCTGCTGATATGCCCCGCCCTCCTCATTGGGATCACCCGCGCCCCGCACGGCAATATAATTTGCCGCCGGAACATTCACGATCTGCGGCTGCGCCTTGGGCATGTAGAATTCCTTGTACTCCTTTTTGAAATCAAAGGCCATGGCTATGTCTCCCATCACGCATTATTCTTTCACATAATCCACCAGCGTCATGCGCTCGTTCACCACCTGTGTCTTGCCAGTTTGATGGTAGCCCATCTTCTCATAGAGGTGGCAGTTGCCCTTTTCCTGTAAAATGGTGTCCAGCACCCACTTATCGCTGCCATGGATCGCCTCCACCTGCCGGATGGCCTCCTGGGCGATGCCCCTGCCCCGCCAAACCGGCTGCACCCACAGCGGGCCCAGCTTCTTCCATCCTTCATCCAGTACCCGCACGCTGATGGCCCCCACCGGCGTATTTCCTTCCATCACAAAATAGAAGTGTCGGAAGGGCTGCTGCAGCCGCATGATCGTCTTCTCCAACGGTTCCGCTGCCGGATTGGTGTCCAGATCCTGATACCTTTCCAATAGCTCAGCGAAACCTTCTATTTGCAGTTTCCATAGCCGCTCCGCATCAGACGGTTCCGCCTTTCGCAAGGTTATCTTCATATGCTCACCTCACAAGTGCTTCTCTTTCTCATAAAACGCGCGAACAAACATAGCGAACTCCTCGTCGCTTTCGCAAGCCGCCCGGCATTGAAGCTTCTTGCTTTCCGAGGATGCCAGCGTGGCATGGATCTTCCCGCATGGATATTCCTTGCAAGCGCTGCACTTATCAACGTCATGCGCTTTCACGCAGGGCAGCAGCATGAAGCTGCAGGTGGGTCTGCTGCCGCAGCCGGCGCAGCGGATCTCCTCGTTGGTCACCACCCTGTCACGCCAGCCTGCCCGGTGCCAGAATTCCGCCGTTTCCCGCAGTTCCTCGTCCGTTTTCGCAAGATAGCGGGGGCACACAGCACAGTCGTCGCCACACACGGAATAGATGGGCTCCGCTTTCGCCAGTTCAGGCAACCTTGCCCGATACCACTTCATGCCATCACCTCGTATTCATCCTATCACGAAAAAAGGCCAGCCGCAACCGCAGCTAACCCATCATAATCAGATTTTCCCCACAACGTCGTCCATGTTGTAAAGGCCGGGCTCTTTCCCCACCAGGAACATGGCAGCCTGCAGCGCGCCGGCAGCGAACACGCTGCGGTTTTCTGCGCTGTGGCTGATCTTCACCCGCTCCGAGGTGCCGAAGAAGCACACCTCGTGCTCGCCGGTGACCGTACCGCCCCGCAGGGCGTGCACGCCGATCTCCTGCTGCTGGCGCTTGCAGTCACGGCCATGGCGGCCGAACACCGCCTCACGGGACGATTCGCAGCCCTGCTTCACGGCATCCAGCAGCATCAGCGCCGTGCCGGAGGGGGCGTCAGCCTTGCGGTTGTGGTGTGCCTCGATGATCTCAATATCGAAGCTCTCCCCCAGCACCGAGGCTGCCTTCTTCGCCAGGGCCCGGAGCAGGGCAATGCCCAGGCTCATGTTGCCGCTGCGGAAGATGGGGATCACCTTCGCTGCTTCGTCAATAGCGGCCAACTGTTCTTCGGAAAGGCCGGTGGAAGCGATCACAGCGGGCACCTTATGCTTCACCGCGTAGCTCAACAGGTCAGCGCCAGGCTTCCAGGTGGAAAAATCCACAATGGCGTCCACCACGGGACAATTCTCAAAATCGGTATACAGGGGATAATCAGCATTGCCCTGGGCAATGTCCACACCGCAGGCCACCTCAATACCCTTGGCCTTGGCCTGGGCTGCCACTTCCCGGCCCATAAAGCCCAAAGCGCCGGAGATCAGAATCTTCATCGGTGCATTCCTCCTCAGGCAATCAGGCCCAGTTCCCGCATGATGGCGTACATCTTCTGCCGGGGACCATCCTGCATGGGCACCAGGGGCAGGCGCAGCTCATCCTCGCACATCCCCAGCTTGGCCAGGGCGGCCTTCACGGGGATGGGGCTGGTCTCGCTGAACAGGGCGTTCACAAAGGGCAGCAGCTTCAGCTGGATCTCTGCCGCCTCGGCATTCTTGCCCTCCAGGGCCAGTTGCGCCATGCGGGAGGTTTCCGCCGGCAGCACGTTGGACAGAACAGAGATCACGCCCTTGAAGCCGCAGGCGATGGTAGGCAGGATCAGGTCGTCATTGCCGCAGTAAAAATCCACCTTATCGCCGCACAGGCGCACCTTCTCCATAGCCTGAGCCACATCGGAGTTTGCTTCCTTTACGGCGATAACGTTCTCGTGCTGGCAGATTTCCGCCAGGGCCTCGGGGCCGATGTTCAGCCCCGTGCGGCTGGGCACGTTGTAGACGATCACCGGCAGGGTAGCGGCGTCGGCAATGGCATTGAAGTGCGCCACCAGGCCTGCCTGGCTGGTTTTGTTGTAATAGGGGGTCACCACCAGCTGAGCGTCAGCGCCAAACTCAGCGGAGTGCTTGGCAGCGTAAACCGCCTCGCTGGTGGCGTTGGAGCCGGTGCCGGCAATCACAGGCACACGATGATCAGCCTTCTCCACCACCCTGCGGATCACCGCCAGGTGCTCCTCCCAGGTCATGGTGGCAGGTTCGCCGGTGGTGCCCACGGCAATCAGCGCGCTGACGCCATTGGCGATCTGATCCTCCACCAGCTTGTCGAGGGCCTCATAGTCCACTTCGCCGTTCTTGAAGGGCGTAATCAGGGCAGTACCGCAACCGGTGAACAAAGGCTTTCTCATGGTGTTACCTCCTATACGGGTTGGTCAATATCAGTTCTTCTCGATGTAGCCCTTGGCGCACAGCAGCTCGGCGGTCAGGATCGCGCCGCCGGCAGCGCCGCGGACGGTGTTGTGGCTCAGGCACACAAAGCGGTAATCGAAGATCTTGTCGTCACGCAGGCGGCCGATGGACACGCCGAAGCCATTCTGGAAATCACGGTCCAGCTTCGTCTGGGGACGGGCGGGATCCTCGAAATACTGCAGGAAGGGCTTGGGAGCGTTGGGCAGGTTCAGTTTCTGCGCCTCGGTCTCATAGTTGTTCCAGCGCTCCTTGATCTCCTCGATGCTGGGCTTGTTCTTGAAGGACACGCTCACAGCGGCCATGTGGCCGTCGCTGGCGGCCACGCGCAGGCACTGGGCGCTGATGACCGGCTCCGTGACGTTCACAATGGCCAGGCCGTCCTCGGTCTCTTCCACCTTGCCCCACAGCTTCAGGGGCTCGTTTTCGCTCTTCTCATCCTCGCCGCCGATGTAGGGAATCACGTTATCCACCATTTCCGGCCAGGTCTTGAAGGTCTTGCCGGCGCCGGAGATAGCCTGGTAGGTGCACACGCTGATCTTCTCAATGCCGAAGTCCATCAGGGGGGTCAGGGCGGGCACGTAGCTCTGGATGGAGCAGTTGGGCTTCACGGCGATGAAACCCTTCTTGCAGCCCAGGCGCTTGCGCTGCGCCTCGATAACACGGATGTGGTCGGCATTGATTTCCGGCACCACCATGGGCACGTCCTTCACGCCGCGGCAGGCGGAGTTGTTGCTCACCACGGGGATCTCGTGCTTGGCGTAGTCTTCCTCCAGGGCGCGGATCTCATCCTTGGTCAGGTTGGCCACGGCGCAGAACACAAAGTCCACCTGCTGGGCCACCTCGTCAATGTGGGAGGCATCCACCACGGTCAGCTCAGCCACGTCGGCGGGAATATCCCAGTCAAAGGCCCAGTTGGCGCCCACGGCGTCCTTATACTTCTTGCCGGCGCTGCGGGCGGAAGCCGCCACACAGGTCACCTGAAACCAGGGGTGATCCTTCAACAGGGAGATAAAACGCTGGCCCACCATGCCAGTAGCGCCAACGATGCCTACACGATACTTTTCCATGTCTGTACCCTCCTCATTCATCATCCGGAATATAGAAAAAACCACCCCAAGCCGTGCCTGCGGTGCGCCAGTATGATACAGGTATGCCAAACAACCTGCAAAAACTGTTGAACCAGCGCTCCGCCGGGCTTTCGCCCGATGACAGTCGCGGACCTGTTCACCCCGCGCCCAAGGTCGATCCACCGAGCCTGAACCGCCTTTCGGCATCGTTCCCTTTCACGCCGCTTCACAGGATGCTCATCCTCTGCCGCGCTACTCATGAAAAATGCGCCTCTGATTCCAATTCTATGTACTTCCGGGAAACGTGAACATCATACCACGGCATTTCCGGGCTGTCAAGCAGACGAAAGCCTCCACTTGTATCTTCTTTGTATTTTCTCCTCAGCTTTTTTGCTTCTTGCCCATTAAAAGCCGAAGCAAACCGCTCATGCCCCGGGGCGCTTTCACACATACCATGCGCACCGCCATGCCATCACCTCCCCATTTCCAGCCGAATCAGCACAAACCCTACCGCGATCAGCAGCAGCCCCGCCAGGGCCGCCCAGGCCCAGCCAGGAATGCACATGAACAGCAATATCAGCCCCGCCGCCACCAGCGCCACACCCAGCACCGGCAGGCCGCCGCCCTTGTAACATCGGCTGTACGAGGCTCGTTTCCGTCCGTTCTGCATGGCCGATCCCTCACTTCCGCTTCATCATATGCGGCAGAAAATCTTTTGACCACTGCATGAAAAAAGGACTTTGTTACGTTTTTGTAATGTAGCTATCCAATTTTCTTTACAATTATCCCAAAATCATGTACAATAAGATGAAGCATGCCCAAAGGAGGTACATTCCATGCCTTATTTGAACAAAATGTCCCAGCTGCTCCCCCAGCTGGCTGATATTCTGGTGTACGCCGCCATTGCCGTGGTAACGGTCATCGGCGTGATCAAGTGCCTTCTCCCCCTGTGGAACACCACCCATTCCCTGCGCCGGGCTATCCGCCGCCTTCAGCAGGATGCCGGCAACACCACCTGCGAAAAGCCCGTCTGGCAGGAGAGCCGCTTCATGGGCCGCCGCCTGCGGGGCTATTGGCTGCGCTTCCTGCAGAATGCCGAGCAACTGGACCGCCGTGGACTGCCCTGCAACGTGGAAGACTACATCAACGATGATACCGTCACCCACGGCCCGGGTAACGCCAACCTGGCGGAGATGATCCCCAGCATGCTCACCTCCCTGGGCATTCTGGGCACCTTCATGGGCATGGTGCGCGGCCTGGGCGGCCTGGATTTTGCCAATGCCGATAACATCATCGCTGGCATCCCCACCCTGCTTTCCGGTATGCGCTTCGCCTTCGGCACCTCCGTGGCAGGCGTGAGCTGCTCCATTGTGTTCAGCATGCTCAACCGCATTGCTCAGGGCTCCAGCTACCGCGCCATCGACGATTTTGTGGAATCCTTCACCCAGCTGGCCATGCAGCGTCCCCTGGATAACGACGTCCAGCTCATCTGCCAGAACCAGGACAGCAACCACATGCTCTCCACCCTGACGGACACCCTTCCCAGCCAGCTGGCCAAGTCCATGGAGATCGGCGTCGGCCGCGCCATGCAGCCTGTGGCCCAGAGCATGGACAGCTTCCTCATCGGCGCCACCCGCGCCCAGGTGGACGGCGTGGGCCGCATCGTGGCCAACTTCGTCAACCAGATGAACGCCAGCCTCAACGGTCAGTTCCTGGAATTGGGCCGCACTCTTTCCGACATCAACCAGAACCAGCAGGTTTCCCTGGCCCGCATGGATGAATCCCTCAAGGCCGCTTCCGCCATGGTCAATGACGTGCACCGCCTGCAGGCTGTTTCCCAAGACGTGATGGCCCATTTTGAGGGTTATGTTCGCGAGCTGGGCGAGGCCCGCATCCGCGACGAGCATTTCGAGCAGACCTCCGCTGACCTGCTGGGCAAAATGCACCAGGCCAGCGACCAGCAGGCCGCGTCCCTCCAGCAGCTGATGGCCTCCCAGGCTGATTTGTCCTCCGCCATCGCCGCCATGCAGCGTGAATCCGATGTAACCGGCGACCACCTTGCCGCCGTGGGCAAAACCATGCAGGCTTCCAGCACCCAGCTTTCCCAGAGCTATCAGGGCTTTGTGCAGAACGTGGTGGAGGGCCTCTCCCGTGCCCTGGGCATGTTCGATGAAAATATGTCCAGCCTGGTGATGACCCTCACCGAGAAGGTGGACAGCATCACCACCGCCGGCACCGACGGAAAAACCGCCGCCCAGCTCAGCGAGATTCAGCGGATGCTCACCTCCATGCAGGCTTCTTTGAAGCAGGCTGCCGACAGCCTTGACAAGAAGGAGGCCTGATCATGGCCAGGCAAAGCATGCACAACCGCCGCGCCGGCCGTGGCTCCACCAGCACCGGCGCCAGCTGGATCAGCTATTCCGACATGATGGCCGCCCTGGTGCTGATGTTCGTTCTGATCCTCTCCGTCGCGCTTCATTCCTATATGACCCAGCTGGAGCAGAAGTCCCAGGAGCTGGATGAACAGCGCTCCCTTGTCATCGCCAAGGAGGCGGAGGTCAACCAGATCATCATCCAGCTGGATGAAAAGCAGGCCGTGCTGGACGCACAGAACGTCGCCTTGATCCTGGCCCAGAATGACCTCACCGCCGCCCAGGAAGAGCTGAACAAAGCACAGATCATCCTCACCAGCCAGCAATCCGAGCTGGACAAGGCCAATACTGCCCTGGCCTCCCGTGAGCAGCAGCTGATCATCCTTCAGGGCGAAGTAGCCTCCAAGCAGCTCGCCCTGGACGCCGCCACGGAGGTTCTGAATTCCCAGAAGGAAGCCATGGCCGCCCAGGCCAAGAAGATCGACGACATCGTAGGCATGCGCACCCAGATCGTCTCCGACCTGTCCCAGACGCTTTCCCGCTCCGGCCTGCGTGCCACGGTGGATCCCACCAACGGCGACATCGTGCTGGAAAGCGCCGTGTTCTTCGCCTTCAATTCTTCTCAGCTCTCCCCCGAGGGGCAGGCGCTGCTGGATCGTTTCCTCCCCGCCTATATGAGCGTGCTGCTCTCCCCCGAGTATCGTGACTATCTGGGCGAGATCATCATCGAAGGTCATACCGACAGCGTAGGCGAATACATGACCAACCTGGAGCTTTCCCAGGCCCGCGCCCAGACGGTGGTCAGGTATTGCCTCACCACTACCGCCCTCAACGCCCGTCAGCGTGAGCTTCTCCGCACGCTCATCGTGCCCAAGGGCAAGAGCTATACCGATCCCGTCTATAACGCCGACGGCACCATCAACGACGAGCAGTCCCGCCGCGTGGAGTTCAAATTCTCTCTCCGCGATTCGGAAATGATCACCGAAATGAACCGCATCCTGCAAAATATGGAGACCGAGTAAATGAAGTATATCGCCATTCTCACCGTGCTATTGCTCATTGCCAGCCTCATCGGCGTGGGCTATCTGTATCTGACAAGCAACGTCACCGTGGAAGCCATTGGCGTGGTGGCAGTGGAAGCCTCCACCCAGCCGGAGATGTTCGAACGTCTCCGCCAGCAAGTGGAAAGCCATGCCGTCATAGGCACAGCCTTTACCTCCCAGCCCCTTCAGGACATCAGCAACTACCAGTTCTACACCTACACCATCCGCCTGAGGAACAACTGCTTCCTCACCGCCGATATGGTGGAAGTGCAGGTTACCCCCATGCAGGGCGACGTACTCCAGCTGGCCGATGACAGCGCCCGCGCACTTTCCGCCCGCTCCACCGGCGACCTGGGCGCCACCATCCTCACGGATATCAACATGCACTCGGTGCGTGAGCTGAACATCAGCTATTACATGTGGGGGATCCCCTTCACCATCCGCACCACCTACGGTCACTAATCGCAAAGAAGTGTTTGTATTTCTTTTTCCATCCGCTCCACTTACGACCGCTTACGCACAAAGAAGCCTCCCGCAACGGGAGGCTTCCGTTTTTTTGTATTTGAACTTAATCCAGGAAATAATCCACCGCGTAACCGGTGTAGCCGTTGTAATATACTTTCACCCAGCCGTTGCTGGCGGGGGCCAGCACGGTAACATCCGCGCCGTGGGGAATGCGGGTCAGCACCGCACCGGTAAACATGGAGGGCCGGTTGCGCAGGTTGACAAAGGTGCGCTGGGGATGCTCCACCTCCATGGAGGGCACGCCTACGGTGTTCACCAGGGAGAGATACTGGGTCATCATATAGCCAACATTGCCGTATTGATCCTGCACCTTGCACCATTCGGTGCCGTGACCCAGAAGGCTCAGCTTGGCGCCATTGCGATACTGGCCCAGCACCTTGCTTGTGGTATCGGGCGCGGCGCGCAGGTTCAGCACCTGGGTAGATTTGGGGTTGGACACCACGGCGTATTCTTCAGTCACGGGCGTTACCACACTGCCGGAGGTACTGCCGCTGAGCTGACCCTTGGTGGGCTTCTGCACGCCTTCCTGCAGGAAATCCGTGTCCATATAGCCGATCTTACCGTCGATGGAAACCTTCCACCAGCCGTCGCCCTTCTGGAGCACCATCACATACTTGCCGCCCTTGTACTGGCCCAGGGAAGCATACTTGGTGCCGGGGCCGGAGCGCAGGTTCAGCCCGGTGTTGTTGGGGGTAACAATGGTGGCCACTTCCTCGCTGTAAGCGTAGGTATAGCGGCTGATGTACTCCTCACGGAAGTAGCCGTCCACGCCGTCCACACGCACGTGATACCACCCGGCGGACTGGCTCAGCAGGATGCAGGGCACGCCGTTGTAGTAGATATCCACCACATTGGCGCCGTAGCTGGGTGCCGCCCGCAGGTTCAGGTAGGAGGTGGCCTTGGGATTCTCCACCACGCCGATCACACCGTAGCGGGGCACATGCACGTCGATATAGTTCTTGCTCATGTAGCCGGTTTTCCCATCGGGGCCGGTCACATAATACCAGTTGCCGTATTCCCCGTTGATTTCCACCCACTGGTCCCTGGCATAGGATCCCAGCCAGGTGGAATACTGGTCAGCCTGCTGGCGCAGGTTCACGGTGGGGCTGTTGTACACCACGCCGAACTTCTGCTCCGCCAGGGCGCTTCCCGCCGCCAGCACCAGCACAGTCACCAGAAGGAACAGCCAAAGCTTCTTCATGCAGATCTCCTCGCTTCCCGGAGATGATTTCCTTTACACCAATGAAACGCTTCACTCCGGTACATTCTTCCCGGAAAAGTAATAAGTTCCTATTAAGTTTTCATGTCTTTTTCCAGCGCCCAGATATGCCTGTCCCGCCGGAACACCAGGCAGGTGGCAAGGCCAATCACCCACAGCACCAGAAACAGCGCCGCCGCGCCGCTTCCCTTGCCATAGCCGAAGAGCGTCACCAGCACGCTCCCCTGCCCCTGGGCAGCCATCAGCGGCTCAAACACCTGATCCACCAGCGCGCCGCCCAGCAGGTATCCCACCGGTATGGTGAAGAACTGCAGCGTGTTTCTCGCCGACCATACCCGGCCCTGCATATCCACCGGGATGCCCTCGCGCAGCACCGTGGAAAGGTTGGCGTTCATCAGCGGGATGGCAATCCACCCAAAGAACGCGCCAAGGCACCACACCGGCAGGTTTTTCCCCAGCGCCAGGAGCAGATTCTCCACACCCATGGAAAGCAAAAGCGTGTTGCAGATGATCCGCACCCTGCTTTTGGGTTTGGGCCACGCAGAGGCCACCAGGCTGCCCAGCAGCATGGTCACACCGGTCACCGTATTGACGGTGCCCAGCAGCACTTCGCCGTTTGCCCGGGGCAAGAGCAGCGCCGGCAGAGCAGCGTTATACATAGAAGCCGTCAGGTTGATGCCCGCCAGGAAGAGGATCAGGTGCAGTATACCCTTGTTTTTCCGCAGCCACACGAGGCCGCCCCGTGCCTCCCGCAAGACATTCTTCTTCGCGTCCGCCCGCTCCGGCGGTTTGGGAAGGTCCATCAGCGCCAGCGATACAAAGGCCACCGCAAAGGTGATCAGGTCAAAGATGATCACCGCTTCCAGGCCCAGAAGCGTCAGCACCGCCGTGGCCACAACCGGCGTCAGCAGGTTGTTCACCGAGTTCAGGAAGGACTGCACCGCGCTGGCCTGCTGGTAATGCTCCTTGGGCGTAAGCAGCGTAACGCTTACCTCCGAGGCCGGCTGCTGCACGGTGTTCATCAGGCCGTTCACAGCATTGATGACGTACATGTGCCAGATCCGCAAATGATCCGTTTTCAGCAGCACCAGCACCGCCACGGTGGTCAGGGCCGCCAGGGTATCACACACCAGCAGGGTGCGTTTCTTGTCCCACCGGTCGGTCAGAGCGCCGGCCAGGATGCTCATCAGCACATAGGGTGCATAGGAGCACACCGTCAAAAGCGCCGTCACCAGGGCCGAACCTTCTTGCTGGTAAGACCAAACAATCAGCGCATACCCCGTCATGGCGCTGCCCAGGGCGGAAAAGCCCTGCGTCAGTGCCAGCACCAAAAAGCCGCGCATTTCCCGCAGCATCTTCATATATTTCATATTGACTCCACTCCATTTCCATTTTGTTTGAAACAAGAAGCAAAGCCAATGGGGACGATCATTCAATCATGCTCCAGGCAGGTTCGTCCTCATCAGACCTTGCGTGGAGCCCAAGCAGTTGCGAGAAACATCTTCGCACCTCCATCATCTATGATGTGATAAGTATATGTTAAACTTGTAAATAATGCAAGGCAAATGCATCAAATTCCATTTCCTCCCCGTCTCATTCATTGGAAGCCCCATGACAAACTGATTTCCAAGGGAGGTTCAAACCATGAAGAAACGATGTATCACCATTCTCTGTCTGCTGTTGGCGCTGATGACGGTCCTGCCCGCCGCGGCCGAGCCCGTCATCTCCTCCGCCGCGGGCTACACCGCCTGCATTGGCGAAAACAACTACCTTTATCTCACCGACCCGGATCAGATCACCAAAGTGCTGCAGACTCCCATCGCCAGCCTGGACGGAATCACCGAGGAGTTCCTCTACTGCACCACCGCTGACGGCCGGCATTATGAAGTCCGCCTGGACGGCACATCCTCCCGCATTGTGACGGAGCAGATCACCTGGCCTGCCCCCGCCTTCACCCTGGAGGAAAACGTGCTCATTCCCCACAGCGAAAGCGGCATGCAGCTCTCCGGCATTCCCAATGTGGTAGCCGCCTGCTCCACCCCCGAAGCCATTTATTACGTCACCACCAGCGGCACCACGCACACGCTGATGCGCCTCGCCCTGCCCCTGGCTGACAACGCCCTGCCCGTGGGTGAAGTGCTGGTCGCCTCTGTGAAGAAGCCCCTGAGCATGCTGGCCACCCCTGAGGCCGTCACCATCGTTTCCGAGGGCAGCTTCATCGATATCATCAACCTGCCCAATCTCAGCACCCAGGGCACCAGCAAGGCAGGCGAACCCTTGACCCACGCCTATGCCTACAACAACAAGCTGGTCTGCCTGTCTCTTGGCGAGCAGGGCCAATACACCGTACTTTCAAGCGAGGCATACACACCCCTCACGCCTGAGGTCATGGCCGCCATGCTTACTCCGGCGCCTACCGCTGTTGTCACAGCAGCCCCCACCGTGAAGCCTACCGCCACCCCCAAGCCCACCAAGGCCCCGACTGTCGAAGAGGACGACGGCCGCATTTCCTTTGGCGATACTGGTTCTGACGTGCGCAAGATGCAGCGCCGCCTGCTGGAGCTGGGCTATCCCGTGGGCAAGGTGGACGGCGACTTTGGCGAAAACACCCTGCTGGCGGTGAATCTCTTCCAGTGCGCCATCAATTACCGCAACCGCCGCTACGCCTCCGAGGCCATGCTCACCAAGCTTTACAGCAAGAAGGCGCCGGTCTATGATCCCTATGCACCCCTGAAGGAAGGCGACGAGGGCGCCGATGTAAAGATCATGCAGACCTTCCTGGATGACCTGGGCTACAGCCTTGGCGAGAAGGGCATCGACGGCAAGTACGGCAAGGATACCAAAACAGCCGTGGAGCAATTCCAGTTTGTGGCCGGTCTGGAGGTCACCGGCGAAGCGGACGCCGAAACCCTCAAAAAACTTTACGATGAGAAGAACCCCATTCCCAACGCAACGGCAACGCCCGTACCGCCCACAGAGCAGCCCACCGAGACACCCACAGAGCAGCCCACCGAGACACCCACAGAGCAGCCCACTGAAGTTCCTACCGAAACGCCTACGGAACTGCCCACCGAAGGCCCCACCCAGGGTCCTTCCACCCCCACCGACCTGTAACCCCATGGAGGCATAATCTGCCTCCATTTTCTTTTTGCGTTTCCAGCCCAGGCATGTTATAATACCAGCTGAGGAGGCGATTGAGCATGGCGCACGATCAGGAAACCTGCGGCTATCTTTGTGTGCACGAGGATACCGTGGCCCAGGTGCAATCCACCCTGCCCGGGAATGACACCCTTTTCCGCCTGGCGGATCTGTTCAAGGTCTTTGGCGATGGTACGCGCATCCGGATCCTGTATGTCCTCTTCGAAGCGGAGGTCTGCGTCTGCGACCTTGCCCGGCTCCTTGGAATGACGCAATCCGCCATTTCCCATCAGCTTCGCCTGTTGAAGCAGGCCCGCCTGGTAAAGAGCCGCCGTGACGGCAAAACCATCTTCTACGCCCTGGCAGACGATCACGTCCGCACGCTGCTGCAGCAAGGCATGGAGCATATCAACGAGGATTAACAAAAAGGTTCCTTCCGGTCTAATCCGGAAGGAACCTTTTTTCATGCTTGTTTTTATTTGCCGGAAACCTGCAGCGTCCCCACATCCACCGAGGGGCTGCCCACAGAACTGCCGGGGAACAGCAGATCACTGCCCACGGCGCGCACGTTCTTCAGCAATTCATAGAAGTTTCCAGCCACGGTGATCTGCTCCACCGTTTTGTCCCGCAGGCCGTTCTTCACCGTGTAGCCCTTGCTCAGCAGCGAGAAATCACCGCTGGTGGGGTTGGCGCCTGCGTGAAGGCCGCCCAGCTCGGTGATCACCAGGCCCTCGCCCATGTCCGCCATCAGCCCGGCAAGATCCTTTTCGCCCGGCTTGAAGAAGAAATTCGTGGGCGCCACCCGCACAGGGGCGGCATAGCTGCCGCGGCTGGCGTTGCCGGTGGTTTCCACGCCCTGCTTCCGGGCCGTTTTGCGGCTGTGGAGCAGCGTGGTCAGTACGCCCTTGTCGATCACAGCCTTGGTGCGGCTGGCAGAACCCTCGGCATCGAAGGGACAGGTGGCAAAACCGCCCTCCATCAGCGGATCGTCCATCAGGGTCACGGCCTCAGAGGCAATCTTTTCTCCTTCCTTACCCCCCAGCAGAGACAGGTTCTGCTGCACATTCTCCGCAGAGAAAATGCCCGAGAAGGTGCGCAAGAGGTCGCTCATGGCGTCGTTGAACATGATCACACGGTAGGTACCGGCCTCCAAGGCCTGACCGTGAAGCTTGCTTACCGCGTCCTCCGAGGCTCCCTTGCCGATCTTCTCAGCGTCCAGGTCGGCAAAGCGGGCGCCGCAGATCATCTTCATGCCGGTGGCGGTGGAGTCGCCATCCTTGGCGATGGGCATGGCATAGGCATAGCAGATGCCGCCGGTCCACTGCAGGTCCAGGCCAAAGCTGTTCTTCAGCCGGATGGTGGAGCGCGCCGTGGCCACCGTGGCGCCATTCACCTTCCAGATGCGCTCATCCGCTTCCTTTGCGGCCTTTTCAATGGCCAGGCACAGGGCCAGCTTCTCCTCGGCAGGCACGCTGTCCATATCGGTTTCGGTTTCCTTCACCTGGGGATATTCCTTTTCCCCGGCGAAGATCTCGTCCTGTTCGTCGGTTTCCACCAGGGCGGCGGATTCCTTCACCCCTTCGATCAACTGCTCGACAGCAGCATCGTCAAAGGCCTGGGTGGCGGCGTAACCCATCTTGCCCTTCACCGTGCCGCGCAGGCCCAGCCCACAGGCAGCGGACACCTTGTAATCCCTGATCTCCCCGTCCATGGCCCTGGCGGAGAAGGAAGGTTCTTCTTCGTAATACACTTCAGCAGTATCGATGCCCGCTGCCTTGGCCTCGGCCAGCAGCTTATCCATAAACATATCAAGCTTCATTCTTCGCACCTCCTTAACCCTGTCCGCCCACGGTGAGGCTGCTGACGCGGATCATGGGCTGGCCCACATTGGTGGGCACGCTGCCGCTGACGGAGCCGCACATGCCCTGGCCCATCTGCATGTCTTTGCCCACCCGGTCGATCTTCAGCAGGACTTCGCTGCCGCGGCCGATGAGGCTGGCGCCGCGCACCGGATGGACGATCTTGCCGTCCTTCACCAGATAGCCCTCGTTGACGGCAAAGTTGAACTCGCCCGTGGCGGGATTCACCGAGCCGCCGCCCATCTTCCTGGCATACAGGCCGTCGCCCATGGTGGCGATCATCTCTGCCTCGTCGTCATGGCCGGGGGCAATGAAGGTATTGCGCATGCGGGAGGTGGGGGCATAGGCGTAGCTCTGGCGGCGGCCGGAGCCCGTGGGGGCCATGTTCATGCGCCGCCCACCCAGCTTGTCGATCATGTAGTTCTTCAAAACGCCGTTCTCAATCAGTGTCAGGTTGGTGGTGGGCATGCCCTCGTCGTCAATGTGCAGGCTGCCCCACTCGTTGACCATGGTGCCGTCGTCAATGGCGGTCACGCAGGGCGCGGCGATCATCTGTCCCAGTTTGCCGGAGAATTCGCTCACGCCAAAGGCCACGCTGGTAGCCTCCAGGCTGTGGCCGCAGGCCTCGTGGAAGATCACGCCGCCAAAGCCGTTATCGATCACCACGGGCATCACGCCGGCGGGGCACAGCGGAGCGTGCAGCATGGTAATGGCCTGCCGGGCAGCAGTCTCGCCGCTCTTCTCCGGATCGATGAAAGCGTCGAAAATCTCAAAGCCCATGGAAGCGCCGGGGTTTTCCACACCGGTCTGCATTTCCGAGCCATTGCTGGCCACAGCGCTGATGCTGATGCGTGTGCGCACACGGCGGTCGATGGCGAACACGCCCTCGGTATTGGCGATAAGTACATCCTGCACATGATCCAGGTAGCCGGCGCTCACCTGCACGATCTCGCTGGAGACACGGCGGGCAGCAGCCTCGGCGGCGCGGATCTTCTCCGCCTTCACGGCTGCCTTGACGTCCGTGGGCAGAATGCGGATCTCCTCGGGCTTCGCCCAGTTCACGGGCTTGAATGCCTCCACCACGCAGCCCTTGCCGCCCTTCACAGCGGCGGCAGCCTGCTGTGCGCAGGCCATCAGGCCTTCACGGGAGGTATCGTTGGTGTGCACATAAACGGCGTTGGTTCCGTTGAACACACGGATACCGGCACCATGGATGCGGCCGGAGTTCACGTTCTCAATGCGGCCGGACCGCATCAGCAGGGTATGATCCACCCGGTCCTCCATGAAAATTTCAGCAAAGTCGCCGCCGGTGCGCACCGCACAGGCCAGCACTTCCCTGGCAAGGTTCTGGTCTAACATAAGGGGCCTCCTTTATTCAATATCGAAATCGAAATACGTGTCCGGGCAGGGTTCCTTCATCAGGCGGTAATGCCACCATTCGCACTCATAGGGCGCAAAGCCGGCATAACCCATGATAGCGCACAGCCTGCGGCGGTTTTCCTCCTGTTCGGTAGTGAGTCCAGGGGCGTTGTGGTGGCTGTGTTCGTCCATCAGGTCAAAGCCGCCGCCCATGTCCACAGGCACGCCATCCTTCGTCAGCGTCAGGTCAATGGTGGAACCGCGGCTGTGGCCGGATTTCCGCGCGATATACCCCAGGGGGAAAAGCCGCGTTTTCTCCAGGGCAGGATAATACCTGGCTTTGGTCAGGCCGTCCTCCGGCGCTTCACTCCAGCGGACGAAATCATTCACCGCTTTCTGCGGGCGATAGGCGTCGTACACCAGCATGCCATAGCCCAGCTGTTTCGCCAGGTCAAAGGCCTTTCGAAGCGCCTGCGCCGCTTCAACCGTGGCCAGAGCCTTTTCCGCCCGGTAACCGGCCAGCGGATGCCCTGTCAGGTTTTCACAGGTAGCGTAACGAGCCTCCACCGCAAGCCCCGGCAGATATTGCGCCAGGTCAACAAATCCACTTTTCATCAGGAATCCCTCCGGAAAAGATTATACCATACTCCCCCTGCACACGCAAACAAAAAAGAGAGGCATCCGCCCCTCATCGCCAGTTGTTGAGAATTCTGTACAGCCCCTCGATGAACCCCGGTCTGGGCACGTCATCCGCCGCCACGCAGTTCAGTTTAGCGATGACCTTCCCCTCCAGCAGCACATTCACCGTACCCAGCACATCCCCCGCCGTAATCGGCGCTGAAACGCTCTCCGGCAGGGCCACCTCCAGCTTCAGGCCGCTCTGCTGGCCATTGCGCAGCAGCATGCTCAGCCCGCTGCCCAGCATAAGCTCCACTTTCTCCGCGCTGCCGCCCTTCACCGGGAGTGTCTCCCCCAGCAGGTCGCCCTTGTTGGCGATCTCTGTGCGCTGGTAATTGGCAAAGCCATAATCCAGCATGCTCCGGGCCTCGTTGAAGCGCGTCTGGGAGTTGGGCGTGCCCAGCACCACCGCCACCAGCCGCATACCGCCCTTCTCCGCCGTGGCTGAAAGGCAATACTTCGCCGCGTCGGTGGAGCCGGTCTTGAAGCCGTCACATCCCTGGTAGAACCTCACCAGCCGGTTGGTGTTGGTCAGGTCGGTCACCCGGCCGCCGGGGTGCGTCAGGGTATCAATCCACACGCTGGCGTATTTGTTGTATTCCGGGTGTTTCGCCACCTCGCAGGAAAGGAGCATCACGTCCCTGGCGGTGGTGTACTGCCCTTCCTTGGGATAGCCGGTGGCATTCACATAGCAGGTATTGCTCATGCCCAGTTCCGCCGCCCGCTGATTCATGCGCTGCACAAAGGCGTCCTCCGAGCCGCACAGCTTCTCCGCCAGGGCCACGGCGCTGTCATTGGCACTGGCCATGATAGTGGTGCGCAGAAGATCCTCCAGGCTGTAGGTAGCATTGGCGTCCAGCAGCGCCTGGCTGCCCTTCTGGCCGGCGGCATGGCTGCTCACCGTTACCTGATCAGCAAGACTCACATCGCCCCTGTCGATAGCCTCCAGTACCAATAGCGCCGTCATCATTTTGGTGATGGAGGCGGCTTCCCTTCGCACGTCCGCGTCCTTTTCAAAGATCACCGTGCCCGTGGCCGTTTCCGCCAGAATGGCCGAGGGCGTGGTCAGCTCCATGGGCGTACCCTGTTCAAGGGGCGTAGCGCCTGCCAAAGGCACCCACAGACATACGCACAATACCGCCGCCAGCATTCTCCTATATTTCTTCACGCGAAAAAACCCCCTTCCTTTGGCCGTAGTGTGACCATTGGAAGGGGGCAATTTGCATGGGAAATATTACATGGCGGCGATGGTCTCGTCCAGCAGCTGCCGGAAGGTAGCCTTCACCCGGTTGGCCACCTCCACCACCTCTGCGTGATCCAGCTTCTGGTCCAGGATGCCGGCAGCCATGTTGGTGATGCAGCTCACACCCAGCACCTTGATGCCGCAATGGTTGGCCACAATGGTCTCCGGCACGGTGGACATGCCAACGGCGTCGGCGCCGCAGAAACGGGCCAGACGGATTTCCGCCGGGGTTTCGTAGCAGGGGCCGTTGAACCACATGTACACACCCTTGCGCACGCAGTCCGCGCCGATCTTCCGGGCGGTATCCTCGCACAGCTTCACCAGCTCCGGGGCATAGGCATAGGTCATGTCCGGGAAGCGGGGGCCGAACTCGTCCATGTTGGGGCCCGTAAGAGGATTCTTGCCGGAGAAGTTGATGCAGTCCGTCAGGATCATCAGCGTGCCGGGCTTGAAGGTCTCGTTCACGCCGCCGGCCGCATTGGTCAGGATCAGCGTCTTCACCCCCAGCAGCTTCATGATGCGGATGGGCATGGTGATCAGATCCAGCTCATAGCCCTCGTAGGCGTGGACGCGGCCCTGCATCATGCACACCGTTTTACCGTGGAGCTTGCCCGTCCACCAGCGGCCCTCGTGGCCGGGGGCGGTGGAAACCGGGAAGCCGGGGATATCCTTGTAATCAATGTACCTGGCGTCCTCCAGGGCCTCTACATAATCGCCCAGGCCGCTGCCCAGCACCACGCCGATCTCCGCCCCGCCCACGGCCTTTCGGATGGTCTCGGCACAATTCACAATCTGCTCATACGTAACCATATTGTTCTCTCCTTACATCAGCTTGTCACAGAAGGACGTGGCGCCAAACCGCTCCGGCAGGCCCAGCCACTGGGCGGCCGTGGCGGCGATATCCGCATAGGTCGTGCGGGTACCCAGGTCCACCAGCTTCTTCATGCCGGGATGCCATACCAGCAGCGGAATATGCTCACGGGTGTGATCGGTACCAGGATAGGTAGGATCGCAGCCGTGGTCGGCGGTGACGATCAGCAGGTCACCCTCGCCCATCAGGCCTTGAATCTCCGGCAGCTTCCCATCGAAATACTCCAGTGCCTTGGCGAAGCCCTCAGCGTCGTTGCGGTGACCGTAGAGAGAGTCCGTGTCTACCAGGTTGGTGAAGCACAGCCCGTCAAACTCCTGCTTCATATAGGCAATCTGCGCCTCAATGCAGGCCGGGTTGCCGCTGGCGTGGTTGGAGCCCGTCAGCCCCCGGAAATCGAAGATATCTTCAATCTTGCCCACGCCCAGGCTCTGCATGCCGGCTTTGCTGACCACATCCAGCAGCGTTTCACCGCAAGGGGGCAGTGAGAAATCCTTCCGGCCGCTGGTGCGCACATAGGCGCCAGGCTCGCCAACGAAGGGGCGGGCGATCACGCGGCCCACCCCCAGGTCGCCCTGGAGCATCTCACGGGCAATGCGGCAGAACCCGTACAGTTCTTCCCGGCTGAAGACCTCCTCGTGACAGGCAATCTGGAACACGCTGTCGGCGGAGGTATACACAATGGGGGTGCGGTTGGCCACATGCTCCGGGCCCAGCTCCTCCAGGATGGCCGTGCCGGAGGCAGGCTTGTTGCCGATCACCTTATAGCCGATGGCCTTTTCATAAGCCTCGATGAACTCCTGGGGGAAATTGATGAAGGTTGGGAAAGGCTTCTCCAGCCGCAGACCGCTGATCTCCCAGTGGCCGGTGGTGGTGTCCTTGCCGGCGCTTTTCTCCATGCTGCGGCCAAAGGCACCCACGGCATTCTCGTCCTTGGGATAGCCCAGAGCCTCGATATGCCCCAGGCCCAGCTTGGCCATGTTGGGCAACTTGGGCCGGCACTTTTCAATCACATGGGCGATGGTGGAAGCGCCCTCGTCGCCATATTGCGCGGCATCCGGCAGCCAGCCGGCGCCCGCACCATCCAAAACGGTGATAAATACTCTTTTCATGGGGATCACACTCCTTGTTTTTATTGTACACGATTTTGGCCAAAATGAAAAGTCCGGCTTGATTTTTCTTTACCCATAGCGTATGCTTTTGATATTGGAGGTGCATAAGATGATCCCCCTGATGATCGATGACCAATACGCACGCATGCCCTGGGACAAGATCGACGCCGTGGTGTTCGACGTGGGCCAGGTACTGCTCCGTTTCCGACCCACAGAGCTTCTTCAACGCATCGTGCCTGACCGGCCCGATCTGCACAGCCAACTGCATTCCGTGGTGTTTCTTTCCCCCTATTGGGTGATGATGGACCGTGGCGGCGCGACCCAGGAGGAAGTGCTCGCCGCCATGTCCACCGGCGCAAGCGAGGAGCTGTTGCCCTATATACGCCGCATCATGACGAGCTGGAACGAGCTGGAGGAAATCGAGGAAGGTCTCCGTGCCCTGCGCGCCTGCAAGGCCCATGGGAAAAAGGTTTATGTGCTCTCCAATTACAGCAGGGAGCCCTTCGACCACGCCTATGAAACCCACGATTTCTTCCGCCTGTTTGACGGCCTGTTCGTCTCCAGCCATCACCTGCTGGTTAAGCCGGATCCCGTCATCTACCAGAAGACCCAGGAGATGTTCCAGCTGGATCCCGCCCGCACCCTTTTCATCGATGATAACCCCGCCAATATCGAGGCCTGCCTCCGCGCCGGCTGGCAGGGCCTGTGCTATAACGCCCAGGGCAAGCTGGACGCGTTTTTCGCGGAATAATCCCCGATTTTTCTTGAAAAAACGCCGTCATTCCCTTGACACAGCCCCTATCCCATGGTAGAATATTTCGGTAAGCCGCTCGGGAGAGGTCTGTCCAAATGTGCGCAAGCGCAACCTCAGTGCCCGGCGAGTAAATTTCAGGAGGTGCTGCACCATGTATGCAATCATTGCGACGGGTGGCAAGCAATACCGCGTTTCCCAGGGCGATGTGATCTACATCGAGAAGGTCAACCAGGATGTGGATTCCACCATTTCCTTCGACGTGCTGATGATCGGCGGCGAAGAAGTGAAGGTCGGCAATCCCGTGATCGAGGGCGCCAAGGTCGAGGGCAAGGTTGTTGCTCAGGTCAAGGGCGAGAAGATCGTGATCTACAAGTACAAGAGCAAGAAGAACTATCATCGTAAGGCCGGCCACCGTCAGCCCTACACCAAGGTGGAGATCACCGCGATCAACGCGTAATGATCCGCGCCATCCTCTACCGGGGTGCTGATGGACAGTTCACCGGTTACTCTGCCCATGGTCATTCCGACTACGCCGAGGAAGGCTACGACATCGTCTGCGCGGCTGTGTCCATTCTGGGTGCCACCTGCGCAAACAGCCTGGAGAGCGTGTGCGGCATCGTGCCCGAGGTTCTTGAAAACGAATCCGGCGCCCTGCACTACCGTCTCCCGTCCTCCCTCTCCCCCGAAGCCATGCACGATGCGCAAGTGATCTTCGGATTTCTGCATCAAGGTTTGCGGGATGTGGCAGAGCAGTTTCCTCAAGACGTAAACCTTTCCATACAAGATTGGAGGAAAAAAAGATGATTAAGCTCAATCTGCAGCAATTCGCTCACAAGAAAGGTATGGGTTCCACCCGTAACGGCCGTGACAGCGAATCCAAGCGCCTGGGCCCGAAGCGTGCCGATGGTCAGTTCTCCCTGGCCGGCAACATTCTGGTCCGTCAGCGCGGCACCAAGATCCATCCCGGCGTGAACGTCGGCAAGGGCAAGGACGACACCCTGTTCGCTCTGGTGGACGGCGTTGTTCGTTTCGAGCGCAAGGGCCGCGACAAGAAGCAGGTTTCTGTTTATCCTGTTGAGACCATCGCTCAGTAATCAATCCTGAATCACAAAGTGCCTGTCCTTCGGGACAGGCATTTCCTATTTACGAAAGAAGTGTTGTTCATGATCGGAACGCTGATCAACTTTGCCGCCATCATCGCCGGCACCGCCCTGGGTCTGCTCCTGCGCAAGGGCATCCCCGAGCGCATGCGTGAAACCGTCATGCAGGGGCTTGGCCTTTGTGTGCTGCTCATTGGCGTCAGCGGCGCCATCAAAACCGGTGATACCATGTGCGTCATTGTCAGCATGGTGGTGGGCGGCCTCCTGGGCAGCGCCGTCAACATTGAGCACCGTCTGGATCAGCTGGGTGCCTTTGCCGAGCGAAAGCTCCTCAACGGTCGCAGCGATTCCACCTTTGCCAAGGGATTTGTCACCGCCTCGCTGGTTTATTGCGTGGGCGCCATGGCCATTGTAGGCGCCATGGACAGCGGCCTTCGGGGCAACCACGCCACGCTGATCGCCAAGTCCGCCCTGGACGGCGTGTCCGCCATTTTCTTCGCCAGCACCATGGGCGCAGGTGTGGGTCTTTCCGCCGTGGCTGTGCTGGTGTACCAGGGCGCCATCGCCCTGCTGGCCACCTGGATCGCCCCCATCCTCACCAATTCCATCATCAACGAAATGTCCGCCGTGGGCAGCCTGCTGATCATCGGCATCGGCCTGAACATGCTCTACGATAAGCACATCGCCGTAGGCAACCTGCTGCCCGCCATCTTCATCCCCATGGCCTATGTGCCGCTGTCCACGCTCTTCTGATACACGCAAATTCGATTACCGTTTCTATTGATTTGTTTCCGTTTATGTTGTATGATGATGCTGTCGAATTCGATAGCATCATTTTTCATAGAGGTGAACCAACCATGTTTATGGAAGAACGCCACCGCCAGATCATCGAAACGCTGAAGCAAAACGGCAAGATTACCGTAAACGAAATTGCTGAAACCTACGGCATTTCCGTGGAATCCGCCCGTCGCGACCTGACACAGCTGGAGCGTCAGGGTCTGTGCAAGCGCACCCACGGCGGAGCCATTCTCCTCCAGCAGGTCAGCGTGCGCCCGCCCCTTGACCGCGATTTTGCCACCATGCCCGTTTATGACAACTATCGTGAGATCGCCCGAACCGCCGCCAGCATGATCCGCAAGCACGACTGCATTTACCTCACCGGCGGTTCCTTCGGCCACATCATGACCAGCTTCCTGCCCACGGACATCCCCTACACCCTGGTGATCAACTCCGTGGACATCGCCAAGGCGATGCGCCCCTTCACCAACGTGGAGGTCTACCTGGCCGGAGGCAAAATGCGCCAAAGCGGTTCTCTGGTGGACAGCTTAGCCACGGAGTTTGTCAGCCGTATGCACTTCGACCTGTGCTTCATCACCGGCGGCGGGCTCACAGCTTCCTTTGGCCTGTCCAATGGTACCGACGAGACCGCCGCCTTCCAGCGCGCGGTGATCCGCAACAGCCGCCGCAAGTGCCTGCTGCTGCCCGGCAGCAAGATCGGCGTGGACTCCTTCATCAAGGTCTGCGACGCCGCTGACTTCGACACCCTCATCACTGACTTGGATTGCCTGGACGAGCAGCGCACCGCCCTTCAGGAGCTTGGCCTCACCGTCACTACTGTGGAGGCACCCCAATGACCCGTGAGTGGGCGCTCCGCAAGGCTATTCTGGATCGCTACCCCAGCCTGCGCCAGTTTGCCCTGGAATCCAACATCCCCTACAGCACGCTGCTTACGCTGCTTTCCCGGGGCGTGGGCGGCGCGTCCTTTGATCTCGTTGTGCAGATCTGCAAACACCTGAACATTGATCCCCGTGAATTGTAAAAGGAGAGGCACATGCCTCTCCTTTTACAATTGCAGCAAATCCAATTGGTTTTTACAGCACAGAGCGTTCGCCGTTTCCTCGCCGAACTTTTCCCACAGCACCTCGTAGCACTTCTGCATGCTGCAGGGCCGGCTGGAGGTGTTGTGCGCATCGGAAGCCACATAATCAATGCAGCCGCTTTCGATCATCTTCTTCGTCCAGCGATCCTGGAGAAATCCCTTCTTGGAGATCACGGTGTTGCAATTCATCTGCATCTTCACGCCGTATTCATCCCGCAGGATTTCCACATTCCGCATGGATTGCAGGGCCTTGTAGCGCTCCACGTGGGCCATCACCACCGTGAAGCCCTCGTTGCCCAGGAGCCTCGCCGCCTGGCAGATTCTTTCAAAGGGGTCCAGCGGGAAGAACTCCACCAGCGTGATCCATGTCTGCGCCAGGGTGGGCAGATACCCCTCGGACAGCAGCCGGGGCGCAGCGTCGGTATAAAGCACCTCGCAGCCGGAATGAATCGCCAGGTTCAGCCCCTGTTCATCGCTCCACTTTTGCGCCATGTCCAGGTGGCTGAGATATTTTTCTGCATCGAAGGCTTCCTGCCCGGGCGTGGCGTGGGATGTGGCCACAATGTGGCGTACCCCCTGCTCGCTGGCATACTTCAGCATTCGCTGCGTGTCTTCGAAATTTCGGGGACCATCATCCACACCGTGGATCAGATGGTGGTGCATATCTACGAACATCGTCTCGTGCCTCGGTTACTTTTCGTCTTTCTCCGGCTTGCGTTCGTAGCGTTCGTAGCCGTGGGTATACTGCTTGTAGTAACCCTTGTGGTAATACTTCTTGGCGCTGATGGTGTCAAAGCTCACCTTGTTGATGATGGAGCCCAGCACCTTGCAGCCGGACTGCTCCATCTGCCGGCGGGCGGATGCCAGGTCACGGCGGCGGGTACGGTTGTACTCCACAACGAACACACAGCCGTCGCAGTCCTTGGCCATCACGGCAGCGTCGATAACCATGCCTACCGGGGGCGCGTCAACGATCACCACGTCGAATGCATCGGCCAGCTCGTCCAGCATAGCGCTGAAGTAGGGCGAGTCGATCAGGGCCATGGGGTTGGAAACGTCACGGCCGGCGGGAATCACGCAAGCGCCGTAAAGGTTGGTTTCATACACGGCGTCGTCCAGGTCGCACTGGCCAGCCAGGTAATGGGCCAGACCGGTCAACTGACCTTCCACCTCCATGCCGTAGCGCTTCACCAGGAAGGAACGGCGCATGTCGGCGTCCACCAGGCACACGCTTCGGCCGCGGCGGGCCATGTTCTGGGCGATGCGGATGGTCATGAAGGATTTTCCTTCACTCTGAATGCAGCTGGTGAAGATGATCTTCTTCAGATCACGTCCGGCGAAAACCAGGTTGGTACAAATGGTGTTCAGCGCTTCCGTAGCAGCGTAGTCCATGGGCGGAAGCTCGCGGATGACTGCCTTTCTCATGCCTTCGAGCCTCCCCTCTTCTTGCTCTTCTTCCCCTTGTGCTTGCTCTTGCCGGCGTCATTGCCCTTGGTTACAGGCATCATGCCCAGGGTCGCCATATGCAGGTGCTTCTCCAGGTTTTCAGAGGTACGGATACGGTCGTCGCTGATGAACTGAACCGTCAGGATGCCGATGGCGGCCACAGCGCCCAACATGAAGCCAAGGATGATATTCCTGGTCTTGTGGGGGGAGGAAGGCCGGGTAGGCGTCAGCGCCTCTTCGAAGACGTTGGGCATTTCGGTTTCCATCTTCGCGGCAATGAACTCCTGTGCCACCAGGGCATAGGTGTCCGCCATGGTCTTGGCCTCCTCAGGGCTGCCCGTTTCCACTTCGATGTAGAGGATACGGGTATCGGAGGGGTTCGTGACCCGAACCATCTTTCCCAGCTGGGTGTAGCTGTAATCGGTGCCCATGCGCTGGTTCACCATTTCATGCACATGCCAGTTGGAAAAAACCTCGATGTAGTCCGCTGCCAGCTGCGTGCCGATCTGCAGGTCAGAAAGGCTCAGCGCGGAATCCTTGGAGTTAAGGACATACAGCTTGGAGGTGGCGGTGTAGGTAGGCGTCATGAACTGGAAGGTGATTACCCCAGCAATAATGGCGCCGACAACAGCGGCAAGAATGATGAGCTTCGCCTTTTCCAAAAGACGATACATCAATTCAACCAGATCGATCTCAAGCTCGTCTGATTCTTGTACGCCGGCTGCCAGTTCCCCGTGCAGCTCCTGCTCCTGTAGTCTGTTCAAGGCCATGTCAATCCCCCACGACGGTATCATTCATGTATGCAAAAGAAACTCTTATGAACACAAATTCCGCACGCAGCAGCAAAACAAGCGTCTGCCACTGCGTGCGGTATTGTTCACCATGGAATTAGCTGATTACTTGTTCAGCATATACAACATGGTCAGGCCATCTTCCAGCATCTTCACGATGGCGTCTTCGGGGAAGATAACTTCCACGGTGCCATCCTCAGCCAGTTTGGCTTCCAGAACGGTGTTGCCGGTCAGTTCTTCGCCGTTGAAGTGGCCCAGCACAGCGGTCAGGGTCTGCTCAGCGGTGTAAGCGGTGGGGAACTGGAAGTAAGCCTTCACGGTGCCGTGCACGCCAACTTCGTAGCCGAACACGTCGATGGGCCACAGCTCGTTCATCTCAACGGCTTCCTCGCCCAGGGCAGTCTTGGTAGCCTCGTCGAACAGATCCACAGGATTCTCGACGACAACAGCGTCGGCGATGATCTTGTCAGACAGCTCGGTGGGGTCGATGATGCGGATCTCCACGCCTTCGCCGTGCTCGCACACGGTGCTAACGACGTAAGCCATGTCGGCAGCAGTCTTGCTGGGAGCAGCAAGGGCGGCCACAGCGGTCAGAACCATCAGGGTGGCCAGGATCAGGGAAAGAATCTTCTTCATAGTAACCCGCTTCCTTTCTTTTTTCCTCCGCAGCCTCCGCCGTTATCCGGCAGGGCTGTAGAAAACATCGATAATCCAGGAAATGATGGATGCCTCATCGGTATGGAATTCCACAAATCCATCACTGCCCAGTGTATATTCACCCGCCAGGGTTTCGACGGGGCGAATATCAAAGGTATATGCCCGGTTGATCTCGTTGATGAGTCGACCACGGGTCATATTGGTGTTGCTGACGCTTTCCACAGCGCTCAGCAGTGTGTTGGCAAAGGACTTCTCTTCCTTCAGCCGGTTGCGGACAAGGTCGATGGCGGAATTCATGAAAGCCTTGTGGCGGCGCATACGGCTTTCATTGGTTGCCTCGCCGATCTCATATCGGCGGCGGACGTAGAATTCAGCCTGCTCGCCCTTCAGCTTCATGGTGGTTCCCTTCACCATGGTGGGATCATAGGCCGAGAAGTCATCCTCGATGGGAACCGTCACACCGCCCACGGCATCGTTGAACTTGTTGATGCCCCGGATGTCCATGGCATAGTACAGTTCCACAGGAATGCCCTGCATCAGGTTCCGAACAGCCTCCAGGGTATACTGGCAGTTGTCAGCATCCGTAGCGCCGTAGGCGTGGGAAAGACAGATCTGCGCTTTCCGTGTGCCCGTCTTGTTGCCTGTGATGCCCAGGATCACCATATCCGTCATGGTATCGCGTTCGATCTGCAGCTGGCGTACCGTTTTCGTCTTGGGATCCATAACCACAAGCAGCAGAAAGTCTGCCTGGCCGCCCTGACGATATCCTACCCTTGGTGCGTCCTCCGTCTTGTCGTAGCCGATGAGCAGCATGGACGTCAAGTTTGGCTTCATGCGGTAGGTCCGGCCCTGATATTCCATGGTGGGAAGCTTGCCGAAATCCTGGCTCATCTGTCCCCGCTGTTCCGGGTAGGCCTGATTCTCAAGGATGTTGAAAATCACCAAGCCAACAACTGCCAGTACCAGTACAACCACCAGAGCAACCGCGCCTGCAATATGCTTCTGATGCGACTCATATCCATGCCGCATTTGCGATCACTCCTGCTATCAAGACCTGTAAGGTACACTCTGCCTTAAATAACACTATACCACGATTGAAAGTATACTATATCTAGGTTTTTCTGTCAATAAAGATTACCATGTTTTTTCATTTTTTACACTCCTTCCATGCGGAATAACGCCTGTGTTTTTGCGCATCCTGTTCCAAAGAGTTTCTTGCCTGAAGGGAGTCTTCGCATGGTTCAGCTTGTGGTTCTGGCCATTTCCTTTTTGCTCATCGGAACACTTCTTGCCCTTGCTTTGCGCCGCAGCAAAAAACTTCCTCCGCTGCCCTGTGTTGAACCTCTTTCACCAGACAGCATGGAAAAGCAGCTGCATACCGCCATGCAGGCTCTGCCCTGGCAACGCCTCGCTCCCCTGCCCCGCGACCTTCATATCTTCACCCTTCTCAAACGCCTGATCCGCTGCCCCGAAAACCTGGCTTCGCTTGTCTTTCTTCGTGAAAACAGCCGTGCCTTCCACCTGGCGCTTTTTTCCCTTTTTGCCAAACGTCACGCCCGTCTCCCGGCGCCCCGGGGCGGTTCGCCCAGGCTGCTTTCCCTGTGCAGGCGGTATATCTCCCTGGGTGGCGGCATGGAGCCTGACCGTTTGCTGGCTTTTCTCTCCGCTTGTCACGAAAGCGGCCCGCTTACGCTCCGGGAACGCAGGTCTCTCCCCCTGTGCATGAGCACCGCGCTGGCTGAGCAGCTGTCCGTGCTACTCCGCCACCTCCTCCTGTACGCCGGCGAATCCGCCGCCGGCCGCCGTCTGGTCCACAGGCTGATCCGGGTCCGCCGCCCCATGGAGCTTCTCAGCAGCCGGCACCTTACCATCACCGCCACACATTCCATGATCCAACACCTTCAGCGCCGCCATGAAGCCGCCCTGCTTTCCGCCCTGGAGGAGCGGATGCGTCAGGCGGATTACTCCCTTCTCCGTGTTGCCCAGGAGCACGCAGCCCATCAGGCTGTGCTTACCGATCACCTTTCCCGCATCCTGGAGGGGCTTCAGGTGCTTCGTCAGCTGGAGTGGCCCACCCTTGCTGAGCCCCATGATCCCCTTCACCAGCTCTTTGATCAGGACCCCACCGGTACCTATCCCGCCATGGACGCCGCAAGCCGAGCCATGTACCGTCAGCGGGCAGCCACCCTGGCACGGCTCTTTTCCGTGGAGGAAAGCCGCCTGGCGCAGGAGATCCTCACCCTCTGCCGCGCCGCTGACCCGGATGGCCTTGCTGATCATGTGGGCTGGTATCTGCTGGAATATCCCGGTGTCCGCGCCCTGCGGCGGCATCTGCTCGTGCGTCGCGGTGCGCTGCGCCTGCTGATCGAACAACACCGGCACTGGCTTCACAGGCTGTCCCTCGGGCTTTCCGCCCTGGCTGGAGGTCTGGTTTTCCTTCACAGCGGCCATCCGCTGTGGATGCTCCCTTTCTTTCTTGGCGTTTTCAGCAGCCTCGCGCACCTTCTCACCGGCGCCCTGTACCGCCGTTTGTTTCCTTCCAGGCCCTTGCCCCGTATGCAGGTGAGCCGCATCACCGAGGATTCCCGAACCCTCATCGTGCTTCCCGTGGTGCTTGACGATCACGCCAAAGCCGTCCAAGCTGTCAGACGGCTGCTGCTGGCCCGCAAGGCTTTTCCGGATGGGGCTGTGGATTGCCTGCTGCTGGCGGATTACGCTCCCTGCCTGACCCAGACCAGCAGCCAGGACGCCTCCATCCTCATGGCTGCCCGCATGGCGGTATCCTCTGTTGACGGCGACGGAGGACGCTTTCTTTATATGCATCGTCGCCGCGGCTGGGACGCTATTCTTCGGGCCTATGCCGGTCCTGATGGCCTTTCCGGAGCCATGGAGTGCCTGAACCGGCTCATCGTCCACGGTCAATGCGCCGATGTCTTCGACGAAGCAACCCTTCCGCCTGCCGCGCTTCATCGCCGCTACGCCTGTGTCCTTGCCCTGGATGAGGATGTGACGCCCTCTCCGGATGCTCTTCACTTCATGCTGGGCGCCCTCTCCCATCCGCTGAACCAGCGCCGGCATACCGCCGAAGGGGTGCGCGGCGCGAGCGTAATCCGTCCCCGTTTTGTGAAGGATTCCGGTACCGTCACCGGTCGCATCGGCCTTTGGGAACGGCGTCACGCCGCCTTCACCTGTCTGTATCATCCATACAGCCTGCTGGAATCCACGGAAACCTGGCCTCTGCCGCATCCACTGGTAACGGGAGCGCTTTCCGGCTGCGCCGTGGAGGACTCCGCGCGTTTCTACATTTCCGCCCACCGCAGCGCAGCCGGCTGGCTTTCTGATATTTATCAACGCCAGCGGCGGGTATGGCTTCTCGTTCCCTGGCTGCTCTCCCATGTGAAATCCCTCTCAGGTGTTCGGCGCAATCCACTTTCTTCCCACAACAAATTTCTTTTCCGCCAGCATATCAGGCTCTCGCTTCTGCCGGTCTGCGCGCTTGCGCTGCTAAGCTATGCTGTCATCTGCCGCAGCCTGCCGCTGCTTGTGTTTGTGCTGCTGGCAACCACCCATCCGTTCAATGCTCCTGGCCGGTTTCTCTCAAGACTCTTCTCCCTGCCCTTGCGGGCTGTCATCCATTGCGACGCCCTCCTGGATGCCTCCTGGCGTGTTGCCTTTTCTCAGCGCCGCAGGCCCGGGTGGCTGCCCTCCTTCGACCAAGATCCCTCCGCCCTTTCCGTATGGGAAACCTGGAGCCAGGGCCTTGCCGCCATTGGCTTTGCCGTAGCCTCCCTGGCCCTTGGCCCCATTTTTCTGCCCGGTCTGCTGCTGTCGGCCTGCTTTGCTGTTTTTCCTCTTTTACGCCCCTGGCTGGACGCTCCCCTGCGCCCCCAGTTCCGCCCCACGCCTGAAATGGAACAGTCTCTCCTTGAGATTGCCAGAAATACCTGGCAATTCTTTCTGGAGAACGTCACCGAGTCAACGCATCACCTGCCCCCGGAACATCTCCGGCTCAGGCCCCGTCCCGGCGCTTCCGGCCACACTTCCCCCGCCGCCATCGGCAGTTATCTCCTCTCCTGTCTTGCCATGCGCGAATTGGGCCTCATCGACACCGAAGCCATGTGTCTTCGGGTAAAAAACACCCTCTCCTCCTTGGAAAAGCTGCCGCACTGGCACGGGCTCCCCTTTCAGCGCTATACCATCGAACCGCTTGCCGCCGGCACAGGCTATGTCTCCGGCGCTGATTGCGGCTTTCTCTGTGCCTGCCTGATCGCCCTGGCCCAGGGCCTGCGCAGCTATCTCCCCGAGACGCCGGATCTCTACGCTCATCTTTCCGGCATGGCCGATGAACTCGCCCGCAGCATGGAGCTTCATCGCCTGTTTGATCCGGCGTCCAGCCTGTTTTTCACCGGCTTTCATACCGAAACCGGCGAGCCTGCCTCCACCCATCACGAGCTTTTCGCCAGTGAAGCGCTGCTGCTCAGCTATGTGGCCGTCATGCGCCGTCAGGTACCATTTGCCCATCTGAACCGGCTGCTGAAGCCGCTTGTTCGCGTTGGATTCAGGAAAGCCGTCATCAGCCTTCACGGAAGCGCCTCCGAATATCTGCTGCCCATGCTGTTTTTCCCCTCAGCGCCCTGCACAGCCACGGATCGCACCCTGCGAACCGTAATCCGCCTCCAGCGCCGCTCCGGCACCGAGGGTATGTTCGGCCTTTCCGAAAGCGGCTGCTGGCAGCTTGACCCTCAGCTGAATTACCAGCGCCGTGTTTTCGGCGTGACGGATATCGCCCTGTCGCCCAGTGCAGCTCATTCCGTCATTTCGCCGTATGCGGCAGCCCTTTGCATGCCTTATGCCCCGGAAGAAGCCTGCGACAGCCTTGCCCGTCTCCGCAGCCGCGGTATGCTGACGCGGCTCGGTTTCTACGAAAGCATTGATTTTGATCCCGCTCATCTGCCGGAAGGCCCCGGCGAGGCCGTGGTGCAAAGCCATACGTCCTTTCATCAGGGGCTACTCCTGTGCGCACTGTGCAATACGCTGACGGGACACATCCTTTCCGCCCACTTCACCGCCGTGCCTCAGGCCGCTTCTCTCCTTCCCATGCTTCAGCATCAACAGGCAGAAGGTCCTTCTCTGCCGCCCCATTGCCTGCATCCGGAGCATCCTACGCCCCGGGAGCCCTCCTTCCGTCGCACAGCGCAGCCCCTTTGCGCCCCGGTGGACGCACACATCATCGGCAGCCCGGAGGCAACGCTGCTCATCAGCGCACAAGGCACAGGACTCATGCGCTCCCGAGGGGTGAACCTTACCCGCTTTACCGGCGATCCCACCCAAATGGAGGGCATTCAGTTTTTCCTGAACGACGGCCTGGACACCTGGCGACTGACCGACCCCTCGCTTCCCGGCGAAACCGTCTTTTCCGAGGGCAGCGCCCGCTTTGTCCGTGTCTGCGGACAGATCCAGACCATCCTGACCGCCGTGACGGATCCTGTGCACGGCACCTTTCTCCATATCGTCGAGGCAATCAATCTCTCGCCGCATCACCGCACCTGCGATATCTCGAGCTGCCTTGTACCTGAAAACAGCGATACACCCGCCCAGGTTTCCCGCCCTGAGGAGCGCGTCCTAACCATGACGCTTCACGATCCACACACTCACCAGCCGCTGACTCTCTGCCACGCCGTTTCCACCCATGAGTCCTTGCTGGCCCTCACTCCGCAGACAGACCCGAACGCCTTCCGCACATCTCCTCCGCGCCGCGCCTGCGTTTCCTTCAGCGCCCGGCTGAAGCTTGGCCCCCGTGGCCGTGCCGCGGTAATCTTTGTCACCCGCCTGATGGAACGCGGCGAGCCCTTCTCCATGGATGCTCTCTCGCCCCGGCTATCCGAAGTCTCCGGCATGCAAGCCTTGTCCGCTCTGCTCAGCCGCACGATGACGGATGCGCTCTCCCTCTCCCAGCCCCGGGCAGCCGAGCTGACCCGCCTTTTCGGCCCGCTGATGTGGCACGCACAGCCCCATCAGGGCGCTGTTTCTCCCTTAACCCTGCCCGGCGATGCCTTGCGCGATCTGGGGCTGGAGGCGGAGCTTCCCCTGCTTCTTGTCATTGCGCATTCCGATGGCTGCGTCTCTCTTCTGCAGGATGCCAGCGATGCCGCGCAATGGCTGCAGCTGCTGGGGCTGCCGGTGCAGCTGTGCGTTCTGTGCCAGGGGGAGAGCGCCGGGCTTGCCCGCAGCGCCGCCTGGGAGCTTCTCCGCAACCGCCCTGCCACGCTGCTCACCGCCGCCGAGCTGGCTGAAGGCCTCCGGGAAACCCTGGAAGCCGCCGCCCGGGTCATTTTCTACGAGGGCAGCGGCACCGTCACCGCCCAGTTGGAAGCCATGTCCCTGCGTCTGCCATCTTCCCCACCGCCGGAAGACACGCCCGCCGAAGTCCTCCACCCCAAAGAAGAACTTCTTTTTCCAGGCAATGTCGGCGGCTTCCAGCCTGGCACGGATGACTACGTCATTCACCCGGATGAAGCCATCCCCTGGCACAATCTTCTGCTGGAGGGCTCCTTCTCCTCGCTTTGCGATCAGCACGGCATCGGCCCGACACGACTGCATAACACAATTGTTACCACCGGCGAGAGCGTATACCTTTCCGATGACAGGTACACCCTCGCCCCCTTGTTGCCTGGCCAGGGGCTTTCCCAAAGGATCACCCTGTCCCCCGGCGTCACCGTCTGGCACAGCCTGGGCCATGAACTGGATATGACCCTCACCGCGTTTTCCCTCAGCGATACAGCCGCCGGTTGCCGAACGCTGCGGCTGAAAAATACCTCCGGCCGTGAGCGGCGTTTTACCCTGACCATTACCGCCCGTTTCCTGATGGGTACATCCGCTACGGATGAAGCTTTCACCTGCCTGACCCCCATATCCGGCGGCGTGACGGCCGCCTCGCCGGAAGCAGACTTCTTCGGCTATCTGACCCTCGCGGAGGACTCATGCGAAAGCCGTGCCGTCAGTCCCCTGGCTTTTTACGGCGTTTGCGCATCTCCCAACCTGGAAGCACCCACGGACGAAACCGGCACCCTTGCCCTGCTTCAGCTGCCTCTCAGCCTGCCTGCCGGCGGCGACGCAACCGTCTCCTGGCTTACAGGCGCCTGCCGCCACATGGATGAAATGGAGCAGCTGCTTGCCCGCCTGCGCACACGCGGCACATCTGCCCTGTGCCGCCAGGTCCGCCAAAGCTGGAGCCTTCGCCTGGGCAAGCTGACCGTTTCCACGCCCGACGAAAGTTTGAACCTGATGATGAACCGTGTCCTGCCCTGGCAGATTCACACCAGTCCCGACAGCCTGTGGAGCGCCGCAGCGCTCATTCTTACGCACGCTGAGACTGCCCATGCCCTGCTCACCAACCACCACGACGAGCCGGAGGATGGCACCCAGCTGCTTCTGCCCTATGTGACCGCTCAGTACATCCTTCTCACCGGCGACCACACGCTTCTCACCGGGCCGGTGTATACCCGTTGCATGCAGGCCCTGACCTCCATCCATCTCGGTCAGCACGGGCTGCCCCTTTCCGATGGCCGTGAAAGCGTGCCTCTTGCCCTGTTTTTTTCCATTGCTTTGCAACGCTTCGCCTCCTGCGCCCGGACGGATGACCGCATTGAAATCCACACCGTCCGCGACAGGCTGCTGGAAAGCCTGGAGCAGGCCGCTCCCGTGGTGGAGAATGCCTGGCGGAAGCTTCTTACCAGCCGGCGAATCAATGCCGACGCACCCTCTCTGTGGATGCTTTCGGCCCTTTGGGATCTTCATCAGCCCGACAAAGCCTGGGCGCTTCTTCAGGCCATGAATCCCGTTCTCCAGGACGGCTTTCCTCTTGCCGGTCAACCTTGCGCCGGTTATCTTTATGCCGCTGTGCTGGAAAAGTTTCTTGGCTTTGATAAACGCGGAGATCAGCTTCGTCTGCGTCCCCAGGTTCCCCCGGAGTGGGACGGCTTCACCATCACCCTGCAATGGGGCGGCGCCACCTGGCGCTTCCACGCAGGTGCCAATGAACCCCTCCTCACCTGTGACGGAGAGAGCGTTTCCACCGGCTGGATCACCCTTGTGGATGACGGCCGCATTCACGAGGTGCGTACACCTTTACGCCAGGGCTGATTCCGTGGTATAATACACCCAACCACACGAGAGGATGATTCCATGAAGCGCATCGGCATCATGACGTTCCTGCACAACGATAACTACGGCTCCACCCTGCAGGCCTGGGCCTTGCAAAAGGCCGTGAGCGAAATGGGCCACCAGGCCGAGCATATCGACTACAAGCCCAGCCAGTCGGAAAAGATCCGCAACCTGCTGTTTTCCGGCAATTCCCCCAGGCTGATTCTTGAGGGGCTGCGCAAGCGTGCCGTGAAGGCCGCCAACCAGGGTGCCCGCAACAAGAGCGCCTCCTTCGGGCCCTTCTATGAGAAAAACATGCGGCTTTCCCCCCTCTGCGCCGGTCACGCCGCCCTGAAAAAGCAGGCCCGGCAATATGACCTGCTGCTTTCCGGCAGCGATCAGATATGGTCCCCTGTGTGGCTGAATCCCGCGTATTTCCTGAATTTCGCAGGCCGCAAGCCCAAAGTGGCCTACGCCCCCTCCCTGGGTGTGAGCCGCATGCCCAACAAAAGAAAAGCCCGGCGCATTGCCGGACTCATCCGTTCCTATTCCGCAGTTTCCGTCCGTGAGCAGGAAGGAGCAAAGCTCCTGGAGCCCATGCTGGGCCGCGTCCCTCCCGTGATGCCGGACCCCGTTGTGCTTCAAACCCGTGAAAGCTGGCAGGCCCTGGCCCAGCGTCCTGGCCGAAAGCACCCGTACCTCCTGTGCTATTTCATCGGCGACGATCCTTCCTATTGGGAGCGCGTAGCCCTTCTGGCCCAGAAAACCGGTCTGCGTGTGAAGGTCATCCCCGTGACCGAGAACGCCTACCACCAGCCCTACGAGCTTGCCGACGGCCTCTCCCCCCAGGAATGGCTGGGCTGGCTGGACGAAGCCGCCTATATCTGCACCGATTCCTTCCACGGCGCCACCTTCGCCTCCATCCTGCAGCGGCCCTTCTCGGTGTTCCGCCGCTATAAAGAGGATGATCCCGAGTCCAAGAACAGCCGCATTGACAACCTCATGCGGGAGCTGGGCCTGGACGCCGAAGGCGAGGACATCCCCTGGGAGCAGGTAACCCTCCGCCTGGCCGCCATGCGCCAGCGGGGGCTTAACTGGCTTTCCACCGCCATCGACAGGGCCCTGGACGGCCCCACCTCCACCATCACCCGAGCAAAGAAGTGAGTTCCTCCGGCAAAGGCGAAACCACATGCAGCGTCTTTCCCGTGAAGGGATGCGCCAGGGTCAGCTCCGCAGAGTGCAGCGCAAACCGCCCCGGCAGTTCCTTAAGTTCCGTACCATAAAGGAAATCGCCGCACACCGGGCAGCCCAGGTGGCTCATGTGCACCCGAATTTGATGGGTGCGCCCGGTTTCCAGCCGCAGCCGCACCAGTGACCTGCCGCCATATGCCTTCTCCACCCGGTAATGGGTCACCGAAGGTTTCCCATCGGCACACACATGCCGCCGGATGCTGGCCTCCTCCACCTTGGCAATGGGTGCGTCAATGGCGCCCTGCGCCGGCTCGGGCACGCCCTCCACCACAGCCAAATAGACCCGCTGAAACGCCTCCGTGTGCAGCTGCTTTTGCAAAAGGTGCTGCGCGTGGGGCGTTTTCGCAACCACCATCAACCCGCTGGTACCCTTGTCCAGCCTGTTCACCGGCCGGTAGATGAAATCCTTCGGGCAGCCCATATAGGCAAACACAGCGTTCTCCAGCGAATTATCCGGATGCCCGGCGCTGGACTGGCTGGCCAGGGGCGCGGGCTTGTCGATGACCATCAGGTGCTCATCCTCATAAGGAATGCTCAATGCCAGTTCATACGGCCGCAGCTGATACAACGGTTTTTCCTCCGGCCAGAGCATGGTCACCACCTGCCCGGCGCGCAGCATGGCGTTCACCGGCGTGGAGACCCCGTCCACCAGGATGCGCCCCTCCCACTTGGCGGACTTCATGGCGGAATAGCTCACGCCCATATCCCGGCGGAGCACGTCCCGCAGTCTGCGGCCATCCTCTTTCACAGTATAATCCATTCAATCACCCACACCAGTATACCCCGCCGGAGCCCATCTGTCCAGCGAGCAAAAAGCGGCGCGCCCGAAACAGGCATGCCGCTTGAATGTTTATTCCCAGTCCACCAGGCCCGCGACCTCCAGGTACTCCTGCTGGAGCTCCATATAGTCGTCGATGAGTCCGCCCACCTTCACCGCCATATCCGGGTCAAACCCATTCTGCTCTGCCAGGCGCTCCACGATGTACTCGAAGGCCTCGTCATCATCGTAATAGTTCTCGCCCGCGTCGCCATGCTCATCCAGCACACCAGTCTCATGCATGAACACCATATCAGCGTCAATGGCCTGGGAAATCAGCTGGTCGATCAGAAAGCTCAGAGCCTTGTGCCCCTTGAGGTCAATCCTGGAAAGGATGAAGGCCAGGGCCTCGTCCTTGTTGTAGCCGTTCATCATGGGAACCTCCTGGGAAATTATGAATTAGGAATTGAAAGTGTGCCCCCCCCCCACGCTATCAGCCACTTCCCCCGCGTCGCGGCGCGCCCGTTGCGCGCCGTGACCCCTGCTGATATCCGCCCTGAAACACCCGCAAAAACGGGTGTCGAGAGGGCCGAAGGGCCCTTCACGGGGTGCAGGGGCAGAGCCCCTGCTGGGAGAGTCCAGAGAGGGTGAAACCCTCTCTGGTCACAGCACGGCCTTGAACTTGGCCAGGGTGTCCTTGAAGACTTCCATGGCCTTGCGCAGGGGTTCGGGGCTGGACATGTCGATGCCGGCCAGCTTCAGGGCCTCGATGGGGGGCACGCTGCAGCCAGCGGAGAGGAACTTGCGGTAGTCGGCAACGGCGCTCTCGCCCTCGGTGAGGATGCGGTCGCTGAGGGACACAGCGGCGCACAGGCCGGTGGCGTACACATACACGTAGAAGGAGCGGTAGAAGTGGGGAATGCGCATCCACTCGTTGGCGATGATCTCGTCCACCTCACAGGCGCCGCCGTAATACTTCTGGTTCAGCTCGTAATAGGCTTTCGACAGGGATTCCTTGGTCAGGGGCTGGCCCTTGGCAGCCATATCGTGGCTGATGCGCTCAAACTCGGCAAACATGGTTTGGCGGAAGCAGGTGGTGCGGAACTGCTCCAGGAAGTGGTTCAGCAGATAAGCCTGGGCCTTCTTCTCCGGCAGGGTGGAAAGCAGGTGGCGCATCATCACGGCCTCGTTGCAGGTGGAAGCCACCTCCGCCACAAACAGGCTGTAATCCGCCTTGGGCGAGGGCTGGGTCTTGTTGCTGTAATAGCTGTGCATGGCATGGCCCAGCTCGTGAGCGATGGTGAAGGCACAATCCAGGTTATCGTTGTGGTTGAGGAGCACATAGGGATGCACCTTGGCCAGGCCGCCGGCAGAGAAAGCGCCGGAGGACTTATTCTCGCTGGGATAGACGTCGATCCAGCCATTGTCACGGGCCTCCACCAGCTTGGCCACATAGTCCTCGCCCATGGGCTTGAGACCCTCCAGCACCAGATCAAAGGCCTTCTCATAGGGCATATCCATGTGGAAGTCGCTGACCATGGGGCAGTACAGGTCATACATGTGCAATTCATCCAGGCCCAGCACCTGCTTGCGCAGCTCCAGGTATTCATTCAGCACGGGCAGATACTCGTGAATGACCTCAATCAGGTTGTCGTAGACAGCCTGGGGAATCTGCAGGGGCTCCATCTTCACCGCCAGGGCGGAGGAATACTTCCGGGCAGCGGCCTGGAAAATATCGTTCTTCACGGAACCGCCATAGGTGGCGGCAATGGTGTTGCCAAACTTGCCGTAGGTGCCCATGATGCCCTCGAAGGCCTGCTTGCGCGCCTCGCGGTTGTCGCCGTGGATAAAGGAGGAATAGTTGCCCTCGGTCAGTTCCTGCTGAGAGCCGTCCTCCAGGGTGATGGCGGGGAACTTCATGTCCACGTCCGTCAGCATGGAGAAGATGGTGTTGGGAGCACCGGCCACCTCACCCATCATGGCCAGGAGACGCTCCTGCTCCTTGGGCAGGGCGTGCGCCTTGTCACGGAGCAGATCGCCCAGGAACACGGAATAATCCGCCATGTCGGGGTCGTTCATCATTTCGGTGAGCAGGCTCTCGTCCAGGTCCAGCAGCTCCGGCTGCATAAAGGCGGAAGCAGTGCCGGCCTTCACGCCCAGGGCGCGGACGCGGTCGCTCATAGCCTGGGCGGCGGGGTCGCCGTTGTCGGTTTCCTTGTTGAGGAAAGCGTACTCAAACACGGGCATCAGCTCGTCGTAAAGGGCGAAATACTCGCGGATCACCTTGCGGGGGTCCTCGGCCACCTTACCGTCATACTTTGCGAAATCAGCGATCTTGCCGCCGATCTCTTCATAGGCCTTCTCCCAGTCTTCCACCGTGGCGTAAATGTCCGTCAACTTCCACTTGTATTGTTCGGGGATCTCATTGCGCTTGCGAAGCTTTTCAGCCATGGTATGTTCCTTCTTTCTTCCACATAAGCGTGGATCATTGTCATCATTGTACCCCTGTCCAGGGGGAATTGCAAGGTTATTTCTGGTAAATCACGCTGCGGCTCACCGTTGGTCCGTCAGACCCGATGGGATAAAAGGCAATGCGCTGCTCATTCAGCACAATGGTGCCCGTGGAGCCTCGCAGCTGCTTCTGTCTGAGGAGCAGCTGCACCAGTTTGGTGCTGATTTCCGGCCCGCCGCCCCGGGTGAGGCAATCCTTCCACAGGGTGAAGTGGCAGCCTTCACTAAGCCTGGAGCAGAAGAACGTCTGCTGGCTTTCCAGCACCTGGCCCTGCCCGCACACCGGGCATACGGTTTCAGGTACCACAGCGCCCTTGGCGGCCAACTTCTGCTGGCGTTTCTTGCGCCGCCCATCGTCCGGGAACACCACATCGGCCCGGTTGTCCCGGGCGTAGGTCACCAGGAAGGAGGAAAACCGCCGGATGCTCTCCATAAACTTGCCGGGATCCTGCCTGCCATCGGTGATCTGATCCAGGGCCAGTTCCCATCTGCCCGTCATCTCCGGGGAGGTGATCTCCTGGGGCATGATGGCGATGAGCTGCACACCCTTATCGGTGGCCACAATGGTCTTGCCCTTGCGCTGGGCATAGCCCACCTGCATCAACCGCTCAATGATGGCCGCCCGGGTCGCCGGTGTGCCAATGCCGCTGCCCTTCATCTGGCGCTGCAGCTCCTCATCCTCCAGCTCACGGCCGGCGTTTTCCATGGCAGCGAGCAGCGAAGCGTCGTTGTGCTGGGGCGGCGGCTTGGTGGCGTCCTGCTTGATCTGCGTATCACGCACCAGGCGGGTATCTCCCTGCTGCAAAGGCGGCAGAGCGGTTTCCTCTTCTGTTTCGGTGGTTTTCTTTTTGCGTGTTTTTGGCGGATTCGCCAGCGCCGGCACATCCCGCCAGCCGTTTTGCAAAACCACACGGCCATTGGTGCGGAAGCGGTGCTCCCCCACCCCCGTGATCACCCTGGTGGCGTCATACTCGCAGGCCGGATAGAAGGCCGTCAGCATCCGCCTGGCCACCAGGTCGTAGAGCTGGCGCTCGTCCTCGGTAAAGGTGGAAGGGTTCACCCGCTTGGCGGTAGGGATCAGCGCATGGTGGTCGGTGACCTTGGTCTCGTCCACTGTACGCTTGCTCACCGGCAGCTTGCCACCGGGCAAGGCAGCGGGTACCAGCGGCTGATATTCCATCGGCAATAGCTTCATGGTCTGCACAACCCTCGGAATCATGTCCGGTGGCAGATAGCGGCTGTCCGTTCGGGGATAGGTAAGCGCCTTGCGGGTCTCGTAGAGGCTCTGGGCCACCTTCAGCGTCTTGTCAGCGGTGAAGCCCAGCAGCTTGTTGGCGTCCCGCTGCAGGCTGGTCAAATCGTAGAGCTGGGGCGGCAAGTCACGCTTGCGGGTGGTTTCGGCAGAAAGAACCACACCCGTTGAGCCCTTCACCTGGGACGCGATGGCCTTGGCCGCGTCAGCGTTGGGCAGGTGGGTGTCCGGCTCCAGCTTCTCATCGAACCACATGCCCTTGTAGTCGCCGAAATCCGCCGTCAGGGTGGCGTATTCCTCGGGCTTGAAGTTTTCAATCTCCTTGCGCCGCTTGACGAGAATCGCCAGCGTAGGCGTCTGCACCCGGCCCACGGAAAGCAGCGTATCGTATTTCAGCGTGAATGCCCGTGAGGCGTTCATGCCCACCAGCCAGTCCGCCTGGGAGCGGCATTGGGCGCTGTGGAACAGCCCCTCATATTTGCTGCCCGGCTGGATGGTGCGGAACCCCTCGGCAATAGCCTCGTCGGTCATGGAGGAAATCCACAGCCGCTGAATGGGCTTTCTGCACCCGCTTTTCATGTAGATGTACCGGAAGATCAACTCACCCTCCCTTCCCGCGTCTGTTGCGCAGATGACGGAATCGGTGGCCCCATCGTTGATGAGGTCCTTCACCACCTTGTATTGATCTTTGGTGGCTCGAATGACCTTCAGGGGGATGTCATCCGGCAAGATCGGCAGCGTGGCCATGCTCCATTTCTTATACTTCTCGTCCAGTTCATCGGGCTCGCAGAGGGTCACCAGATGCCCCACCGCCCAGGTCACCACATAGTTTTCGCCCATCAGGCAGCCCTTACCCTGATTGCGGCACCCCAGCACCCGGGCGATATCCCGGCCCACGCTGGGCTTTTCGGCAACCACAACGATGCGTCCCATGCTTCACCCTCCTTGAAACATTATTATACCACAACCGCCCCCGAAAAGGAACACAAAAAGACGACCCGCCATCAGGCAGGTCGCCAAATAAACGTTCCACGCGCGCGCAGTCAAATCACGTCGTCAACCGCATCGTGGAATGGGAGGCCAGAGGGGTGATACCCCTCTGGCGGGTTGTAAGGGCAGAGCCCTTACGAAGTCCTTACAGCTGGGGGCCGGCGGCAACCAGGGCCTTGCCCTCGTCGTTGCCGGTGTACTTGGTGAAGTTCTTGATGAAGCGGGCGGACAGATCCTTGGCCTTGGTCTCCCACTCAGCGGCATCAGCATAGGTGTCGCGGGGATCCAGAATCTTGGGATCAACGCCGGGCAGAGCGGTGGGAACCTCGAAGTCGAAATAGGGGATCTTCTTGGTTTCGGCCTTCATGATGGAGCCATCCAGAATAGCGTCGATGATGCCGCGGGTGTCCTTGATGGAAATGCGCTTACCGGTGCCGTTCCAGCCGGTGTTGACCAGGTAAGC
>JAFVVG010000031.1 GCA_017502305.1 Clostridia bacterium | reverse complement strand
GGTCAGCACGATGTAATCCTTCTCCGCTTCTTCGCCAATCACCTGGAAGAAGGGGCTGGTCACCACCTGCATCTCGCTGCCGTCCTTCATCAGGGCGAACACGCGGATGGCATAGCGGCCGGGTACGTTGGAGATGAAGCCATAGTGGCCGATGAAGCCATCGTACACCCAGGGATCGCCCAGCTGCTGGCCGTTGCCGTCATAGGTGTAGAACAGCATCCGGGCAACATTGTCAAAGTCGTTGCCTTCATAGCGCAGGATGAAGTTGATCTGCTCGCCAACCTTCAGCTCCGCCACGTCCGTGTAGAACTCGTTCAGCTTCAGGGGATCCTTCAGGGGCTTGACCGTCACAGCCGGACTGTCAGCATAGTGCCACTCGTCGTCCGCCGCCTTCATGTGCACGCGAATCACATACTGGCCGGTGGCCCCGGGGGTAAAGGTGTAATCATCGGAAATGCCTTCCCAGCCGCCAACCTGCTGGCCATTCTGGTCATACACCAGGAACTGCATGCCCTCCACGGTGCCTTCGCCCTTGGTCAGGACGTTCACCGTCACCGCATCGCCCAGCCGCACCTCCGCCCGGACAGGCACGATGGCGTCAAGGGTCAGGGCGTTTTCGTTCACGCAGCGCAGGCTGTAAAGGCCCTCGTTGCCGCGCACCGCCAGGTAATAGTCGCCCTCCATGTCAATGGCAGGCAGCGACCAGTCATTGCTTTCGGCATCTTCCGCTTCCGCCATGCCGTGATTCCAGACCTGCACCACCATGCCGGCGGCATTGACCAGCGCCACCTCCAGGTGCGGATTCATCTGGCTTATATCAACACGGACGATCATGCCCTTTTCAACGCTGAAGCTGTACCAGTCCCAATACGACAGGCCAAAGTTCAACGGATCGCCCACGCGGTACGTCTCGCCGCTTTCCAGCATGGCGGTAAACCACTTGCTGTCCGCCGCCAGGGGCTGGGCAGCATCCATGGTGTTGTTGGGCTCCGTTTCCTGCACCCGCACCGTTTCCACGTCCATGGCAAGGGTATACAGGCCTGCGCCGCCCTCCAGGGTAACGGTATAGGTTCCCGCCGCCAGGCAGGCGGTGCCCTCGGCCAGGCCCGGCTCGTCGCCGTTTGCCGCGGCCCAGAGCGTGGTATCGCTCAGGGGCGCGGTGATATGCAGGCTTTCGGTGCAATACAGGCTCAGTTCCCGGTTTTCACCGTCCAGCAGATGCAGCTTCACCGCATTGCGCGTTTCGCTTTCCAGGCTGAAGCGCACCAGCCCCGCCTCCCGCAGGGTGAAGGAATAGGCATCCGCCTCATCCTCCTGGGCGCTGTCGATCATTCCCCGCACGGGGTTTTCAGGCGTCAGAACGCCCTGCAGCTCCACAGGGCTGAAATCCGCCCGGAGCTGATACGTACCGTAATCATTCACGCAGGTCAGCAGATATTCGCCGGCCTCCACATAGAACAGGCCCTGTATGTCCGCGGGCTCCTGCGCCGTGCCGCCCACAGCGCCGCCGGCGGCGCCGGCGTCCAGGCCGGTTTCGTCGTCCATCCAGCGGCAGACGGCGGTGGTTCCGTCAGCGTTCTCCCGGGCTAGGGTCACCTGCATCATGCCGATGGTATCCTTCGCCGTCAGCTTCAGCGTGCCGGGCTCCGTCACCGCAAGACGGTACACGTCCTTTTCATCTTCCGCCGCCGCCATGTCCGAAAGTCCGCAGACGTCCTCGTTCAGAGGCAGAAGGGTGGCCGTCTGGGCTGTGTTGTTGGGTTCCTTCTCCAGGATCTCCGCCGGGGTGAAATCCGCCCGGACGCCATAAAGGCCCTTCCCCGTGGCAGATGCGGAAAGATCATAAGTACCCGCCCGCAGCCAGGTGGAATAGACGCCCGTCACGGGGGCTTTTTCGCTGCCCTTGGGCGCGCAGGCCACAGTGTAGCGCTGTCCGTCCTCCGCGGAAATCAGGACGAGAGGCTCATCCTCCGCGCAGATATAGGCCAGCACCTCGCTTCCCCGGCTTTCCAGGGTCAGGTTCAGCTGACCGGCTTCCTCCAGGGTGAAGCTGTACCAGTCCACATCTCCGCTGCCGGAGAACAGGCCCAGATGATCCTGGTCAAGAGGCATCGCCGCGGCCCTTTCACGGGTATCGTTGGGTTCCTTTTCCAGCAGCCCCAGGGGCGTCGCTTCCGCCTGCAGGCGATACACGCCTTCGCCGCCGTAGACGGTCAGCAGATAGGTGCCCGCGTCCAGCAGGACCTCGCCCTGGGCAGTCTTTGCTTCCTCCAGGGTGCCGGACTCCACCATCAGCGAGCCTTCCGTACCGTTTTCACGAAGGATACTCACCGCCGCACCGGTATCCTTGTTCTGCAGGCTGGCATAGACGGTTTTTCCCACGCTGCTTTCCACGGAAAGCTTCACCCGGGAAGCTTCCTCCACCTCAAAGCTGAAGTAGTCGAAATCCACCGTGCAGCTTTCCAGCATGCCGTTTGTCCACTCGCCCATGGTCAGCGCGGTGGGCGCGGCTGCGGAATCCGGTTCTTTTTCACCGGAGGCGACAGCCTCGAAGCCGGTTTCGATATCATAGATGCCGCAGTTGGTTCTCATCCGGGCATAGTAGGTGCCCTGGGCCAGGTAGAACTGCTTGCTTGCGGCAGCGGGTTTCTCCGCCGTGCCGCCGTTGAGTTGGAGGTAATTCACAGCATTGCCGTCCTCGCCTTCCCATTTCAGGTAGGACGCGGTATCATCGGCGTTTTTGCGGTACAGCATCGCGTACATGTAGCCGGTGGTATCCCGCAGGGTAACGTCCATCACACCGGGCTCCTCCAGGGTGAAGGTATAGAAGTCGTAATAATCGCTGAGCGCGTCAATCACGCCGCCCACCTTCTTGTTCAGGGGCAGCAGGGAAGCGGCTTCCTCGCCGTTGTTGGGTTCCTTTTCCACAGCCCCGATCCAGTCCGCCTGAACCTCCAGCGAGTAGACGCCCTGGTCTCCCGGCACCATCTGGATCAGATAATCGCCTGCGGGCAGGAACTGATGGGCCGTGGCCTCCACCGGCGTCAGGTAGCCGCCGCCGGCAGCCGCCATCTGCCAGGAGGAACTTGTCTTGTTGCCCACCAGCAGCGGTACCGTGGTGGTGGTGCCGTTGTTTTCGTAATAGATTTTGATATAGAACTGATCGCCGTGATTCCTGAACAGCCAGTCCACCCGGCAGGATTCCTTCAGGGTGAAGCGATACCAGTCTGTATCATTCTCGCTGGCGAACATACCCCTGAATTCCTCGTTCACGGGCAGCTGCGCCGCCTGATCAATGGTATTGTTGGGTTCCTCCTCGCCGCTGTCCCAGATCTCATACACAGGCTCCAGCGTGTATTGGCCCGCCGCAGACCTGACCTTCAGGATGTACTCGCCGGCGGCCAGCATGCAGGCGCCGCTGATGTTCGCGGGTGCCTCCTCCGTGCCGCCCTGGGCGGAAAGCACCTTCTGCCCGTTGCTCCACGCCACGGTACTGCCCTGGCTGTCCTGCAGCATTACGCTGAAAACGCCGGTGGCATCCTGGGCATTCAGCGTCAGATAGCCGCCCTTCTCCGCCACAAGCTTGTACCAGATGGTCTGCTCCTTTTCAGAGGCAACCTCTGTCACGGTATCGAGCGCCAAAGCCTCGGCGTCGTTGCTGCGATCCACCTGCAGGATAAAATTGGTGTTGTCATAATCCACCAGCAGTGTTTTGCTTTCGCCCTCCACCTGCCAGTCGTGCTGACGCAGCAGATACGCCGCCAGGCCGGAGGTGATGTGCCTGTCCAGGGTGAAATAGTATCCGTTCTGCGTATAGGAATACGACCGCCGGGCCTCAATGGTGAAGTCCAGCTCGCCAGCCTCAAGCTTCTCGCTGATCTGAGCCTTATAGTCCTCCATCAGGTCAGCCTTCTCCAGCAGCCCCTCGTGGATGAAATAGTTGTGCCGATAGGCGTTTGCCTTGGTCTCGACGACATAGGTATGGTCCTCGGACATAATCCTGTCCGGCAGGCCAAAGTAATGCCGCAGCTCATAGCCGCTGACGGGCTTGTTGTCCACGGAGAGATTGCCGGTAATGGGATCGTCCCAGGTGGGGTCGATATGATACCAGCCTTCATCCATCTGAACCAGGTTCCAGGCATGGTTGCCGCCGGCCACGCGCTTGCTGGCGATGCCCACCTGCTCCAGCAGCATCTCATAGGCCCGGGAATAGCTGTCGCATACGCCCGTGCCCCGCAGCAGCACGCCCTCTGCGGAATAATAGGCATAGTTCTGGTCGTAATAGGCGTTATTGACCAGCCAGTCGTGCAGCCACAGCGCTTTCTCGTAATCCGTGGCGCAGCCGGCCTGGATGCACTTCTCAGCCACCTGCTTCACCTTGGCCTCCACGGTCATGGCGTTGCCGGGGTCCGCCACCTCCACGTCCAGCGTCTCCCAGAATTCCAGGCCGTTCGCGTCCTCCACAATCACATACAGGATATAGGTGCCCGGCGCGACAAACGTATAGGTATACGTATCCGCATCCTGGGCCGGAGCGGCAAAGGCATGGGTCACCGACCAGTCCTCCGCCATGATATAATAGCTGTACGTATACGGCGCCTCGCCGCCCTCCGCCGTCACCTGCCAGAGAGCTTCCTCCAGAAGCACCGGCTCCTGCAGGCAGGAGATCGTGGCCTGAAGGCTCCCCGCCGACCTGGACCTGGTGGGCCGCTCGGGCTTTGCCAGGTGGAAGTAGGGGTTGGTGGGCTTGCCTGCCGCCAGGGCCGTGGAAGCAAACAGAACCAGCAGGATCATCGCCAGTACGCCCGCATTTCGCATTGCTTTACGCATCATCTTCACTCCATTTGCGCAACACACTTTTTTCCATTGCACAGCTTCATTATATCAACCGCCAATCAGGGGTGTCAAGCACGGCGGCAACCAGGGTGAAATCCCTGTTTTTTCCTGCTCCGCAGGCCCTTCCCTGATTGACATTGATTGTCACAATCTGTATAATGTATACGTATTTTTATGTGCAGGAGGCGCTTTCCCATGAATCTCTCCGGAAGAAACGTACAGCGTGCCGCCGTTTATGTATTTCATGACCCCAACAAAATCGTTGACCGCTATGTACCCGTTTTCCTCGCCGAGCTGAAGCGCTTCACCGCGCACCTGCTGGTGGTGGTCAACGGCGAAGTGAACGACGAGGGCAAGGCGCTGCTGGAAAGCGTTGCAGATGACATCCTGATCCGCCCCAACGAAGGCTATGACATCACCGGCTATAAAAAGGGCATCGAGCGCATTGGCTGGAAGAACCTCAAGCAGTATGACGAGCTGATCCTCGTCAATTCCACCCTGTATGGCCCCATCTACCCCTTCGACGAAATGTTCAAAACCATGTCCCGCAAGAAGGTGGACTTCTGGGGCATCACCAAGCACCATAAAGTGGATTTCGATGTCTTCGGCACCTGCAAATACGGCTACGTGCCCGAGCACATCCAATCCTCCTTCCTGGTAATCCGCAAGCCCATGCTCACGGGCATTTTCTTCCGCCGCCGCTGGGAGCAGCTGCCTGAAATCCATTCCTACGGCGAGGCCATCGGCTTCTTTGAGGTCATCTTCACCAAGGAGGCCAACGAGGCTGGCTTCAAGTCCGCCGTGTATGTGGATACCGACGACCTGGAGGGCTATACCCGCTATCCCCTGATGATGATGTCCGACGAGCTGATCATCAACCGCAAGTGCCCCGTGATGAAGCAGAAGTCCTTCTCCCAGAACTACTACGACATCATCACCGATACCATCGGCAACGCCACCGCCGATACCTTCGAGCATATCCGCAACAACACCGATTACGACGTCAACCTCATCTGGGACAACATCCTGCGCACCTCCAACATGGATGACATCAAAAAGGAGATGCATCTGAACTACATCCTCCCCAGGGATCAGATGCTGGAGAAGCAGGAAACCTATCCCGCGCCCTACCGGCCCGCGGAAGGGAAAAAGCGCGTCGCCCTGATGATGCACCTGTATTACCCGGACCTTGTGGATTACATGCTGGACTATGCCCGCCGCATGCCCGAGGACGCCGACCTGATCGTTTCCTCCCCCAACAAGGAAACCCTGCGCATCTTCGAGGAAAAAACAAAGGGCATGAAGTTCGGCAAGATCATCGCCCTGCCCATGGGCAACCGGGGCCGCGACGTTTCCGCCGTGCTGGTGGCGCTGAAGCCCTACATCAACGATTACCGCTACATCTGCTTTGTGCACGATAAGAAAACCGTGCAGACCAAGCCCTATGCCAACGGCCGCGGCTTTGCCTACAAGTGCATGGAGTGCAACCTGGGCTCCCGCACCTACATCGAAAACATCATCGAGACCTTCGAGCGCAATCCCCGCCTGGGCATGCTGATGCCTCCCTCCCCCAACCACGGCAACTTCTACCAGATCGTGGGCCAGGAGTGGGCTTCCAACTATACCAACACACTTGCCCTGGGCTATAAGCTGAAGCTGAACGTGAACATCAACCCCAACAAGGAACCCATCACCCCCCTGGGCACCATGTTCTGGTTCCGGCCCGAGGCCCTGCGCACCCTGATCGATTACCCCTGGACCTACGAGGACTTCCCCAAGGAACCCAACGGCTGGGACGGCACCCTGCTCCACGCGGTTGAGCGTATCTACGGCTTTGTGGTCCAGCACGAGGGCTATTATCCCGCCTGGGTCATGCACGATCACTTCGCCTCGATGGAGGTTACCAACCTGGCCTTCGATCTGCGCGAGCTGAACACGGCGCTGCTGCCCAAGTATCCCACCGGCAACCTCTTCGACATGACCAAGACCCTCCGGGAGCGTATGACCCTAACCTGGGGCTCCCCCCGCATCGCCGGCTTGAAGATGGCTTTCCCGAATCTTCCTCCTTTTGTGAAAAAGTGCGGCAAGAAGGCTTATCACATCTACAATAAACTCCGCGGCAGATAAAGCATCTGCCGCCACCCGCTCAAAGGAGGCAGCTCCATGGTTTTCTCTTCCAACATTTTTCTGTTCGCATTCCTGCCAGTAACCCTGGCAGGATATTATTTGATCAACCAGCGCCTGCGCAACGCCTTCCTGCTGCTGATGTCCCTTCTTTTCTATGCCTGGGGCGAGCCCCGCGTTGTGCTGGTGATGATGGGATCCATCATCATCAACTATCTGGGCGGCCTGGCCATCCACGCCACCATGAAGGACGGCCGGCATTCCTTCCTGAACAAGCTGATCATGTTCCTGACGGTAGCCGTTAACCTGCTGATCCTGTTCTACTATAAGTATTTCGATTTCTTCATCACCACCACCAACGGCATCTTCGGCACCTCCATCCCGCTGCGCAACATCGTTCTGCCCATCGGCATTTCCTTCTTCACCTTCCAGGGCATGAGCTATGTGCTGGACGTATTCATGGGCCATGCCGGCGTACAGAAGAACCCGCTGAACATCGCCCTGTATATCGCCCTGTTCCCCCAGCTGATCGCAGGCCCCATCGTCCGCTATGCCGATGTGAACCTGCAGATCGACAACCGCAGCTGCGATATCAAAAAATTTGCCGAGGGCATCCGCCGCTTTGCCGTGGGCCTGGTGAAAAAGATGCTTCTGGCCAATACCGCCGCCCTGACCGCCGACAGCATCTTCAACGAGCCCGTGGGCACGGTGACCACCGCCGCCGCCTGGCTGGGCGCCCTGTGCTATGCCGTGCAGATCTATTTTGACTTCTGCGGCTACAGCGATATGGCCATCGGCCTGGGCAAGATGTTCGGCTTCGACTTCCTGGAAAACTTCAACTATCCCTACATCGCCCGGAACATTACCGATTTCTGGCGCCGCTGGCACATCTCCCTCTCCAGCTGGTTCCGTGATTATGTCTACATCCCCCTGGGCGGCAACCGACGGGGCAACCGCTACTTCAACCTTTCCGTAGTGTTCCTGCTCACCGGCATGTGGCACGGCGCCTCCTGGAACTACATCCTCTGGGGCATCTGGCACGGCATTTTCTCCATTGTGGAAAAGCCCCTGCTGAAGCGTGACTTCTACAAAAAGGTGCCTTACCCCATTACCTGGCTGTTCACCATGCTGATCGTCCTCATCGGCTGGGTGCTCTTCCGCCTGGAAAACCTCAGCGAAGCGCTGAAATACCTGGGCGTGATGTTCGGCGCTGTCCGCCCGGACAATGTGGCCTATACCTTCGAATGGTTCTTCAACGGTAAGCTGGCCGCAGTGCTGGCCTGCGCCGTGCTGGCCTCTGTACCCTGGAAAAACATTCTGGGCCACATCCCCGCCCTGAAGCGCTTCGGCGATTCTTCCTTCTGCCACCTGCTGCAGAACGCCGCCACCGTGGCGCTGCTGCTGCTGGGCGTTGTGCTTTGCATGACCTCCACCTACAATCCCTTCATTTACTTCCGATTCTGATCAGGAGGAAAATACACGATGAAAAGATTTGTACTGTTTGTTGATTTCCTCCTCATTCTGGTTTTCCTGGGGCTGATGATCGTTCCCATCGTCACCGCCGATTTCCAGGGCGGCAAGCTCTCTGTGGCGGAAAACCGCATGCTGGCCACCTTCCCGGATTTTGCTTCCATGGAGATCACGGCGATTCCCCGGGCCTTTGAAAACTGGATCAACGATAACATCGGCGGCCGCAGCATCGCCTCGGAGATCGATACCAAGGTGCAGTGGAACCTCTTCAAAACCAGCGCCAAGACGGACACCCGCATCGGCCAGGACGAGTGGCTCTTCTACTATCGCCCGGACATCGGCGCGGATTACCGCCACGACAACCTGCTGACCCAGGAACAGCTGGCCCAGTTTGCCAAGGACAGCCAGATCGTGATGAATTACATCACCGGCAAGGGCGCCCATCCGCTGATGCTCATGCTGCCCGACAAGAAGACCATCTACCCCGAGCTCTTCCCCAAGGGCCTGGAGGTCAAGGCCCAGCCCTCCCGCGCCGACCAGATCTACCAGTATGTGGTGGAACAGAATGCCCAGGGCAACACCAGCCTGCCCATGATGTGGCTGTGCGGCGAGCTGATGAACATCCGCAACACCCGCCTGATTTATTCCCCCAGGCTGGATAACGCCCACTGGAACATCGTGGGCGCCTATGTGGGCTATGAGCAGCTGTGCAAAGCCCTGCAGCCCTACTTCCCCAACCTGAGCTATGTACCGCTGGACAATTGCCAGGTGACGCCCTATGAAAAGAAGGACCTGTTCAACGGCGCGCTGGAGATCAGCGAAACGGACTTCATCATCACCACCGGCAACGAAGGTACCTACCGCGACGACAGCGCCGCCCTGGACAGCCTGCCCCTGGGCTACGCCGGCGACCCCTATGACTGGAAGGTACGCACAGTCAACCAGAACAGCAGCCTGCCCCGTCTCCTCTACGTGGGCGACAGCTACACCCTGAAGATGTTCCCCTTCCTTTCCCAGTCCTTCTCCGAAATGACCTTCCTCCACACCGACGATATGCAGTACCTGCCCGAAATGATGGATCGTTTCCAGCCGGATATCGTGGTGGTGGAATGGGTGGAACGCCAGTGGAGCCTTGCCTCCAGCAAAATGTGGGAAACCGCCACCAAACTGTATTACCTGCAAAATCCCGCACAGTAAAATTATCGCATACGAAAAAACCGCCGGCATCAGCCGTCGGCTTTTTCATTGACGTTCGGTTTACCGGAAGGCCTTTCTCAGAAGGTCACTTCGCCGTCGTGGGAAAGCAGCGAGGCGGAGGTCACTTCCTCCAGCTTCATGGTTTCCCGCACCAGTTCGCCCCCCTGGGCCGTGCGCAGCTCAATGACCATATCCAGCTTGCTGCCGGACATGTTGCGGGACTTTACCTTGAAGCCCTTGGCATACTTGCCCACCACCTGAGTCACGGCGCTTTCGGCGTCCAGGCTGTTGGTATTCACCACCAGGATCATGGGCGCCTTGGCCACGGGCAGCTGGTTCAGGAGCATGACGCCCAGCGTCAGCACCACGGAAAGGATCAGCGCCACCTGGGCCAGGCCCGCGCCGCAGATGATGCCCACGCTGATGGCCCAGAACAGGAACATCAGGTCCATGGGTTCCTTAATAGCCGTGCGGAAGCGGATGATGGACAGGGCGCCCACCATGCCCAGGGACAGCACCACGCTGGACTGCATGGTGAGGATGATGGCGGCGGTAATCACCGTGATGCCCGCCAGGGAGATATTGAAGTTCTTGGAATAAAAGGTTTTGCGGGTCATGACGCGATACACCAGGAAGATATACAGCGCCAGGGCGGAAGCAATGGCCAGCGCCACCACGATGGTAGCGGTGTTGATCTCCGCGCCCACATAGCCATCCAGAAAGGATTTCTTGAAAATGTCCTTGAAGCTATTCATTTTGCGTCCCTCACAGCGAATATTTTCTGCAGATATAGTACTTGGAATAGGCCGTCTGTGTCAAGCCATGAAGCTGCAGGCTTCTGTAAATGGTATCCGGCAGGAACTCATCATACTTGACCTCCAGCAGGTGTTGGCCCGCGGGCATCACCGGCCGTTTGGGGATTGTTTCATCCAGGAAGGATTCAATGGCCCTCGAGGAGGCCACATTGGTATCCAGGGTGATGCGCACATTACCGTCCCTGCACACATAAGGGATCCGGTCATATTCCACGATCACCACCGGGCGCATACGCCTTGTCAGCATCTGCGCCGTGAGCTTCTGCAAAAGCGGCGGCTGAAGGGCGATATCCGGCAGGATTTCCCCCTTCATCAGCAGCCGTGTCTGCTCCTCCGTCAGCGGACAGGAGGTTTTCAGCGTTTTGCCCCGTTCCTTCCGCTTGCACTCCAGGGTGATCCTCTCCGCCGAGTGGTTGTAGATCCTGATGCGGAATTTCTCCCGGGGATCCGTACCGTTTTCGTTTTCATAGTAGCAGCGGTTGTCGTAATCATCAAAATACAGGCTCCGGATGGCGTAGCTGCCCGACTCACCGGCGTGGCTGTCCGGCGCAATCAGGTGCTGGAGCCTGCTGCGGATCATCGCCATTTCCGCCACGCTGATAACATATTTCATCTCATGCCGGAATTTCCGCGTTTCACCCATCCTGATCACCCGCCTTTCCGCATACGCCTCACGTTCGCCGCGAGCACCATCATAAACAGCAGGGCTGCCGCCCCTGCCGGCAGCAGCTTGCCCAGCTGCTCCAGCTTTTTGCCGGGCTTTTCCTGCCACAGGCCGTAAATCTGCGTATCCTCCCTGATCGGCTTTTCCGGGTCAAAGGGCTCGCCGGTTTTTTCATCATACCAGCCAAGGAACATATGGGTTTCCGTATCCTCCAGCACCGGCAGTTCTTCCAGGCGCTGCCCCGGCTCCACCGCGTAATAGGCATAGCTCGTATGGGCGCCGCCATAGGCCCGCACCTGGCAATAGCTTTGCCCTTCCAGCCAGGCGCTGCTCAGGAAAGCCATTCTTTCCTCCAGGTACTGCCTGATCTGCGCCGCATGGGCCTCCGGGCCGGTTGCTTCTCCATGCCAGCGCAGGCTGTCCATTCTTGCCGCCGGCGCGATGACGCTCATATACTCATCCAGCGCCACGCCCGTCAGCTGCTCCAGGGCAGGCAGGCATACATCCTTGTAGATTTCCTCCAGCCGCTGGCGGAAGGTTTCGTTCTGATACAGTTCCGCGAACCACAGCGTTTCCCCGGGAACGCCCCGGGTTTCCCAGTTGGCGTAGAACGCCCTGGGGGATCTCAGCTGCCATTCCGTGGGGCTGCCCATGGCCAGGTCAAAGTCCCACACCGGCCCGGCGAAAACCCTGGCCTGATCGGGATCATAGTAGAAATACTGGCTGATATATCCGCCGTCCACATTGGCGAAGATCTCGTCCATCAGATAACGCTTGACCCAGGAATCCAGGTCCAGCACCGTCTCCAGCAGCGCCCGACCCATGATGGCGCTCTCCGCGGCATTCCATATCTGCGCGAAGGCCGCGATCTCCGTTTCTCCCGCTGTTTCGGGCCCATGAACACGCATGGCCCTGCCCATATCGGTGCGGAAATGAGTATACCCCTGCTTCACCAGCCGGCTCTCCACCTCCGCGGAAACCAGAAAGCCGCCGTTCCGGGAAATGTTCACCCGCTCCGGATGGATCTCGTTTCTTTCCGTGAGCAGATACAGGCCGATATACTGTCCGTTGGCATACACATTCACCCAGGCCGCGCCGGGGGTATACGCCATGCCGATCTTCTCCGCGAAATCCAGCGCCGCCTTGTTGCGCACATGGGAAGGATCCGCCGCGTTTGCCAGCAAAACCCACCGGCTTGCCTTGCCCAGGCCCAGCAGATCCGCTTCCTGGGCCAGCTCCAGGCTGTAAGGCTTTTTCTCAAATGCCTCCCAGGTATAATTGCCGCGGCCGCTGATCTGGCTGACGGCTCCGCTGTAAAGGAGTTCCCCCGTTTCGTCCCGCAGGGTGAGGTTGCCCTTTTCCTTGTTGTCCTTCCGGGCATGCAGCTTTTCCAGGCTGCCGCTTTCCGTGGTCAGATACAGGGTGGGAACGCCTTCCCCCTGCACGAAGCGAAGCATTCGGCTTTCCGTTCCCCTCCATCCGGGATAGGTCAGGAGATAATCCACCCCAGGCATAAGCCCGCCGCATCCGGTTTCGCCATCCAGCGCCCGGCCGTCCAGCATCACCTGCCCCTGGGTTTCCGCCCGCAGGATCACATCCTCCATGGCGACGCCGCCGGGAAGAAACACAACAACATGCTCCGCTTCCTGTTCCCAGAGGCGGATCCGTTCCTCTTCTTCCCGCAGCCATACGGATACCGGCACCTGCGGCTCATCCTCCAGGCAGAACGCCAGCAGAGCAGCCGCGATCCCCAGCAGGATGGCCAGCAGCACACAAAGCTTTTTCATATACGCACCTTGCCGCGTCACGCTTTCCCCAGGGCGCGATAAACCGGCCTGAGGATCCTGGCGACGATCATCCCATACAGAATCTTGTCCTTGAGGGACACATGTCCGGAACAAAGCACCCTGAGCAGGTTCTTCCGCATGATCCCAATATACTTTTTCAGGTTTTCTTTTGCCCTGGGGCTGATGCGGGCATAGCATTTGTCCAGCTGCAGCGCCACGCTGAAAGAAGCCATGGCGCTGAACTCCCCGAAGGCTTCCCGGTTATGCTCAAGGCCCAGGGCTTCCAGCTGATTTTCCATAATGCTCAGATTCCGCAATACAATATCCGCGTCCGTCTTCCAGGTGGTGTTGGTCACGCTGCTTTCGTTGCCGCGGTAGAAGTATCCACGGAAATCCATCACGCCCACCTTCTCCGCCTGAGCCAGCAGGGGAAGGAACAGAGTGTATTCCTCGTTGGTCTGGTGCTCAGGAAAACGCCTCGCTTCAAACAGTTCCCGGGCAAACAGCTTATCACAGAAGGAATCCGTGACCTTTCCGTGCAGCAGGAATTCATTCACAGCCTGTTCCGTGCTGTAATTCCACGTATCGCCGCTGCCCGTACCCAGCGCCCCGGCGCCTGCCGCTTCCCGGGTAAACCGGCAGCAAGCCAGGCTGCTCTTCTCCTTTTCCGCGAAGGTTATCAGCCTTTCATACATATCCGGGGCGATATAGTCGTCGCTGTCCACAAAGCCGATATAGTCGCCCTTCGCCGCGTCCAGGCCGGCGTTTCTGGCGGTGGAAGCGCCGCCGTTTTCCTTGTGGATGACGGTGATTCGCCTGTCCTTGCCGGCCCAGGCGTCGCAAATAGCGGGGCTGCCGTCCCTGCAGCCGTCATTGACCAGGATGATCTCCAGGTTCTGATAGGTCTGATGCACAATGCTGCCGACGCATTCATCCAGGAATTTTTCCGCCTGGTACACCGGAACGATCACGCTGATCAAGGGCTGTCCCATCACCGTGCCCCCATTTCCTTTGTTTTTTAGCCGCGCCTGCGGATGCTCTTGAGCAAGCCCAGCGCGTTTTTCATAGTTTCAGGCATTACCAGCGTCATCACCCCAAAGAACAGGATGAAGGTGGCAATGCTGTATGGAACGCAGAAGAGGAAGATCCTGACGTAGGAATCCAGCGCCGGCGTCATCAGCCGGCCCAGTCCCCCCGCGCCCACCAGCAGCGCCAGGTTAACGCCCCAGCACAGATATGTTTTCCCCGTGCCGCGGCCAATCAGCTCCCGGTTCACATACTGGATCAGATAAACCGTGCGGAACAAAGAGGAAGCAATGGTGCCCAGCAGCGCGCCGCTGATGCCCCAGAAATTCACCAGCACAATGGAGACCACCAGGTTGATAATCGTTTCCGCCACGGCGCTTTTCTTTGTTTCCCGGAAATGACCAGAAATATGGATCAGCGCGTCGGAAGGATATCTGCCGGCAGCGAAGAGGAACACCAGCGCAAACAGCGGCGGAAGGGCACTGTCCAGATAATTCACGTCGGTAATGCCGGCGGTATACTGCGCCATAAACGGCAGAATAAAATAACTTACAATAGAGATCAGCGCCGTAGCGAAGGTGATATAGCACACCTCGTAGGCTTCAAACAGTTTCAGGAACGCTTCTTTGCTCCTGTGATATTCGTACGCAATTTTGAATTCCAGCGCGTCCCTCACCGCCTGCAGCACGCGGGTGATCATGCCGTACAGCAAGGTGTAAAGGGAGTAGACGCTTACGGTTTTCAGGTTGGTGAAAAAGGTGAGGAGAACCGTATCCAGGTTGGATGTGATCAGGTAATTCACTTCATGGGCCAGCACATGCTTGCTCTGGACCAGGGAAGAATAATCCGGCTTTGCCTGCACATCAACCCAGGCGTAGTGCTTTTTCGCATAGCGGGTGAGCCAGAGCATCTGGCCGATGCTGACCAGCATGGATGCAACCTGCACCACCACCACATCGCAGCCGGCCTGGATCAGCACGATCTTGCCCACCTGCCTGGCCATCAGCGAGGCCATGTCCAGCCCCGCGCGGACATACTGCTTGCCGTCCGCCCGCAGAAGGATCAGGTATTTTCCGTGGAAGAAGAAATTAACCGCGTTGCCGATGCCGTTGAACAGAATGATCAGCACAACGGAGACAAACGGCACCTCCGTTGCAATGAGAAGCGGGTAAACAACAGAAAACAGCACCACCAAAGCGATGTAAACACTGCCGATCCGCCGGTATTGCCGGTGGCAGGCCGCTATCACCGCATTGGCCCTGCTGTAATCTTTTTCTGAAAGGGGTTTGTAAAGCGCCTGACAGGAAGCCGCCGCCACGCCGGCCTCGACGATGGCGATGTAGGCATAGATGTTCGTAACAGAAGAAAGCAGGCCGTTGACCTCCGAGCCATATTGGCCCAGCACCAGCCTGGGAAGAATGATGCCCAGCAATACCGCAACCGCCTGGCCGGCAATGCCCACCAGCAGATTGTTCTGCACTTTCTTTCTGTCCTGCATAATCCTTACCTGTCACATTTCATACAGAGCCTCCTCTTGCGAGGAGGCTCTGCTGATGTTCAGTTTTTCCTCCGGTCCATGGCGGGGAAAGCCTGTGCCATGGACCGGAGGCTTATGGGTTAGTTCAGCTCGGGCTGTTCGACCCTGAAGAAGGGACTGGTCACAACCTGCTGCGTGCCATCCGTGGAGAGCATGAACGTACGGATCGCATACCGTCCGGGAATGCTGGGGATGAAGCCGTAGTGGCCGATGAAGCCATCGTATACCCAGGGATCACCCAGCTGGTTGCCGTTGTAATCGTAGGTATAGAACAGCATCTTATAGACCTTGGAGGCGTCGGTGCCCATGTAAACCAGGCGGAAGTCGATCTGTTCGCCAACCAGCATTTCCTTGGTGTCCGTGGTGAAGGCGATGAGCATGATATCGTCAGAGGTCAGCTCGGGGATCTTCACCTCGAAGAAGGGACTGGTGGCCTCCTGGAGTCTGCCATCATCGGTGAACATGAACACGCGGATGGCATACTTGCCGGGATAGCTGGGGATGAAGCCATAGTAGTCGATGAAGCTCTCGCACTCCCACGGATCGCCCAGCTGGTTGCCGTTCTCATCGTAGGTATAGAACTGCATCTTCTTCACGGTTTCAGTCTTGTAGCCTTCGTAGCGGATCACAAAGTCGATCTGCTCAGCAACCAGCAGCTCTTCCGTTTCGGTGTCAATCTCCAGGAGCTTGATGGCGCCCTCGGGCAGCTCCACGGTGATGGGAGCGCTGTCAACGAAGGTCCATTCGCCCTCAACAGGCTTCATGAACACGCGGAAGGTGTAGGTGCCGTCCAGCGCAGGCGTATAGGCGAAGGTGACATCGGGAGAGGGAGTCATATTCACCTGCTCACCGTTGGCATTGTACACATAGTACAGCAGCTGCTCGATCTCGCCGTAGCCATACAGGTGAGTCGTCACCGTCACGGTGTCACCCAGCGTGTAGGTCTCGGCATCGGGCACCAGCTTCACCAGCTGGATCGGAGGCACTTCGGTGGGTTCGGGTGTAGCCGTCACTTCGGGCTCAACCGTAGGCGTGGCCGTGGGCTCAGCCGTAGGCGTAGCCGTGGGCTCAGCCGTAGGCGTGGCCGTGGGCTCAGCAGTGGGCTCAGCAGTGGGCTCAGCGGTAGGCGTTGCCGTAGGCTCAGCGGTAGGCGTGGCCGTGGGCTCAGCCGTGGGCTCAGCCGTGGGCTCAGCAGTGGGCGTGGCCGTGGGCTCAGCGGTAGGCGTTGCCGTAGGCTCAGCAGTGGGCGTGGCCGTGGGCTCAGCCGTAGGCGTGGCCGTAGGCTCAGCCGTGGGCTCAGCGGTAGGCGTGGCCGTGGGCTCAGCCGTGGGCGTGGCCGTGGGCTCAGCCGTGGGCGTGGCCGTGGGCTCAGCGGTGGGCGTGGCCGTGGGCTCAGCCGTGGGCTCAGCAGTGGGCGTGGCCGTGGGCTCAGCGGTGGGCGTGGCCGTGGGCTCCGCAGTAGGCGTGGCCGTGGGCTCAGCCGTAGGCGTGGGATCGGGCTCATCCGGGATCATCTTACCGTCGGGACCGAAGTTGTAGGTGCCGATGAGCAGATCGCAGCGAGTCTCCCAGGCGAAGTAGCGCTGATCCGTAACCAGCTTACCGTTCATCAGCACGAAGTAGTAATCGTCGCCGATCTTCAGCAAGCCATACTCACGGCCGGCCTTACCATTGATGTAGTAGTAGATACCGTCTTCCTTCTCCACGAAGCCCTGGAGCATCTTGCCATCGGGGCCGAATTCATAGTCGCCCGTGGGCAGGTCGCAGTGCGTTTCGAAGGCGTTGTAGACCTGATCCTTGACGGCCTTGCCATTGTAGAGGAAGAAGTAGTAGTCATCGCCGATCTTCTGCAGGCCAACCTGACGTACGCCATCGACGTAGTAGTACAGGTCGCCGGCCTCATCGGTGTACAGACCGTCCATCTTCGTCTTGCCAACGTTGACGCCGTCCTCGCCGAAGTCGTAGTAATAACCGTCGACTTCCTTGACACCGTAGCTTCTCACGCCGCCTTCATAGTAAGCGTAGCCGCCTTCAACCTCAACCCACTGGTCAAGGATCGCCTTGCCGTCCGGGCCGAAGGTATAGGTGCCGATGGGCAGATCGCAGTTGGTCTCCCAGGCGAAGTACTTCTGGTCGGTAATCAGCTTGCCGTTCATCAGCGCGAAGTAGTAATCGTCGCCGACCTTCACCAAGCCATACACGCGGCCAGCCTTGCCGTCAACATAGTAGTAGTAGCCGTCTTCCTTTTCCACGATACCCTGCAGCATCTTGCCGTCAGGCCCGAATTCGTAGCGGCCCACAGGCAGATCGCAATGGGTTTCAGTGGCCTTGTAAACCTGGTTCTTGACAGCCTTGCCGTCTTCCAGGAAGCAGTAGTAGTCGTCATCAACCTTCTGCAGACCGGTCAGGCGCTTGCCTTCCTCATAGGCGAAGACTTCGCCGTCTTCGTCAGTGTACAGGCCGTCCATCGGGGTCTTGCCGGTATTGATGCCGTCCTCGCCGAAGTCGTAGTAGAGGCCGTCCACTTCCGTGATGCCGGTAACCTTCTCGCCTTCCACATAGTAAGCATAGCCGTTTTCGGTTTCTTCAACCCAGCCATTCTTAACAGGTTCGGGCGTGGCCGTCACTTCGGGCTCAGCCGTAGGCGTTGCCGTGGGCTCAGCAGTAGGCGTGGCCGTGGGCTCAGCCGTAGGCTCAGCGGTGGGCGTGGCCGTGGGCTCAGCAGTGGGCGTGGCCGTCACTTCGGGCTCAACCGTAGGCGTGGCCGTGGGCTCCGCAGTGGGCGTGGCCGTGGGCTCCGCAGTGGGCGTGGCCGTCACTTCGGGCTCAGCAGTGGGCGTTGCCGTGGGCTCAGCCGTAGGCGTGGCCGTCACTTCGGGCTCAACCGTGGGCGTTGCCGTGGGCTCAGCAGTAGGCGTGGCCGTGGGCTCAGCGGTGGGCGTTGCCGTGGGCTCAACCGTGGGCGTGGGCGTTGCCGTGGGCTCAGCGGTAGGCGTGGCCGTGGGCTCAGCAGTGGGTGTAGCCGTGGGCTCAGCAGTAGGCGTGGCCGTGGGCTCAGCCGTGGGCTCAGCAGTGGGCGTAGCCGTAGGCTCAGCAGTGGGCGTAGCCGTCACTTCGGGCTCAACCGTGGGCGTTGCCGTAGGCTCAGCAGTAGGCGTGGCCGTGGGCTCAGCCGTAGGCGTGGCCGTGGGCTCAGCAGTGGGCGTAGCCGTGGGCGTGGCCGTGGGCTCAGCAGTGGGCGTAGCCGTAGGCTCAGCCGTGGGCGTAGCCGTAGGCTCAGCCGTGGGCGTGGCCGTGGGCTCAGCGGTGGGCGTGGCCGTGGGCTCAGGAGTTGCCGTGGGTTCGGGAGTAGCCGTGGGTACTGCCGTGGGTTCGGGAGTAGCCTCGGACTTGGGAATCATCTTGCCATCCGGGCCGAAGGTATACACAACACCCTTCGGCAGATCGCAGCGGGTAATCCATGCCTCGTAATCCTGGTTGGTGATGACCTTACCATTCATCAGCACGAAGTAGTAATCGCCGTCGATCTTCATCAGGCCGTAGTTGGGATCCTTGCCGCCCTTACCATTCACATAGTAGTAGAGGCCGTCTTCCTTCTCGACGAAGCCCTGGAGCATCTTACCGTCGGGACCGAATTCGTATTCGCCCTTGGGCAGGTCGCACTGGGTCTCCCAGGCATAGTAGACCTGGTCCCTGATAGCCTTACCGTTCAGCAGGAAGAAGTAGTAATCGTCGCCGACCTTCTGCAGGGTAACCTGGTTCTTGCCTCCGATGATGTAATAGATCTCGCCGTCGGTATGGGTGTACAGGCCGTCAGGCATCGGGCGGGCAATGCCGTCCTCGCCGAAGTCGTACCACATTTCGTCACGGAGCATGGCCTGGTTGGACACCAGGTTCTTGCCGGTGATGCGGTAGCCATTGGCGAAGTAGTACATTTCTCCATCAATCTGCTGCCAGCCGCTGGAGTAGTAGCCGGGGCCGTAGCAATAGCGGAAGCCCTGTTCCTGCTCAATCCAGACACCGGACTTCAGCCGGCCGTTCTCTTCGAATTCGAAGGTCACGCCGTTGATGGTCTTAGTGCCGCTGGCGGCAGCCATGGTGGTGGGATCGAAGAAGTGATAGGCATCGCCGATCATCTGCCAGCCGCCCAGCAGCATACCGTTCTTGGAGTAGCTGTAAGCGCCCAGCTCTTCATTGTAGAAGTGACCGGTGAACTTGGAGCGGTCGGGATTGATACCGTCCTCGCCAAAGTCGTAGTAGTAGCCATCCACGACCTTGATGCCGTAGTAACGCACGCCATTGTCGTAGTAGGCATAGCCGCCCACTTCCAGGATCCAGCCGTCCTTCACGGAGTTGACCAGCTTGTAGGAATCCTCAAAGTTGGTGTAAACGTCCTTGAAGTGACCGCCCTTTTCGCTGGAATCGTTGGGGTTGATGAAGGGATACAGGTTGAAGGTTGCCTGGTTTTCAGGCTTGCAGGAGAAAGTATACAGGCCGCTGGCACGCAGGTAAATGTCGTAGCTGATCGAGCCGGTGTTTACCACGCTCAGCGTATCCTTCTCGCCCCAGTCAGCGTCGGCCTTGGGGGTGAGCTTGATACCGTTCACGATGCACAGGGGGTTAGCCAGATCGGGATCGATAGCAGCAGTCTGGTCGATCCAGTTCATCTTCAGGGTCATCGTGTTGGTTTCCGGATCCAGATGCTTGCTGGTAATGACAAAGTAGTCATTGATCAGCTTGATCTCGCTGATGTCCACATCGAAGCGGGGATCAAAGTGGATCACGGGGGTAACCTCCGTCAGCACGCTGACGCGTTCAGCCAGCTGCATCAGGAAGGTCCAGGCGGAAGCACCTTCGATATCCGCGCCGGGCAGCATGTAGGTCAGATCCTCCAGCTTCTCGGGAATCGGAATCTTCGTCATATCCATGGCGATGACATAGGTGGTCACCATGTCTTCGTCCGGGTTGACAACCGTGTAGGTAATCTTATCATCCGTTGTGGAGTTGGACACCTGACGGTCCCAGGCCAGCAGACGGTCGCCGCCCGTTGCCTGGTCAAAGTCGAAGCTGTTCTCGCCCTGCTGGTACAGAGCAATGTTCATGCTGGCAGTCACGGTTTCATCGCAAACCAGGTTTGCGGTGACCTTCACGGCCTTCAGGCCGGAATTGTCCGCGGCGATGAAGTTGAAGCCTTCAACGTAGCCAGCACTGTCGTTACCAAGGGTGAAGGTGACGTCCTTGCTGGTAATGGCCACTTCCTTGCCGTCGTAGAGCGCCTTGAGGGGCAGCGCGACGGACATGCCGTACACAGCGTCGATCTTTTCCTTGGTGAAGTACAGCTGATCGGGGTTGACGATGTTCAGCGTCTTGCTGCCGATGATTTCCTCGCCGTCCATCAGGTAGACGTCGACAGTACCCAGCTGATGCGCCATCAGCACGCCATCCTCGGTGATGGTGGCCCAGCGCTCGTCAGACACAGCCCAGGTGCTGTTCTCCGGCAGGTCCACCGTGTTACCGGTGGCGCTCAGGCCGGTAGCGGTCGCCTGGATGGTGGTGTTGACGGTCAGGTAATCCACAGGAGTCTCCACCAGCGCGTGATCGAACTTCGTGGAGCTGGGAGCGGTGGAGAACGCCAGCAGAGAGGTACTGACGGAACGTGCGGCACCGTCGGAAGGACGGTTCAGCACAGACAGGAAGTCGTTGCCGGGCTGCTTGGCCACGAAGGTGGTGGAACCGCCGCCGTCCAGGTTGATGGCGTCCACGCAGCCAGCCTCGAACATGATCTGAGCAATTTCGATCATGCTGCCGCCGCAGGAGAAGGGCTCCTGACGGCCGTCCAGGGCCATCATGATCACCTTGCCGCTGGCCGTGATACCGATGGCGGTACGAGGTGCGCGGCTGTTGTAGTAATCGGTGGTAGCGGTGATAGCCAGTTCGCCATTGCGCACCAGGGTGGTACCGAAGCCGCCGATGGCTTCCTCAACCTGGTCGGCATAGTTGTTCCACTCGCTGGTGGAGCGGATGATGGCACGGCCGTTCTTCAGCATGGCGAAGAAGGAGTCAGAGCTGCTGGGCTTGTACATCTGGCCATGCATCACCAGCAGTCCGCCGGGATCGCCGTCGCTCATGTCATAGCCGCCGGCGTTGGTGGACACGATGGCATTGAAGTTGGGGATGTAGTGCTCGCTGTCCTCAGAACCGTAGAGTTCCTGAGCGGTGTTGGCCTGGTCCAGTACGCGGGCCATGCCCCACTCGGTGGGATAACGGTTCTTGTAGTTGGCGATGAGGCCAACGTCTTCGCGGGTCACGTCCACGGTGGCAACATAGTAGACGAACTGCTTGTTGTCAACGGTGGTGGCGTAATTGACCTGCTGGGAGATACCGGGGGCCAGGTAGCTGACCTTGGAATCGAACACCGAGTAATAGGGATTATCGGTGACTTCCACATAGTCGCCGGCCAGGCGGCACAGGTAATCAGCGAAGGCATAGCAGCACGCCTTGCGCATTTCAGACAGGTCTTCGGTGTTGAAGTCGCGGGTGCCTTCCAGGGTAGCAATCGTCTTGTTGCCGATGTAGGCATTGTACACGCTGTTACGCAGCTCCGCGCGGAGGGTAACGCCGTCAAGACGGTTGTTGATCAGGAACGCAGCGCGCTGTTCGTCGCTCAGGCTTTCGGTGAAGTAGGCTTCCATGATCGCAGTCATGTCGCCAGCCTTGTAGTTGTTCGTGCTGGGCAGAGTCTGCATCACATAGAAGGCGTCCAGGTCGCCGTACATGTCCGTCTGGGTGAACTTGTCACTGCCGCCGGGATCCTTGCACAGGTAGTGTTCACCGATATAGGTCACATAGTCTTCGAAGTCTTCGCCTTCCATGCCCAGGCGGTCGGTGGTGCTCAGCAGGTCGACCAGGTCGCCTGCCCAGCCGCCCACGTCAGCATGGTTCACGCTGCCATTGTTGTGGTAGGTGATGTCCATGGTGCCGAACATGTGGCCGAAGTCAACGCGGTTGCCGTTGGGCAGTTCAAACTCAAACAGGTTCTTCAGGCCGGTTACCTTCACACGCTGGGTCTCGTCGGTGATGTTGGCATTGAGCAGGTCTTCCTCGGCCATGACAAAGTCGGCAAAGGCAGTATCCTCATAGCCCGCCATAATACCCCAGGAACCGGAGTTATAGCGTTCCACACCGGTACGGATGTACTTGATCACCAGCCAGATGGGATCCTTGCCGGGGTTCTGCTTCACATACCTGACGGCCAGCTGCTCCAGCAGCTCCAGGTTCTCAATGAACTCGGCGTAGGTCGTGATCTTGGCAGCCTCCAGCATGGGGATCTCTTCGTAGCCTTCCTTATAGGTACAACGGGTACAAGCCTTATGCTCGTTCCAGCCGACCTGGTTATAGGTGGGCTTCTGGGCAGGCTTGGTCACAATGTAGTGGCCGGCCGCGCCGATAACCTTCTGCTCCTTCAGCACTTCGCCGCAAACAGAGCAGTATTCGCCATTGGTCAGGCCCTTGGTTTCGCAGGTGGCGGGTTCGCCTTCCACCACAACCACAGTATGGGCCGCAGGAATCACCTGTTCTTCAACCACGCCGCAGTCCTTGCAGGTCACGGTCTTCAGGCCGTCGGTTTCGCAGGTAGCGGGTTCGATGATGGTACCCTCGTCCCAGGAATGGCCCTTGGCGGGAATCTCACGGACCTCCTCGGCCACATTGCAGCCGATGTTCATGCAGGTCACCTTGGCACTGCCGGGCGTGGTGCAGGTAGCTTCCGTGATGGTCTCGTGGATCAGCCACTCGTGGCCCAGGGCGGGAACTTCTTCCGTCCTCATCTCGCCGCAGCTCTCGTACTGGCAGGTGTAAACCATCTGGCCAGGCGTCTCGCAGGAGGGCTGCATGGTCATGGAACCGGAATCCCACGGATGCTCGAGCTTCGGCAGAACTTCAATATACTGCGTAGGTTTCAGAGCGTTGGGCTCAGTGATACAGGTGTACACCTTTTCGCCTTCCAGGCTGCAAACAGGTTCTCTGGTAACGACACCTTCATCCCAGGTGTGGGGCAGCACAGGAATGATCGTCTGCTGCTGCAGTACTTCGTTACAGACGCTGCAGTGGCTGCCTTCTTCATAGCCAACAGAGGTACAGGTTGCAGCAACGGCTTCGTCAACAACAACCGTATGGCCGAAGGCAGGCAGAACTACCTTTTCAACAAAGTATTCTTCGCAAACCTTACAGTAGCTGTATGCTTCGTTACCGTCCTTGGTGCAGGTCGGATCAAGAGCCGCAACTTCAACCGTGTCATGGCCCTTGGCAGGAATTACATCCTGCGCCAGAGTTACTTCGCCGCAGCGCTCGCAGTGCTTGCCGGCCGTCAAACCGGTTTCCGTACAGGTAGGCGCAACAGCAGTATCAACAACTTCCTGATGGCCAAGAGCAGCGATCGTAACGGTTTCTCTGCTGGTTTCCTTTTCGCAAACCGTGCAGTACTTCACCTTGTCAAAGCCGCCGGCTTCCAGACAGGTAGCCACCACGCTGTTCTCAACAACCATCTCGCCGGGATTATGGCCCAGAGCGTCTACATACGTATCCACATAGGAATAGTCACAGTTAATACAATCGTGCGTTGTATAACCACGACCCTCGCAAGTGGGCGCAGTAACCACGTCTTCATAGCTATGGCCGGTGGCGGGCACCGCAACTACGCGGGTCGTACCGCAGCCATAGATACAAGTACGGGTCTTTTCGCCTCTGGTCAAGCAACCGGGTTCCTTGGTGATGACGCCTTCGTCGTACGAATGGGTCAACTTGGATACATAGTCATCCACGTAATTATCGCCGCAGTTAGCACAGGTGTAGGTCGTATAGCCGCGATCATTACAGGTAGGATCTGTTACAACGCCTTCATAAGCATGGCCAGTAGCATCCACCGTATACGCTTCTCTTCCGGTTTCAGCACCGCAGACCGTGCAGTAAGTCACCATGTCGTAGCTGCCGGCCGTTTCGCACCCTGCGGCTACTTCGTTCTCCTTCACTGCCTCGCCATCGGTATGAGGCTTCTTTTCAATCGTTTCATTCTCACGACTGATTTCATCGCCGCAGACCGTGCAGTAGGTCGCCATTTCATAGCTGCCTTCCGCAGAGCAGGTGGAGTCAACTTCATTCTCCTTCACTGCTTCGCCAGGCTTGTGGCCCAGAGCGTCTACGATGATCGTCTCGCGTTCGATTTCTTCTTCGCAGACCGTGCAGTAGGTCACCAGGTCATAGCTGCCAGTGTTTTCGCAGTCGGGAGCAACTTCGTTTTCCTTCACGGCTTCGCCAGGCTCGTGACCCAGAGCATCCACAGTGATCGTCTCACGGCTGGTTGCATCGCCGCAGACCGTGCACTTGGTCACCAGGTCATAGCTGCCTGCGTTCTCGCAGTCGGGAGCAACTTCGTTCTCCTT
>JAFVVG010000030.1 GCA_017502305.1 Clostridia bacterium | reverse complement strand
GATCGCCGCCTTGCTGGTGCCATAAGCAATCTGTGAGATATCAGGCACTGCGCCGCCCACGGAGCTGATGTTGATGATGCTGCCGCCGCCCTGTGCTGCCATGTGCTTTGCGGCGGCCTGACTGGCCATGAACACGCTGCGCAGGTTGAGCTGCACGGTGTTCATGAATACCTCTGGGTCGGTGTGGGCGAAATCCAGATCCTTTCCAGGATTGGAGGTGCCGAAGTTGTTTACCAGCACGTCGATACGTCCGGCCTGCTGCACCGTTTCTTCCGCCATGGAAACAAAGGTTTCCGGTTTGGTGGCATCGTTGTAGACGCAGTATACCCGGCCGCCTTCGGCATTGAGCTTGTCTGCTTCCTTCTGGGCTCGTGCAAGGTCGCGGGCTGCCATATAAACGATGCCGCCCTCTTTTGCGCAGGCCTTCACGATGGCCAGACCGATGCCCCTTGTGGAGGCAGTAACCAGAATCACCTTATTTTTCAGCCGCATGATGATTTCTCCTTTCATGACGGATGCGGGGCAGCATCAGCACCACCAGAATCCCTGCTGCCACACAGATGATTTCAATGATACCCAGCGTGCGGATGGCACGAACAGCGGCGTCCGTTGCTGTGACGCCTTGCGCTGTATAGCCCGTGATGCTGTTGGTGAAAAAGGGCACCAGCACCGCTACACCAAAGGGTGCTGCCAGGTCGCGGAACAGCCCGTAAGTGCCGGTGGCTGCCCCAGCTTTGTCGCCCGGAAGGCCGCTCAGGGCCACCTTCATGAAGATCGTTCCGTTGCCGCCAAGACCGAAGCCCAGCAGCCCCAGGGCTGTCATCAGCAGCAGGACGGAGGCGTCAGCCGTAAACAGAAGCAGCAGCGCACAGCTGATACCCGTTAATAGCAGCGAACCGGTCAGGACTGTGCGGGGCTCGAATCTGTCTGCCAGCGGCCCCAGCAGCACCGCTCCCAGAGACATACCCAGGTACATCACCGAAATGGCGTAGGCAGAGATCACGTCGTTGCCCGGTTGTGTGTAGTTCACAAACACGATGGTGTTGGTCATGTTGGCCTGCATCAGCCCCTGTGTTAGCGTCAGTGCCAGGACACTCAGGACAAAGGCCCGGCGCGCCATGAAGCTGCCGGGCAGAATGGGCTGCACGGCGCGGCGTTCCACCAGCATGAGGGCGATGAGGGCGACGATCGCAGCGCTCAGCACGCTGAGGAACGCCGGTGAACCCCAGCCGAAATTCTGCCCGAAGGAAGGAATGCACAGCATCAGGCTGAAGAAGATCAGTACCAGCACCGCGCCCAGGCCATCGAAATGCTGAAACGGCCTGCGGGGCGGTGCGTTTTCATCCTTGAGCAGCGCACAGGGGATGAACACCGCCACACAGATCGCCACGCACACCCAGACCATCGCCCGCCAGCCCCAGGTATTGATAATCAACCCGCTCAGCGCAGGGCCGAAGATGACCGATACGCTGGAGATAAGCATGTACAATGAAAATCCCTTGGCGACCCGATGGGGCGGGAAATCCGTCACGATGTAGGAAAGCACCACCGGCGCCACGGCTGCACTGCCCACGCCCACGATGAACCGAGCGATCAGCATCACCGGCAGCGACGGCGCAAGGGCCGCCAGCGCATTGCCCAGCGTATAGACGATGATGCCCGTCAGCAGCGTGACGCGGCGGCCCAGCACATCGCCCAGCTTACCAAGAATCGGCGCAAAGGCGGCGGTGGACATGGCCTGGGCCAGTGCCGTCCAGGTGGTATTGTTGTAGGCGATCCCCATATCCTGCACAAAGGCTGGCCCCAGCACAGCGGAGAATCCGCCAACAAGGCTGATCATAAAGGCTGCCAGCGCATAGGGGATGAACCCTTTCAGGTGCGATTTGCTTTGTGTCATCCAGTCAACTCCTTGCCTTCCTGCTCTGCCGAATAGTATGCCGTTTTTCGGCTGCATTATTTCCTTAAGCACGAGGAATAATGGCATTGCAATCTTTTCAAGGAGGAATCACCATGTCGCTGATTAACAAGGAAGTATCCGATTTCAAAGTCTATGCCTACCATGCCAACGACTTCAAGTTTGTTTCCAAGGAAGACATTCTCGGCAAGTGGAGCGTATTCTTCTTCTATCCGGCGGATTTCACCTTTGTCTGCCCCACCGAGCTGGAAGATCTGGCGAACAAGTACGAGCAGTTCCGCAATGTGGGCTGCGAGGTCTACGCGGTGTCCACCGATACCCATTTCGTCCACAAGGCCTGGCACGATGCGTCCGAGCGCATCCGCAAGATCAACTATCCCATGCTGGCTGACCCGACCCATGCCCTATCTCGCGACTTCCAGGTGCTGATCGAATCCGACGGTCTGGCGGAGCGCGGCACGTTCATCATCAATCCCGATGGCAAGATCGTAGGTTATGAGGTGACGGCGGGCAATGTGGGCCGCAACGCAGAGGAGCTTTTCCGCAAGGTGCAGGCCTGCCAATTTGTTCACGCCCATGGCGATCAGGTCTGCCCCGCCAACTGGACGCCCGGTGCGGAAACCCTGAAACCCAGTCTGGATCTGGTGGGACAGCTGTGATGACCGAAACGAAAAACCTCTACGACGTGATCATCATCGGCGGCGGGCCTGCGGGGCTCACCGCCGCCATCTATCTGGCCCGGGCGCGCTATCGCGTGCTGGTGCTGGAGAAGGAACAATTCGGCGGGCAGATCACCATCACCCACGAGGTGGTGAACTACCCTGGCATCGGCAAGACCAGCGGCAAAGCCCTGACGGACACCATGCAGCAGCAGGCGGAAGCCTTCGGCGCTGAATTCCTGCTGGGGGAGGCGACGGGGCTTGATCTGACGGGCGACGTCAAGACCGTCCGTACGGGGCGCGGTGATTTCCAATGCTTTGGCGTGCTGCTGGCCACGGGCGCTCATCCGCGAATGGTTGGCTTCAAGGGCGAAGTCGAGCACAAGGGCCGCGGTGTTGCCTACTGCGCCACCTGCGACGGCGAATTCTTCACCGGCAAGGAGGTTTTCGTGGTGGGCGGCGGCTTTGCGGCGGCAGAAGAGAGCGTCTTCCTGACCAAGTTCGCCCGCCATGTGACCATCCTGATGCTCACGGAGGACTTCACCTGCGCCGAAGCAGCCGCTGAACCCGCCCGCAGGCACGATAAGATCTCGATCCTACCCAACACGCAATTGCTGGAGGTCGCCGGAGAAAACGGCCTGACCTACGCCCGCTGGCGCAATACCAAAACGGGTGAGGAAACGGAGTATCGCAGCAAAGACGGCGAATCCTTCGGTGTGTTCGTTTTTGCCGGGTATGAACCGGCAAGCGGACTGGTGAAGGGACTTGTGGAGCTTGATGAGAAGGGCTACATCCTGACCGACGGCTCCCTGAAAACCAGCGCAGAAGGCGTGTATGCGGCGGGCGACGTGTGCATCAAGCCACTGCGTCAGGTGGTCACGGCTACCGGCGATGGTGCTTTAGCCGCCACAGAGCTGGAGAAATATGCTGCCGCCATGCAGCGGAAGACCGGCTTGCAGCCGCAACAGCCGCCCCGGGAGCACAAAGATCCATCTTCTACGCGGGAAACCGGCACGACCCCTGAAGGCGGCCTGTTCACCCCTGAAATGCGCCAGCAGCTGGATACGGTGTTCAGCCGTATGGCACACCCGCTGCAACTGGTGCTGTATCTTGACGAACGCTCCGTATCCACAGAGCTGGAGCACTTCATGACAGAGCTGGCCAGCATGACGGACAAACTAACAGTACAGGTGGCCGAACGCTC
>JAFVVG010000029.1 GCA_017502305.1 Clostridia bacterium | reverse complement strand
ATGTGCGGCGATTTCCGTGCGATTTTGCTTGCAAAATCGCTTCCTTACACGAACGAACGGCCGGTCGGGCTGTTTACGGCCCGACCAGTGAGAGAGTGCACAACTCAAAAAAGTGGCCAAGGCCACTTTTTTGACACGCTGAACCGCTCATTTGAGCGGCTCTTTTTTTCTGCGGTTGATGCGCTGCACAGGCTTGGCCAGTTGGATGGGCTTGGAGGCAGTTTTCAGCTTGCCATCCTTGCCGATGGTAATGGGCTGCCCCGCCTTGGGCAGGGGCTTGCGCTTCTGCTCCACCGCCTGACCGCTGGCACTGACCTTCTTGGGCATGGCAGCGGTACGGCCCAGCTTGGCCATGCGGGCTGCCTTGGCCAGCTGGCGGGCGGCTTCCTTCTCTTTGGGATCGGTGGGGGTGGTGATCAGCATGGGCCACTCACTCTTCTCCTCGCGGATATTCTTCTTGATGAGCTTCTCCACCTGGCCCAGCTGCTTGATCTCGTCAATGCAGCAGAAGGAAATGGCCTTGCCCTCCCTGCCGGCTCGGCCCGTGCGCCCAATGCGGTGCACATAAGCCTCCGGCTCCATGGGCAGGTCATAGTTGAACACATGGCTCAGGCCGGCGATGTCGATGCCCCGGGCGGCAATGTCCGTGGCCACCAGCACCTTGCACTGGCCGGACTTGAACTTGTTCAGCGCAGCCTGGCGGGCGCTTTGAGTTTTGTCGCCGTGGATGGCACAGCTGTCGATGCCCTCCTTCTTCAGTTCCCGCACGATGCGGTCAGCGCCGTGCTTGGTGCGGGAGAATACCAGGGCGTTCTCCACGTCCTCCTGGCGCAGGAGATGGACCAGAAGATGCTTCTTGTTGGCCTTGTCCACATAATACAGGCACTGGTCAATGGCCTGCACCGTGGAGGACACGGGATCCACCTTCACGCTTTCGGAGTTGTGGAGCAGATCCATGGCCAGCTTCTCCACCTCGGTGGGCATGGTGGCGGAAAACAAAAGCGTCTGGTGCTTGTGCGGCAGCTTCTGGGCAATGCGGCGCACATCGTGGATGAAGCCCATGTCCAACATGCGGTCGGCCTCGTCCAGCACAAAGGTCTCAATCCAGTCCAGCCGCACAAAGCCCTGGTTCATCAGGTCCCACAGGCGGCCGGGGCAGGCCACCACCACATCGGCGCCACGATGGAGAGCATCCACCTGCGCCTGCTGGCCCACGCCGCCGAAGATTACCGCCGGGGTCACCGGCAGCTTCTTGCCATACTGGACGAAGTTCTCGTAGATCTGCATGGCCAGTTCCCGGGTAGGGGTCAGGATCAGCGCCCGGATGACCCGGGGCTCATCCGCCTTGGGGGGATTTTTGCACAGGTTCTGGATCATGGGCAGGGCGAAAGCCGCGGTTTTGCCGGTGCCGGTCTGGGCGCAGCCCAGCACGTCCTTGCCATCCAGCACCAGGGGAATGGTGGCCTTCTGGATGGGGGTAGGCTCCTCATAGCCGGAGCGCTTTACATTCGTAAGCAATTGGGGCATCAGTCCCAGGGATTCAAACGTCATAGATTCATTCCTATTCTCATATTTCAGCGTGGCATAAAAACACGCTATTTTTTATTATATCACATTCTCCCGCCATTGACAATCCGGCTCCCCGGCTTTATCATCATAGGAGACGAAAGAAACGGAGGCGTCACGATGGCATTTTCTTTGGCAGCGAATGAGCGGCTGATCCTTCCGAACGATCCTATGATCCAGTATTCCGGTCGCATTGATGATGAAGACCCCGCCGCCTATGGCTTTGAGTTTGTCGGCACAGGGCTGCGGGTGCGGGTTACCGGCGGCACGCTGAAGGTGTGCGTCAACAACCGCACCAACTATTGGCAGAGCCGCCTGGGCGTGGTGGTGGACGGTCAGCTTCACGCCGCGCTGCTGCCGGAAAACGGCGAGGCGGTCATTGACCTTTCCTGCTTCCTGCACGAGGGGGAAAACCTGGTGCATATCTTCAAGCGGCAGGATTCCAGCCATGCCTTTACCTTTCATGGCCTGATCATCGCCCGGGACGGGCAGCTCCTGCCCCCGCCCCAGCGCCCTGCCCGCCGCATGGAGGTCTATGGCGACAGCGTTTCCGCGGGCGAAGTCAGCGAAGCCGAGCATTGCGCCGGCAAGCCTGATCCCCAGCACAACGGCGAATACTCCAACGCCTGGTGGGGCTATGCCTGGCTGACCGCCCGGAAGCTGGGCGCGGAGATCCACCACGTTGCCCAGGGCGGCATTGCCCTTATGGACAAAACCGGCTACTTCAACGGCCCGGATTATATCGGCATGCTTTCCGTGTATGACAAGGTCCGCTACAACCCCTGCTACGGCCCGCTGAAAAGCTGGGACTTCTCCCGCTATACCCCCCATGTGGTGGTGGCGGCCATCGGCCAGAATGACGCCCATCCTGTGAATATCATGGAGCAGGATCCCCAGGGCGAGGCAGCCGCGGCGTGGCGGGAGCAGTATGCCGCATGGGTTCGCAGCCTGCGGGCAAAATATCCCCGGGCCACGATTGTTCTGACAACCACCATCCTGAACCATCACCCCGCCTGGGATGAAGCCATCGACACCGTCTGCCGCCAGCTGCGGGAAACCGACGCCCGGGTGCACCACTTCCTTTACAGCAACAACGGTTGCGGCACCCCCGGCCACATCCGTGCCAGCGAGGCGGAGATCATGGCCAGCGAGCTCAGCGCGTTTATTGATGCCCTGGGCGAGGACATCTGGGATGACTGATATTGGAGGCTGACCCATGGAAACGCAAATGACCCCCGCGCAGCTGAAGCGCTGGTTTGATTCCCCCGAGTTTGAGCGGCAATACCACACCGAAGCTCCCCTGGGCGCCTGGCTGGAGGAAAACGGCACCCACTTTGCCCTGTGGGCCCCCACGGCACAGAGCGTGCAGCTGAACCTGTATGTCTCCGGCCACGAGGGCGAGGCCCTGCGCCGCGTCGCCATGCGCAAGGGTGACAAGGGCCTGTGGCTCCACGATGAATACAGCCGCCTGGCCGGTGTGTATTATGATTATGACGTTACCGTGAATGGCAAGACTTACCGCACCATGGACCCCTACGCCAAGGCCTGCGGCCTCAACGGTCAGCGGGGCATGGTGGTGGATCTGCCCGCCACCGATCCCGAAGGCTGGCAGCGGGATGCCGCTCCCGCCAAACCCAACGAGGATATCATCTACGAAATCCACGTGAAGGATTTCTCCTGGGATCCCCATTCCGGCGTACCGGAGAAGCTCCGGGGCAAGTTCGCCGCCCTGACCCTCAGCGACACCACCCTGGACGGCAAGGGCGAATGTCCCACCTGTCTGAACCATGCCATGCACCTGGGCGCCACCCACATCCAGCTGATGCCGGTCTACGATTATGGCTCCGTGGACGAAGCCGGCGATCCCGACGCCTTCAACTGGGGCTATGACCCGGTGAACTACAACATCCCCGAGGGCTCCTACGCCAGCGACCCCGCCCGGGGCGAAGCACGCATCCGCGAAATGAAGGAAGCCGTCATGGCCATGCACAAACAGGGCTTCCGGGTCATTATGGACGTGGTGTACAACCACACCTACGAGCTGGAATCCTGCCTGTTCAAGGTGGCCCCCTGGTATTTCTACCGCCAGAAGGAGGACGGCAGCGCCTCCAACGGCTCCGGCTGCGGCACGGAGATCGCCTCCGAGCGCAGTATGTGCGCCCGCTACATTCTTGATTCTATCCTCTATTGGACAGAGGAATACCATATCGACGGTTTCCGCTTCGACCTGATGGGCATGCTGGACGTGCCGCTGATGAACCGCATCCAGCAGGAGCTGGACAAACGCTACGGCGCCGGCGAGAAGCTGCTTTACGGCGAACCCTGGTCCGGCGGCGAGTGCCGCCCTGTGCCGGGCACCCAGCTGGCCCACAAGGGTAATATGAAGAAGCTGAACCCGCTGATCGGCGCATTCTGCGACAACACCCGCGATGCCGTGAAGGGCAGCGTGATGGACGAGGAGTCAAAGGGCTTTGTCAACGGCGGCGGCCTGTGGGCCGATCGGCTGGCCGGCTGCGTTCGTGCCTGGGCCGGCAGCTATGGCGATTTTGCCCTGCCCTACCAGACCATCACCTATCTTTCCTCCCACGACGACTGGACACTGTGGGACAAGCTCATCTGCACCATGGACGAGAGCCGCAGCTTCGCCGGCAGCGATCCCCGGGTGATCCAGGCCAACAAGCTGGCCTTCGCCATGCTCGCCTGCTGCCAGGGGCACCTGTTCATGCTCTCCGGCGAGGAATTCGGCCGCACCAAGCAGGGCGTGAAGAACTCCTACAAATCCCCTGTGGCGCTGAACCGCATGGACTGGCAGCGCTGCCATGAAAACCGGGAGCTGGTGGATTACTACCGGGGCCTCATTGCCCTGCGCCAGCGCCTGACCGGATTGCAGGACAAAACCGCCGCCGCCCCCCAGCGTGTGCTGGACGTGTGCCAGGTGACCCAGGACGCCGCCGCCATCCGCCTGGACAACGGCAAGGACTGCGCCTGGGCGGAAGCGCTGATGTGTTTCAATGCCTCCCACCAGGAGGTGACCCTCAACCTGCCCCAGGGCAGCTGGGCCATCCTGGCCGATGGCGAGAGCAGCCTGCTGTGGCAGAAGCCGCAGACCATCACCGGTCAAGCAACCATTCAGCCCATGGCCGCGCTGATTCTGGGCCAGGTCAAAGCATAAGAAAAGAGGCTCCATTATGGAGCCTCTTTCGCCTTTCTTGCAGGAATTTTCTGAATCCACCCGATGATCTGCCCGGAGAGCACCACCGTGAGGAAGGAATAAGCCAGCTTGCCCAGGGGAATATAGGTCAGGGAAAGGGCCAGCACCGTGAAATCCGTGAACAGATACACCCACTGAATATCCCACTTCAGGATACGGGAAAGGCTCATGGCCAGGGCGTCGTCGCCTGCGGCAGCACCGCCAGCCCTGACGGACAGCCCCGCGCCCACACCGATGAACACCGCCCCCAGCAGCGCACTCCACAGGGGGGATTGCACCAGCTGCGGCCACAGGGGCGCGAAGGGCTCGCACAGGGCGTAGAACACCGAAAAGCCGCCCCCCGCCAGGATAGAATACCAGATGAAATCCTTGCCCATGGTGCGCCAGCCCAGCAGATAGCAGGCGCCGTTGAGCACCAGGCTGGTGATGGCCGGAGAAATATGCAGCCAGTAGTTCAGCAGCAGCGTAGCCCCCAGCACGCCGCCCTCGGTCACGCCGGAATAGGCATGGATATTGCTCACACCCACCGCCTGAATGGCGGCTCCCAGCAGGGCCAGGAAGCAGTTCATGGGTTTCAGTACCCGAAACACACGCAACAAATCCTTTCACAAAAGCAATCCTGTTTATGGTATAAAATCCCCGGGCTTTTGTCAAGCCCGGTGCATTTGCAAATTTCTTCACTTCGTGCTACTATATAGACACCCCCATGGAGAAAGAAGGTTATGGCATGAATATTCACGAGTCCGCCGAAGATTATCTGGAGACAATCATGATGCTGCAGGAGGAGAAGGGCTATGTCCGCTCCGTGGATATTGCCGCGCACCTGAACGTCACCAAGCCCTCCGTCAGCTTTGCCATGAAGCGCCTGCGCGAGAACGGCTACATCTCCATGGACGAGGAGAACCTCATCACCCTGACGGAACAGGGCGAAGCCATCGCCCACCGCATCTATCAGCGGCACCAGGTGCTGACCACCTTCCTCACCCAGATCGGCGTGGATCCCGCCACCGCCCGTGAGGACGCCTGCAAGATCGAGCACGATATTTCCGAAAAGACCTTCGAGGCCATCAAGGCCCAGCTGCAATAACGCGCAAGGAGTACCCATGAGCAAATACATCACCCGCGCCAGGGAGCTGCGCGCCATCGTCACCCCCCACTACAACTGCGGCCAGGCGGCTATCCTGCCCTTCGCCGAGGAAATGGGCATCCCCTCCGACCTGGTAATGCGCTTCGCGGCCAATTATGGCGGCGGCATGAAAACCGGCGCCCTGTGCGGAGCCGTTGCCGGCGGCGTCACGGTGCTGGCCCTCTACGGCCTGGACACGCCGGAATATACCGCCGAATACTACGCCCGTGTCCGGGAGAAGCACCCGGAAAGCATCGACTGCAAGTTCCTTCTGGAGCGCAACGCTGCAGCCGGCAACGAAAAGAAGCCCTTCTGCGACGGATTGGTGTATGAATGCATCGCCATCGCCGAGGATATGCTGCGGCAGGCGGGGAAAATCGAATAACGCAAAGCAAAAAACCTCCCTGGCAGGAAGAGTGATGGAAAGGAATGAGTTATCCTTCGTTATTACACAAAGAAATACCGAAACAGCAAGCGCGCTAAGGCTTGCTGTTTCTTGTTCTGCGTGATAGAATGAAAGCGACAAACTTGAAGTTGTAGGTGTCAATATAATAATAAAATTATGACTTGGGAGGGCACTAATGAAAGAACGAATTAAAGTTGTTACTGGAAGTAATGAAATGCAGTGGTTATATTCGCAGGATTGGGAATATTATGATTATGGTAATTGCAAAAGGTATTTACAAATTATTTTTCCATATAAGCGTGAGATGAATAAGGAAGAAAAATATCCGCTTATTTTATTTATTCCAGGTTCAGCATGGCATAAGCAAGAGATGTATAATGATATTCCACAGTATGCAACATTGGCAAAGAGAGGCTATGTAGTAGCGGTAATGCAGTATCGTGAATCTGATATTGCTCCATTCCCTGCACAAGTAGAAGATGTTTGCAATGCACTTAAATTTATTCCGTCTATTGCTGAGAATTTCCATATTGATACTGAACGAATTTTTCTTATGGGCAATTCCTCTGGTGGGCATATTGCTATGATGACTGTATTATTTAGTGAACATGGTTTATGTGAAAAAATCACGAATATTTCTGGTGTGATTTTGGAAAGTGCATCAACAGATATACTGATTTGTGCAAAAGACCCACTGCCACCATGGATGCAAGTGCGTCCTTCGGCGGTATTACTTGGTGTGGATAAAATTGAGGGCAATGAAGAGTTGGCAAGGAAGGCTTCTTGTGGAATGTATATAACAAAGGACATAGAACTACCAGCGGTGTTGCTTTTACATAGTGAACTAGACCCAATAGTATCGGTAGAAAATAGCAGAGTGTTATATGATAATCTTGTAGCTACTGGACATGAAACAAGTTATTATGAACTAGAAGATAATGATGCTCATGGTGGCGCAACTTATTATGATAGTGAAGTTTTAAATATAATACAGAAATTCTGTACAGAACATACAGTTTACTAAATTCCAATTTGTTGAGCAAACCAAAACAGTTTTCCACCCTCTTAGAAGGACGCAATTATACGCACCGTTCCTGTGCATTGCGTTTGAGGACTACATAAACAAACGAGCATCCAAACACGGATGCTCGTTTGTTCGTTGCAGGATAAATTGTTCCTTAACAACCTTCCCGCCACAAGGGAGGTTTTATTGCGTCTCTTTACTGCCCGTCCAGCCATTCAATATGCCGGCGCAGGCCTTCCTTCAGGGGCATGTCGGGCATGCGGATGCCCGCCTCCCGCATTTTATCCAGGCAGTAGCAGCGCTGGCACAGGTGGCCGCTGTACTGGGGGTTGGCCTCCAGGTAGCCCTCCAGGGGAACCACCTCGATCTTCGCCGGATGGCCGATGATCTCGCCAATATGCTCATAATACACCCGGTTGAGCACCGCCTCCGGCCCGCCAATGCAGAAGATCTCCCCTTCCGCTTTGGGCTTGTCAAGGCAGTCCAGCAACGCCAGCGCCATGTCGTCCACATAGATGGGGTGAATCAGGAACTCGCCGCCCCCCACCAGGCGCAGGGGTTTGTCGGCACGCATATGGTCCAGCAGATCCGCCTGCCGGCTCTGCTCCGGATAGCACCCCAGCAGGAAACCCTTGCCGAAGATGTGTCCCGGCCGAAAGATCGTCCAGGCCAGGCTTTCCCGGTCTCCCAGGAAAACCTGCTCCATCTGCCGCTTCTTGGCGCCATAGCCTCCGTCGTCCATGTAGAAGTCGGCCTCTTCCGTCTGCGGTACAGATTTGTGGTAGGGATGGTATACCGAGTCCGTGGACACCACCGCCAGGCGCTGGGTGAAAGCCGGCAGCAGCGCCAGATCCTGGGCAGCGTGCTCGGGCGTCATGCAGATGCAGTCGATGGCAGCGTCCCACATTACGCCGGCGCCGGCCAGGGCGTTGCGCACGGCATCGTCGTCGGCACGGTCGGCGATCAGGCTGTGAACGCCCTCCGGCAGGGGGCGGTTGCCCCGGGTCAGGGTCCATACATCGTGGCCGCCTTCAAGGGCCAGTTCCACCACCCGGCGGCTCAGCTGTCCGCTGCCGCCAATCATCAGCAGTTTCATCACATATACCAGCTTTCCGGGATCTCCATATCGCACACGCACATATCGCGGTCGGCACGGGCCCAAATTTTCATCATCTGGTCGGTCATTTTGCGCACATCGCATACATACACCCTGGCATTGCCCAGACGGCCATAGCGCACGGCGTCCGCCACCTCAAAGGCCTTGTTGTAGTTGGGATAATACTCCGAGCAACCGCTGACGTGCGCCGGCAGGCCGTGCACCTCGTGGGGGTGGAAATCCTTGCAGAGGATGGTGTTGCCGTTCCAGTCGGTGATGGTCACGTCAAAGCCTTCCTCCGCCAGGCGGTTCTTCACATCCACCCGCTCGTCCACGGCGTGGAGATAGGTGTTGCGCTCGTGGCCCACGCCCAGCAGGATCACTTTGCCGCCCACGTCGTACAATCGGGCCAGGGCGCCGCCCATGGGGGCCGGGGTGCCAGACTTTTCCTCGCCCTGGATATATGCCCGGGCGTTCTTGCCAAAGGCCATCATGGAGTGGGTGGGGTGCAGGGAGCGCACGCCATCCTTGCGCTGGGCGGCGATACGGGCCAGGGTGCCGATGTTGGGCACCGTGGAGCGCACGTCAAAATAAGGGTTGGCCTTGTTCACCACAGCCCAGGTGTGGGTAGGAACCAGCAAAAGGCCATCCCGCAGATGCTCCGTCAGGGCGTCGATGAGGCCGTCAGCGCCGTCCTCGATGGGGCCCACCTTGCGCAGGGCGGCGTGAATGGTCACGGTATCGTCATGGGCAATGTCCATCTCCTCCAGAAAGCGGAGGATATCCTGTTTGGTGGTCATATGCGTTTCTCCTTTTCAGATCTCATTTGAAAAATCCCGCAGGGAAGGCTGAACAGTCTTGCTTTGGTACACCAGTTCGGTGGTTGCACCGAACATTTCGCCCTCCATGGTCAAAAAGATCATGGTCGTATCGGTTTCGTACACCGTTTCAAAGGTCACATAGCCCAGCCGGAAGGCGGTGTTCAGGTCATCCTGATACACCTCCTGCAGCACCTCGCCGCAGTTCCAGGCCATATCGTCATACACCGGCGTGCCATACTTGCCGGTCAGCACCTCGCGCAGCAGATCGTAATCCCCGATGTAGCCCGTCGCGTCGTCCTGCTTTTCCTGGAGCGAGTAGACCACAATGAACAGGCCCTCCGCATCACCGAGCATGTAGCTCAGCTGAGCCTTCAGCCCTGCAATGGTAGTGTGATAGCAAAGAACCTCCGCCTGATACTGGCTGTCGGTGATCCGCTGCGCCGGGGCACCCTCCACCGCGATGATCGCATCCTTTCCGTCGCCCCAGCGGAATTGCTTGAAGTCGAAGGGGGCTTCCTCTGCCCCGGCTGACGCCAGCAGCAGGAACAGTACCGCCAGGCACGCAAGCAACCGTTTCATTGCACAGCCTCCTTGATCCAGGCTGCAATGTCTGCCGCCACGCGGGTATCCACCTGCGCCGGTATGGCATAGCAGCTGGCAATATTGTCGATCCTCTCACCCTCCTGCGCTGGCACAAACAGATGGTTCAGCTCCGGATAGGTGATATAGGTATACAATTCCGAATCCCCCAAACCCGTTTGCCATGCCTCATGGTGACTGCGAGCCACTTGCACGTCCCGCTCGCCCCACAGCATCAGCATGGGCTTGCCGCTTTCCCTGGCGATGGCAAGCTGATCTATAGCTGCCATGTGCTTCAAGTAATACGCATTGATGCCGAAGATGGTCTGCTCCTGTGCCTGGGCATCGGACATCTCCGCCAATTTTTCCGCACGGCCTCGCTCCGCCTCCACCACAGCGACCATCACCAGCTGCTGCACCTTGGGCGAAAGGCTAATGATATCCAGGTTCTGCTGATAGGATATCTCCCACAGCTCGCAGGGTGTGCCTGCCAGGGCAATGCCGCCAGCAGCATCGCATTCCTGCATCAGCCAGGGCATCAGCATGCCGCCCTGGCTATGTCCCAGAATATAAATCTTCGTTGCGTCCACCGTTTCCTTCAGCACGCGAACAGCTTCCTGCACCGGTTCCAGATATTCCTGTACCACCGTTTCGCAGGGGTATTCGGGATGTGCATAGGTCACCTTGTCAAAGCGGATGGACCCGATCCCCTGTGCAGCCAAGTCATACGCCAAATCACGAAAAGGCTGATTGGCATAAATGGTTTCATTCATATCACTGGGCCCGGAGCCGTGGACGAACACCACATAGGGCGCATCCTTTCCCGCAGGAACGACGATTTTTCCGCTAAGCTGCCTTGCCGTTTCCGCAAACAGCACGACTTCATTTTCTTCGGTGCCGTCCGGCAGCACCTTGGGCGCAGGGGCATCAGCCAGCACCGCAGGCTGGAGCATCAGCCCGGCAATCTTCCCCTGGTCATCCCACACCACCACCAGGTTCTGTGCGCCCCGTTCGTGGCGGAGCGTCAGCACATCCGCACCGTTTTGCACGCTGCTGTCAGCCACCTCAACAAAGCTGCCCAACGCCGTCAGCTGCATTTCCCAGGCTTGTTTCAGCTGCTCTGCCCCAACGGCTGCGCGCACTTCGTCATTGCACATAGCCTCCACCTGCGTGTATTCGCCAGCCAGGAACGCTGCCAGCACCCTTTGCGTTAGCGTGGCTTCCTCTGCCCCGGCTGACGCCAGGCACATACACAGTACCAGCACAAAGCCCATCAATTTTTTCAGCATACGCCATCCTCCATGATGCCGTCACGTTTTTCTCTATCACCATTATACATCTTTTCAGATGCTTGACAAGCCAATATAACACAAAACCCTCCGAAGCCGTTGCCTCGGAGGGTATGGTGCGGGAAACAGGACTTGAACCTGCAAGCACGTACGTGCACATGAACCTGAATCATGCGCGTCTGCCAATTCCGCCATTCCCGCAGAACAGGGTTGATTATACCGCTGTTGAGGAAATTTGTCAAGCGGTTTTTTCGTTTTTTTGCGGAATGCCTTTTTGATGTTCTTTCTGTGCCAATCGGTTGACAGCGCCGCCTTTTTGCCGCTATGATGGATGGGCAACAAATTGTATACAATACGAAAATCATACGTATTTTGGAGGAATGACCATGAACCTTACACAGAAAATCCTCGCCGCGCATCTGCTTTCCGGCGAGCTCATCCCCGGCACGGAGATCTCCATCCGCATCGACCAGACCCTGACCCAGGATTCCACCGGCACCATGGCTTACCTGCAGTTCGAGGCCATGGGCGTGGACCGGGTGAAGACCAAGAAGTCCGTCGCCTATATCGACCACAACACCCTGCAGACCGGCTTTGAGAACGCCGATGACCACCAGTATATCCAAACGGTGGCCAAAAAGCACGGCATCTATTGCTCCAAGCCCGGCAACGGCATCTGCCACCAGGTGCAGCTGGAGCGCTTCGGCGTGCCCGGCTATACCCTGCTGGGCAGCGACAGCCACACCCCCACCGGCGGCGGCATCGGCATGCTGGCCATCGGCGCCGGCGGCCTGGACGTGGCCGTAGCCATGGGCGGCGGCGCCTATTTCATGACCTGCCCCAAGGTGGTGGGTGTGAAGCTCACCGGCGAATTGCAGAAGGGCGTTGCCGCCAAGGATATCATCCTGGAGGTGCTGCGCCGGCTGAGTGTGAAGGGCGGCGTGGGCAAGGTGATGGAATACATCGGCCCCGGCGTTGCTACCCTGACGGTGCCCGAGCGCGCCACCATCGCCAACATGGGCGCTGAGCTGGGCGCCACCACCTCTGTGTTCCCGGCGGACGAGGCCACCCGTGCCTTCCTGAAGGCCCAGAAGCGCGAAGAGGACTTCACTCCCCTGGCCCCCGATGCCGACGCCACCTACGACGAGATGGTGGAGATCGACCTGAATACCCTGGTGCCCCTGGTGGCCCGCCCCCATATGCCCGATAACGTGGAAACCGTTGAAGCCGTCGGCCCCATCAAGGTGGACCAGGTGTTCATCGGCAGCTGCACCAATTCCTCCTATCAGGACATGATGCGTGTGGCCAAGATCCTCAAGGGCAAAACCGTGCATCCCGATGTAAGCCTGGTCATCGGCCCCGGCTCCAAGCAGGTGCTGACCATGCTGGCCCGCAACGGCGCTCTGGCGGATATGCTTGGTGCCGGCGCGCGTATTCTTGAATCTGCCTGCGGCCCCTGCATCGGCATGGGCCAGAGCCCCAAGACCAACGCCATCTCCATCCGCACCAACAACCGCAACTTCTATGCCCGCAGCGGAACCGCCTCCGCCAGCATTTACCTCACCAGCTGCGAGACCGCCGCCATCACTGCCCTCACCGGCGTGCTGACCGACCCCCGCTGCATCGACATCGACCTGACCATCCCCCAGCCCGAGGAGTTCGAGGTCAACGACAACCTGGTGATTCCCCCTGTGGCAGCCGGCGCCGAGGATACGGTGGACGTGGTCCGCGGCCCCAACATCCAGCCCTTCCCCCTGGGCCATGCCCTGGAGAGCGACGTTTCCGGCAAGGCTCTGCTGAAGATGGAGGACAACATCACCACCGACCACATCATGCCCTCCAACGCCAAGCTGCTGCCCTTCCGCAGCAACGTGCCCTACCTGAGCGACTTCTGCCTCACCCCCGTGGATGAAACCTTCCCCGCCCGTGCCAAGGCCGAAAAGGGCGGCATGCTGGTGGCTGGCAGCAACTACGGCCAGGGCTCCAGCCGCGAGCACGCCGCGCTGGTGCCCCTGTACCTGGGCATCCGCGCCGTGGTGGCCAAGAGTTTTGCCCGCATCCACCAGGCCAACCTGATCAACAACGGCATTATGCCCTTGACTTTCCAGAATGAAATCGATTATGATGATATCGATATGATGGATGAGCTGGCGCTGCCGGGCATCCGCGCGGCCATCGAGGCGGGCCAGGAGGTCCTGACCCTGCGCAACGTCACCAAGGGACACGATTACACCGTGCTCCTGCCCCTGACGGAACGCCAGCGCGGCATGATCCTTTCCGGCGGCCTGCTCAACTACACCAGAGAATCCAACCCGTGATCGACCAAGGCCTCCCGGCTTCAATGACCGGGAGGCTTTACCATGATAGCCATTGACAAAGCGCGTTTTCCGGATTATTATTGTTTCATCAAAACCGTTCTGGAGGAATCTCATATGTGTATGAGAAGAATTGCAAAAAAGATTATCGCCGCCCTGCTGACCTTCTGCCTGAGCATCAGCATCCTTTTCGGTGCCGGTCTGCCCACAGCCAAAGCCGATGCGCTGGCCGATGCACAGAAGGATCTTTTCGAAAGCACGCTGGAATCCACCAAGCTGCTCATCAGTCTCGGATTGGGCAGCGAGGTAGAGCTGGGTGATTACAAAACCATCGCCGAGCAGATCTATAACCTGTGCCGCGCAGCCTACCTCTGCTATGACGGGCTGTCCGGCGCCTGCGTGGAAACCGTTAACTCCCACGTTAACACCTACATCAATTATCAGGCGATCCATGCCGACAATCTGGATCTTGTTTTCCGCTGGGTGATGGAGGACATCAATGCCTATGGCGACGCCGACTGGACGGACGCCCGGCTGAATCAGCTGAGCGAGCTAAGCAGCATGAGCACCAGCATTTCCAATGCCCGCAAGAACGTCCAGAAAAGCTTGGATGATTCAGTCTTCTGCCTGTTCACCCCCAATGATCAGGAAACGCTGCTGAAGAAGATCATCGCCAGCTATGATTACATGATGGAATCCGCCTCCACGAATTACGCACACATCTATCTCATGATGAAGAAGGCCGTTATCGCCAACCCGCCCGCTCCTTCCTTCACCAGCGTCAGTCTGACCATGCCCACCACTCGCACCGGCTTCACCGCCACGGTGAACGCCCCCGCCGAGGGTGTGAGCAACATGAAGTACATCTATAAGTGGTACAAAGATGGCACCCTGATGGCAACCCAGAACAGCACCAGCAGCAAGGCCAGCTATACCATCAACAGCGCCGGCGTGTGGTATGTGGACGTTTCGATCCAAGACTCCTTGAAGCAGTCCGCAAAGGTTCAGAGTAACAAGATCACCGTTTCCCAGACGCCTATCAACCCCACCAAGCTCACCATGAACACCACGGGCTACACGCTTGCTCCCGTCCAGACCACCACTCTCTCGGTGGCCTATACCCCCAGCAACACCACCGAGAAGGGCATCACATGGACCTCCTCCAACACCGCCGTGGCCACCGTGAACTCCAGCGGCGTGGTGACTGCCGTTGCTGAGGGCACCGCCACCATCACCGCGACCTCCAAGGCCGACAGCTCGGTGAAGGCCACCTCGACGATCACGGTTTCCGGCGCCTTTGAAAAGCTGTATGTGACCGATATCACCACGACCAACGCACAGATCAACGTTGACTTGACGAAGATTTTCTCGTTGACAGAGTGCGGCTTCTGGTTCGGCACCTCCACCTCCAACAGGATAAAGACCGTGGAAGACTTGGCTGACGGCACTCGGGTCAAGAAAGTCTTCTATCCGTTGAACAAATGGGGCTTCACCCTTTCACCGGGTACCACGTATTACTATCAGTTTTACATTGATAACTGGGGGCTGATCTATTATTCGGCCGTTCAGTCCTTCCGTACCCCCGACATTACCGTCACCGGCATTGCGCTCAGCAACAGCACTCTGTCCATGGACAAGGGCGACACGGAGACGCTGACGGTAACATATACCCCCTCCAACGCAACCGCCGGCAAGGATCTGGTATGGACCAGCTCCAACCCCGAGGTAGCCTCCGTGACTGGCGGCAAGATCACCGCCCTTGACGGTGGCCAGACCACTATCACCGCCTACACCACCGCCAACAATGCCATCGCCGCCAGCTGCACGGTTTCCGTGCACGACCCGGACGACGATGTGAAGCTCAACAGCGTGGCTGTTTCCGCCACAAAGCTGTATGTGGGCGAAACGCTGTCCGCGCAGATCAACCACAGCGGCGTGCTTGGCGCCAATCGTTTTGCCCTTGCCCTATATAAGGACGACAAGGTCTATACCGACTATGCCCCCATCGACGGTACGCAGCGCTCCCTGCTCCTGCAGGAGCCCGGCAGCTACACCGTGAAGGTCAGGATCACCGATCCCTATCTGGGCGAGCAAGAGGTCGCCTCCCAGTCGGTGGAAGTTACCTACCGCTACACCGCGCTCGCTCTGGACAAGACTGCTGTGACCCTGCAATCCGGCAGCACCGTCCGCGTGCAGGCCACCGTAACCCCCGGCAATGCTGCGCTGATCGCCCATCAGGGCACGCTGCTGGCCTCCAGCTCCCAGACTGACATCGCCACCGTTGTTCCCGGCAGCAACGCCGCTACCGCCGCCCTCTACGCCGACATCACCGGCGCCGCGCCCGGCTGGTGCAGCGTTTACATCTCCACCGGCGAGAACAATGGCCTGCTGCGCCGGGTGGATGTTTACGTCACCTCCGCCAGCACCCTCAGGACGCCAACTTCCCTCACCGTCATCGGGGAAGAGTCCTTTGCCGGCGACACCACCTTCGATACCCTGCTGGCGCTCAGCCCTGCCTCCATCGGCAGCCGCGCCTTTGCGGGCTGCACCGGGCTGACGACCGCCATTCTGGGCGAGCAGATCACCTCCATTGCCGCCGATGCCTTTGATGGCTGCGACCAGTTGACCGTCTACTGCCGCAAGGACAGCTACGCTCACACCTTCGCGCTGAACAATGGTCTGTCCGTGGTCGCTGTGGAGCCCTGACCTGATCACACCAAGGAGGACATCCATGCGTTACCGCTATCTTCTGGCTGATAACGACAATACCCTCATGGACTTCAACGCCGCGGAAAAGAAGTCTCTCCGGGACGCGCTGACCACCTTCGGCAAGCCCTTCACCGATGAGATTTTCGAAACTTACCACCACATCAACGACCTTCTGTGGAAGGCTCTTGAGCGTGGCGAAACCACCCAGGCGGCGCTGAAGGTGGAGCGCTTCGCCCAGCTGTGCCAGCATTACGGCTGGCAGGACATCGACGCCAGGGCCCTGGCGGTGACCTTCCAGGATCATCTTTCTACCCATGCCGACCTGCTGCCCGGCGCCATGCATCTGCTTGAGGCCATTCACGGCAAGATGAAAATCGCCCTGGTGTCCAACGGCGTCAGCGCCACCCAGCGGGGCCGCCTCAGCGTGTGCGAATTCACCCACCTGCTGGACGCCATCGTCATTTCCGAGGAGATCGGCGTCAGCAAGCCCAACCCCCTGATGGTGGAAAAGACCCTTGAAATGCTGGGCTGCACCAACAAGCAGGAAGCCGTCTTCCTGGGCGACAGCCACTCTGCCGACATTACCGCCGCCTGGAACGCCGGCGTGGACAGCATTTGGCTCACCCGCCACGGCAAAGGGCAGAGCGACAAGGCCACCTACATTGTGGAGTCTCTGGAAGAGGCCGAGGCGCTGCTGCTGCAATAAGTTTTACATCCCCCGCGGATTGCGGGGGTTTTTGCTTGCCAATCTTTTCCTTGCGTGCTACACTAAGAAAAAATCCGTTGGAGGTGCACCATGGCCTTTCTGCAAGTGCAATTCTTTTCCGAGACACTGAACGTGGCTTCTACCGTCAATGTCATCATGCCCGAGCCCAGCCAGGGCATCGGCGTCACCGCCGCCCAGTCCGGCGAGCTGCCCAAGGTGCTGTATCTGCTCCACGGCTATAGCGACGACCACTCCATCTGGATGCGCCGCACCTCCGTGGAGCGCTATGCCGCCGAGCACAACCTGGCCGTGATCATGCCCGCGGTGAACCATAGCTTCTACACCAACGAGGTGCAGGGCGAGCGCTACTGGGATTACGTCAGCGAGGAGCTGCCCCGGGCCATGCACCGCTTCTTCCGCCTTTCCGACAAGCCGGAAGATACCTTCGTGGCGGGCCTTTCCATGGGCGGCTACGGGGCCATGAAGCTGGCCCTGACCCATCCCGAGCGCTTCGGCGCGGCGGCAAGTTTTTCCGGTGCCACGGATATCTGCGATATGACCGGCCGGCGCAAGGACCGCCTGGAGGGCTTCAAGCGGGTGTTCGGCCCCCTGAGCAAGATGAAGGGCAGCCAGCACGACCTGTTCCACCTGATGAAGACCAAGCCCGAGAACGCACCCCGGCTGTACGTTTCCTGCGGCACAGCGGATTTCCTCTACCACCAGCACCAGAAGTTCATCCCCGCCCTGAAGGAATACGGCTGGGACGTAACCCACTACGAGGAGCCCGACGCCGTGCACGAGTGGGGCTTCTGGGACCGGGAGATCAAAAAGTTCATTCCCTTTGCCATGCAGAAGTAAAGGGAGGTGCGCACCATGGCCGTCATTACCCTTGACCACAACCCTGCCCATCTGGGCCTGCTGGATCTGCGGGCCAATATTCCCTTCGCCTGCCCCGATGGCGAAGAGCTGTGCCTGCAGCTGGTAAAGCCCCAGTGGTCTTCCGGCGGTAACGGCTTCCCCCTGGTGCTGTTCATCCAGGGCAGCGGCTGGCAGAAGCCCAACCAGTTCTGGGAGATTCCCCAATTGTGCCTGCTGGCCATGCGGGGATACGTTATCGCCAGCGTCACCCACCGCAGCTGCCACACCGCGCCGGCGCCCGCCTTCCTGCAGGATGTGAAAACCGCCCTGCGTTTCCTGAAGGCCAACGCCCAGGAATTCGATATCGACAAAAACCGCGTCTGCGCCTGGGGCACATCCTCCGGCGGCAACACTTCGCTGCTGATGGGCCTCACCGCGGACGATCCCGCCTTCGAGACCGGCGACCATGCCGGGGAATCCACCGCCGTGCAGGCCGTGGTGGATTGCTTTGGCCCCACCGACCTGACCGGCATTTTCGATACGCTGCCCGAGGAGCTGCGCTGGCACGAGCATAACCTGCTCTTCTCCCTGGGCGGGAAGGATCCCCGCGCCTGCCGCGAACGGCTTGCCCTGGTCAACCCTGCCGCCTATGTGCGTCCTGACCGCCGGCTGCCGCCCTTCCTGCTCCTCCACGGCGACGCCGACACCATGGTGCCCTATGAGCAGAGCGAGAGCTTCTATCACCTGCTCACGAGAAATGGCTGTCAGGCCGACCTGGTCCGTGTGAAGAACGCACCCCACGAGGATACCTTCTGGAGCCGCGAGCTGCTGGAGATTATCTTCGCCTTCATTGAGAAAAATGTGCAAAGAGAATCTTGACACCCGCTTTCCGCTGTGGTAGAATGGCCCCATTATTTCACAAGGAGGTGCCCCTATGAAGGCTTTCGCTTTTGCCGCTAACGTAATGGTACAGCGTGCTGTCGTCAGCTATTGGCGATGTGGCAGGCTTTCATTGCGGTACCCTTCTTTGGGGTGAAACCTCCGCAGCAGAGCGGAGAAAAAGCAGTGCAGGCTTGCCTTGTATGGTACAGCCCGCACTGCTTTTTTATTTTCAAAAAAAGGGAGGATGCATCATGAACCCGAACACCAACCCCACCGAATACCTGAAGATCTATTACGAAACCCACGATGAGGACGGCCGCCTCATGAGCCGCGCCGGACAGATCGAATACCTGACTACCATGCGCTACATCGAGAAGTATCTCAAGCCGGGCATGCGCATCCTGGAGATCGGCGCCGCCACGGGCCGTTACAGCCACACCCTGGCCCGCATGGGCTACCAGGTGGACGCCATTGAGCTGCTGGAGCACAACATTGAGATTTTCAAGCAGAACACCCAGCCCGGAGAAAATATCACCATCACCCAGGGTAACGCCATTGACCTTTCCGCCTTCCCCGCCGATGCCTACGACATGACGCTGCTGCTGGGCCCCATGTACCACCTTTTCACCCAGGAGGATCAGCATGCCGCCCTTTCCGAGGCCCTGCGTGTCACCAAACCCGGCGGGCTGCTCTTCACCGCCTACTGCAACAATGAGGCCACCATCTACAATTTTTGCTTCATGCGCGGATATCTGATGGACCCGCACTTCTTCCCGCTCATCGACAAGGAGACCTTCAAGTGCACCTCCAACCCGGAGGATCGCTTTGTGCTCCATCGCCCGGAGGAAATTGACGCCCTGATGGCCGACCTTCCCGCAGACCGGCTGCACTTCCTCGGCACGGATATGATGACCCAGTACATCAAGGACACCATCGAAGCCATGAGTGAGGAGATGTACCAGTATTACCTGAAGTACCACTTCCTGATCTGCGAGCGGCCGGATATGATCGGCATTACCAACCACTATCTGGACATCTGCCGCAAACATGAAAACTGACGCACGAAAAAACTGCTCAGCCCGAAGGACTGAGCAGCGTTTTTGTGTGAGATTACTTCTGCAGCGCAGCGGATTCACCGGCGATACGGCCGAACACGACGGTATCGGTCAGAGCGTTGCCGCCCAGACGGTTGGTGCCGTGGATGCCACCGGTAACCTCGCCAGCGGCGTACAGGTTCTCGATGATTTCGCCGTTCTCGTTGTAGACGCGGCACAGGGTATCAATGCGGACGCCGCCCATGGTGTGGTGCACGGTGGGCACGCGGGCGCCGGCATAGAAGGGACCGTTGTCGATGGGAGCGCCGAACAGCGTGCGGCCGAACTGGTCAGCCTGGCCTTCCTTGGCGCCGCCGGTGCAGTACTCGTTGTACTCAGCAATGGTGGCCTTCAGGTTGGCAGCGTCCACGTTCATCAGCACAGCCAGCTCATCCAGGGTGTCGGCCTTCACAGCGCGGCCGGCAGCCACCAGCTGGTTGGCAGTCTCGCCGAAGTTGTTCAGCTCGTCGCCGGTGGGATAGGTATCGGAGTCCATCACGATCCACATGAGGGCGTCTTCCTGGGCAAACAGGTCGCGGGTCATGTCGTCGCGGCGGCCGCCCTCGTCGCCGTAGCGCAGGCCGGACTTATTCACGAAGATACGGGAGTCAACACCGTGCTCGATGTTGCCGGACAGGGAGCCGGTCTTGGGATCACCCAGGGGCAGCAGCTGAATGTTGCCCATCTGCACGAAATCAGCCTGCAGGGCCTGGAGCATCTTCACGCCGTCGCCGGTGGCGCCTTCGTGGTTGGTGGAGAGAACCGTCTCGTCCAGGGTGCCCCAGATGGCATCGTAAGCCATGCGCAGCTCAACGTTCTTGGAGAAGCCGCCGGTGGCCACCACAACGCTCTTGGCGTTGATGGTGATGGTGTTGCCGGTTTCGCCGGTAGCGATGATACCGCAAGCGGCGCCCATGTCGTCCACCAGGATCTTCTCAGCCTTGGTGTTCAGCATCAGGTCGATCTTATCGGTCTTGTCGATGTACTTGGTGTAGGTGTCAAAGAAGCCGGTGCCGGCAACCATGGCGGGCTTCCAGGCGCGGGGCCACAGGCCGCCGGACACGGTGAACACAGCTTCTTCGCCCAGCCATTCCATGCCCAGTTCCTTGGTCCACTGGATGCCGTCGTAGGCATTCTCAACCAGGGTCATCACCAGCTCGGGATCGCCCTGATAGTCGCCGCCGGACAGGGTCTGGGTGTAGTGCCAGTACACAGAGTCATTCTGCTTGATGGCGAACTCGCTGCGGTCTTCCACGGCGTTCACAGCGCCGCCGGCCAGGATGGTGTTGCCGCCCACCTTGGGCATCTTCTCCACCACGATGACCTTCGCGCCGTTCTGCTCGGCAGAGATGGCAGCAGCCAGACCGGCGCCGCCGGCGCCGATCACAACAACGTCAGCTTCCAGGGTCTCGTCAGCGGCCCTTTCGACCACGACTTCCTTCTTCACCATCAGGGGAGCAACGTCCACGCCGCCATCCTCCAGGGCCTTCTTAGCAGCAGCCTTGATGGCCTCAGAGGTCATGGTAGCGCCGGAAATGGTGTCCACGTTGATGGTGTTCAGGGCCACCATATCCTCGGGCAGCTTCTTGCAGGGAAGCTCGGCGATGGAGGGGGTGTCCTTGCATTCGTCAACGACGACGGACTTGATGGAGCCATCGTCATTCAGGGTAACGGTGACGGTCACGGCGTCCACGCCGCCGATCTGGGAGTCCACCGTAGCGGTGTAGCTGGTTTCAGCCACAGCCAGGCCGGCGGTCATCATCATGGCCAGGGCCAGGATGAAAGCCAGGATCTTTTTCATGGTAGTTTCCTCCTTCTCTTTCTTGGTTGACAAAAAATTATCAACCTTTGGTTTTATTATACCATACAGAAGGAAGAAAGCAATAGTATCATCACTGTTTTCTTTGGGACAATATAATCTTTTTATCTTGGTTCCCAGAAGCCGCCGGTATGGAAGTTTTCCCCGCCCAGCTTCTTCGCCGTCATACGGAAGATCACGCAGCCATCCGGGCAGACGATGGTCTTGGTGTATTCCCCATCGCCGCCGATGTTCCGCAAATCGCCCCCGGCGCGCACCGCCTCCATGATAGGGAACATCTGCAGCATCGCCTTGGAGCAGATACCGTGCCCGTGCTGATTCACCGGGCAGCCGTAGGTGCAGGTATACACATCGCCGATCTCCTCACCGTTGCGGCAGTAGTGCTCGGTGGAATCACCCTGGAGAAAGCCCGTCACCTCAATGCTCCACTCGTATTCTTCATCATACCACTTCTTCATGGTTTCCCTCCATACAAAAAGCCGCAGCAAAAGCGCTGCGGCCATCATTTTTATTCGTCAGCCAGTTCTTCCTCCAGCAGGGCGAGGTCATCCTCTTCCTCCTCGGCCTGCTGCTTCATAGCAGCCTCGTCCTCGGGCACGGGCTCGGCAAAGAGCTCCTTGCGCAGGATGGCATCGATCTCATCGGTGATCTCGGGGTTATCCCGCAGGAACAGGCGGGTGTTCTCGCGGCCCTGGCCGATGCGCTGATCCTTGTAGGAGAACCAGGCGCCGCTCTTGTGGATGATGTCGCGCTCCACGGCCATGTCCAGCAGGGTGCCTTCCTTGGAGATACCCTCGCCGTACACGATATCGAACTCGGCCACACGGAAGGGCGGGGCCACCTTATTTTTGACGACCTTCACCTTGGTGTGGTTGCCCACAATGGCGGTGCCGTTCTTGAGCTGCTCGCCGCGGCGCACATCCAGGCGCACAGAGGCGTAGAACTTCAGCGCGCGGCCGCCGGGGGTGGTTTCGGGATTGCCGTACATCACGCCCACCTTCTCACGCAGCTGGTTGATAAACACCGCCACGCAGCCGGTCTTGTTGATGATGCCCGCCAGCTTGCGCAGGGCCTGGCTCATCAGTCGGGCCTGGAGGCCCACAAAGCTGTCGCCCATTTCGCCGTCGATTTCCGCCTTGGGCACCAGGGCAGCCACGGAGTCGATGACCACCACGTCCAGGGCGCCGGAACGCACCAGGGCCTCGGCGATCTCGAGGGCCTGCTCGCCGGTATCGGGCTGGGAGACGTAGAGCTCGTCGATATTCACGCCCAGCTTCTTGGCGTACACAGGGTCCAGGGCATGCTCGGCGTCCACAAAGGCGGCGATGCCGCCAGCCTTCTGGGCCTCGGCCACAATGTGCAGGGCCACGGTGGTCTTACCGGAGGATTCAGGGCCATAGATCTCCACGATACGGCCGCGGGGAATGCCGCCCACGCCAAGAGCGGCGTCCAGGGTCAGGCAGCCGGTGGGGATGACCTCGATATTCTGGGCACCGGCCTCGCCCAGCTTCATTACGGAACCTTTGCCAAACTGCTTGTCCAGGTCAGCCAGCGCGTGTTCCAGCGCCTTGAGCTTCTCCGCCTGGGCATTATCCTTCACGGGCGCGGCCTTCTCGGCCTTTGCCGCTTTCTTCGTTGCCATGTTGAACACATCCTTTCAACTCGATAGATTTATCCTACCATGCTCTGTTCGCATTTGCAAGGGGAACACCGGGTTTTTTGTCGGAAGAAATGATAAGAAAATCAAATTGTTCTCCTTGTGTACTTTCCTTGACATCCGCCCTTTCCCAGGCGTATAATCCAGCCATGGATACAGAGAGTATCCGCAGGAGGAAACACCATGCGCCATTGCTTCTACTTTACGTTTAGCATCCCGGGCGGCTTTGCCGTGCCGGGTGTTTGAGCGTACCGTTGAAGCAGCGCCTTATGTTGCCGCAATGACGCGGCGCATACCGGGGTGGCCTTTAACGGCCCCCCCTTTTTCTTTTGCCGGAAGGAGAGACTGACTTATGATTATCGTTCTCAAGCAGGGTACGCCCCAACAGGAAATCGACAAGCTGACAAACATCATCGTGGCCAAGGGCATCAATGTGAACCCCATGTTCGGTTCTGATTTGACCATCCTGGGTCTCATCGGCGATACCAGCCAGGTGGACCCCGCCCAGATCGAATCCTTCCGCTGCGTGGAACGCATTATGAAGGTGGCCGAGCCCTTCAAGAAGGCCAACCGCATGTTCCACCCCGGCGAAAGCGTCATCAAAGTAGGCAACACCGAGGTGGGCGGCAAGAAGCTCTCCATCATGGCCGGCCCCTGCTCGGTGGAGAGCAAGGAACAGATCACCTACGTGGCCGAAGAGGTCAAGAAGGCCGGCGCTACCGTGCTGCGCGGCGGCGCCTTCAAGCCCCGCACCTCCCCCTATGCCTTCCAGGGCCTGAAATACGATGGCCTGGAGCTCCTGGAGGAGGCCCGCGCTGTTACCGGATTGCCCATTGTGACCGAAATCATGAGCCCCTATGATATCGAGATCTTCGATGAGAAGGTAGACTGTATCCAGGTGGGCGCCCGCAACATGCAGAACTTCGACCTGCTCCGCCTCCTGGGCCAGACGAAGAAACCCATCCTGCTCAAGCGCGGCCTTTCCTCCACCATCGAGGAGTGGCTCATGAGCGCCGAGTACATCATGGCCGGCGGCAACCCCAACGTGATCCTCTGCGAGCGCGGCATCCGCACCTACGAAACCTACACCCGCAACACCCTGGACCTTTCCGCTGTGCTGGCCGTCAAGCGCCTGAGCCACCTGCCCGTCATCGTGGATCCCAGCCACGCCACCGGCAAGTTCTGGATGGTGGAGCCCCTGGCCCGCGCCGCCATCGCCGTAGGCGCCGACGGCGTGATGATCGAGGTCCACAACGACCCCGCCCACGCCCTGTGCGACGGCGCTCAGTCCATCAAGCCCGACCTCTTCGCCGCCGTCATGAAAGACATCCGCACCATCGCCGCCTGTGTCGGCCGCGAGGCCTAAGGGGGCTTCGCCCCCTTAGGAATCCCCTGAGCAAAGGGCGCTGCCCTCTGCACTCCCGCGAAGGGCTTTCAGCCCTCTCGACTCCCTTTTTTGTGGGTGTTGCTTGGCGGTTCCTTTGCAGGGGTCACGGAGCGCAACGGGCGCTCCGCGACGCACACGAGCTGCTTTGACAAATGTAGGGACGCATACTCAATTCATCATTCCTCATTCATCATTCTCCCCAAGGAGGTTCCCATGCCTACCATTACCGTTTCGCTTGGCGAGCGCGCCTACCCCATCCGCATCGAGGCCGGTCTGATCGACCGGGTGGGTGCTCATGCCCGCCAGTTGCTGGGCGATTGTTCGCTGGCCATTATTACGGATGACAACGTGGCCCCGCTGTACCTGCAGCGGGTGGAGGCCTCGCTGGATGCGGCGGGGCTGCGCCACAGCAGCATCGTACTGCCCCACGGTGAGCCCACCAAGTGCCTGGCGCAGCTGAGCAACCTCTACGATTTCCTCTGCGAAAGCCACGTCACCCGCACCGACGCCATTATCGCCCTGGGCGGCGGCGTCATCGGCGACCTGGCGGGTCTGGCGGCGGCTACCTTCCTGCGGGGCATCCGTTTTATTCAGGTGCCCACCACCCTGCTGGCCCAGGTGGATTCCTCCGTGGGCGGCAAGGTGGCCGTCGATCTGCCCCAGGGCAAGAACCTGGTGGGCGCGTTCTATCAGCCCGCCGCCGTGCTGTGCGACCCCCTCACCCTGAACACGCTGACCGAGGATTATTGGCGTGATGGCCTGGGCGAGGTGGTGAAGTACGGCTGCATCTGCGATGAGGAGCTCTTCGCCCTGCTGGAAAAGTGCGCCCCCGGCGGCCGCCAGGCGCTGATGGCGGAGATTGATACCATCCTGCAGCGCTGCATCCAGGCCAAGGCGGATGTGGTGGCCCAGGATGAGCGCGATACCGGATTGCGCATGACGCTGAACTTCGGCCACACCATCGGCCACGCGGTGGAAACCTGCCAGCACTATAACGGCCTGCGTCACGGCGAGGCCGTGGCCCTGGGCATGGCGGTCATCACCCGGCTCACGGAAGGCCGAGGCCTCACAGCCCCCGGCACCGCCGCCCGGCTGGAAGCCCTGCTTGCAGCACTGCATATGCCCATGGAGCTGCCGCCCATTCCCGAAAGCGACCTTATTTCCGCCATGGGCATGGACAAGAAAGCTGCCGGCAAGGCCCTGCGGGTCATCCTGCTGGACGCCATCGGCCAGTGCCGCATCCACACCGCGGATACGGATTTCTTCCGGGGCATGCGCTGATCTTTCCACATTTTCCGTCAATTTCTCTTTTCAAACGCCACAGAAAACGCTACAATATATATAAGCCATCCTGCGGACAGCAAACGGCTGTCCGCCTTCGCTTTTGGGGGAAGCATTTCCCTGCAAGAATCCCCGCATCTCACACGTTCTTATTGCGTAGGCCCGGACAGGCTGTCATGGGCTGACGCAACACGCATATACTGTGATATCCCCCCGCAAGGAGGTCACCATATGAAACGATTGCTCTGCCTTTTGCTGGCCATGCTGCTTTTGCCCCTGCATGTCCTGGCTGAAGAAACCCCGGAAGCCCCCGCGCCTTCCATCCGGGTGCTTCTGCGCCGGCTGAACCTCACCGACCGGGCCGACCTGACCCTGGACGCCCCCTACACCGCCTCCACCGGCACCGGCGCCGCCATGGCCTTCCCCAAGGGCAGCCAGGTCACCGTGCAGATCCGCTCCGGCGAATTGTACCTCTTCTACCAGGGCATGAGCCTGCGTGCCGGCTCCACGCTGCGCTTTGTCCGCAACGCCTCCGCCACCAGCGAAAGCGAAGGCATCCGCTTTGTGAAGGGCGGCAGCTTCTACCCCGGCGACCTGCTGCTGACCATCGAAAACGAGCTCCTGCAACCGGTGATGACCCTTTCCGTGGAGGATTACCTCATGGGCGTGGTGCCCCACGAAATGAGCAACGCCTTCCCCCTGGAGGCCCTGAAAGCCCAGGCCGTGTGCGCCCGCACCTATGCCCTTTCCCACGTGGACAAGAACAAGGATTATGATGTGGTGGACACCACCAACGACCAGGTGTTCAAAGACGTGAACCTTGCCGATACCACCGCCATCCAGGCCGTGAAGGAAACCGCCGGCATGGTGGGCATGTACAAGGGCAAGCTGGCCAGCTGCTATTACAGCGCCTCCAACGGCGGCCAGACGGAGCTGGTGGAGAACGTTTGGAGCGGCCGGGGCGACTGGAGCTACTACACCATGGTGGATGACCCCTTCGACCTGGAAAACCCGGAAAGCGTAGTCCGCAAGGCAAAGCTGAACAAAAACGCCCAGGACATCCCCCCGGACTTTTCCGTGGTAGTGGCCAGCTACATGGCTGATGAAATGATTAAGCGTGGCTTCGAGCCCATTCCCCGGGCCTTCCGCATGGATTCCATCACCAAGGTGGAGCTGGGCGGAGGCAAGTTCGCCGCCCCCAGCCGCATGGTGGACGAAATAACCCTCACCTTCACCTGGTCCGGCCGCAAGCTCATCAAGTGGCACCAAAACAGTCCGGTGGACGATGATGAGGAGATCTCCCTCTTCGCCGTGACCCCCGTGCCCACCGATACCCCCACCCCCTCTCCCACCCCGGAGATCACCCCCGAGCCGGAACCCATTTACAGCGAGTTCATCCCCGTGGCGGAGCCCTTCACCCTCACGCTGCCCCTTTTCCCGGAGGTCATCCGGGCGCTGAAGATTTCCATCTCCGGCAGCGATAATGAGATGGTCACCCTGAAGGAAACCGGCGACGCCTTCACCCTGGAGGCCCGGCGCTATGGCCACGGCGTGGGCATGAGCCAGCGGGGCGCTCAGTGGATGGCCGGCCAGTACGGCAAGACCTATGAGGAGATCCTTTCCTTCTACTATCCCGGCATGACCCTGAGCAAGGTGGACGCCGGCGCCGCCGTGCTGCCCACCACCCAGCCGGAGCTGGCGGAGACTCCCGGGCCTCCCGCCACCCCCACGCCCCGGCCCACGCTGATGCCCGTCACCGGCGAGATGCCCCAGGGCGCCTACCTGGCCAGCGTGGAGAACATCGAGGATGATTCCAGCCTGAACCTGCGAGCCGAACCCTCCACCGCCTCGGAAATCCTGATGCGGCTGTACAAGCACCAGCCCCTGGTGGTGCTGGAGGTCTGCGATGATCCCGCCTGGGTGAAGGTGAAAACCGATGTGACAGAAGGCTATGTGATGCTCAGTTTCCTGGAAAAAACAGAATAATTTTTCGCAAAAGTGGCTCCGGCCACTTTTTGCGCCCCTGCGTCAGCACACTTTTGTCTTGTTTATTATACGTTTTGCCATTTTATTCGCGTTTGTATGGATTGTTTTGTCTTTCTTTTTCGTATTCTTCTCACATCAGGCGCCGTTTCTGGTTCGCTTGACAACCGCATACAACATGGTTATAATGTGGTTACTCAATATTTACTTAACAGAGTGAGTTACCTAAAAATTTTGCGCAACCCACGGAGGTTGATCTTTTTGAAGAACGTCACTATGCGCGATATCGCCGGCAGGATTGGCGTGAGCGTTGTTTCCGTGTCGAAGGCTTTGTCCGGCGACAGCGGCGTCAGCCAGGAGCTGCGGGAAAAGATCGTCCGCCTGGCCACGGAAATGGGCTATGTGAACCCCAATACCCGCCGTGCCCCCGCCGCCAAGTCCCTCGACATTGGCGTATTGGTGCCCATGAGGTTTTTCAAGCCAGATTCCTATTACGCCATGCTGGCCCCCATGCTGGTGCAGGAGCTGACCAACGCCGGCCACTTCTGCCTGCTGGAAACCCTGGATGAAGCCGCCGAGGAAGCCCTGGAGCTGCCCAACCTGATCCGCCGCCGCCATGTGGACGGGCTGATCCTGCTGGGCGAACCCACCAAAGCCTATCTTCAGGCCATCATCACCCAGCCCACGCCCCTGATCTTCCTGGATTTCTACGACGATCGGGGCAGCGCCCCCGCCGTGGTGGGCGACAACACCTACGGCGCTTACCGCCTGACCAACCACCTGATCAAAAACGGTCACCGGGATATCGCCTATGTGGGCCGCACCAGCTTCACCAGCAGCGTGATGGACCGTTTTCTGGGCTACTACCGGGCTATGCTGGCCGCCGGACTGCCTGTCCGTCCCCAGTGGATCCTGGATGACCGCGACGAGCACGGCGACGTCCGCGCGCCGCAGCTGCCCCAAGAGATGCCCACAGCTTTCGTCTGCAACTGTGACCTGACAGCCCACCGGCTGATGGAAGCCCTGCTGGCCCGGGGCTACCGTATACCGGAGGACGTTTCCGTGGTGGGCTTTGACGACTATCCCGCCACCCCCTCCGCCCTGCCGGCGTTGTCCTCCTTCCGCCTGGATTACGAGGCCATGCTCCGTTCCGCCGTGCAGCTGATTTCCGATTGTTGCGCCAATCAAAACGCCATGCCCGGCCGCCTGGTCATCGGCGGCCATCCACGCTACAAGGATTCCGACGGCCCCGCGCCCCGGCCCTGACGCATCAGGAAACTGCTGAAAATGCAGTTTCTTTTGCGTTATCAACCTATTCCCGCCGGGGCTGATATGTTATACTGTCATCAAGGAGGCATCCGCCATGATTGACCGTGTCAAACGCGCGCTGATGAGCATGCAGCGCCACAACTGGGAACAGGGTGTGGCCGCCCAGGCCTTCCTGGAAGCCGGCGACCGTGACGTCGCCATCGCCATGGCCGTGGAGGGCGCCAACCGCCAGCAGGCTGACGGCCGCTGCTGCCAGCTGGACAGCTCCACCGCCGTGACCGACCCCTGCGCCATCGGCGAAGCGCTGATCTTCGCCTGTGAGCAAACCGGCGACCCCTTTCTTCTCTCCGCCTATGACAGGCTGCTCCGCTGGGCCCTGCACGACGCGCCCCGCACCGCAGGCGGCACCGTGTATCACTTCACCCATGACGAGGTGATCTGGGTAGATTCCATGTACATGCTGCCGCCCTTCCTGGCCCGGGCCGGATATACACAGGAGGCCGTGCAGCAGCTGGACGGCTATTGGGAAATCCTCTTCGACGCCAAGAAAAACCTGCTCTCTCACCAATGGAGCGAACGGGAGCAAATCTTTCACCGCAAGGATGCCTGGGCCGTGGGCAACGGCTGGGCCATAGCCGGCATGGCACGGGTCATCGCCCTGATGGGTGATGCCTATGCCCCGGAAAAACAGCGGCTGATCCGCCGGGTGAAGACCCTGATCGACGCTGCTCTGCCCTTTATGCTGGAGGACGGTTCCTTCCATGATGTACTGGACAATCCCATCACCTTCCGGGAGGTGAATTTCTCCCAGATGCTGGCCTATACCATTTACCGGGGAGCAGCCGCCGGCTGGCTGGAGGAAAGCTACCTTCCCGCCGCTGAAAAAGCCCGTTCCGCCGCCCTGCGGGAGGTCGATGCCTACGGCCTTGTGCGCAATGTATGCGGCATGCCCTTCTTCGACGCCCCCGGCGTGGCTCCGGAGGGCCAGGCCTTCCACATCCTGATGGAAGCCGCCCGGCGCGACCTTTACCACCGATGAAAGGAAGAATCACCATGTTCAAAACCATGACCCGTTTCCTGTGCGCCCTGCTTTCCTGCCTGCTGCTTTCCGGCGCTGCCCTGGCGGAGGAATCCGTTTTCACCCGGAAAATGGTGGAACGTTCCCTGTATCAGGTGGGCAATACCCAGCGCATTCACAAGGCCATTGAAAAGGCCCGCCGGGGTGAAACGGTTTCCCTGGTATACCTGGGCGGCTCCATTACCGAGGGCTCCAATGCCGTTCCCAAGAAAACCAACTGCTATGCCGCCCGCTCCGCTCAGCTTTTCGCCGAAAAATTCATGCCCGACGCTTCCCGGCTGGAATACCACAACGCCGGCATTTCCGGCACGCCTTCGCTGCTGGGTATCACCCGCTGCGCGCAGGACGTGCTGGCCTACGCGCCGGATATCGTATTCCTGGAATTCGCCGTGAACGACTCGACCGACGACCAGAGCCGCATGGCCTATGAATCCCTGGTGCGCAAGCTTCTCCAGAGCGAAACGCAGCCCGCCGTGGTACTGGTGCTGACGCTGACGGACAGCGGCTATTCTGCCCACGTCCACATGAAGCAGATCGCCAAGCATTACAACCTGGGCGTTGTTTCCGTCTATGACGCCATCTGGCCCGAGCTTTTCACCAAGAACATGCAGTGGAGCAGCTACTCCGCCGATTTTGCTCACCCCACCACGGAAGGCCATGCCTTCGTCGCCGAGCTGATCGGCTATTACTTCGACCAGGCCGCCGCCACCGAAGCGGACGAGTATGTTATGCCCCAGGAGGCCAGGTATGGCAAAGCCCTGGAGAAGTTGCGGAATATCCGCCGCGGCGACAGCGCCATTGTTTCCGTGGGCAGCTTCCCCGAAGACGTTACGGTCTCCTATTCCTATCTCCTCGGCTGGAAGCACGGTATCGCCTGCGGCATGAAGCCCATGGTGCTGGAGGTCACCGGCAGCTACATGACCTTCGTTTTCAAGCAGGAAAACAACAAAAGCTGCGGCACAGCGGAGGTCTGGGTGGACGGACAGAAGAAAGCCACCCTGTCCGGCTATGCCGCCGACGCCTGGGGCCAGCCCGTTACCCAGCTGATTCCCCTGGGAGAAAACACAACCCACACCGTGGAGCTCCGCATGGCTGAAGGCAACGCCACCAAACTTTTCAGCCTGCTGGATATCGCCGTGGCCGCTGAGTAAAGGGAGGATATATCATGACGCATCAGCTCATTTTCACCGCCCGCCGCAAAACCGGCGGCGAGGTCTACGCGCCCCTGCAGGAGCAGGCCCTTTCCGCCGAGGTGAAAGCCCTCCACGGCGAGGGTACCGGCGATGCCCCCTATGCGCTGGAAGTTACCATCAACGCCCTTGAAGATTTCAAGGGCGTTATCCGCATAGCGCTGCCCGTGGCAAAGGAGCCCCGGTTCTTCCTGCCCGGCTACATGTATGGCACCAACCGGGGCGACGCTCCCCTGGTGACCGATGCCAAGTGTGCCCGTCTGCGCGAGGAGGGGCCCTTCCCTGCCTCTCCCTGGTGGATGACCCGCAGCGACCGCCTCTCCCACCCCTGCGCCCTGGCCTATGCCGGCGGCCGCGTCACCGGTTTCGCAGCCGCGCCCTATTTCGTTCGCGGTGCCGGCGGACGCACCGGCTGGCAGCCCGGCGTGGAGGGCGGGTTTGACCAGTACGCCGGCTTTGGCTGTTCCATCCACGGCGAAGCCTGGTACACCCTGGGCTACGAGAACGCCCCCTGGTTCTTCATGGAATCCCGCGACGCCCGCCCCCGTGCCCCCATGGGAGAAAACTGCTTCCGCCTGGAGAAGGGCGAGGATATCACCGTGACGCTGTATTGCTTCGATTATCCCGCCCAGGACGAGCGTGATATCCACCATGCCCTGCGGTGGGTCTACCAGCACTACCACCAGGCGCCCCGCCGCATCTGCTCCGTGAAGGAAGCCGTTTCCGCCATGGCCACCGCCATCGCCCGGGACGCCTGGCTCCCCGAAAATCACACCTATTCCGGCTTTGTGTTCGACAGGGGCGACCATTATGAATATCGCCCCCTGCCCTCCATCACCTGGACCAACGGCCTTTCTGCCTCGCTGCCCATGCTGCAGTGCGCCACCCGCCTGGGCGACGAAACCATGCGCCTCCAAGCCCTGGACAGCATCCAGCACATTGTGGACACCGCCATCAACCCCATGAACGGCCTGCCCTTCATGGCGGAGACCGACGGCGTGTGGAGCAACCGGGGCTGGTGGTTCAACAGCCTCCGCTGCCCCGGCCACGCCGGCTATCTGGTAGGCCAGAGCACCTATCAGATTCTCAAAGCCTACCTGTGGGAAAAGAAGCACCACGGCGCCATCCACGAGGATTGGCTGTGCTATGCCCAGGGCGTGGTGGAGCACTTCCAGCACACCCGCAACAGCGACGGCGAATACCCCTATACCTTCTCTGAAAAGACCGGCGCCGGCCTGGAGTATGACTCCTTCTCCGGCGCCTGGTGCCTGGCCGCAGCCTCCCTGCTGGCCCACATCACCGGCGATCCCACCCACCTGATGGATCTCCTCCGTAGCGAAGAGTGGTACCACGACGCCTACATCCGCCATCAGGAATGCTACGGCGGCCCCCTGGACATCGACAAGCAGATCGACTCCGAGGGCATCCTGGCCTACATCCGGGCAGTGCGGTATCTCCATACCATCACCGGGGAAAAGCACCTGCTCGCTCACCTGAAGGACGCCCTGCACTATGAATTCACCTTCAAGTTCTGCTACAACTCCCCCATCAAAACGCCCCCGCTGAGCACTGTGGGCTGGTCCAGCTGCGGCGGCAGCATCACCTCCGTCAGCAACCCGCATATCCACCCCATGTCCTCCTCCGTCATGGACGAGATGGCCTACTACCTTGCCCACGAAGAAGACGCCTACATCCGCTCCCGCCTGGAGGACACCCTTCTCTGGAGCTGCCAGTGCCACGCCACCTTCAACAAAGAATACGGCTACGGCAAAACCGGCTGGATGTCCGAGCGCTTCTGCCACTCTGAGGGACTGCTCAAGGAGCGCTACCCCGACGGCTCCCCCGCCTCCACCTGGTTCGCCCTGATGCCCTGGGCCGCCGGCTCCCTGCTGGAGGGCCTGGTGGGAGAAATGTGGCAGGAATAACCAGCTTCGCAAGAAAAACGGCATCTCTTCCGTTTATTGGATAGAACCTTTGCAAGGAGGCCCGCCCATGAAACGCTTCTTTCTTCTGATGCTGCTCCTTTGTCTTCTGCCCCTGACCGCCCTGGCCGGAGACCCGACTGTTCACTGCTTTGCCGTCAATCCCAAAGGGGATACTGTGCCCGTCTACCAGAAGGCCTCCACCAGGAGCGCCAAGGTTGGCGATTTCTACGTGCACCAGCCCATGTACTGGGACTGCTGGGAGGATGACGACGCCGACGGCTGGGTGAAGCTCACCGAGCCGGACGCGGGCTATATCCAGACCAAATATCTGGCGGAACTCCAATACGAGACCCGCGATCCTAACAAGGGGCAGGACAGGCTGCCGCTGGTCATTGCCGGAGACGACATTCCCCTCCTAAGCCGCAAATCCACCAAGGCGAAAACACAATTCACCCTTCCCAAGGGGATGGAGCTGCTTGTGCTGGGCGACTGCGGTGATATGTATTTTGTTGCCTACCGCTATAAATATGCCGCCACCCGCTTTGATGAGATGGATGGCTTTGTCCGCAAAGACGATGTGCTTGCCACCGGCGAAACCCATTCCCTTTTCTCAGGCGACATTCAGGGGCAGAAGGTTTCCCTGTTCCCTGCCGAAGGCATCACCGGCACGCCCGTCTACGATTCCTTTGCCCGGGATCGGGCAGGTATTTCCCACGCCGGAACCATCACCCTTCTCCAGGATCTGGGGGAATGGAGCATCACCGAGTGGAACATTGTGGAATCCCGTTTCCTGAAAGAAGACGGGGATCACAGCATGCCGACGGCCTATACCCGCACCTCCGACGACTCCAGCCGTCTGCTGCGCCGCTTCGGCCCCGAAAAGTCCACCCGCTATAACGGAAAATACTTCTCCGGCGTTCCTGTTGTGATCCTGGCCCAGTCCGGCGATTACACCCAGGTGGCGCTGAGCGGCACCTCCACCACCGCCTGGTTCGACACGGATTTCCTTACCGATCAGCAAACCGATCGTACTGTTCACGCCCTGGTTCCCCAGGGAGCCACCGCAGCAATCGCGGAGATGTTCAGTTCCAGGACGCTCAAGTCGCTCACCCTGTCCCCCGGTACGGAACTCACCCTGATCGGTTCCCGCGGCAAAGACATGTTGTTCATCTCCAAGGGAGCGGAGTACCGCATTTCCCTGGAAGATGTCATGCCCATTGACAACAGCGGCGTGCTGGAGGCCAAAACCACCACGCGGCTGAAGATGCATTCCACCATCACCGAGGGCGTAAAGGATGATATCACCCTGATCCCTAAGGGCAAAAAGGTCACCGTGCTGCTCCACGGCGACGAATACAGCAAGATCGAGTTTGGCGGAAAGATCGGCTATGTGATGACCAAATATCTGAAATTCTGATAAAGGAGTCCTTCCCCCATGTCCGAGCTGTTTGAAATCATCATGATCCTGTGCTTTGGCTGCTCCTGGCCGCTGAATGTCGTCAAGTCTTACAGGGCACGCACCACCAAGGGCAAGAGCCTGCCCTTTCTGCTGTTTATTGCCATCGGGTATATGTTCGGCATCGCGGCCAAGCTGCTCTCCCCCGGCTTCAAGTGGTATGTGCTGTTCTTCTATGTGCTGAACCTTTGCATGGTGCTGGTGGATCTGGGGCTGTATATGCGCAATCTCCGGCTTGACAAGGAATGCGCCGCCACGGCGTCGAAATAAGCAGCATTACCAAAGAAGCGAGGCATCCGCTATGTCCTACGAGCGCTACCTCCGGCAGATCGCCGGCACCCTGGCTGAGTCCACCGGCTGCACCGAGCCCTCCGCCATCGCCCTGAACGCCGCCACCGCCCGCAAGCATGTGCAGGGCGATATTACGCGCGTCACTGCCCGGCTGGACCCCTATCTGTTCAAAAACGCCATGGGCGTGGGCATCCCCGGCGCCGACGAGCGGGGTGTGGAGCTGTGCGTGGCCCTGGGTATCACCGCAGGCGACAGCAACGCCGGCATGAACGCCCTGCACACCGTCACCGCCACCCAGCTGGCCCAGGGCAAGGCCCTGCGGGAAAAAGTCAGTGTAGAGATCGCCGAGGAAGCCCAGGGGCTGTATATCGAGACCGTGATCGAAACCGCATGCGATTGCGTACGGGTCATCACCAGCCAAGCCCACGACCATATCGCCCGGGTGGAGCACGCGCCCTTCGCGCCCTTTACCCCCGAAGCGCCCCGGTCCCAGGAGGCAGAAACCATTGTGGGCGATGTGGCTGCTTATCTGGATTTTGCCAACAACGTACCCGTGGAGGAGCTGCGCTTCCTCATGGATGCGCTGGAAATGAACCGCAAAGTCTACCGCGCCGCCGTGGAGAAGGGCATGGATAAGCAGGTGCTGCCCTCCATGATGCTGAAGGATCCCTCCGTGTTCGTGCAGGCCAAGCGCATGGCTGGCGCCGCCAGCTACGCCCGCATGAGCGGCGTGCCCCTGCCGGTCATGACCGCCACCGGCAGCGGCAACCAGGGCCTGACCCTGTTCCTCACCGTGGACGCCGCCGCCCAGGCCTTCGGCGCCAGCGAGGAAAAGCTCCTGCGAGCCCTGGCCTTGGCCAACATGGTGAACCTGTATATCAAGAGCCACATCGGCCCCCTTTCCAGCGTGTGCGCCTGCGGCGTGGCCTCAGGCCTGGGTGCCTCATTGGGCACGGTTTATCTGCTGGGCGGCGGCGAAAAGGAAATGCTCCAGGCCGCCCGGAACATCCTGGGTTCCGTCAGCGGCATGATCTGCGACGGCGCCAAGGAAGGATGCGCCAATAAGGTGGCCCTCTCCGCGGGTCTGGCGGTGGAAGCCGCCTGCCTGGCTATGGAGGGCAGCGGCATCCACGCCCAGGACGGCATTCTGGAGAAGGACTTCGACCATCTCATCGCCCATTTGGGCGAACTGGTGGTGGAAGGCATGGGCAAAACCAACAGCACCATCGTGCATATCATGATGAGCGAGAAGAGGTGCTAAGCGGTGGCCAACCAGATCATCAATGCCTTCGTCGGCCACTTCCCTATTGTTAAACAGATCACCCACGAGACCATCTCCGCCATTTACCCTCACTATTACCCCATGGGTGTGGTGGATTTCTTCCTGGCACATCACAGCGACGAGCACATCATGGAGGATATCCGCGCCGGCGACGTCTACCTGCTGATGCATGATAACAGGCCCGTTGGCACAGTTACCATCAAGGGTAATGAAATCAATCGGTTATTCGTGCTGCCCCAGCACCAGCGTAAGGGCTTTGGCAGGCAGCTGCTGGATTTCGCGGAAGAAATGATTTTCATGAGTCATAGCACCATATGCCTGTCCTCCTCGCTGCCCGCCAAAAGAACCTATCTGAACCGCGGATATATCCCCCTGGAGGCTCATCAGATTGTCACCGAAAACGGCGATGTCCTCTGCTACGACTGGATGCAAAAGACCGCCGCCCCATAACAAAACCCTGCCGCATGACGCACCGTCACACGGCAGGGTTTTTTTGATGATGCCATTGTCCGGCATCAGTCTTCATTTTCCAAATGCTCCAGCAGCTTTTCGCAGCCCTCCAGGATGTCCCGGTAGGCCACGTCGAACCGATCGGAATACCAGGGATCGGAAACCTCCCCCGGGCGACTGGTGAAGTCCATCAGCCGGTGAATCTTACCCCGGGGATCGCCGCCCAGCATCCTATGCATATTGCGGATGTTGGCGTTGTCCATGCCAATCAGCAGATCATAGCGTTCATAATCCGCCCGGGTAATCTGCCGGGCGCCCCGCTTCTCCACAGGAATGCCATGCCGGGCCAGCTCCGCCCTTGCCGGCGGATACACCGGATTGCCGATCTCCTCGGTGCTGGTGGCCGCCGAGGCAATGCTGAGCTGCCCCTCCAGCCCTCGTTCACGCACCAGGTGCTTCATGATCATCTCCGCCATAGGGCTGCGGCAGATATTGCCGTGGCAAATAAAAAGGATTTTCTTCATCGTTTTATCACTCCAAATAAGTGCTGTGTTTCTTCTCAAATGCCCGATATTGCAGGGACTTCCGGCATTGCTTCTTTTCTGTGCCAACCGGGTATCTTCTCAAATCTTCCCATATTGTTTCATTCTTTTCCCTACAATATTGGTAATATCATTGGTAAAAGATTGCCCTTTACCAACGGGTGTTTTCAGGCTTGCGCCACCCGAAGCAGCTCCGCCTGTGCATCATCGAACTGCACATGGGTGTAAACATTCAGCGTCACGCTGATGTCCGAATGGCCCATGATGTATTGCAGTGTCTTGGGGTTCATTCCGGATTTCGCCATGTTGGAACAGAAAGTATGTCTGCATACATGAGGCGTCACCTTGGGCATGGGGATGCGATAGATCATGTTGTACTTCTCCACGATGTGCTCCAGGTATTTCTCCCAATGCAGAGCAACCATCGGCCTGTCATTCTTGTCCAGAAACAGAAAGCCTGCATACCCGTCCACCATCGGTTCCACCTTGGGGGCTGTGCGATTGGCGATGATGCGACGGAAACAGGCTGCCACTTCCTCACTCATTGGAATATAGCGGATGCCGCTTTCTGTCTTGGGTTCCTGGATCACGTACTGCATCTCTGACGTCCGCTGCAGCTGATGGTCAACCTTGATGCGCATCTGTTTGAACTCAATATCGGAAAACGTCAGTCCGCAGAATTCCGAGATGCGCAGTCCCGTGTGAAAGAGAATGTAGATCGCATCGTAGTAACGGCTGAAGTGCTTATCTTCCTTGATAAACTTCAGCAGCTCCCTCTCCTGCTTCCTGGTGATCGCTTCCCGGGTGACCGAATCATTGACGATCACAGACGCCAGTTCAAATCCGAACGGGTTTTTGCGAATCAGGTCGTCATCCACCGCCATTTGAAACGCCGGTCTCAGAACACCTCTGATGGAATGAATGGAGCTGTACCCTTTACCATCAGTTTGCTGGAGCTTGATCAGCCAAGTCTTTGCGTCTGACAGATGCACCTTGTCAATACGCAGCTTTCCGAATGGATCCTTCTTCAGCAGATTGATCACGGTCTTGTACCCAGCACGGGTATTGTGGCTCACACCGGTTTTCAGCGAGATATACTTCTCTACCAGTTCAATCACCGTATAGTTTCCGCCATGGGTAACAATATGGTCAAACAGATCCGCCTGAATCTGCTTTTCCTTCTCTCTCAGCGAAAGATCACGCTTTCTGCCCTTGGGTGTCGGATCATTCTTGTCCAGACGCCAACTGTACACATTTTTCTCTTTTCCGTCCTCACCAATGTAACGGTAGCGATACCTCCCATCTGCACGCTGGTATTCACCTTCACGTAAAATCCGGTTTCGATTGTCTCGTCTTTTTTCGCTCATGGAATCTCTCCTTTAAACAAGAAGAGCCAGACTTGCGATATCATCATATCACAAATCTGGCTCTTCGTATAGTTATGTTACACTTGAAAGCGCCATTATTGAATACAGCACATTTGCACAGAAATCCAAAGGGATTATTTCACCTGTGCCAGCGCAGCATCCGCCTTGGCAATCCATTCAGTACGGTCGCCCAGATCAATCGCATTCAGCGCATCGAAGGTGTCACTGACTTGTGCTTCATCAATGGTGCCGTCCTTCACAGCCTTGACCGCGCCGACCACAGCCTTGGCAGCGTCGATTTCACGCTTGGCGTTTTTGAACATGCTGCGCACGGTCTTCTGGATGCCGAACAGTTCGTTAAAATACTTCTCAATGGCCGGAT
>JAFVVG010000003.1 GCA_017502305.1 Clostridia bacterium | reverse complement strand
GACGGTTTCGAAATCCCAGATACCGGTGACCACCACGGCAGCGCCGGAGGAGAACTCAGCGCCGGAGGAGGAGGACAGGTGGAAGGGGCTCTTGACCAGCTTTTCCATACCCTTGACGGCGATGAGGCCTTCGGGGCTGTTGAAGGTATCCTTCACGGAGATGAACTGGCCTTCGGCGTCGGTTTCCCAAGTGGATTCGCAGCCGGTGGCGAAGAAGAAGGAAGCCAGATACCAGGCAGAGGTCTGCATCTCGAAGGAGAAGTACTTCTGGGCAGCTTCGCAGTCAGCGATGATGGCTTCCAGAGAGTCCACATGCTCTTCGGGGATGACGGACTTGTCGTAGTACATGAAGTAGCCGTTGTCGGCAGTCAGGGGATAGGCATACATGGTGTCGCCAGCGGTAGCGGCGGCAACAACGCCGGCAGAGTTGGCAGCGGTGACGGTCTCGGCAGCCTTCACGCCCAGCTTGGCCAGGGCGCCGGCCTGCACCAGACGGGCGAACTGGTCCTGAGCAAAGCAGAACAGGTCGCCGCCGGCCTCGACGTCAGCAACCATCTGGGTGGCGGCGTCGGCTTCGGACACGGCCTCGATGGTGGCATTGAAGGTGATGCCCAGGTCGTTGGTGGCGTTGTAGTTGTCGATCTGGGTCTTGGTCAGATCCACGATCTCGTTGGCAACCCAGACGGTGATGTCATAGGTGCCGGCCAGGCTGGCGGCGCCAGCGGTAGCAACCATGGAGAAAGCCATGATCGCGGCGAGCATGATAGCAAGGAACTTCTTCATGTGGGGAATCCTTCCTTTCTTAAATGTAGCGCAGGGGAATGACCATCTATCCGCAGGCGAAACAACGCCCTTGAATACAGGTTATTTATTCCTGACACCATATCAATGTATATATTTTATATTTATCTTACCAATTTGTCAATATGGTTTTTGGAAACGTTTCCGTAAAATTTTTTGAAAAAACAGGACGATCCACAGGGGCTGTGGGATCGTCCTGCGAGAGGAGTTTATTTCACGGAGTTCAGCAGCGCGTCGTCGATCTTGCCCCAGGCGCCGTTGCCCGCGCCCTGGCACTTCACATACACGCCCACCACCACTTCGTCGGTGGCTTCGCAGGTGAAATCGGGGGTTACGGCGGTATCCCAGTTGCCGTAGGAGGTAATGGTCATGGGGGCGGAGGCCACGGTTTCGCCGTTGACCTTCGCATAGGCGTAGATGTCGGTCTTGCCGGCATCGCCGCCCATGATGGAGACGGTGAACCTGTACTTGCCGCCGGGGAGATTTTGAGCCTTCTGCTCAAGGGTGAACTCCACGCTGTCCTTGGCGGCGGACCAGAAGTGCATGTGCCTGGTGCCGGTGAGAGAATCGGTTTTCTTGTCCTCGATGTAGAGCTCGTCGGCCTTCTTCAGGTCGGTGATCTGCCAGAGGGGAGATTGTTCCTCAAAGCTGTAATCCTGCAGGTAGTTGTATTCCACCATGGAGACGTAGCACCTGGCCTCCATGCCGCCGGCATGACCGGTGATGATATACTGGGCCACACCGGAGGAATGCATCTGCTGGTCCATTTCCCCGGTGAAATCCCAGATGACGGGAATGGCCTGCTTGCTGTCGTCGGTCATAACGGCGTTGATGGTCTCCGGCAGGGCAAGGGGAGCGTTCAGGTCGCAGATGATGGTCACGTCCTCCAGGGCATCAGCCATGAGGGGAATCTCGTTGCCCTCGCGCATGAGGTTGAACACCTTCCGGGATTCCAGGGGCTTGCCGTGCTCATCGAAGAGGGCCTGGTTATCCACGGCGCAGCCGCCGTAGTAGCGTCCGGCGTCGGCGGCATCGTAGGCGGCGGCGTAGCTGGAGGCCCAGCCGGAGCCGTATGTCTCCCACTTTTCGTGATTCTCTTCCCAGCTCTGGCCACCCACGGAGATCCAGGTGCCCTCCCAGTACACCACGCCGATGCCGTTCACCGTATCGTTTACGATGGCATCGGTCAGGGCGCGCAGGTGGTTGGCCTGGCCCTGCACGGTGAAGGGATACGCCTTTTCGATGGCGCCGCCGTCGCCGATGGTATTGCCGTTGAAGTCCGTGTCAGCGCCGGTGTAGGCATAGGAGGTTTCCATGACCATCACCTTTTTGCCGTAGGTAGTGGCGATGGCGGAAAGGGTGTTGGTCAGGTTTTCCATGCTGCCGTGCCAGTAGGGGTAATAGGAGGATGCGAACACATCGTAGTCCACCTGGTAATAGTCCATCTTCTTGGCGTAGGTCTCGTAGTTGCCCACCTTCTCCGGGTTGGCGAAGTGCAGGGCCACCAGGGCCTGGGGGAAGACCTCGCGGGTGGCCTTGGCGCCGGCCTGCATCAGATACTGGATGTTGAACCAGGTCTTCTCGCCGCACATATAGTTGTTGGTTTCGTTGCCGATCTGCACCATGCCCACGTCCACGCCGGCTTCCTTCAGCTGGGTGAGGCAGTTCAGGGTATACTGGTACACGGCCTCGGTCTTCTGTTCGATGTCCATGCCCTTCCAGGCCTTGGGTACCATCTGCTTGCCGGGGTCGGCCCAGAAATCGGAATAGTGGAAGTTCACCAGGAGCTTCATGCCGCTGGCGGTGGCGCGCTTGCCGATGGCAACAGCGTTGGCGATATCGCAGTTGCCGCCGCCGTAGCCCTTGCCCTCGCTGTTGAAGGGATCGTTCCAGATACGCACACGGATGTAGTTGATGCCGTTGTCCGCCAGCACCTGGTAGACGTCGGCCTCGCTGCCGTCAAAATCGTAATACTTCACGCCGCTTGCTTCCAGGGCGGGCACGCAGGAGGCGTCCATGCCGAAGATGAAATCCTCCGGCAGGTTTTCCACCTTTTTTACATACAGGGAGCTCTCCTCCGCCACAGCAGCCATGGGCAGGGCGGCCAGCAAGGCCAGAGCCAGCAGCAGACAGAACATTTTCATCGTATTCCTCCTTTGTTGAGCAGCGCCAGGGCGCAGGTGACGGCTTCGTTATCCACGGCGTTTTCGTGGCCTTCCACGTGCAGGGAGTTTATGCCCACCAGCAGGTAGTGATCCTCCACCACCTTGCCGGGGTAGGTATAGCCGATGATCTCCGGGGTAAGGCCCTCTCCGGTGGCGGCGTCGTAGACCTTTACGCCGTAGGGCGTGCCGTCCATTTCCAGCAAGGTACCGTTGCGAAGTTCTTCCGGCAGGGGCGCGAACCAGTCCCGATACTCCGCCAGGGCGGATTTGCCAATGATGTACAGATCGGCGTTTTCGATCTCCTCGCTGCCCATCATGGCATAGGCGAAGGAGCGTACCTGGGCCATTTCGATGCCATCGCCAGCGGCGGCTTCCAGGTCGAGGGCCAGCTGGGTTTCGCCGGTGAGGGGGGCGTCGATGAAAAGCACGATCTTCTCCTCGGCGGGGGCATCGGTGAGGCTGTTGAATACCAGGCTCCACAGGAAAAGGCTGAGCATCAGCCACAGGAGCATGGCGGGTATGAGGTCGAAAAACCGCTTCATCTTCTTCATGCGATCACCTCATAGCCCGTAATGTACTTGCGCACGGTGGTGACCCGCACCGTGGAGCCGTTTTTCGGCAGCTTGTGCACCAGCCCCGAGCTGACGCTGAGGGACAGGGGGCCTTCCGTTGTTTCCAGGGTGGCCTTGCGCACGGTGACGCTCTTGGGAATGTGGAAGGAATCCTTGTGGACGGTGAGTACGCCCTCGTGGGTTTCGCTTTCCGCGGAGAACATGCCGCCGATATGGGTGGCCATGGCCCGGGCGGGGTCGTACACGAAATAAAGCAGCAGTATACAGGCCCAGCCCGCCAGCACATACAGCAGGGTGCAGGCCGCCTGCAGGACGGCGGCGTTGGCGGTATTCACCCGGCCGCAGAGGATGATATTGATGATGGTGGCCAGGGCCACAAGGCCCAGGGAGAGGGAGAAGGTTATCCATGCGCGGCGCTGCCAATGCCGGGCTGCCTCAGGGGTGTAGAGTCGTACCATATTGCGTCAGATCCTTTCATGAGCGAATTATAGCACGGTTTCCCACCCTTGACAAGCGAGGTGTTTCATGCGATATTGTTGATATCACGATAACGAAAGAAGGCATTCATCATGAAGCGCTTCCTTTGCATGCTGCTGGCCATGGTGCTGTTTTGCGGCGCCGCGCTGGCGGAATTTGACCTGGACATCAAGCTCTATCCCCTTTCTGAAAACGGCGAGGCCATCATCAACGACGTGACCTTCCGGGAGGGGTGGCAGCAGGTGGACGACAACAACCGCGTGTTCTACGAGATCTTCGTGGGCGCCTTCTCCGATTCCAACGGCGACGGCATCGGCGACCTGCGGGGCATTATCAACCGCATGGATTACCTGAACGACGGCGACCCCGCCTCGGGTCTCAGCCTGGGGGTGGAGGGCATCTGGCTGACGCCCATTTTCAAGTCCCCTTCCTATCATAAGTATGACGTGGAGGATTATTATCAGATCGATCCCCAGTTCGGCACCATGGAGGATCTGCAGGAGCTTATCGACCTGTGCCACCAGCGGGGCGTGAAGATCATCCTGGACCTGGTGATCAACCACACCAGCACCCGGAACAAGTGGTTCTCCAACTTCCGCAGCGCTCACCTGATGCAGAACCCCAATAACATCCACTACGATTTCTACACCTGGCTCAACATGGACGACGCCATCCCCGCCGGAAGGGCTTTTGCCAAGGTCACCGGGCGTGAATTGCTCTACGAGGCCAACTTCTCCGAGGCCATGCCGGAATTGAACTTCGACCACGAGGGTGTGCGCCAGGCCATGCTGGACGTGGCGCTTTACTACCTGAACATGGGTGTGGACGGCTTCCGCTTCGACGCCGCCAAGTATATCTATTACGGCGATAACGAGCGCAGCGCGGATTTCTGGGAGTGGTACATCGGTGAGCTGCGCAAGGTGAAGCCGGATGTGTACACCGTGGCGGAGGTCTGGGACGGCGACGCGGTGGTGGACCGCTACCTGCCGGCCACCAGCTGCTTCAACTTCACCGCCAGCCAGGTGGCGGGCATCATTGCCGAAACCGCCGGCGGGGGCGATGTGAACCGCTTCACCAAATATGTGGAAACCTATGTGAACGGCATTGACGCAATCAGCGAAAACGCTCTGCCCACGCTGTTCATCTCCAACCATGATATGGACCGTGCCGCCGGCTACCTCACCATGGCCAGCGGACGCATGAAGGTGGCGGCCAGCCTGTATCTGCTTTCCCCCGGCTCTCCCTTCCTGTATTATGGCGAGGAAATCGGCATCCGCGGTTCCCGGGGCGGCGCCAATACCGACGCCAACCGCCGCATGGCCATGCTCTGGGGCGACGGCGACACGGTGAAGAACCCTGTGGGCACCACCTACACCAAGCAGTCCACCTACACCGTGAAGGACCTTGCCCGCATGAGTGACAGCCTGCTGAACCACTACAAGCAGCTGATCATGATCCGCAAGGCCAACCCGGAGATCGCCCGGGGCGAATACAAGGCTCTTGCCTTTGCCGGCACCAAGGTGGGCGGCTTTACCTCCACTTGGAACGGCGGCACCGTGGCGGTAATCCACAACACCACCGACGGCGACAAGAAGGTGGATCTGGCCGGTGTGACGGAGATTTCCTTCGATACCCTGGCGGCGGTGGTGGGCGCGGGCCAGGCCACCCTGGAGGGCACCGTGCTGACCATCGGCGGCCAGACCAGCGTGGTGCTGCGGTAAATAACTATTCTTTCTTCACCCCTGCGCGCGTTGCAGGGGTGTTTTAATGTAAAGATAAATTAATTAATGTTTTACGTTAAAAAAGTATTGACAAACGTATTTTGTCGTGGTATGATACAGCCATCAGATCAAAGGAGGAATCCATGATGGATAAACTGACTTCTACCGCCCGGAAGATTGATGTGGTGTTCAAGATTGCCGATATCATGCTGAAGATCGGCGTTGTGACCTGCCTGGTGTGCCTGGGCATCATTGCCGTTGGGGTTATCTTCAACCTGCCGACGGAGATGATCGGCACGGTGGACAATAAGCTTTCCATCGAGCCCTTTACCTTCCATATTGCCGAGAGCTTTGTGCCTGACTTCAAAAGCATGCTGGGGAACATGGCGCTGGTGATTGCCCTGGGCGCTGTGGCCTGCGTACTTGCCATTCTGTGCGTGAAGACCATCCGCGCGATCCTTGCCCCGATGAAGGAGGGGCAGCCCTTCCATCATGACATCGGCGGTCATTTCCGCAAGCTGGGTTGGTTCAGCCTGGTTCTGAGCCTGATGATGCAGGCCATCAAAGCCATTTCGATCTTTGCAATGACCCAAGCCCAGAACATCGATACGCTGCTGCTCAGCGAGAAGGTGACCAAGGTGGACGTCAACGTCAGCTTTGACCCGTCGGTGCTGATCATCCCCGCGGTGTTCTTCCTGCTGTCCTATGTGTTCCGTTACGGCACTCAGCTGCAGCAGCTTTCCGACGAAACCCTGTAAGGAGGTGCCCGTATGCCGATCATTCTGCGGCTCGACCGCGTGATGGCAGACAGGAAAATGTCCCTCAACGAGCTCTCCGAGCGGGTGGGCGTGGCCAACGTGAACCTCTCCAAGCTGAAGAACGGTCACGTCAGCGCCATTCGCTTCTCCACCCTGGAGGCCATCTGCGAGGTGCTGAACTGTCAGCCGGGGGATATCCTGGAATACCAGAAACCTGAATAAACAACGGAGGTTTTGCACAAAGCGGCAAAACCTCCGTTGTTTCGTCAAAGGGGGTGCACCGCGGGGCGGCGAATCCTTTCCTGATGCGAAGGAGGCGGCGTATGCGGTGCGTGATTGTAGCCCTGACTCCATCCCAGGGACAGGGGTGGCTCATGGCGGTGGAAAACTGGGGAGAGAAATGGCAGGGTCAGGTGGTGCTGACGGCGGACGAGGCCTATGCCATGCTGCGGGAAAGCCACTTTGATGCATGCCTCCTGTGCCCCTGTCCGGAGGCGGAAGCGCTGGCCCGCCGCCTGCGGGAGCGCCCACCCCTGGCGCCGCCCTGGGTGATCCGGGCCGGGGAGGACGTACCCCTTGGCATTCCCCCCGGCGCGCTTTGTCACTTGCCGGAAATAACCTGCCTGGCCCGTTCCCTCCTGCGGGCGCTGACGGCAAGGCCGGGGCTCAGGGCCTGGGACTTTCTGCCGGACATGGCGGCCCTGACGGTGGTGCATCCGCCGCTGACGGAGGATTTGCGGGGCAAGCTGTATCCGCTGGTCGCCCGGCGGCACGGTATGACGCCCGCCGCCGTGGAGCGCAGCCTGCGCACCCTGGTGGAATCCACCTGGAACCGTGGAAGCCTTCATGCGCTGGAAAGGTTTTTCGGGCATTCGGTGGATCCTGAAAAAGGCAAACCTACCAACAAGGAGTTCCTCTGCCGCTTGCAGGAAAGGCTTACCCTGGCGGGGCGGCGGCTTGTGTGATGAAAAGCTGAATGGTACGTGAACAGACTGTAACTTTTGTGATTTCGCGGTTGCGCAAAGAGAAAAATCGTGTCATAATAGACAAAGCTGCGCCGCCATGCGCGGCGTGAAGAAGGAGGTACCCCCATGAACAAGCATCTGAAATGGATTATTCCCGCGGTGCTGGTGGTTGTGCTGGCCGTAGCGGCTGTGCTGCTGTTCGGCAATGGCGCCAAGGATCAGGCCGTTTCCGGCGATGTGCCTGCCGTTGTTACTATGGCTCCCACCGAAGAGCCCACCGCCACCATCGAGGCGACTGCCGAACCCACGGCTGAGCCCACTGCCGAACCCGCGGCTGAGGAAACCGCTGCGGAACCCGAAGCCACCGCTGAGGTGCAGACCAGCCCCACCGATGTGATGGTGACCATCAACGGCAAGGGCGTGTTGCGGGAGGACGTGGAGATCATCGCTTCCAACCTGATGGCTTCTTATGCCCAGTATGGCTACGACACCAGCGATCCCGCTTTCGTCAGCGCCATGAACGCCTATGCGGTGGAATATGCCGTGCAGCTGGAAATGATGGAGCAGAAGGCTGCCGAGCTGGGCCTGGATCAGTTTACCGAGGAAGAAATGGCCGCCCTGAAGGAGGAGAACACCGCCTCCTGGAACGAAATCGTTGATGCGTATGTGACCTATTATGGCGGCCTCTCCGCGGAAGCGACCGAGGAAGAAATTGCTTCTGCCCGGGTCAACGTGCTGGCTATGCTGGAAGGCATGGGCTACACCGAGGCCATTATGCTGGAAGACGTTGTGAACAGCGCCAAGATGGAACGTGTCGAAGCCCATATGATCCAGGGCGCCGAGGTCACCGACGACGAGATCAAGGCCCTCTTTGACGAGCATGTGAAGCAGGATGAGGCCTCCTACAAGGAGGATGTGGGCATGTATGAGTACATGACCCAGTATTATGGCCAGCCCTCCTATTACGTGCCCGAAGGCTATCGCGGCATTACCCACATCCTGCTGGAGGTGGACGCCGCGCTGCTGGAGGAATATCAGGCCCTGGCTGCCGAGCTGGAGGAGCAGGAAGAAGCTGCCGAAAATGCCGATGCCGCTGATGAAACTGCCGCTGAGACTGCTGAGGGCGAAGCCGCCGAGGCTACCGAGGAACCCAAGGCGCCTGTGACCCAGGCCGATGTGGACGCTGCCTACAAGGCGATCATGGATTCTGTGCAGCCTACCATCGATGAGATTAACAAGAAGCTGGCCGAAGGCGTGTCCTTCGCCGATCTGATCGTGGAATACGGCACGGATCCGGGCATGGAGCAGGAGCCCAACAAGACCTTGGGCTACAGCGTGCACCAGGATTCCGTGGTGTGGGATCCCGCCTTTGTGAAGGCCGCTTTCTCCGTGAGCAACGTGGGCGACGTGGCCGAGCCTGTGCTGGGCAGCTATGGCGTGCACATTGTGCAGTATACCCGTGACGTGCCTGCCGGCGCTGTGGAATACACCGCCGACGTGCAGCTGGCCCTCCACGAGGAGGCCCTGAGCGCCAAGGAAGGCGAGCTGTTCACCGCTACTATGAAGGACTGGCTGAACGCCGCTGAGGTGGTCTACTCTGTGGAAGCCCAGAACATGATCGACGGCATGGCCGTGGCTGAATAATCCTGCAAAAACAAAAGTCCCGCAGTCACAAGACTGCGGGACTTTTTGCGCACACGTCAGTTGATGGAGGCTCCGAAAAGATCGTAAATGGCGGTGTTGCTTTTGGCAACGGATTTGAAATCGTAGCAGGTATCCTCATAGCGCAGGGAGGGACAGGCGTCGATGGAAACCAGCACGGTCATGATGGAACCGTCGGCCCTCACCAGCGTCATTTCGTGCTTGAATTCGGCGTCAAAGCACTGGGGGATGAATGTCATCTTCTCCGCGCCGGAAAGAATTTTCTCCAGGGTGCGGAGCTTTTCCGGTTCCGTCAGCGCGCCGGTGTGGACGATGCTGCGGTCGCTCATGTGCGTCCAGGTCAGGGTGGCGGATTGCAGCGTGCCCACCTGGGCAGGATCGAAATCCAGATACTGAATGGCGGCCCGGGTGGCTGTGGCGGCAGCTAGGGCAGCGGGTTCATCCGTGGCAACGATGAAGGTTTCCACGGGGGCGTCTGTGGTGAAGCTTAACGCGGCAACGCAGCCGGCAAGCGCCAGCAAAACCACCAGGATAACGAATAATCTCCTCATAAAAATCCCCTCCTGCTTGAGTAAACGAATGAAGTGTGGGAAAAAATGCATGGAACAGAAAAAGATTGCATTGGCCGGAAAATGGTGCTATCATGAAAAGGAACCGGGGATGGCACCCATTACAAAAAACGGCGTTCAGATTGACAACGGGGGATGACACCCATGGAAAAAACATTGAAGTTGTCGATGAAGCGGGTAACGTTTATGAACCGACCTGGCCCAAGCGGGCAAAGGGTCTTGTGAAAAACGGCCGGGCACGCTTCGTCAGTGAAAACAGAATTTGCCTTGCGTGTCCGCCAGACAGTGAAATGGAGGACAAACACATGAGCAATACGATGACAATCTTTGGCGATATTACCGTGGCGGATATCCTGACGCGCATCAATAACATCATCAACCAGACTAGCTACATCACTGATGCCTGCCAGTCTTTGGCGGCCATGGGCGACGGCGACAGCGGAGAGATGAATTCTCCCGGCAATGTGATGGGCGAGGCAAAGGCCAATGCCATTGCCACCGTGGTGCAGAGCCGCGAGACCACCAACCAGCAGATTCTGCGCCTGTATGAGAAAATGTATGACGATATGATCCGACTGAGCGTAATGGACAATCAGCCGAAGCTGGCAGCGGAAGCTCACATCGAATAAACCACCGGGCCGGGGCGTCAGCTCCGGCCTTTTGTGATGGCTTCAAACAGGAACGGCGTGATCTCCGGGTAGGTCAGGTTTTCCGGCAGGGTATCGAAAAGGCGCATCTCCGCCATCTCGCTTTCCGGCAGGGGGCCCAGCTCCGTGATTTCCGCCAGGAAGATCACGCCCACGCCGCAGCCGGTGCGGCTGCCGGCCCAGTAATCAAACATGGGGGTGATGGTGAAGGCCGTGGCGCCGCTTTCTTCATAGAGCTCCCGGCGGGCGGCCTGAAGCGGGGTTTCGCCCTCCTCGATGTGGCCTCCCTGCGTTTCCCATGTGTCGCGAAGGCGGTGGCGGGAAAACAGCCATTGCCCCCGGTAGCGGGCAAAGGTCACCACATACTTATGGGCAGGAAAGGTATTCAGGGGAAAAACCTTAGAGTAAATCATGACTGGCACCTCGCAAGAACATTTGTTCTCTTATAGTATATCACAGACAAATGAAAAAGACAAGGCGAACAGCCTTGTCTTTTTTATTATTCCTTATTCCAGCACAAAGGGCGCCAGCGGCAGCGCTTTATAGACGGAGAACACCCGCACCTTGGCGTAGTTTACCCAGGCGTAGCGTGCCTTGACAGGGTGGGGAACACCGGGGGCGCTGAGATGCAGCTTGCTCCAGTCGATCTCCACATCCGCGGGGTGGTACACACCGTCCTCGCCGGCGATCTCAAAGAGATCAGCCTTGCCCTCCAGGGCCTGCACCGGGCAGGTAAGCTCCACGGTGAGGACGTTCCCCTTGGTGGATTTCCGCAGGGGCCAGGGCTGAGCGGGCTGGGTGTGGGTGAATTCTTCCATAAACAGCCGGGCCAGGCGCTGGCCGGGGGTGTGCTTGTCCACGGGATGAATGTTGCCGTATTCGCCGCGGTCCAGCAGCACCGCCAGGTGGCTGTTGCGCAGGGCGTGCCATGCCTTCTCCTGCTGGCTGCGCAGGATGGCCCAGCGGTGGTCGTCCTCGGCACCGGCGTCGATAAACATGGGCAGCTGCACGTTGTAGAAGGGAAGCTCAGCGTCGCGGAAGATTTCCCGCCAGCGGTTGACCAGCGTAATGAGCAGCTCGCCGTAGTCCTCGGCCCGGTCCACGTCGCTTTCGCCCTGATAATACAGCATGGCCGTCAAAGCGGCGGGGGCAACAAAGTCCACCATGCACTTTGCCAGCTGACCGGGGCGGTAGGGAGAGCCGGGGCCGGGGGGAGGATTCCACGGGCAGGGGCCTGTTTGCGCTTCCACCTGCGACCACTCGATGCCGGGATTGGCCTCCTTGACGCGGGCAACGGCAGCGTTCCATTCGTCCATGTCGTGCTGGAAAACGGCCTGCCGCTCCTTCCATTGCTCTATGGTCACATGACCGTGCTGCTTTTCGTAGGCTTCGGCGGACCTGGCAGCGGCGGAACAGCGGCCCAGGGCGGTTTCATCCATCCAGCTGAGGATGGAGGTTCCGCCCCAGTTGCAGCCGATGATACCCACCGGGAAGCCGATCTTCGTGCGGAGCTGGGTGGCGAAGAAGTAGGCCACGGCGCTCATATCGCCGCCCTGGTGGGGGGCGATGGTCTGCCAGCGGGCGCCGCGGTGCTGCTCCAGGGCAGATTCATCCAGCACGGATACCCGGGGAATGTTGATGTAGCGCAGGTCGGGATCCTCGTGATGCCTGATGAGCTCCTGGCCGCCCTGGGCGTTCCACAGGGCCAGCTCCATGTTGCTCTGGCCGCCGGCCATGAACAGGAAACCCACCTGCAGCCCGGTGAAGGTACAGGTCTTGCTGGGGGAGGTCAGGGTCAGCGTCAGGGGGCCTGCGCCCAGGCGCTGGGGCGGCAGATGAAGCAGGAAGCGCCCGTCACGGCCGGTGGCCCGGCCTTCACCGGTGACCGTGCCGTCACCGGCGGTCAGCCGGGCGTGGATGCATTCGCCCTCGTCCGCCATGCCAAAGATACGCAGCTCCTTGCCCAGGGGCAGGATGGCGTGGTCGCCAAAGAGCGGTGAAACCTGAAACATGGGGGAACCCTCCTTATTTGCGCAGGAACTTCAGGTTCTTCTCGATCAGCTCGCAGCGCTGCTTCACGCAATCGGGGCTGCGCAGGGGATCCTTGGGGGTGTTCAGCAGGTAATCGCACAGGCGGTTCACGTCGGTCTCGGCCACGTGCATGCGGGTATCGGAGGAGGCGTAGTAGATGTAGATCCTGCCGCCCTCATCGGCGATGGCGCCGTTGCAGAAGGTGACGTTGCTCACGTCGCCCACGCGTTCCTTGCCCATGGGTCCCAGCAGCATGCCGCTGGGCTCGGCGATGACCTTGGAGGGATCCTTCAGGTCGGTCATGAAGGCATAGAGCACATAGCGCAGGCCGGCGGCGGTGTTGCGCACGCCGTGGGCAATGTGGATCCAGCCCTTGTCGCACTTGATGGGGGTGGCGCCGGCGCCGTTCTTGGCCTCGGTGATGACGTGATACTTGCGGGCGGAGATGATCTTCTCCTCGTCAATGACGGGGTTCATGATATCCTTGCACAGGCCGAAGCCGATGCCGCCGCCGCTGCCCGTCTCGATGAAGTCGTCCATGGGGCGGGTGTAGAAGGCGTACTGGCCGTCCACAAACTCGGGATGAAGCACCACGTTGCGCTGCTGGGGGGAGCGCAGGGTGACCAGGTTGGGCAGGCGCTCCCAGGTTTCAAGATCCTTGGTGCGCACGATGCCGGCGGCCGCCACCGCGGCGGAGAGATCGGCGTTGTTGGGATCCTTGCTCTCGGAGCAGAACACGCCGTAGATCCAGCCGTCCTCGTGCTGGGTGAGGCGCATATCGTAGACGTTGGTCTCCTCGGCGCAGGTATCGGGCAGCACAATGGGATAATCACGGAAGCGGAAGCCCTCGGTGGGCTTGTCGCTTTCCGCCACGGCGAAGAAGGACTTGCGGTCCATGCCTTCCACGCGGACGACCATGCAGTATTTGCCGCCCAGCTTGATGGCGCCGGCGTTCAGCGTGGCATTGACGCCCAGCCGCTGCATCATATAGGGGTTGGTCTCCGGGTTGGCGTCATACATCCAGAAGGGCGGGACGTGCTCCCGGGTCAGAACGGGATAGGCATAGCGGCTGAACAGGCCGTTGTAGAAGTGCTCATTCACCGGGTTGGGCCGGGCGATGAGCCGCTCATAGGCTTCCATCAGGGAAGAAAAGCTGCGAGGCTGCATAGTCATTCTCCTTCAATCATCATGGGGAGGTATCGGAGGGGCCGCAGCCCCTCCGATTGTAATCGTATCCGGCGGCTTTGCCGACGGGGCGGGTCGTTCTCGGCCAAGCCGAGAACATACCTTACGCGAAGGAACGGCCGTGGGCTTTAGCCCACAGTGACGTAGCGCAAAATCTCAAGAAAGTGGCTTTGCCACTTTCTTGAACGGCTTAGTAGTCCACATCGGGGATGTCGTCGCCCCACTGCAGGTCGGAGTGCTCCTTGATGTAAGCCACGATTTCGTCCACGGTGGTGAAGGCCAGGCCCACGTTGGTATCGGCGGCGCCGTAGTAGATGGCGATGCGGCCGGTGTCCTCGTCCTGCAGGGTGGCGCAGGGGAAGACCACGTTGGGCACGAAGCCGCAGGTCTCGTAGGGCTCTTCGGGGGTCAGCAGGTGATTCTCGCAGCGGTAGAGCACCTTGCTGGGCTCGTTGATGTCCAGGATGGCGCCGCCCATGGAATACACAAAGCCGTTGCAGGTGGTGGCCACGCCGTGATAGAACAGCAGCCAGCCTTCGGTGGTTTCAATGGGAGCAGCGCCGGAGCCGATCTTGACGGACTCCCACCACTTGGAGCCGCGGCCCATCACATGACGGTGATGTCCCCAGTATTCCATGTCGGGGGATTCGGAAACGAAGATGTCGCCGAAGGGGGTGTGGCCGGAGTCGGAGGGGCGGGACATCATCTTGAACATGCCGTTAATCTTGCGGGGGAAGAGCACGGCGTTGCGGTTGAAGGGGATGAAGGGGTTCTCGATGCGGGTAAAGGTCTTGAAGTCCTTGGTCTTGGCCATGCCGATGGAGGCGCCGAAGAAATCGGTGCACCAGATGATGTAATAGGTGTCGTCCACCTTCACCAGGCGGGGGTCATAGGCATAGTGGGGCATCTTGGGGTTGCCGTTGTCGTCCACGAAGGGAACCTTCTCGCGGTCCACATCCCAGTGGATGCCGTCCTTGGAGCGGCCGATGTACACATAGGGCACGCCGTTGACCTGTTCGCCGCGGAGCACGGCGATGAAGCCATCCTCCCAGGGGGCGACGGCGGAGTTAAAGATGCGGGCGATTTCGGGGGTGGGGTTGCGGCCCATGACGGGGTTTTCGGTGTAGCGCCACACGGGAGCGGCGGTCTTCAGATCGGCGGGCTTATCCTGCCAGGGGATATTCGGGAGAGAACCGGCGTTGAGAATCTTGACCTTGGACATAGTGCGTTACCTCGCTTTCTGTATGTTGAGGGTACATGAAACAAAATCTATTCTTCAGCGGACAGAGCCCGCTCAGAATCACGGTAGACAGGCTGGCCGCTGACAACCACGCGGCCAAAGGGACGCTGCATGCCGGCGCAGCGGTCGGCCAGGAGTTTCACCGCCAGCTGGGACATGGTGTGGAAATCCACCCGGAAGGTGGTCAGGCTGGGGGACTGGGGTGCGCCGGGCAGGAAATCGTCAAACCCGACGACGGAGACATCCTCCGGCACCCGGATGCCCCGCTCCCGCAGCTGCCCGATGAGCCGGAGGGCGACGATGTCGCAGTTGCAGACGAAGGCGGTGGGAAGCTTTTCCGGCAGGAGGAGGGGAACGTCGTCGCCCTCGTCGCTTCTGTCGGGGATGATGCATTCCTCCCGGATGGTCAGCCCGTGGGAGAGCATGGCCCGGAAGAAGCCCAGGTATCTGTCCATGATGGAGGTGGTGGAGCGGCAGTTGCCCACAAAGCCGATATCCCGGTGACCGTTTTTGATGAGATGGTTGGTCAGCCGGCAGGTGCCGTAGGTGTTGTCGCCCACCACGGCGTCGGCCGCGGCGCTTTCATCAAAGAAATCCAGGAACACCACCGGCAGGGGCTGCTGGGCGATCATGCGGATGTACTCCCGGCTGGGCTGGCCCAGGAGAATCAGGGCATCGACCCGGCCGTGGCGGATCAGGTTGGGCAGCTCCAGTTTGGCGTCGTTTTCCTTGGAGAGCAGCTCCATCAGGCCGAAGTGTCCCGCGTCCGTCAGGGTTTGCACCAGGTGGCGGTAGAAGGTGAAGTAGAACGAATCGCCGGAGAAAAAGTGGTCGGGCACCAGGATGCCCACATCCAGCTTGCGCTCCTGAACGGCCAGGGACGCATTGGGGTTCACATAGCCCATTTCGGCGGCAGCCTGGATGATCCGCTGGCGCATTTCCTCGCTGACGCCGCTTTTTCCGGCCAGGGCCTTGGAAACCGTAACGGCGCTGACGCCAACACGATTGCCGATGTCCCGCATTGTGACGTTTGCCATGGTAAGCTCCTTTTACTCGGCCTTCAGCGTATAGCTGACGGAGGCCGCGTCGCCCCAGGGAAGGGGAATGCACAGGCCGATGTTCATCAGTTCGTCGCCGCCGTAGGTTTCGCCGGTTTCCAGAATGCGGTAGGTTTTGGCGGGGTCCAGGCCGCGCAGACGAACCAGGGGCGGATAGGTGCCGGGCAGCGCCAAGGCCCGGGCGAGCATGAGGATGGCCTCGTTTTTGTCCGGGGCTACGGTGATCCAGGCGGTGTCGTTGCCCTCATAGGGGGAGAGCAGGCGGTGGAATTCGCCGTAGAGCAGCGTCTGCCGGTATTCCTTTACCCGCTGGATCTGCTTTTCCACTTCCTTCAGGTCTTCCTCGGGCAGGCGGTTCAGGTCCAGCTCATACCCGAAGCAGCCGCTCATGGCCACGTTGCCGCGGGTGGTGATGGGCGCCACGCGGCCCGTCTGATGGTTGGGCACGGCGCTGACGTGGCTGCCCATGGCGAAGGGTGGGAACACCAGGGAAGTGGAATACTGGATGCGGCAGCGGCACACGGCGTCGGTATCGTCGCTGGTCCAGGTCTGGGGCATATAGTGCAGCATGCCCATATCGAAACGGCCGCCGCCGGAGGAGCAGCTTTCGAACAGCACATGGGGGAAATCGTGAATGAGCCGCTCCAGAATGCCATAAAGGCCCAGCATGTAGCGGTGGGGCAGCTCCTTCTGGCGCTCGGGCGGCAAAAGGGCGGAACCCACGTTGGTGAAGTTGCGGTTCATGTCCCACTTGACGTAATCGATGCCGCTGGAGCTGAGGTTATCCGCCAGGGCGTTGTAGATGTATTCGCATACGTCGGGGCGGGAAAGATCCAGGATCAGCTGATTGCGGCCCTCAATGTGGGTGCGGCCGGGTACATGGATGCACCAGTCGGGATGGGCGCGGAAGAGCTCGCTGTCCGGGGAGATCATTTCCGGCTCGAACCACAAGCCAAACTTCAGCCCCAGGCTGTGCACTTTCTCCGCCAGGGAGGTCAGGCCGCCGGGGAGCTTGCGCTTGTCCACAAACCAGTCGCCCAGGGAGGAGTTGTCGCTGTCGCGGTGGCCGAACCAGCCGTCATCCAGCACAAAGAGCTCCACGCCCACCTTGGCGGCGGTGCGGGCGATGCTCAGCAGCTTTTCCTCGTCAAAATCGAAGTAGGTGGCCTCCCAGTTGTTCAGCAGGATGGGCCGGGGGGCGTGGGCATAGCGGCCCCGAACCAGGTGATCGGCGCAGAGACGGTGGAACTGGCTGCTCATGCCGTCCAGACCGGCGGCGGAATACACCAGCACCGCCTCGGGGGTCTGGAAAGTAGCGCCGGCGCACAGCGTCCACTGGAAGCCGGTATCGTTGATGCCCATCATCATGCGGGTATAGCGGTTGGGGTCCACATAGGCCTGGGCGGTGAAGTTGCCGGAATACACCAGCGCCGCGGCGATGACCTCGCCCTGCTCCTCGGTGGTTTCGGGGCGGAGGAGGGCCATGAAGGGGGACGTCTGCAGGGAGGAGGCGCCGCGGATGCTGCCCACGCCCTGCTGGCCCATCACCAGGGGCCTGCGGACGATCTCGCGCTCACGGGCCCAGGCGCCGGAAAGGGTGATCAGGTCATAGCGGCTGTCCGGGAGGTCCAGGCACAGGGAGTAGCAGCGCTCCAGGTTCAGCTCCTCGGCGCCGTTGTTTTCGAAAAGTACGCTGCGGGCGATGGCGTCGCAGTCGTCAAAGATGGTATAGAGCAGAACGACGTCCAGGTTCAACAGCTCGTCACGCAGGCGCAGCTTCAGGGTCTTGCAGGCTTCGCCAAAGGTGGCGGGCAGGCCGGCCAGTTCAGGCTTGCCATCCATTACCCCGGCGGAGACAAAGCGCAGGTCGGCGGTACGGGTGCCGTTTTCCCGGCGGACGATCAGCGCGCCCTCGCGCATCTCACCCAGGCCGAAGGCCGGGTACTCCTGGGGGGTGTGGTCCAGGGTGCAGTTCTGCATGGAAAAGGAACCGTCGCCGGGGAGCCAGGCCGCCCGCAAAAGGGAGGAGGGGTTCAGCTTTTCCACCCGCTTGCCGAAGTACAGGTGGGCCGGAATGCCGCCCTCCAGCAGGCCGATGGCGTAGCTGATCCTGTCGTTGCGCAGGTGAATGAGTTTTTCAGAAACAAGAATCTCCGTCATGGCTTCGTTACCCCTTTGCTTGTTCGATGATGCGCAGGCACATACGGCCATTGTGATAGGGACATTTCCATTCTTCCACCATGGGACGCTCGGTCATGGTGCCGTCCTCGTATACGGACCAATACCACTCGCCGCCCTCGCGGGGATCCACGATCATCCGCTGGATGGTATCCCACTGGAGAGAAACAGCGGCTTGATAGGCTTCGTTGCCGGTGAGGTCATAGGCGTTGGAGAGACCCAGCAGGGTTTCCGCCTGCACCCACCAGATGCGCAGCTCGTCGATCTCGCCGTTCACCATTTCGTTTTTCAGGCCGTGGTCGGTCATGGCGCGCTGGTAAACGGATTCGGCCAGGTCGATGCACATGGCCTTGTAGGGTTCGCGCTCGTTTTCGGGGATCATGCACTCCACGGCGTCCCACATCAGCCAGGAAGCCTCGATGTCATGGCCGAAGGACTGCATGTCCAGCAGGGAGTTGTAGTCAGCGTCGTAGAAAACCTCCAAGCGGCGCTTGTCCCGGTTGTACATAACGTTCAGGAAGCGCTCCAGGCAGTTGACGCCGGCCTTGCGGACTTCTTCGCTGCCATTGGCGCGGTAGAGCTCGGCATAGGCTTCCAGCACATGGAGCAGGGTGTTCATGGTGCGGGAGGCCATGACGCCGTTCTCGGAAAGCTTCTCGTTGCTTTCGGGGGAGAAATCGGGCTTGTAGGCCTCGCCGTAGCCGCCCTCGTCGGTGCATTTGTCCTCAATGACGCGGAACAGCTCCATAGCCTTATCGAGGGGCTCGGTCAGGCCGGTGGCCCGGGCATAGGCAGCCAGACCGTAGATGGCGAAGGCCTGGCAGTAGGTGTGCTTGGTCAGGTCCAGGGGCTGGCCTTCTGCTGTCACAGACCAGTACACGCCGCCGTTTTCCTTGTCCTCGAACTTCCGCATAAAGTCGTAAGCGCGCCTGGCGTAGGTCAGGTAGCGGTCATCCTGCAGCACGCGGGCGGCGGTGGCGAAGGTCCACAGGGTACGGCTGTTGAGGATGCAGCCCTTGTGAGCCTCGGGCTTCACCACCAGCTCTTTGGTCACATAGCCGTAGTAGCCGCCGTTCTTCTCGTCGGCCAGGTTCTCCCAGAAGGGAAGGATCTTCTTTGTCAGGTGGAGTTTCAGCTCGCTAAACAGCATGGGATTCATTCCTTTCATTTGCTTTCGCGCTGGGCGATGGCGCGGGAGTATGCCTGCAGCACCTTTTCGGCAGGCTTGCCGTAGACGCAGTAACCGTTGTTGGTGGGGGCGCTCTCGATGGGGTAGAGGCGCACGGCGCTCCAGTCCCACCAGACGCAGCCGCGGATCCTGGGGTGGTTCAGCAGGGCCTCGGTATAGGCTTTGTACCACCTTTCCTGGGCGGCGTTGCTTTGCTCGCCGCCGAAGGACCAGTTGTTGGGCACGTATTCACTGCCCTCCCGGCTGGGGCAGCCGCTTTCCATAAAGAAGAAGGGCTTGCCGAACTTTTCAGCCACCTCTTCCACCCGCCGGAAATGCTCTTCCAGCTGGTCGATGGGGTAGTAGCCGGAGGAGGAGATGGCGTCCACGGCGTCCCACCAGGTGACGTGATGCTCCTGGAATTTATCGCAGTTATAGGTCAGTGGGCCGGTGTAGACCTGGCGCACCCGGCGGGCCAGCTCGCGCCATTCATCGGCCCGGTGGTCGGCGCCCACCATCTCGCAGCCCAGGCAGAACATTTCCGCGCCAACCTCCTGGGCGGTTCTGGCCAGCTCCACCACGAATTCATCATAGCTTTCAAACCACTGCTGCCAGGTGGGCTCGGTGGGTACATAGGTATCGAAGAAACGGATATAGGCGCGCCAATAGCCGTCGCGGCAGTTGACCATGGCCTTGATCACCAGGTGCAGACCCAGGCGGTGCACTTCTTCCGCCACGGCGCGGACGTCGTCCATGCTCATGACGTCGGGGGTGAGATAATCCACCTTGGTGGAATAGGCATGATCCTGCAGCGCGCCTACGGGGAGAATCACCGTATCGCAGCCGGTGGATTCCACCATCAGGCGCAGGGAACGCTTCCACTCCTCTTTCCGGGTAAAGCCCCGGGGGCTCATAAAGGCGAAGGTACATCCGTTCAGATAGCGCATAGACGTTCCTTTCAGGCTGTGTGCAGCCTATCGATTAGCTTAACAGTTAACCTAATGGAAATTATACAATATGTACAATCTGGTTGTCAAGCGGCGGAATCGTGTATTCAGAAAAGATTTTTCCACGGAATAACTTTGATGCAAAACACACCTTGTTAGCTTCGCTGTTAGCCTGACATGTTCCGGCGGATTCCGTTGACAGGAAGGGGGAGGAATGGTAAGATAAAAAGCAAGGAGGTGAGCGCGGATGCAGCGGGGATATATTCCCGGCCAGAATGGCAACGGCCGCAAGAAGCAGCGGGATTACAGCTATACTCCGGCCACGCAGAAGCGCCGCCGGCTGCTGTTTGTGTGCGCCATCCTCCTGGCGGGGGTGATGATCTTCAGCACCTGGCAGCTCATCAGCTACGCTGTGGACTATTTTGCCGCAAAGCAGGCCTCCAGCCAGCTGCGGGAGATGTATTACCAATCTGCGGAGGAACCCACCGCCGTGCCTGAGGTTACCGCCACGCCCGAACCCACCGCCACCCTGGCGCCGCAGACCACCGCCGCCCCCACGCCCGAGCCAGCCACCACCCTGGAAAAGATGAAATACCCCGGCAACCCCTATTCCCTGACCCAGGAAAGCTTCCGGAAGCTGCGCCGCCAGAACGGCGATATCATCGGCTGGATGAGCATTGAGGGCCTGCTGGACGAGGCCGTGGTGCAGAAGGACAACACCTATTACCTCCGCAGGGACTACCGGGGATTTCACAATGTGAACGGCGCCCTGTTCCTGGACGAGAGCATTACGCTGAATACCCGGCCGTACACCCTCTACGTATACGGCCATAACATGAAAACAGGCGCCATGTTCGGCAGTCTGCGGAATTACGAGAACCTGAAGTTTTACCAGAACAACGCCTTCATCACCTTCAATACCATGTACGAGGACGGCCGGTATGTGATCTTCTCCGTGACGGAGCTGAGCACCAATGCCCGGGACCGCAATTATTTCAGCTTCGGCCGGCTGAATTCCGATAACATCGCCTGGCGCCGCGAGGGCATCAGCGACCTGAAGAGCCATTCCATCTATTTTACGGAGATCGACGTGCAGCCCGAGGATCAGATCCTGCTGCTCATCACCTGCGTGGATGACGAGGAGGAGCGCCGTGTGGTGGCTGCCCGCCGCGTCCGGGAGGGCGAGAAGGAAGAGACGTTGCAGCGCAAGATCAACACCGCCCGCAAATGGTAAGCAAGGAGCCCATCATGATGGAAAAACTGACGAAACTGTGTCCCCTGCTGCAATTGGGGGAGGTCATCGCGCCGCCCGCACCTGTCAGCGGCGGGCTTCTGCACAAAATGTTCCGGGTGGAAACCGCCCGGGGCGTTTTTGCGGTGAAAAGGCTGAACCCGGAGGTGATGATGCGGCCGGGTGCGCTGAACAATATGCGTACCGGCGAGGCGGCGAACGCCGCGTTCGAAGGCTTTGCCGCATTTGACGTGTGCGCCTCCATGGGCGGCGTGACCCAGGTGGAGGGCAGCTATTTCATTGTGTATCCCTGGGTGGAGGGGCGAAGTGTTTTCCCCCCGGAGATCACGGCGGAGCATTGCCGGGTGATGGGCCATGTGCTGGGGAGTATTCATCAGGTGGGTGTGCATATTCCAGGCATGGAGCGGGAGATGGATGTGCGCTCGCCTTTCGACTGGTCCATGGCGGGGGACGCCCGCCTGCCCCGCTGGGACGCGGCGGCGCGGGAAGGTCTGCGCAGGCTGAGGGGCGTGCAGGTCGTCAGCCATCGTGATCTGGATCCGAAGAATGTGATGTGGCAGGGCATGCGGCCCTGTGTGATCGACTGGGAGGCTGCCGGGTACGTGAACCCCTGGCAGGAGCTGATCGAGCTGCTGAACTACTGGGCGGATGACGAGGAAAAGGCCCGGGCCATGATCGCCGCTTACGAGGAGCATATAGATTTGACCGATGCGGACTGGGAGGCCGCCCTGGCCGCTGGCATGGACGGCATGCTGGGCTGGCTGCATTACTGCCTGAACCGCCCCGGCGGGGAGGAGCAGGCGGCCAATACCCTCAAGGAGCTGGAACGCTATGAGGAACGGGCCGCGTTTTTAAGGAGGTTGCTGGCATGAAGATCGTTGATATCCAAAAGGAAAACTGGCCTGCCTGCGTGCTGATCGGCAAGCGTGGCACCAACTGGGGCGAATGGTGGAGCAACGGGTGGTTCGAGCCCATCGAAAGGCACCCCGCCCTGCCGGAGAACGGCGATGCTTATGTGGGCGCTGTGCGCATTGTAAGCGGTGCGCCGGAAAGGTGGATCGGCATGTATTTCCCTGAAAACACCCCGGTGCCGGAGGGCTACGAGGCCGTGAGCATTCCCGCCATGAGCTACGCCGTGTGTTACCTGCGTGACAAGGAAGGCAGCGGTGATTTCTACACCCCCGCCACCCATGAGATGTGCCTGGCTGCCTTGAAGGAGCGGGGCTTCACCCGCAAGGAGGACGACTGGTGCTTCGAGCGCTGCAACTGTCCCCGCTTCACCACACCTGATGAAAAGGGCAATGTGGTGCTGGATTACGGCATTGCCATTGAATGAGGTGACGCATATGAAAATGGTGCCTACCCTGAACTTTGCCGGCTCCTGCCGGGAAGCCATCCACCTGTACGAGAAGGCCTTTGAGGGCAAAATCACCTGCCTGGTTTCTTACCGTGACGCCAACGACCCGGCGTATATGCCCCTGCTCACCGAGCAGCAGAAGGACTGGATCTACCACAGCGAGCTGGCCCTGGGGAACGACAGGATCATTATGAGCGATCATGCGGATATTGACTTTGGCGTATGCTACAGCAATTTCCTCACCATGATGTACGACACCAAGGAACAGGTGCAGCGGGCCTATGAGATCATGAAAGAGGGCAGCACCACCATCTATCCCATGGAGGCCACGCCCTACAGCTCCTGCCGGGTGGTGTTTGTGGACCGCTTCGGCATCCGCTGGGGGATTATGACGGAGCAGACGGAACGGTAACGGATAAAAAACAGCGGCACGGTTTGCATCGTGCCGCTGTATTGTTTTTTGGGAAACAGATCAGAACAGGTTGGTAATCAGGTAAAGCAGCGTATCACGGGGTGCACCAATGGATGGGAGGATGGCTGTTTCCTCGGTTCCCAGGAGCAGGCGCATCTCCCTGGCCGTTTCTTCGGAGCCGTAGATCAGAAACACGATCTGGTCGTAATAGTCGCTGATGAGGTGCAGCTGACCGCTGCAGTTTTGTTCCTCCAGGGCCTGGTTCACATAGCGGATGATCTGCGGGTCGATCCAATCACCGCTGCTGGTCAATTCGCAGGTGTAGGGAACGCCGTTGCAGGAAAAGGAGACTTTGCGGGTGCCATCAAATTGTTCGTCCATGCCGGAAAGGTCCTCGGACACATCCGTGAAAACGGCATCCGTGGCGATGCTCTGCACACCCTGGAGGAATTCGGTATACATGCCCTGGATATTGAAAAACTCAGCATCGAATACATAAATCCTGTCGGATGTTGGCGTCCAGGTGCAGGTATCGTAATCATAGTCACCCATGCCGATGAACATAAGAAGCGTGTAGGCATAATCCTCTTCTGATATGCTGGGCATAGCGGAGGAGCCAGCTTCTTCCAAATAACGATTGGCCTCAAGGAACATCTGCTGAACATCCTGATAAACCTTATCATCGATCTCGAATCCCAGGTCTTCCAGCCTGGCCCTTGCCTGGAGAAGGGGAGCGGGGGCTTCAGCCAAACCGGTGGAAACGGACGTCAGCAGCAGGCAAAGAGTCAGCACCCAGGCAAGCAATTTCATTGCAGATCCTCCTTTGTGTCAAACAGGCAAGCAGACAGGAATACATCAACAGTATAAATCAAATCAGCTTCAAAAGCAAGAAGAACAAAAGGTGAACATGGCTATCCTGGAAAACCATTGTCCCAATGAATAAATGTTGAAAAAACTGCGCATCATAAGGCAGATTTTTTCTTTACAGGAGGTCCATCCGGCGTTATAATAAACTGTCAATCGAAATGAACCCGGTGGAAGTTGGATCCTTGAAAGACGAAGGAGGAACATCCCATGCAGAGCAATATCCGTCCCGAAACCATGGCGCGCATCACCACCCCCGAGCTGGCGAACGCCTTCATCGACGAGCAGGTGGCCGCTGTCCGTGCCCAGGTGGGCGACAAAAAGGTGCTGCTGGCCCTGTCCGGCGGCGTTGATTCTTCCGTGGTTGCCGCGCTGCTGATCAAGGCCATCGGCAAGCAGCTGGTGTGCGTGCACGTGAACCACGGCCTGATGCGCAAGGGCGAAAGCGAGCAGGTCATTGAGGTGTTCGGCAAGCAGATGGACGCCAACCTGATCTACATCGACGCTACCGACCGCTTCCTGGATAAGCTGGCCGGCGTGGTCGAGCCCGAAAAGAAGCGCAAGATCATCGGCGGCGAGTTCATCGAGGTCTTCGCCGAGGAAGCCGAGAAGTTGGAGGGCGTTGAGTTTCTGGCCCAGGGCACCATCTACCCCGACATCCTGGAGAGCAAGGACGGCGTGAAGGCCCATCACAACGTGGGCGGCCTGCCCAACGGCATGACCTTCCAGCTGGTGGAGCCCGTGATGCTCCTCTACAAGGACGAAGTCCGCGTGGTGGGCGAGGCCCTGGGCCTGCCCCACGAGATGGTCTACCGTCAGCCCTTCCCTGGCCCCGGCTTGGGCGTGCGCTGCCTGGGCGCCATCACCCGCGACCGCCTGCATGCCCTGCGCGAAGCGGACGCCATTCTGCGCGAGGAATTTGACAAGAATGGTCTTGCCGGCAAGGTATGGCAGTACTT
>JAFVVG010000002.1 GCA_017502305.1 Clostridia bacterium | reverse complement strand
GGGGTGCCCCCCCTTGGGTGGGGTTGTATGGGGCAAAGCCCCTTACTCCACGAAGTCGAATTCCCTGTCGAAGATGCGGACGGTGTCGCCTTCCTTGGCGCCGGCCTCGCGGAGGGCGTCGATGACGTTCCAGCGGCGCAGGGTGCGGTGGAACCAGTTCATGGACTCCTCGTCGTCGAAGTTCACGCTGTCGATGAGGCGCTCCATGGCGCTGCCCACCACTTCATAGACTTTGCCGTCCTTGAGGATCTCGAAGGTGCCGGGCTTGATGGATTCATCCAGCTCGTATTCCTCTTCGAAATGAACGATGGGGGGCAGGGTTTCGAGGGTATCGGCCACGGCGTCCAGCAGGGCGTCGAAGCCCTGACGGGTGGCAGCGCTGACAGGGTAAATGGGGTAGCCGGTTTCAGCTACGTGATCACGGAACATCTCCAGGTATTCATCGGCGTCGGTGAGATCCATCTTGTTGCAGACGATGATCTGGGGCCGGTCGGCCAATTCGCCGTAGTTGCGCAGCTCGTGGTTGATCTGGTCGAAATCGTCCATGGGGTCGCGGCCCTCGGAACCGGCGATGTCTACCACGTGCAGCAGAAGGCGGGTGCGCTCCACATGCCGGAGGAAATCATGCCCCAGGCCAACGCCATCGGCAGCGCCTTCCACCAGGCCGGGGATGTCAGCCAGGACGATGTCCTTGCCGTGGCGGCGGAAGATGCCCAGGTTGGGCGTCAGGGTGGTGAAGTGGTAGTTGCCGATCTTGGGCTTGGCGCTGGTGACCACGGAGAGAATGCTGCTCTTGCCCACGTTGGGGTAGCCAACCAGGCCCACGTCGGCGATGGTTTTCAGCTCCAGGCGGAAGGTGTGGATCTCCGTCTTCACGCCGGGCTTGGCAAAGTTGGGCGCCTGGCGGGTAGGGGTGGCGAAGTGCACATTGCCCCAGCCGCCCTTGCCGCCACGGAGCAGGCGGCGGGTCTCGCCGGGTACGTCCATATCAGCTACAACGCGGCCGGTTTCCTCATCGCGGACAACGGTGCCCACGGGAACCTTGATGGTCAGGCTTTCGCCACGGCGGCCGGTGCAGCGGCCTGCCGCGCCGTCCTGGCCGTTTTCGGCGGTGTATTTGCTCTTGAAGCGGAAGTCCAGCAGAGTGTGCATGTTAGGGTCGGCATAGAGCAGCACATCGCCGCCGTTGCCGCCGTCGCCGCCATCGGGGCCGCCGTTGAGGACGTATTTCTCCCGGTGGAAGGACATGCTGCCGTTGCCGCCGTTGCCGGCCTTGGCAGTGATTTTCACGTGGTCTACGAAGTTGGACATGGTTACCTCCAGGGGTGAATTGGGAATTGGAAATAAGGAATTATGAATTAGGAATTAGTTGCGAAGGCTGTGCAGGGGTGCGGGGATGCGGCCGCCGCGGGCGATGAAAGCATCGTTGTTATAGGTGTTCACAGGCATCACGGGGGCGAAGCCCAGGAGACCGCCGAACTCGACGGTATCGCCGGCCTTCTTGCCGGCGGCAGGAATCACGCGCACGGCGGTGGTCTTGTTGTTGACCATGCCGATGGCGGCTTCGTCGGCAATGATGCCGGAGATAGCGGCGGCAGAGGTGTCGCCGGGGATGGCGATCATGTCCAGGCCCACGGAGCAGACGCAGGTCATGGCCTCCAGCTTTTCCAGGGTCAGGGCGCCGCAGGAGGCAGCCTCGATCATGCCGATGTCCTCGCTGACGGGGATGAAGGCGCCGGAAAGGCCGCCCACGTGGTTGGAGGCCATCACGCCGCCCTTCTTCACGGCGTCGTTCAGCAGGGCCAGGGCAGCGGTGGTGCCGGGGGCACCGGCCATTTCCAGGCCCATCTCGGTGAGAATGTGGGCCACGGAGTCGCCGCGGGCGGGGGTGGGGGCCAGGGAGAGGTCCACAATGCCGAAGGGAATGTTCAGCCGCTGGGAGGCCTCGCGGGCCACCAGTTGGCCCACACGGGTGATCTTGAAGGCGGTGCGCTTGATGGTCTCAGCCACCACGTCAAAGGGCTGGCCCTTGACAGACTCGAGGGCCTTCTTTACCACGCCGGGGCCGGAAACGCCCACGTTGATGACGCTCTCGGGTTCGCCTACGCCGCAGAAGGCGCCGGCCATGAAGGGGTTGTCCTCCACAGCGTTGGCAAAGACAACCAGCTTGGCGCAGCCCAGGGAATCACGGTCGGCGGTAAGCTCGGCGGTCTTTTTGATGATCTCGCCCATTTCACGCACGGCGTTCATGTTGATGCCGGCGCGGGTGGAGCCCACGTTCACCGAGGAGCAGAGGCGCTCGGTGGTGGCCATGACCTCGGGAATGGATTCAAGCAGACGCTCGTCGGCCAGGGTGGCGCCCTTGTGCATCAGGGCGGAGTAGCCGCCCAGGAAGTTCACGCCCATTTCGGCGGCGGCTTTGTCCAGCCAGCGGGCGATGGGGCGGGGATCGGCCTGGCAGATCAGGCTCACCGGCGTGACGGAAATGCGCTTGTTCACAATCGGGATAGAGAACTCACGCTCGATATTCTCGCCGGTTTTCACCAGGTTCTGCGCCACGCGGCAGATCTTGTCATACACGCGCCGGCCGCACTTCTCGCCGTCGGCGTCGGAGCAGTCCAGCAGGTTGATACCCAGGGTGATGGTGCGGATGTCGAAGTTTTCCTCCTGGATCATCCGCATGGTTTGGAGGATCTCGCCGGTTTCAATCATTGGGAAATCTCCTTTGTTGTCATGTCATGTATGCGCGCGGGGCGCAAGCAGGGGAATGCAGCGTTTGGCGGAAATGGCTGCGGCCACTGGCCGCTCAGATTCGGTGCATGGCGTCGAAAATGTCCATGCGCTGCATATGGATGGCCATCTTCATTTCCTCGCGGATGGGCTGAAGGGCCTCGTCAATGGCGGCGAATTCCATGTGGGCGCCGTCCAGGTCCACCACCATCATCATGGTGAAGTAGCCGCCCAGGATCGTCTGGGAGATATCCAGGATGTTAATGTTCATTTCGCTCAGCTTGGTGGCCACCTTGGCAATGATGCCGGTCGCGTCCAGGCCGGTTACGGAAATCAGGGCTTTGGTCATGGAAAATCGCCTCCGTCTATTCATAAAAAACCAGTATCCACTATAATGAAATGTCGGTGTTTTGTCAAGGTATTGGGCGGTAGGATACTGGACAAATTCTGCAAGGTGCTGTATGATGCAAGGGTACCCAAAGGAGGTTGCATCATGCAGAAACGCGCCCTTGCCATCCATGACGTGAGCTGTGAAGGCCGCTGCTCGCTGACGGTTGCCCTGCCGGTTTTGGCCGGCTGCGGCATCCACACCGCCGTGCTGCCCACGGCGCTGCTCTCCACCCACACTGGGGAGTTCACGGGCTATTCCTGCCTGGACCTGACGGAGGAAATGGGCCGCATCCTGGGCCATTGGGCCACGCTGCCCCTGAAGTTTGACGGGTTATACAGCGGCTTCCTGGGCAGCTTTGAGCAGATCAACCTGGTGGGCGACGTGCTGCACGCTTATCACCGAGAGGGTGGATTGACGCTGGTGGATCCTGTGATGGCGGATCACGGCAGGCTTTATGCCACCTACACCAAAGAGATGGCCGGAGGCATGGGCGAGCTGTGCCGGCTGGCGGATGTGATCGTCCCCAACATGACGGAGGCGTGCATTCTCCTGGGGCGGCCCTATGTGGAGCATCCCGGTGAGGATGAAGTCAAAGAGATGCTGGAAGCCCTGGCATCGAAATTCAGCTGCGGCCAGGTGATCGTGACCGGCGTGCATCAGGCTGGTCAGCTGGGTGCGGCTGGCTTCTGCGCGGCGGACGGCAGCTTTACCTTCGCCGGAGCGCCGCAGCTGCCCCACGTGTTCTATGGCACGGGGGATGTGTTCGCCTCTGCGCTGTTCGCGGCCATGCTGCTGGGAAAATCCACCGGCGAGGCGGCGCAGACTGCTGTGAACTTCACCCACGAGGCCATGGTACACACCCTTGAAAACGGGCTGCCGCTGAACTACGGCGTGGCCTTTGAGCAGGCGATCCCCGGTCTGCTGAAGGAGCTGGGGCTGGTATGAAGCAATATGTGCAGCGCAGCGGCGAACGGACGCAGGACTGTGGTGCTGATGCAAGTAAATAAGAAAACCGGCGATACTCACGCAAACGAGTATCGCCGGTTTTTCGATGCATCGCGCCTCTGAGCGGGATTTCAAAAGTGGTTTAGTTTCTTTCATCCCATTCGGGGGGATTGGTGGAATCACGGCCCGTATAGCACTCCGGATACAGTCCGGCGGTGGAATACCGTTCGCCGCCGGCATACAGATGGCCGATATCGCCAAATTGCATGCAGCGGAAGATGACCTCACCCTTGACGCGTTCCTCGGTGATCATGGTGGTGACGGAGGAGGGCTGGGCACAGAAACCCTGCCAGATATTCAGGGGAGAAATGGAGGTCAGGTGAGCCACGATGGCGGCCATGATGGCGAAGTGACAGAAGATGACGATGGTATCGTCGCGGTTGTTATCGCAGTGGTAAAGGCCGCCGTCGCGGTGATAGCCGTGGCGGGCCAGCAGCGCGTCAAGCCCCTGCTGGGTCTCCTGCCAGATCTGAATGGTATCGCCGCCCTGGACCAGGTCATCCTCTGACCAGCGGTGATAATCCCGCAGCAGAGGACGGCTTTGCCACAGACGGGGCTTGAAATCCCAGGGGATACGGGAAGCGCCTGTTTCCGTATCGATGCAGCGGCCGCGGAACTCTGCCAGCCAGGGCAGGGTCTGGGCGGTACGGCCCAGCTTATCCAACGTATAGGCGGCGGTCGCCTGGGCACGGCCCAGGGGCGAAACATAAAAGGCGGTCACATTCTCCAGCTTGCACAGGCGGCGGGAAAGCAGCTCGGCCTCCCAGCGGCCTTTTTCTGTGAGGGAATCGATGGAGTAGTCCGGTTCGGCATGGCGAACGAGGATCAGTTTCATAATATATCTCCTTATTCCGCGTGGTCAAACTGCGCCTGATACAGTTCATAATAGGCGCCCTGCTTTTGAAGCAGCTCCTGGTGAGTGCCGCTTTCCACCAGGCGGCCCTTGTCCATGACCATGATGCGGTCCGCTCCGGCGATGGTGGACAGCCGGTGGGCGATGACGAAGCAGGTGCGGCCCTTCATCAGGGCCAGCATGGCGTCCTGGATAAGCTGCTCGGTCTGGGTATCCACGTTGGAGGTGGCCTCGTCCAGGATGAGCATGGAGGAGTCCATCAGCATGGCCCGGGCAATGGTCATCAGCTGCTTCTGCCCCTTGGAAATGCTGTTGCCGCTATCGGTGACGATGGTATCGTAGCCGTTGGGCAGGGATTCGATCATGTGGTGGATATGGGCTGCCTTGGCGGCGGCGATGACCTCCTCACGGGTGGCCTCGGGCCGGGCATAGGCGATGTTGTCGTACACGGTGCCGTCGAAGAGCCAGGTATCCTGCAGCACCATGGTGAACTGGCTGCGCAGGCTGGCACGGGTGAGGCCACGCACGTCGTGGCCGTCGATGAGGATGGCGCCGGAGGATACGTCATAGAAGCGCATGAGCAGGTTGATCAGCGTGGTTTTGCCGCAGCCTGTCTCGCCCACGATGGCGATGACCTCGCCGGGCCGGGCCTCGAAATCGATGTGATGGAGCACGGTAGTATCCGGCGTGTAGCCGAAGGACACGTCGCGGAAGGCCACGTGGCCGGCGCAGTCGGCAAGGGAGAGAGCATTGGGGGCGTCGGCGGGCTCGGGGTCGAGATCCAGCAGACCCAGCACACGCTCGGCGGCGGCCAGGGAGGACTGCAGCTCGCTGATGATGTTGGCAAATTCGTTGATGGGTCCGGAGAACTTGCGGGAGTAGAGCACAAAGCTGCTGACGCCGCCCAGGGAGATGCCGCCGGCCATGTACACCAGCGCGCCCATGACGCTGACGGCGGCCATGGACAGGTTGTTGATCAGGTTCACCGTGGGGCCGGTGATGCAGGCGGTGTGGTCGGCATGCCAGTTGGCGTGGGTGGCGCTTTCGTTGCGCTGGGCGAAGCGGCGGTTGAACTCCTCCTCCTGGTGATAGGCGGCGATGGTCTTCATGCCGGAAACAGCCTCTTCAGCGAAGCCATTGAGCTGGCCCAGCTGCCTGGAGCGCTCACGGAACAGGGGACGCACCACCTTGCTGCGGTAGCGGGTGAAGAGGATGGACATGGGAATGGTGAAGGCAAAGATGATCAGCAGCGCCGGGGAAATGGTGCACATCATGGTAAACGAGCCCACCACGGTGATCAGGCTGGCGAGGATCTGCGTCAGATCCGTGGAGAGGGAGGCGCCCACGGTGTCCACATCGTAGGAGAGGATGGAGATCACATCGCCGGTTTGGTGGGTGTCGAAGAAGCTGATGGGCAGGCAGGTCAGGTGGTTGAACAGATCGCCGCGCATGCGCTTGACCACGTTGCGGCTCATGCGGATCATCATGGCGGAGAGCACCCAGCTGAGCAGCGAAGAGCACAGCGCCACCACCACCATGGCGATGACATAGCGCAGCACAACGGGGAAATCAACGGCCCCGGGGATGATGGCGTCGATGGCCGCGCCGGAGAGCTTGGGGGAAAGCAGGCCAAGAATGTTGCCCAGAACGCTCAATACTGAGGCGGTGATGATGATCCAGCGCTCGTGGCGCAGGTATTGCCACAGGCGCTTCATCACATGGGAGGCCTTGGCCTTGGGTCTGGCGGTGGCGGTGGACATACCGCGTCGGTTCATCACAGGGCGTCACCTCCCAACTGCAAAAGGCACAGCTGGCGATAGGAATCGCAGGTGCGCACAAGCTCCTCGTGCTTGCCCTGGCCGATGATACGGCCCTGATCCATCACCAGGATGTGGTCGGCGGCCATCACGGCGGAAACACGCTGGGCCACCAGGATGGTGGTGGCTTCGCCGTGGCGGTCACGCAGGGCGTGGCGCAAGGCCCGGTCGGTGCGGAAATCCAGGGCGGAGGAGCAGTCGTCCAGGAGGAGCAGCCGGGGATCAGCCGCCAGGGAGCGGGCGATGAGCACACGCTGCTGCTGGCCGCCGGAAAGGTTACGGCCCTTCACGTTCAGCATGAAATCCAGGCCGCCTTCCTTCTGGTGGACGAAAGCCGCCTGGGCGCAGTCCACGGCGGAGAGCATGCTTTCTTCTGCCACATCACGGCCGAAGCGGATATTCTCGCGGATGGAATCGGCCATGAGGAAATCATTCTGGAATACCACGCCGACGCGGGCATAGAGCTCGCCGGGGCTGATGGAGGAAAGGGGCTTGCCGTCCAGCAGGATTTCGCCGCCATCGGGATCGTACTGGCGCAAAAGCAGCTTGATAAGCGTGCTCTTGCCGCTGCCCGTGGGGCCGATGATACCCAGGGTTTCGCCGTGGCGCAGGGTGAAGGAGATATCCTGCACGTTATCGGTGGTTTTGTTGTAGGAGAAGCGGACGGAGCGGAACTCCACATGGTTCTCCGAGGGGGTGGAGGCAGCCTGCTGCACGGGGAGGTCCTCCGCCATGGCCAGGATATCCGCAATGCGGCGGGCGCTGGCGCTGCCCTTGGAATACATGACGAAGAGGCGGGAAATCATGATCATGGAATTGAGGATGATGGTGAAATAGCTCAGGAAAGCGATGATGGTGCCGGGCAGGGCAACGCCGGTGTGGACGCGCCATGCGCCCACCAGCACCACCACGGCCAGGCCGGTGTTCAGCACGAAATTCACAATGGGGCCCACGGCGGCCATGGTCAGGTCGGCGGTGCGCTGGCGCTGGGCCAGATCCTCGTTCACCTGGGCGAAGGCGTCCTGCTCCCATTCTGTGCGGGAAAGGGCGCGGATCACACGGGAGCCGGCCATGTTTTCCTGAATCTTGCGGACCATGCTGTCCTGGCCCTGCTGCACACGGGTGAAAAGGGGCACGCCCTTTTTGCTGGAGATGATAATGGTAATGGCCAGAAGGGGCAGCGTGCAGATGAGCACCAGCGTCAGAACCGGCTCCAGGGAAAGGGAGACCATGATGCCGCCCAAAAGCAAAATAGGCGCTCGGACGCCCAGGCGCTGCATGCGGTCCACCATGTTATGCACGTTGTAGGTATCGCTGGTGATGCGGGAAACAAGGGAGGCGTCGGTCACGGCGTCCCGCTGGGCGGCGGAAAGGTCGGTGATTTTCTTGAAAAGATCCCGGCGCAGGTTCAGTGTGAAGCGGCGGGAGATATTGGTGGACATGCGGTTGGCGCACACATTGCCCAGCCAGGCCAGGGCCGCGCACAGAAGCATGATAGCCCCGGTGAGCCACACGCCCCGCAGGTTGCCGGCGGGGGCGTACTTATCCAGAATAATGGACAGCATGCTGGGCAGAAACAGCTCTACCACCGTGCCGCTGAGCTTCACCAGCAGCTGCAGGCATACACGGCTCAGGTAGGGCCTCAGGTATTTTCCGATGGTTCGCAAGCGTCGCAGCCTCCCTTCACGTAGGCTTCGGCCCTGTCGGCCACGCGGCGCATCATGCTCAGGAGCTGCTGCTTCTCCTCGGGGGAGAAATCGGCGGTGAGATATTCGCTCCAGCCAAATAGTACCTCAAAGAGGCGATCCTTGATGTCCTCGGCCTTCTGGGTGGGGAAAACCAGCTGGATGCGGCGGTCGCAGGGGGAAGCCTCGCGGCGGACATAGCCCTTCTTCTCCAGGCTTGCCAGCTGACGGGCCACGCTGCTCTTGTTCACGTTGAGATAGCGGGCCAGCTCCTCCTGAGAGATGCCGGGCATGCGATAAAGCGCTACCAGATAGGGCGTCTGGCAGCCGGCAAGGCCTGTTTCGGCCAATTGTTTTTCACGGTAGAGCATGGCGCAGCGGTAGGTAACGCTGACCTGGCGCATGAAAGCGTGCATGTTATATCAGTCCTTGTCCGAATGGATTTCGTTGCATAAGCAACCTATATTATAGTATGAAAAGCCGCGGGCTGTCAAGGGAGCCCGCGGCAGGGGAAATCAAATGTCAAAGAGGCTGATTTGTTTCGGCTGGCGGTCCATCATGCCCCGGTTGATATCGGCAAAGCGCCAGGCAAGGCCCAGGCGTTCGCACTGGGCGGTGAAGAGCTCGTAGAGGCGGCGGGAGTTGGGGGAGGCGCACTCATAGGCGTTGCCGAAGGTGGTCAAATACTTGGCGCGGACGCCGGGGAAGTCTTCCTCCAGGGCGTTGAAATAGTATTCCCGGTTGCCGGAGCGCAGCGTCATGCCAAAGAAACAGACCACGAACTTCGCGCCGGCCTGAGCGGCTTTGCGTACCACGCCCAGGATGTTTTCCTCTGTATCGGTGATGAAGGGCAGCACCGGGTTCAGCCATACGCCGGCGTGCACGCCGTGATCCGCCAGTGTGCGCAGGGCGGCGAAGCGCTCCGAGGACGGGGAGACATTCGGCTCGATACGCTGGCAGAGGTCGTCATCGGCACAGGTGATGGTGATGCGGGCGCTGACGGGGGCGTGACGGCTGACGCGGGCAAGCAGCTCCGCGTCCCGGGCGCAGAGGGCCGATTTGGTGGTGAAGGCGGCGCCGAAGCCGTGGCGGAGCATCAGCTCCAGCGCGCCACGGGTGAGGAGCGCCTTCTCCTCCAGCGGGTTGTAGGGGTCGCTCATGGCGCCCATGGTGATCACGCCGGGCCTGCGCTTGGCGGCGAGCTCCCTCTCCAGCAGGTCGAGGGCGTTGGACTTTGGGCGGATGGTATCGAAACGGTCCAGGTGATAGCACAGGGAGCGGGAATCGCAGTAGATGCAGCCGTGGCTGCAGCCCCGGTAGAGGTTCATGTTCCAGTCGGCGTAGAAGAAATCGTCCATGCCCACGTGGACGGGGGTCAGCAGCTGTTTAGCCTGCTCAAACTCCATGCGGATCACCTCCTTTTACTTACAGTGTAACGCTGCGCAAACGGGAAGTCAAGGCGAACACGAAAATATGTTCGCCATGCTCTTCAAACCAAAGCTTGATTATTGGGCATGACATGGAGTATAATAAATAAGAATTCCTTCAGAAAGAGTGACGGCTATGCAGATTCCCCACATCAGGGATTATCAGGGCAAGCGTATTCATATGATCGGCATCGGTGGTTCCAGCATGTCCGGGCTGGCGGCGATGCTGATCGATAAGGGTTATCAGGTTTCCGGCTCCGACAGGAGCGAGGGCTATCTCATCGGCGACGTTCGGGCCAAGGGCGCGAAGGTGTTCATCGGCCACCAGCCGGAGAACGTTCACGGCGCTGACCTGGTGGTTTTCACCGGCGCGGCGGCGGCGGATAACCCGGAGCGTGTGGAGGCCGACAGGCTGGGCATTCCCAGCATGGAGCGATCCTTTCTGCTGGGGCAGCTGATGGAAGGCTTCCCCCAGGCGGTGGGCATCTGCGGCGCTCATGGCAAGACCACCGCCACCTCGATGCTTTCGCAGATCCTGGTGGAGTGCGGCCTGGACCCCAGCGTGCACATCGGCGGCAAGCTGGACGCCATTGGCGGCAGCACCCGCATCGGCAAGGGCGAAGCCTTCCTGGCGGAGGCCTGCGAATTCCGCCGCAGCTTTTTGCAGATGAAGCCCACCATGGCTGTGGTGCTGAACATCGACGCCGATCACCTGGACTGCTACAAGGATATTGAGGAGATCGAGGAAACCTTCGGCCAGTTCCTGCAGCTGCTGCCCGAGGATGGCCTGGCCATTGGCAAGGGCACGGACGAGCGCATCATGCGGCAGATGAAGAAGCTGCATTGCGCCGCGGAGACCTTCGGCATGACGGACGACTGCGACTGGCACCCTGTGAACCTCCAGGAGGACGAGCAGGGCTATGCCGGCTATGACCTGTGCCACAAGGGGCAAATTCTTGGCCATGTGAAGATGTCTGTTCCCGGCGATTTCAACGTGGAAAACGGTCTGGCCGCCCTGGCAGCCGCCCACGCCCTGGGCGCTGACATGCAGCGTGCCTGCGAGAGCCTTTCCAGCTTCCGGGGCGCCCACCGCCGGTTTGAGCTGACCGACAACATTGACGGTGTGGAGGTTTTCCACGATTACGGCCACAACCCCACGGAGATGCGCAACGCCGTGGCTGTGGCCCGCAAGCGCTGCAAGGGCCGCCTGTTCGCGGTGATGCAGCCCCACACCTTCAGCCGGGTGAAGAGCCTGTTTGATGAGTACCTCACCTGCACGGAGCTGGCGGACGTTACCGTGGTGACGGATATCTGCGCCGCCCGTGAGAAGGACCCGGGGGATATCAACTCCGGTATGCTGGTGGAGGGCATGAAGGCCCACGGCGTCAACGCTGTGTGGACGCCTACCTTCGATGACACCGAGGCCTACCTGCGGGCCCATTGGCAGCCGGGGGATTTGGCTATCACCATGGGGTGCGGGGATATCAACATGCTCAATGAGCAGATTCACAAACACGAGATGGAAAAGTAAATGCAAAAGACCTCCGCATGCGTGATCGATGCGGAGGCCTTTTATGTTCAGGCAAGCTGGAAATGCGCGGCAACGCCGGCAATCAGATCGTCTTCGGATTGCTGGCCGCTGTTGACAAGGGAGACGTAGCCCAGCTCATGGCACTGCTGCTGCACGGCTTTGGCGAACAGAGCATCCCGCTCCATCCAGTTGTCGAAAGCCGCGGCTTTATCGCTGCATTCGGCAAGAACATAGGGCACCCACTCCCGCAGGCGGTAATGAGCAATCTGGAAGGCCTTGGTGGGGGTGATGGAGAGATACCTGCCGGCGGGGACGCCGGCTTTTTTTGCCAGCATGGGGAGATAGGCCGCGCCCTCGGTTATGACGCCGTTTTCGAAATTCATTTTTTCAAGATCCGCCAGGATATATTCAAATATTTCCTGATAGATCAGCAGTTCTTCCTCACATTGTACCAGGGGATCGCGCATCCAGATCTGCTCCGGGGTCATCTGCCGGATGGCTGCGCAGTGCCGCTTTCCGGCCTCGGCGGCCTGTTGGATGTATCTGTCAAGATGGTCGTCAACCTTGAAGTAGTGAAGGCCAAACCGTTCTGCGAGGGCCTGGGCAGCGGTGCTTTTTCCGCTGCAGGGAGAACCGCCAATGAAATAAACCGTCATGTGAGCCTCCAAACTGATGAGATGGCTGTGCTCCGTCACACCTTGATGGAATGCCACTTCTCGCTGTGGTAGCGGCGGAGCATCAGCGTGACGCGCAGGCTCATGTCCACCAGGGTGGCGCTCCAGGCGGCAAGGAGCGCGATGTCGCTGCGGTGAAGAATGTTCTGGCAGATGTACACGCCCAGCAGCGCCAACACCGGGCGGATGCAGGTAACGGTGATGAGCATCACACGGGCGGTGTATTTCACGTCGCCTGCGCCGCGCAGCGCGCCGGAGGACACCACGGAGACCATCTGCACCGGCTGGATCAGCCCCAGTACGATCATGACGTTTACTGCCATGGCACGGACAACGCCGGTGGAATCGCCGGAAAGGAACATGCTCACCAGGGGATGTCGCAGAAGAATGCACACCGCTGCCAGGAACAAACCGGCAGCCAGGGAGAAGCGCTGGGCCAGCGTGCCGTAAACGTGGGCCAGGTCACGGCGCTTGCGGCCCAGCATCTGCCCCACCAGGGAGGTGCCGGCCACGCCAAGACCATCGGCGCAGGAGAAGGAGAGGTTCAGGAACTGCAGGCAGATCTGGTGGGCGGCGAAGGCATCGGTGCCCAGGCCGGCCACAATGCGCGCATAGGCGAAGAAGCCGATGCGCATGGCCAGCTGCTCCACCATGGCGGAGGAGGCAACCTTCGTCAGGGCCTTGCAGGCCTGGGTGTCGATCTTCCAGCTATCGTGCCGGGAGAGGCTCAGGAAAGCGCCGTGGCTGTGGAAAATGGCCCGGAGGCTCAGGCAGAAACCCACAAACATGCCAATGGCCGTGGCGATGGCCGCACCCCGAACGCCCAGCCTGGGGAAGGGGCCGATGCCGTTGATAAGCAGATAGTTGAACACAACATTCACCAGGTTGGAGGTGATGTTTACCTGCATGGTGAGCTTGGTGTTGCCCACGCCGCGCTGGGCGGCGCACAGGCCCATCGAAAGCGCCTGGAAGGGCAGCGCCCAGCCAAGAATGATGAAATATTCGGTGGAGGCTTCCAGGGTGCGGCCGGCCTCGGCCCCGGCAAAGAGCATCAGGGCACGGCTCAGGGGAAGCAGCACAGCCATCAGGATGGCGGAAAGGCCCAGGATCATCAAAATGGCGGTGCGCATGGTGGAGTTGGCGTCGGCACGGCGATCCTCACCCTTGCGGCGGGCGATGACGGCGGTAATGCCGGTGTTCAGCGCGAAGAACAGGCACAGCATGATCATCCGGGGCTGGTTGACCAGACCCACGGCGGCCACAGCGTCGGTGCCGATGGAGGAGACCATCACCGTGTCGATCATGCTGATGAGGGAGATCAGCACCATTTCGCACACCGAGGGAACGGCGATGCGGATGTATTCGCCATACATCTCTCTGCCGGGAGGGAGCAGACCGGTCTCCGCCTGCAAAGAGCGGGGAAGCATGCGGCGGGTGTCGAAGAAGTGCAGTAGATAATTCAGCATAGCGCATTCCTCTTTTGAAGATGAAATTTCAGAAAAGCATCCTTGTTATCATAGCACAGAATAAAAAAAATGTCACCTGCAATCCGCACAAATGCTGGATATGCATGTTGGCCCCTGTGCAGGTCATAGACTTTGCCGGGAGGGAGCGCTATGAAGAAACAGACAGGGCATGCCGTGGCGGAACTATGCGGCGCGGTGGTGGGCGCGGGCTTTGCCTCGGGGCGGGAAATATCGGCGTTTTTCGCACGGTTTGGGGTGTGGAGCTGGGCCGGGGTGCTGACCGCCGGCGGCGTGATGGGGTGGATCTGCCTGGGACTTTTGCGTCGCCCGGGTGTAGCGGGCATACCGTATGCCTGGCAGGGGCGCTGGCAGGCGCGGCTGTGGCGGGGGTTGTTCACCGCGCTGCTCGTATCTACCGGCGGCGCCATGCTGGCCGGGGGCGGGGAAATTACCGCGCTGATGCTGCCGCTGCGCTGGGCGAGGGTGCTGGGACTTGCGGCAACGATGGCGCTGGGGTGGCTGCTGGCGGGCGGGGAAAGCAAAAGCCTGACGGGGGTGAGCCGGGGGCTGATCCTTTGCCTGTTGGGGGTGGTATTGGCAGGGCTGTTCCTGCCGGCACGAAGGGCGGTGCGTGTGACGCCTTCGGGCGGCCCGGAGGGCATTGCGCTGGGATTGTGCTACGGGGGATTCAACGTGGCCCTGGCCGCCCCGGTGGTGGCTGCCTGGGGCAAGCGATTGCCGGAAGGGGAAAAGCGGCGCTGCGCCTGTGGGCTGGCGGCGGTGCTGACGGCGCTGCTGGCCTGCGGCAACGGCGTTTTGCTGAAGCACACGGCCCTTGCGGATGAACAATTGCCCTTTGTGATGCTGCTCTCGCCCTGGGGAAAGTGGGGCTATATGCTGGCTGCGGGGGCGCTGTATCTGGCGGCGCTGACCACGCTGGCAGCTTGCGTGAAGGGCCTTGCGGCCCTGCTTGGGCGCTGGGTGCCCCTGGGTATGATCGCCATGGCGGCGCTTTCGCTGGGCGGTTTGGAGGAGATTGTGGGGGTGGCGTATCCGGTGCTGGGCGGGGGATGCTTCCTGCTGCTCCTTTGGGCCCGGCGGGCAAATGGAACAAAAACGTGAATTCCGCGCTTCGGGCTTTTCTTTTGGGTGCAAACTATGGTATAATATCTGAATCATGATGGCAAAGAAGGCGAATGCATGAATGTGCGGCATCAGCAGCGCACGGTGGACTTGGCCGTGCTGCGCAAAAATGTGCGGCTGCTGCGGGAATCCTTGCCCCAGGGCACAGGCCTGCTGGCGGTGGTGAAGGCTGACGCATACGGTCACGGCATGATTCAGGTGGCCCGGGAGGCGCTGCATGCCGGCGCCATGCATCTGGCGGTGGCCCTGGTGGAGGAAGGCGTAGCCCTGCGGGAAGGCGGCATTGACGCGCCTGTGCTGGTGCTGGGCGCCACCTCCTATGAGGAGGCGCTGCTGGGCGTGAAACACGGCCTGACCATCACCGTCTGCGACGACGCTATGGTGCATGCTGTGGAAAAGGCCGCGGAGGACTGCGGCGTGAACGCGATGGTGCACCTGAAGATAGACTCCGGCATGAGCCGTATCGGTGCCAGAACGGAAAATGATGTTCAGGCGGTTTTGTCGGCCCTGGCGGAGTGCCCCCATGTGCGGCTCACCGGCGTGTTCACCCATTTCGCTGACGCTGACGGCGACGACATGGCCTTTACCTGCCAGCAGCTGGAGACGTTCAGGCGGCTCATCGCTCCGCTGCCGGGGGAGATCCTTCGGCACTGTGCTAACTCGGCTGCTATTCACCGGCTGCCGGAGGCGGCGATGGATATGGTCAGGGCAGGCATCTCCATGTACGGCTATCCACCGGTGGAGACCGACATGCCCCTGGAACCCTTTATGGACTGGCGCACCCGGGTGACCTATGTGAAGGACATTGCCCCGGGCGATACGGTGAGCTATGGCCGTACCTTTGCGGCGGACAAGCCCATGCGGGTGGCCACCATGGCCTGTGGCTATGGTGATGGCTATCACCGGGCGGCCTCCGGCAAGGCGGAGGTCATTATCCGCGGCAGGCGGGCGAAGGTACTGGGCCGCATCTGCATGGATCAGATGATGGCGGACGTAACGGATATTCCCGGCGTCGTTCCCGGCGACGTGGTGACCCTCATGGGCCGGGAAGGTGACGAGCGCATCACGGCGGAGGATATCGCCGCCTGGGCGGGAACCATCAGCTATGAGGTGCTGCTGGCCGCCACGGGCCGTGTGCCCCGGGAGTGGATCCATGAAACCCTGTGACAAGAAAGCCCTGCGTAAGGCCGTCCGCCAGGCATTCCCCGGGGAAGCCGAGCGGGCGCGGCAGAGCGAAAGCATCTGCTGCCACGTGCTGGCCTGGGAAGGCTATCGGGCCGCGAAGGTCATTGGCGGATATATGCCCATGCGGCACGAGGCGGACATCACGGCGGTTCTTCAGGATGCGCTGAACAGCGGCAAAATCCTGGTGCTGCCCAGGTGCGGCAAGCCGCCGCAGATGACCTTTCACCGGGTGGAATGCCTGGCGGACCTGACAGCCGGAGCATACGGTCTGATGGAGCCGGGGGGTGACGCGCCGGTGATCCTGCCCGGGGAAATCGACCTGCTGCTTGTGCCTCTGGAGGCCGTGGACAGCCGGGGCGTGCGGCTGGGCAAAGGCGGCGGATATTATGACTGTCTGCTCCGGCAGGGGAAGATCAGTACCCTGGGTGTGGCGATGGCCCATCAAATCGTGGACGAATTACCGGAAGACGAATGGGATCAGCCCCTGCAGGCCGTGGCGACGGCCCAGGGCGTGGTATCCTTTGATATGGAAAGGAACGTGTGAAGCTTATGCAGCAGAAGAACAAAAAGAAGATCAAGCCGGTTTCCAAGCCGTTTTTGAAGGGCAGCGCGGCTGACAGCACCACGGCGAAGAGCGCTGTGAGCTTCTTTTTCTCGCTGTTTCTGGTGGTGGTGGCCAATTTCCTGCTCAGCGGCGTTTCCATGTGGGAAGCGGCCTGGATGAACATTCTGTTCAACAGCGCGCTGGTGCTGGTGATCGTGGCTGTGTATTACCAGAACGGCAGCGCCAAGGGCGCCGTGGCGGTCAACCACGGCGAGGTGATGTACCAGCGTGAGGCTGACGGCCGCACGGTGCATCCCAAGGACAGGGCGCTGTGCTATCACCCCCTGAAGGGATTGCTGATTGGCCTGCTGGGTACGGTGCCGGTGCTGATCTGCGCGGTGCTGCTGGGTGTGGTGGCCCAGAAGCAGTATACCGGCATGGGTGTGCTGCCCTCCTGGATCGGAACGCTGCAGCGCCAGCGGGAGATGGGCGACGCCCTGGCCATTTATGCCGGAAACGCCGGCATGGAAATGGAAGATATTCTCCGGATTATTGTGCGCATGTTCATTATGCCCTGGGTGAATATGGTGGGCGTCACCAACCGGGACGGCCTGCTTATGCTGGAGCGACTCAGTGTGCTGGTGGTGCTGCTGCCCGCTGCAGGTTATGGCCTGGGCTATCTGCAGGGTACAAAAATCCGCACTGTGGTGCATACCAACATCGCCCTTGGCAAGCGCAAGCGCGCCCATAAGGAAAACAAGCAGCGCAAGGCCCGCATCAATAAGGGTCCTGAACAGCTGAACTAAAGGAGGCCTCCCATGCGGATTATTGCGGGGACGGCAAGGGGCAGAACCATTGAGGCCCCCAAGGGCCGTGATACCCGGCCCACGCTGGACAGGGTGAGGGAAAACCTGTTCAACATCCTTCAGCGGAAAACCTGGGACGCGAAGGTGCTGGATCTTTTTGCCGGCACGGGAGCGCTGTCGCTGGAAGCTCTCAGCCGGGGCGCGGCGGAGGCCGTGCTGGTGGATATCGACCGGGCGGCCAATGCCTGCCAGAAGCTGAATACCCAGAAGCTGGGCTTTGACGGCCGGACGAGAATCCTGCTCATGGATTGGCAGCAGGCGGTGCGCCAGCTGGCCGCGGCGGGGGAGAAATTTGACCTGGTTTTCCTGGATCCGCCCTATGCCATGCATGATATGACCGGCGTGATGGAAGCGCTGATCCCCCTGCTGGCGGAGGAGGCAACGGTGATCGTGGAGCACGAAGCCCGTGTGATGCCCGCCACCGCCGACGGATACGAGATGTATGACAGCCGCAAATACGGCTATGTGGGCGTGAGCTTCTTCCACAGGGTGGAAGCATAACGTGCCCATGGAAAGGCATGATAGTATGGAAAGAACCTGCATCTATTCCGGCAGCTTTGATCCGGTGACCATCGGCCATGTGGATATCATCCGCAGGGCGGCGAAGCTCTTTGACAGGGTGATCGTGGCGGTTTTGCACAACCCGGCCAAAAAGGGCTGCTTCACCGTGGAGGAGCGGCTGGAGATGATTCGTGCCGCCTGTGCCGATATGCCCCGGGTGGAGGCCAGGGCCTTTGCCGGCATGCTGGTGGAGGCTGTGGAAGAGACCGGCGCTACGGCGGTGGTGCGGGGGCTGCGGGGCGTGGGAGACTTTGAGGCGGAGAAAACCATGGCCCAGTTCAATGCCGAGCTGCGGCCCGGTACGGAAACCGTGTTTCTCATCTCCAGGCCGGAGCACGCCCATATTTCTTCCTCCACGGTGAAGGAGATCGCCGCCTGGGGCGCTGACTTCAGCCCCTATGTGCCGGCGTGCAACGTGGAGACAATCAAGCGTAAATTCATGAAGGAATGAACATAAGGGAGGACAATCATATGGCTATCAACGGCAACAGCGTGGAGCAGTGCCTGGCAATCGTTCGCGAACTGACCGAGACGGTGGATACCGCCCGCAAAACCCTGATCAACTCCGACGCCTGCGTGGTGAGCCGCAGCCTTCTTCAGGAGCGGCTCAAGCAGCTGGATGACCTGCTGCCCGAGGCACTCAGGCAGGCGGAACAGATCATCCGGGAGGACGCTGCTATCCGCGCCCAGACGGCCCAGGATTGCAACGAGGCCCTTACCGGCGCACAGAACAGGGCCAAGCAGATGATCGCCGATGCCCTGACCCAGGTGAGCCAGGCCCAGGCGGATGTGAAAAAGGCTGCCGAAACCGCTCAGCGCACCGTGCAGGAGGCCCAGCAGCGGGCCCAGGACGAGGGCAACCGCATCATTCAGCAGGCCAACCAGGAGGCTGCCGCCATCCGGGCCAAGGCGGAGCAGGACCGGGATGAGCTTGTTTCCCACGAGAATGTGTACCGCGTGGCCACGGTGGAAGCCGAGGAACTGCGTGAAAGCACCCGCAAGGAGCTCAGCCAGATCCGCCAGAACACCTTCGACTATCTGGATAACGTGATGGGCGAGGTGGACCGCTGCCTCACCAGCCTTTCCAATGATATCCGCATGGAGCGGGGAGAACTGAACAACCACCGGTAACAGGTGTAAAAAATCGAACTTTCTTTGGAATGTTCATGATTCGTTCATAACGCCTTCACATATAAGGCGTACAGTAAAGATGCGCTCAGGAAGGAAGCCACCGCCTGCCTGAGAGCAATCTCCTTTTTCCTTGGCGCTCAGCAACGGGCGCCAACCTCCCTATCCTCCATAAAAGCAAAGGCCGCCGGATTCGCGCTCCGGCGGCCTTTGTGATGCCATGGATTCCCGGGGATGATTCTTCGCCGCGGGGACATAGTACGCCTGAAGGATGTTGCGGGAGTGATGAGAATGAAAAAAGCCAAAGCTTCCCTGGGCGTGTTGGGCATAACGCTGCTGGCTGCCTGGGCGCTGCTGACCTGGGGCGGCAGCGCCCTGCCCCAGGCCCGGGTGCAGGTATGCAGGGTGGAGATGGGCAGCGTGGAGCAGGTGCTGGCCCTGGGCGGAACGCTGCGGTACGAAATGGAATTCGGCGCCGTTAGCCCGGTCACAGGCGTGGTGGAGCAGGTGTATGTGACCCAGGGCGAGGAAGTAACCGCGGGGCAGCCCCTGTTCCGGCTGGGCGGGGAGGTGCAGGCCATGGCGGTTTCGGCAGCGCTGCGCAGAAGAAGCTCCCTGCCGGAGGCAGTGGGCGCAAACCTGGGCAGCGCTCAGCTGATGGAGGCGTCTGCCCAGCTGGAGGCGCTGACGGTGCGTGCGGCGGCGGACGGCACGGTGCAGCAGGTGAATGTATGCGAGCATGGGGGTGTGATGGCGGGCAGCGTGGCCATGGCCATCACAGGTGGCAGCCAGGAAATACAATGCAGCGCAGTCCTGCGGGACGCTGAAAAGCTCCGGCCCGGCATGGCGGCCCGAATCCTCAAGGACGATGAGGTGCTGACTATGGCCAGGGTGACAGGGATTGGCCCGGCGGAAGTCAGCAGCCTGACGGGACAAACGGTGTGCCAGGTAAGCCTTGCGGCGGAGGAAAATATCCGGCTGCCCCTGGGCGCGGCCCTGGAGGCGGAGATCATCCTTTGCGGCCAGGAGCAGGTGCCGGTGGTGCCGGTGCAGGCGGTGGCGGAGGACGGCACGGTGTGGTGGGTCTCGGAGGGACGGGGATATGAAACGACGGCGGAGGTCTACATGGCGGATGAGGTGTGCTGCTGGGTGAACCTGCCCGAGGGGACAATGGTGATCTGCGGTGGTGAAGAGATAGCTGAAGGGCAGCGGGTGAAGGAGCTGAACCCATGAGACTGCGGGACGCGGCAGCCTTGTCTGCCATGAACCTGAAGAAAAACCCGGTGCGGACGCTGCTGACCGTTCTGGGTCTTTCGGTGGGCATTGGCGCTGTGCTCACGGTGCTGACGCTGGGCAGCGCCGGAGAGGAACAGGTGGAGTTCCAGATTACCCGCCTGGGGGTGGACAAGGTGTGGATCACTGCCCTGGAGGAAAATACCCTGAAGGCGGAGGATGGAACCGTCGTTGCCGCCGCCACGGGGACACAGGCCTGCGCAGGGGCATACACCATGACAGCGGTACGCCTGGGGGAGAAAACCGTGCTGGCGCAGGTCAGCGGATATGATCAGGCCATGGAGGCCGTTCACGGCACACAGGCGGCCAGGGGAAGGCTGTTTTCCGCACGGGAGTACGACGGCTCGGCGGTGGCCCTGGTGGACGAGGCACTGGCGGAAAACCTGGGCGGCGATGTGGTGGGCAGGCGCATGGACGTGGGCGCCAGAAAAGTGAGGATTGTGGGCATTGCCTCAGGCATGAAGGCTCAGGCAGCCGCTGCGGCGAACGGCATGGTGATTCTCCCGCTGCGCACCTTTATGGATACCTATGGCACGGGAAACGTCAGCGAGGTGACCATGAGTGTACCGCCCGGGCGTAGGGCGGATGAAATGGGGGACATGGCGGTGGCGGCCCTGGGGGATGGCTATCAGGCGGCTTCCCTGCAGGAGGAGATCGACGCTGCCCGCTCGGTGGTTCGGATCTTCGTGATGGTGCTGGCCTGCGTGGCGGCGGTGTGCATGCTGACGGGCGGCATCGGCGTGATGAACATCCTGCTGGTCAGCGTGCGGGAACGCCGGCGGGAGATCGGGCTCATCAAGGCCATCGGCGGAACCTCGCGGCAGGTGGGCATCCTGTTTCTGATGGAGGCGGTGTGCTACACGCTGCTGGGCGGCCTGCTGGGAGTGGCCATGAGCCTGGTGATGGTGTTCTTCTTCGGCAGGCTCATTGGCCTGGAGGCAGCGGTCAGTATCGCATCGGCGGTGCCCGCTGTGGCCATTGCCGGAACGCTGGGGTTGATCTTCGGGGTGATCCCTGCTTTGCGGGCCGCTGCCATGCTGCCGGTGGATGCCCTCAGGAGCGACTGAAAACGATGTCATAATCGGTCGGGGGAGAACCGTATCTAACATTCTGAACAAAGAATCGGTCAAAGAGTTGTCACTTTGGCCAATTCACTTTTTGGTTGGAAATAGGTATAATATACGCAACGAAAGATGTGCGTGCCATTTTGGTGCGGGCATCTGACATTCAGAGGAGGAAAACAATTATGGCAAGCGTATCTCTGCAGCACATTTACAAGGTTTATCAGGGCGGCGTTACCGCCGTGTCTGACTTCTGCCTGGACATCCAGGACAAGGAGTTCATCGTTCTGGTCGGTCCTTCCGGCTGCGGCAAGTCCACCACCCTGCGTATGGTGGCCGGCCTGGAAGAAATCTCCGACGGCGAACTGTACATCGGCGACAAGCTGGTGAACGACGTCGCTCCCAAGGACCGCGACATCGCCATGGTGTTCCAGAACTACGCTCTGTATCCCCATATGACCGTGTATGACAACATGGCCTTCGGCCTGAAGCTGCGCAAGACCCCCAAGGACGAGATCAAGCGCCGCGTGGAAGAAGCCGCCAAGATCCTGGACATCGCCCACCTGCTGAACCGTAAGCCCAAGGCTCTGTCCGGCGGCCAGCGTCAGCGCGTGGCCCTGGGCCGTGCCATCGTTCGTGAGCCCAAGGTCTTCCTGTTCGACGAGCCCCTGTCCAACCTGGACGCCAAGCTGCGCGTTGCCATGCGTACCGAGATCACCAAGCTGCATCAGCGCCTGCAGACCACCTTCATCTACGTTACCCATGACCAGACCGAAGCTATGACCATGGCTTCCCGCATTGTGGTTATGAAGGACGGCGTGGTGCAGCAGGTGGATACCCCCCAGAACCTGTACGATTTCCCCGCCAACGAGTTCGTTGCCGGCTTCATCGGCAGCCCCCAGATGAACTTCTTCGACGTGAAGCTGGACAAGGAAGGCCAGGACGTCGTGGCTATCTTCGGCGACAACAAGATCGTTGTGCCCGGCAGCAAGGTTGCCAAGTTTGTTGACGAGAGCTACATCGGCAAGGAAGTCGTCATGGGCATCCGTCCCGAGAACATCAGCGACGCTGAGGACTATGTGGCCGCCAACGCTACCGCCGCTATCAACGTGTCCGTTGAAGTGACCGAGCAGATGGGCTCCGAGACCTACCTGTACCTGACCACCACCGGCAAGGACGGCAACATCATCGCTCGCGTTGATCCCCGTACCGCCAGCCGCGCCGGCGACAAGATCAAGGTTGCCTTCGACGTGAACCGCCTGCACTTCTTCAGCAAGGAAACCGAGAAGACCATCCTGAACCGGTAATTGATTCACAAAAACGCCGCCCTCGAAAGAGGGCGGTTTTTATGTGGATGCTGAATATTGAATTGTTGGCTTATATAGCAAAACCTCCGCAACCGATGTCTGCGGAGGTTTTGTTATGGGCTTGCGTTCAGTTCGCCGCGTCCTCAAAGGCCTCGAAGAACTCGGGGCAGCTCCAGGTGCCGCAGGCGGAGAATTTGTCATTCTTTACGGCCAGCTGCAGGGCCAGGCCGTTGTCCAGGGTGATCAGCAGGGTCTGCTTGCCGCTGACGGAGCCGCTGCTCTCGTAGCTGGCGCAGTCCAGCAGGGTGGCGAAGAGGTCTTCGCATTCGCTGCCGGAGACGCTGCCCACACCGCTAAGCTCCATGGACACGATGTGTCCGGCGATTTGCAGGGTGTCGGCCAGCTTTTCCTTGCCGCGCAGGGCGCTGCCGTTGAAGCTGACGCGCTGGAAGATGCGGGTCTGGCCATCCACTTCGGCAGCCAGCAGGGTGCCGGACATACCATCCACACCATAGACCTTAACGCCGTGGGAGGCCACGTTGGAGAGAATCACGTCCGTGCCGGAAAGGGCCGGCTCGGTGGTGAACTCAGCCACGGTGCCAACGCTCTTGCCCAGAAGATCGCCGTCGGCGTCCTGGGGGACGGTGAGCATGCGGTAATACTTGCCGTTCACGCCGATAAGGGGGAAGTTGCCGTTTTCACCCTTGGACCAGAGGCTTTCCTCGCCGGCCTCGGAAAGGCGCTGGCGGATGTTGACATTGTTGCGGTTCAGGTCCAGGAGGGCAATCTCGCTGCCGGCGCCGCTCTGTCCGGCGGCCTGGCTGGTGATGAGATTTGCCTCCGGCTGAGGCTGCAGGGCGGGAATGCCCACGCCCAGGGCGATGGTCAGCACCAGCGCGCAGGCGAGGACGGGGGCCCAGGCGGCCATGGGGCGGCGCTGGGGCTGGGGGTTGAGGGCGGCCTTTTCAATGCGGAGCTTCAGGTGTTGCCCGGCAGTGAGACCTCCCAGAGCTTTTTCGGTGATCTCAGGCAGTTGCTCAAGTCGCTTCACCGGGCATCGCCTCCTTTCAGAATCTGTTCAAGTTTTTTGCGCCCGCGGCTGAGGCGGGAGGATATGGTGCCTTCGGGAAGTTCCATCATGTCGGCGATCTCAGCGATGCCGAAACCCTGATAGTAGTGCAGGAGGATGACCTCCTTGAAGGTGGCGGGCAGCTGATTGACGGCCTGCATGATCTCCTCCTGCTCGGCCAGTTTGCCGAACTCGTCCGGGGCGGGAACCAGCTCAAAGGCGGGGGAGCCAAGCACCACACGCTTGAGCCAGGCACCGCGCCAAAGATCTCTGCAGCGGTTCAGGGCTACCTTGAGGAGCCAGGCTTTTTCCCGGCCTTCCTGCAATTCAGGCGCGTTGGTGATGAGCCTGACAAACACGTCCTGGCAGACGTCCTCGGCCTTGTGCCTGTCGCCCAGGTAGAAATAGCATACCCGCAGCACATCCGTGGCATACTTTTCATAAAGCTCTTCGAAGTATGCCATGGGGTCGCGGGGGATCACAGCAGCCTGCACACCCTCAGCCTCCTCTGCCAGGCCGGAGCGGATGCACAGGGCCTGTACGCGGCGTAATACCGCCAGAATGGTTCGTCCATCCATATAACGAGGTCCCTCCCGAGTTTCATCCACAAAAATTGTAACGTTTCCAATAAGTTTGAAGAAAAAACTGTTACAGTTTGGGATGATTATCCGCAAGATAGGTAAGCATGAAGTCGATGGAGTCCACCAGGGCCTTGAAGCAGGCCTGGATGATGTTGGGGGAAACACCCACCGTGGACCAGACGTGGCGGCCGTCGGTGGATTCGATGGTCACGCGCACGGGGGAGGCGGTGTTGCCCATATCCAGCACACGGACCTTGAAGTCTTTCATGCGCATGGTGCTGATGGCAGGATAGAAATCCGCCAGGGTTTTACGCATGGCAATGTCCAGGGCGTTCAGGGGGCCGTCGCCCTCGCCGGCGTTGATGCCCTCCTTGCCGCCCACTTCCACCTTCACATAGGCCTGGGTACTCTTGGCCATTTCCTGCATGTTCATGGGGCTGTGCGAAAGCACATGGAAGTCCAGCACCTGGAAAAACTTGGGGCGGCGGCCCAGAGTGTCCAGGGCCATGAGGGCAAAAGAGCCATCGGCGTTTTCGTAGGTATAGCCACGGGCTTCCTTCTCCTTCAGCCGGGCGATGACACGGGCCATTTCCGGGCTGTCGCGGTTCACATCGGGCAGGATGCGGCTGAGACGAGCGTATACTCCGGCGCGGCCTGCTTGGTCGCTGATGAGAAAACGGCGCTGGTTGCCCACGCTCTCCGGGGGGATCTGCTCGAAGGAGGGGGCGTGCTTGAGGACGCCGTCGATGTGCATGCCGCCCTTGTGGGCGAAGGCGCTGTGGCCCACAAAGGGTGCGCGCTCGTTGATAGAAAGGTTCATGACCTCTGCCACGAAGCGGGCGGTGTGGGTCAGCATGGGCAGATGCCCCTCGGGCAGGCAGGGCTTGTTGAGTTTCTTTTCAAGAAGGGGAATCAGTGTGCTAAGATCCGCGTTGCCGCAGCGCTCGCCCACGCCGCCCATGGTGCCCTGCACCACCTGTGCTCCTGCCTGAACCGCCGCCAGGGAGCAGGCGGTGGCCAGCCCGCAATCGTTATGGCAATGGATGCCCACGGGCAGGTCAAAACGGCCGCATACCAGCCGGACGATCCCGGCCACCTCCTCCGGCAGGGTGCCGCCGTTGGTGTCGCACAGGGTGAGGCACTGGGCGCCGCCGTCCACGGCGGCCTGCAGGGTGGCAAGCGCGTAATCAGCATCGGCCTTATAGCCGTCAAAAAAGTGCTCGGCATCGAACCAGACGTGGAGTCCGCGCTGGGTCAGATAGGCGATGCTCTCCCGGATGAGCCGCAGGTTTTCCTCGTGGGTGCAGCGGAGCACATGCTCCACATGCAATACAGAGCTTTTGCCAAAAAGGCTGACCGTATCCGCGCCGCAGTTGATCAGGGTCGCCAGGCCGGCGTCGTCCTCCGCCCTTTCGCCGGGACGGATGGTGGAGCCGAAGGAAACAAGCTTCGCCTGGCGCAGATGCATGCTGCGTGCCTGCTGGAAGAAAGCGGCGTCCTTGGGATTGGCGGCGGGGTTGCCGCCCTCGATATACTGCACGCCCAGGTCATCCAGCGCCAGGGCGATTCGGCGTTTATCCTCCAGGGAGAAGGTGACGCCTTCCGCCTGGGCGCCGTCCCGCAGGGTGGTATCCAGGAGCTTCAACATCTTCCGTCCCTCCAAATTCGCAATGATAGAGGTATTATAGCATGATTTGACGGAGCGTGGAAGAGCGAATCAGCGGGAAAATACTTGCAATACCATGCTTTATCGTGGGATTTGGTAAAAATTTTACGATACGAAACAGAAATGCGGCCTTTGCAAGAAAGAAATGCGGAAATATAATATATATAGATGCATTGTGAGCGGAAGGAGACGACGCAATGGCAAAGGATTTGACCCAATACAGGAAAAAGCATGATTATCTGATCTGTGTGGACAGCGACGGCTGCGCCATGGATACCATGGATGTGAAGCATTTCCGGTGCTTCGGGCCCTGCATGGTGGAGGAATGGGGCCTGCAGGCGTGGAGCGAGCCCATCCTGACGAGATGGAATGATATTAACCTTTACACCATGACCCGGGGCATCAACCGCTTCAAGGGCCTGGCCCTGGCGCTGGAGGAGATCAACGCCCAATACACTGCCATTGAGGACCTTGACACGCTTTTGGCCTGGGCGGCGGAAAGTCCGGAGCTTTCCAACGACGCCCTGACCCGTGCCATTGAGGCCCGGCCGGAAAGCGTTTCCCTGCGGAAGGCTCTCAGCTGGAGCAAGGCGGTGAATGCTTCCATTACCGCTCTGCCGGATGAGGTGAAGCTGCCCTTCCCCCTGGCGAAGGAGGCGCTGGCCTTTGCACATCAGCGGGCGGATGTGGCCATCGTCAGCAGCGCCAACCTGGGTGCTGTGCTGGAGGAGTGGGAGATGTACGGCCTGCTGCCCCACACGGATATTGTGCTGGCCCAGGACGCAGGCAGCAAGGCGCACTGCATCAGTGAACTGCTGAAGAAGGGCTATGATCCGGCGAAGGTGCTCATGTGCGGCGACGCCCCCGGCGACCTGGCTGCTGCGGAAAAGAACGGCGTGGGGTATTATCCCATCCTGGTGCGCAAAGAGAAGGAAAGCTGGCAGGAGTTCATGGACGAAGGCTTCCAGCGCCTGCTGGATGGTACCTATGCCGGTGACTATCAGGAAAAGAAAAAGACCGGGTTTCTGAAGAACCTCGGCGCGTGATAAAATGAGAGGAGACGACCGATATGGTGAACCTGAAGGCAAAGCCCTATTATCTGTCTGACGAGGATATCCAGTGGGTGAACGATACCATCGCCGGCATGTCCGCCGAGGAAAAGGTGGGCCAGCTATTCTTCCAGCTGACCGCCGGCATGGATGAGAACTATCTCCGGGAGCTGATGGAGAAATATCATCTGGGCGGCATCCGCTATAACAACATGCCCGGCGCCGCTGTGCAGATGCACAACCGCATCCTGCAGAAGTACGCCAAGGTGCCGGTGATCATTGCCTGCAACACCGAAAACGGCGGCGCCGGCGCCTGCTCCGACGGCACCTACATTGCCAACGGCATCAAGATCGGCGCCACCGGCAAACCCCAGTACGCTCACGACCTGGGCCGCATGTCCAACGAGGAAGCCGCCTCCATTGGCTGCAACATGGCCTTTGCCCCGGTGTGCGATATTCATTACAGCTGGCTGAACACGGAGATTGTCACCCGTGCCTTTGGTACCGATGTTGACCAGGTGGCGCAGATGAGCAAGGCCTATCTGGAGGGCGCCCACACCATTCCCGGCTTTGCCTGCGCCGCCAAGCATTTCCCCGGCAACGGTCATGACTTCCGTGACGCCCACCTTTCCAATAATGTAAATTACTTCGGCGAGGAAGAGTGGATGGCCACCTACGGCAAGGTGTATAAGACCCTCATCGATGCTGACCTGGACGCCATCATGGGCGGCCACATCATGATGCCTACCTACATGCGGGATGCGAAGCCCGGTATCAAGGACGACGAAATGCTGCCCGCTACCCTGTGCCCGGAGATCATGACCGGCCTTCTGCGCGACAAGCTGGGCTTCAATGGCATGGTGGTGACCGACGCCTCCCACATGGTGGCTATGACCGACCGCATGACCCGCAAGGAGATGCTGCCCCAGGCCATCAACGCCGGCTGCGATATGTTCCTGTTCTTCAATGATCCCGACGAGGACTTTAGCACCATGCTGGAGGCCTACAAGAGCGGCGTGATCAGCGAGGAGCGCATGGTGGAAGCCCTGCAGCGCATCCTGGGACTGAAGGCGCACATGGGCCTGAACAAGAAGGCCGGGGAAGAACTGGTACCCGCTGAGGCTCCCGTGCTGGGCAAGGACGAGTACAAGGCCGCCGCCGAGGCCATCAGTCACGACGCGGTGACCCTGGTGAAGTACAAGGATCAGGACGTGCTGCCCCTGACGCCTGAGAAGTATAAGCGGATTATGATCGTTCCGGTGAAGGGCCCCGCCGGCCCCCTGGACTTCCTGATGCAGCTGGCCATGGGCCAGGGCGGCCCCCGGAAGACCCCGGCGGAGGATCTGCGTGACCGCCTGATCGAGAAGGGCTTTGACGCCTTTATCTACGAGAGCCCCATTGAAAGGATCAAGCAGCAGATCGCCAAGGGCGAAAAGCCCAGCCTGAACCTGTATTTCGCCGGCAAGAACGCTATTGAGGATTTCAAGAGCCAGCAGGATCTGGTGATCACCCTCTTCGATGTGATGAGCGCCCGGCCCTCCTTCGGCATGAGCAAGGGCGGCGGCGAGATTCCGTGGTACGTGTTCGAACTGCCGGTGGTGGGCGTCAGCGTGAACGCTCCCACCATGCTGGCGGATACCCCCCAGCTGCGTACCTACATCAACGCTTACGATTCCAAGCCCACCACCATGGACGCACTGGTGGAAGGCCTCACCGGCGGCCCCGAGGCTTTCAAGGGCAAGGACCCCATCGACAGCTTCTGCGGCCTGTTTGACGCTCGTATCTGATGCATATGAAAAAAGAAGGCTGATCCGCGGCGGATCGGCCTTCTTTCTTTATTCCACGGTGACGGACTTGGCCAGGTTGCGGGGTTTATCCACATCGCAGCCCCGGCACACAGCTATATGATAGGCCAGAAGCTGCATGGGGATGGCCGCCAGCAGGGGAGCGAGGAGCGGCTCGGTATCGGGAATGGGCCAGATCTCGTCTGCCGCAGCGGAGACACGGTTGCATAGTGACTCGCCGCAGATCGCCAGCACCGTGGCGCCCCGGGCCTTGACTTCCTTGATGTTGGAAAGCATCTTATCCGCCAGGTGGGGCTGGGTCATCAGGGCGCAGACCAGGGTACCTTTTTCAATGAGGGCGATGGTGCCGTGCTTGAGTTCGCCCGCGGCATAGGCCTCGGACATGATGTAGCTGATCTCCTTCAGCTTCAGGCTGGCCTCCATGGCCAGGGCGTAGTCAACACCGCGGCCGATATAGAACACATGGCTGTGCCCGCAATGCCGCCGGGCAAAAGCGGCGATGACCTCCTGACGGTTCAGAAGCGTTTCTGAAAGGGAAGACAAGTGTGCCAGGTCGGCACGCAGCTGATCCGCTTTGTCCTTGGACAGGGTGCCGCGCTTTTCCGCAAGCTCCAGGGCCAGAAGCAGCAGCGTTTCCACTTGAGTGATGTATGCTTTGGTGCTGGCCACGGCGATTTCCGGGCCGGCGTGGGTATAGAGCACATGGGGCGCGGCCTCCCGGGCCATGGTGGAGCCGACCACGTTGGTCAGGGCCATGACTTGCGCGCCCAGCTTGCGTGCTTCACGCAGGGCGGCGAGGGTATCGGCGGTTTCACCGCTCTGGCTGATGGCCAGGAACAGGTCATTTGCCGTCAGGATTGGCTGGCGGTAGCGGAATTCGCTGGCCACATCCACCGTAACGGGCAGGCGGGCCAGCTGCTCTATGACATATTTCCCGATAACCCCGGCGTGATAGGCGGTGCCGCAGGCCACGATGGTCAAAGTGCGGATGCTTTTTGCCGTCATGGGCAGTTGATCGGGTGACCAGGCTGCCAGGGTGCGGTGCAGGGCAGTGGGCTCCTCGTGGATTTCCTTGAGCATGAAATGGGGGAACCCGTCCTTTTCGGCGGCAGTCACATCCCAGTCCACGTGCAGGGGGCGCAGGGGACGCTCGTTGCCCATAGCATCGTAAACGCATACGCCTTCCCGCCGCAGAACGCCGATTTCCCCGTCCTGGAGCAGCTCAGCCTCCCGGGTGAGGGGAAGCAGAGCGGGGATATCGCTGGTCAGGTACTGGGCATCACCGGCAAGCCCGATGACCAGGGGGCTGTCCTTCCGTGCGCAGAAGATGGCGTCAGGCTCGTGGACACAGAGCAGGGCAAGGGCATAACTGCCGTGGAGCCGGGGCAGTGCCTGGCGCAGCGTAGAAAGCAGGCTGCCGTCCCACAGATGGGCGATCAGGTGGACGATGACCTCTGTATCCGTATCAGAACGGAAAATGAAGCCGTGTTGTTCCAGCATGCCGCGAAGGTCGGCGTGATTTTCGATGATGCCGTTGTGCACCAGGGCGAAGCGCCCCTGCGGATCTGTATGAGGATGGGCGTTGCGCTCCGAGGGTTCGCCATGGGTGGCCCAGCGGGTGTGACCGATGCCCGCGCAGCCGGCCAGGGGAGCCGCGGCGGCTTTCTGCGCCAGGTGCTCAAGCCGTCCCGCGGCTTTGAGGGTGTGGATGTGTCCATGTTCCATCACCGCCAGGCCGGCGCTGTCGTATCCACGGTATTCCAGGCGGGCAAGACCTTCCAGCAGGAAAGACTGGGCGGAGGAAGAACCGATATATCCAACAATGCCGCACATGGGCGTACACCTCCGTTGGGTTTATGGTTGCAGCAGGGTGAGGGGGTCAATGGCCTGGCCGTTGCGGGTCAGGCGGAGATGCAGGTGGGGCGGCAGATCGCTTTCGTCCAGAACGCCGTTGCCGCCAAAACCAATGGTCTGCCCGGCAACGATAGGATCACCTGCCCGCAGACCGGCGTGCAGCGCCATGCCGGCGTACAGGGCAGACACACCCTGTCCGTGGTCAATGGTGACGCAGGCCCCCATGAGCCCCTTGGCGCTGACGGCGGTGACGGTGCCGTCGGCCATGGCGCAGATGATTTCCCCCTCTTCGCAGCGGAGGTCAACGGCGTCGTGCAGCTGCCACAGGCCGGTGACGCCGGAGGGCGTGAGGCGGGACGCATTGAATGCCCGGAGAACGGAGACGCGCTCCAGGGGCGGCTGCCATGCCTGGGGCGCCTGGGTAGGATGGGGCGTTGGGGTGGAAACATCCCGCAGGGACTCCTGCAGCTGACGGGCTGCGGCGGTTGCGTCCAGGGCAGGGGACGTGGGCGACGGCGGAAGCCGGGAGGACTGATTGGTCCACAGGGCGGTACCGGCGATGACGGCCACGCACACCGCCAGAATGATCATGAAGCCCTGTCCCTCCACAAAACGGACATACCGTGCCGAGAATGCCTTCCAGCCTGCTTTGATGGAAGCCATGCCATCACCTCCCTGGAGAGGTAGCATGACCGGGGAAGGCAGGTTTCATTCATCGCCAGCCGAGCAGAATGCTGCCCATGCGCCCGGGGAGATGAACCAGCATGAGCTTCAGGCGGTGGGGAACGTCCTGCCATTCGGCAGAGGTCAGCGGCGCGCCAAGAAGAACCCAGAGCATGGAAAAGAGAAACAACATTGCGTGCAGCCGGAGCACAAGGCGATCCTTCATGGCATACCTCCCTGGCAAAATCGTTTTTATAGGCTATGCGACCGAAAAAGAGAGTATGACAGACAAAAAGAGAGAAACTGGTTTCATATCAGGCGAAAATGGAAGAAAATGCGTATTATATTTGAAAGATTCCTGACAAATTTCACCGAACATCTTGACGAAAGTTCCTAAATGTGGGACAATAGCAAATGTGAAATATGTGAAGTTATTTTGCCAGTCAAGCAATAATTGTTGAAAGCAGGTGCAGCCATGCGCTATGTCGCGCCCAACGCGGAAGTACGGGAGTGGTTTCACCAGGGAGAAAGCCGACGGGCCTATGAAATGCTGGGCGCCCACCCGGTGGAACAAAATGGGGAACCCATGTGGCACTTCGCTGTGTGGGCTCCCAATGCAAAGGCGGTATCGCTGATCGGCGAATTCTGCCGCTGGGACAGGAATGCCTGCCCCATGGTGAAACAATTTGACGGTACATGGGAGGTTAGGCTGCCCGCAGCCACCTTCGATCCCGCCTCCGATCCCCAGCGTTATTCTTATGAGGATGCGGAAAAGAAACTCAAGACCTACAAATATTCCATCGAAGGAGCCGACGGCGTTTGGCGTGAGAAGGCCGACCCCTTCGGCTTTGCCATGCAGAACCGGCCCAACACGGCCTCGGTGCTATGCGACCTGGAAAGCTATACCTGGAACGACGGCCAGTGGATGGAGCGCCGCCAAAGCCGCGATGTTTTCACCACGCCCATGAACGTCTATGAGGTGCACCTGGGATCCTGGATGCGCGAAGGATCCACCAAGCAGGGCGGCGGCCTTGTGGGCGACGGCAAGGACGATAAGGGCCGCATGCTCACCTACACGGAGATCGCCGACAAGCTGATCCCCTATGTGCTGGAGATGGGCTACACCCACGTGGAGTTTCTGCCGGTGATGGAGCATCCCCTGGACATGTCCTGGGGCTATCAGGTAGGCGGCTATTATGCTGCCACCGCCCGCTACGGCGAGCCGCAGGAGCTGATGCAGCTCATCGACCGCTGCCATCAGGCGGGTATCGGCGTCATCCTGGACTGGGTGCCGGCCCATTTCCCCAAGGATGCTTCCGGCCTGGGCCGTTTCGACGGCACCTGCTGCTTTGAGCATCCCGATCCCCGGCGCGGCGAGATGCCCCAGTGGGGAACCTATCTGTTCGACTTTGCCCGGGGCGAGGTGCGCAGCTTCCTGCTGAGCAACGCCTGCTTCTGGCTGGACTGGTACCATGCCGACGGCCTGCGGGTGGACGCGGTGAGCTCCATGCTCTATCACGATTTCTGCAGGGATGGCATGGAGTGGCTGCCCAACCGCTTCGGCGGCAGAGAGAACCTCGACGCGATCAGCTTCTTCCAGAAGCTCAACGCCACGGTGAACCACGATTTCCCCGGCGTGATGACCATTGCCGAGGAAAGCCACAATTTCCCCGGGGTAACCCACAGCGCCGATGAAGGCGGCCTAGGCTTTACATTCAAGTGGAACATGGGCTGGATGAACGACACCCTGGCCTACATTGAGAAGGATCCGGTGTACCGCAAGTGGCACCACGACAAACTGACCTTCTCGCTGTTCTACGCATTTAACGAACACTTTGTTCTGCCCTTCAGCCACGACGAGGTGGTCCATGGCAAGCTGTCCATGGTGGACAAGCAGCCGGGCGATCTGTGGCAGAAGTTCGCGGGCCTGCGTGCCCTTTACGGCTACACCATGGCGCACCCCGGCAAGAAGCTGCTCTTTATGGGCGGCGAGTTCGGCCAGTTCATGGAGTGGCGCTTCGATGACCAGCTGGACTGGTTCCTTCTGCTCTACGATAAGCACCCCGAGCTGCAAAAGTGCGTGAAGGAGCTGAACCACTTCTACAAAAACACCCCGGCCCTGTACGAGGTGGACGGCGGGTGGGACGGCTTCCAGTGGAGCCAGGCCAACGACCAGAACAACAGCGTGGTGGCCTTCATCCGCACGGACAAGAAGGGCAAGAGCATCCTCAGCGTGACCAACTTCACGCCCCAGTACATTCCCGTATACCGGCTGGCGCTGCCCTTCGGCGGCAAGATCACCGAGATTTTCAACACCGACAGCGAAGCTTACGCCGGCTCCGGCAAGGGCAACCCCAAGCCCCTGAAGGTAGAGGATGTGCCCATGGGCGAGTTCCAGCACAGCGTGGAGATTGTGGTGCCGCCGCTGGCCACCGTCTACTTCAAGTACGACAAGGTCAAGCCCAAGGCCGCGCCTGCCGCTGACAAACCTAAGCGTACCCGTAAACCCAAGGCAGAGGCGCCGGAGGGAGAGAAGAAACCCGTCCGCCGCACCCGCAAAAAGGCGGCTGAACCCGCCGAAACAAACGGCAAAACGGCTGAATAAGCCTTTGCATACAGGCTTTCCGGTATTCCGGTTGGCCCTTACCCCATGGTGGTTTCCGCAAAAGGAACAATTGTAAGGAGCGTGCATCCCCCATGATGAGAAAAAAGACTTGTATTGCCATGCTTCTGGCAGGCGGCCAGGGCAGCCGTCTCGGCATCCTGACCAAGAACGTCGCCAAGCCGGCTGTGCCCTATGGCGGCAAGTATCGCATCATCGACTTCCCCCTGAGCAACTGCACCAACAGCGGCATTGATACCGTGGGCGTTCTGACCCAGTATCAGCCCCTGGAACTGAACGCCTACATTGGCTCCGGCGCCCCCTGGGACCTGGACCTTTCCAATGGCGGCGTGTTCGTTCTGCCTCCCTATCAGAAGGGCAAGGTGGGCGAATGGTACCGTGGCACCGCCAACGCCATCTACCAGAACATGGCGTTCATCGAGCAGTACAATCCTGATTACGTGCTGATCCTCTCCGGCGACCACATCTACAAGATGGACTACAACGCCATGCTGAACTTCCACATCCGTCATGGCGCCGATGCCACCATCGCCGTGCGTCCCGTGCCGTGGGAAGAGGCCAGCCGCTTCGGCATCATGAACACCGACGCCGAGGACAACATCATCGAGTTCGAAGAGAAGCCCAAGAACCCCAAGAGCAACAAGGCCTCCATGGGCGTTTACATCTTCACCTGGGAGAAGCTGCGCAAGTACCTGACCGACGACGAGGCGGACAAGAAGTCCTCCAACGACTTCGGCAAGAACATTATCCCCACCATGCTGGCGGATAAGCAGGTGATGTGCGCCTATAACTTCGAGGGCTACTGGAAGGACGTTGGCACCATCGAATCCCTGTGGGAAGCCAACATGGACCTGCTGGAAACCCCCATGCCCGTGGATCTGCATGACAAGAAGTGGCGTATCTACGCCCGCAACCCCGGCCTGGCCCCCCACTACATCGCCAAGGGCGCTGTGGTTGAGGACAGCCTGGTTACCGAGGGCTGCGAAGTGTTCGGCAATGTGAAGCACTCTGTGATCTTCGCCGGCGTTACCATCGAAGAGGGCGCCATGGTGCAGGACAGCGTGATCATGCCTGGTTCCGTCATCAAGCGCGGTGCTGTGGTCCGTCGTGCCATCGTTTCTGAAAACGCCGTTGTGGGCGCTGGCAGCTTTGTGGGCGAGGAGACCGGCAACATTGCCGTGGTTGGCCAGAACATGAACGTTCCCGCCGGCGCCAAGGTTGCTGCCGGTGTGCAGGTGGACGAGAACACCGAGTTTTAACCCCTTCATCATGCAGCGAAAGGATTGAATTCCATGAAAAACGTTATGGGTGTAATTTACACCGGTGAAAACGACGCCCGTCTGCGCGAATTGACCATGACCCGCGCTATCGCCGCTCTGCCTGTGCTGGGCCGCTATCGCGTGATCGACTTCCTGGTTTCCTCCATGGTAAACGGCGGCGTGAAGAACGTGGGCGTTATCATGCAGAAGAACTACCACTCCCTGATGGACCACCTGGGCTCCGGCAAGGAATGGGACCTTCACGGCAAGAACGACGGCATGTATGTGCTGCCTCCCTTCCTGACCCGTGAAAACGTGGGCGTGTACTCCGGCATGCTGGACGCCCTGCGCTCCAACACCAACTACCTGACCCGCTCCAAGCAGGAATACCTGGTGCTGAGCGGCTCCAACATCATCTACAACGCCAAGATCGCTGATCTGGTGCGCTATCACCAGGAATCCGGCGCTGACATCACCATGATGTACACCAAGGATCCCGGCATGCAGCGCGATGAATATGGCTGCTACATTTCCGTCGATGAGACCGGCAACGTCACCGACGTGGAAGTGGATCCCACCCATCCCAGCTATGAGAACACCTCCATGGACGTGCTGGTCATGAAGCGTGAGCTTCTCCGCCAGCTGGTGGACAAGGGAGTGGCCCATGGCCATCATGACATGAACCGCGACGTGCTCATCCGCCTGGTGGCCGAGGGCAAGGCCCGCGTGAACACCTATGAGTACAAGGGCCCCTGCTGGCGCATGGACTCTGTGCAGAGCTACTTCAAGTTCAACATGGACGTGCTGGACGCCGCCAAGCGCCGCGAGCTGTTCCACCCCAACCTGCCCGTGTTTACCAAGGTCCGTGACGAAATGCCCGCCCGCTACACCGAGAGCGCCAATGTGGTGAACTCCCTGGTGGCAGACGGCTGCGTCATCGAAGGCAAGGTGGAAAACAGCGTGCTGTTCCGCGGTGTGCATATCGCCCCCGGCGCTCACGTGAAGAACTGCATCATCATGCAGGACGGCTATGTGCAGGCTGACGCCTACATCGAGAACTGCATCCTGGATAAGCAGGCTACCATCAAGCGCAACGCCCGTCTCATCGGCCCTGCGGTGTATCCCATCGTGATCGCCAAGAACGTGGTCATCTAAAAACCGGCCGGTGGCCGGAGCCAATCCGCCACAGGTCAGGATCAAAGCTTGATTTTCGCGGCTGAAATTGGCCCAAATGTGACACTTGCAAAAGCCGCGCCAATCGGTTATGATAGAACCCGTTGGCGCGGCCTTTCATGGTCGCAGACCTGTGCCGCGGATCAAGCCGCGCGGCAAAAAAACTTAGGAGGCAAACTACTGTGAAGATCCTTTTTACCGCAAGTGAATGCGTACCTTTTGTAAAGACCGGCGGCCTGGCTGACGTGGTGGGCGCTCTGGCCCCTGTGCTGGCCAAGCAGGGCCACGACGTTCGCGTGATTCTGCCCCTGTATGGCTCCATCCCGGAGAAGTACACCCAGCAGATGACCCACGTGTGCGACTTTGAGGTGCAGCTGGGCTGGCGCCGCCAGTACTGCGGCATCGAGATGCTCAAGCAGGACGGCGTGATCTGGTATTTCATGGACAACAAGTATTACTTCGGCCGGCCCTACATTTATGGCCTGGGCGGCGATGAATACGAGCGTTTTGGCTTCTTCTGCCGCGGCGCTCTGAACGCCCTGCCCATGCTGGACTTCCAGCCCGACGTGATTCACGCCCACGACTGGCAGAGCGGCATGATCCCCGCCCTGCTGAAGATCCAGTATGCCCATCTGCCCTTCTTCGCCAACATGAAGACCATGTACACCATCCACAATCTGCAGTACCAGGGCATCTTCGGCATCCGCGAGGTGCAGGACGTGCTGGGCCTGGGCGACAGCCTGTGGACCGATGACAAGCTGGAGTGCTATGGCTGTGCCAACTTCATGAAGGCTGCCCTGGTGTACGCCGACGTGATCACCACCGTGAGCCCCTCCTATTCCGAGGAGATTCAGACCGCCTATTACGGCGAGCGCCTGGATGGCCTGCTCCGCGCCCGCAAGGAGAGCGTGCACGGCATCCTCAACGGCATCGACATGGTGGACTATGATCCTGCCATCGACAACCGCATCGCCAAGACCTATACCTTCGAGACCCTGGAAGGCAAGGCCGTCTGCAAGGCTGACCTGCAGGCGAAGCTGGGCCTGGAAGTCAACCCCGATATCCCCGTCATCGGCATGGTGGGCCGCCTGAGCAACCAGAAGGGCCTTGACCTGGTGGACTACATCATGGGTGACCTGATGCAGAAAAAGGTGCAGCTGGTGGTTCTGGGCATGGGCGAAAGCCGCTATGTGAACCTGTTCAGCTGGGCCGAAGGCGAGTACAAGGGCAAGGTTGCCGCCCGCTTCACCATGGATCATGCGCTGGCCCATCAGATCTATGCCGGCTGCGATATGTTCCTGATGCCCAGCCAGTTCGAGCCCTGCGGCCTGAGCCAGCTGATTGCCCTGCGCTACGGCACTGTGCCGATCGTCCGCGAGACCGGCGGCCTGCGCGACACCGTGCTCTCCTACAACGAGTATACCGACGAGGGCAACGGCTTCTCCTTCTTCAACTACAACGCCCACGACATGCTCAACACCATCCAGCGTGCCATCGACTTCTACAACGACCGCAAGGACGTGTGGCAGAAGTTGCAGCAGCGCGGCATGACCGGCGATTACAGCTGGACCAACTCCGCCGGCAAGTACCTGGCCATGTATGAGGCCCTGTGTGCCGACGTGAAGAAGGAAGAGGCTCCTGTGGCTGCGGCTGAAGAAGCCCCTGTGAAGAAGACCCGCACCCGTAAGGTGAAGGCTGAAGGCGAGGCTGAAGTGAAGCCTGCCCGCAAGCCCCGCGCCAAGAAGGTGGCTGAGGTGAAGGAGGAAGCCGCTGAGGCTCCCGTGAAGAAGACCCGTACCCGCAAGGCCAAGGCAGAGGAAGCTCCTGCCGAAACTGCCGAGGCTCCTGTGAAGAAGCCCCGCGCTCCCCGCAAGAAGAAGGCCGAGGAGCCCAAGGCCGAATAATCCATAACAACCAGAAGGCGCATCCGTGCAGGGTGCGCCTCTGTGCGTCAAAAAAGTGGCATAGCCAGTATGTATGATGTAAAGGAAGGATTTATCCTTCACATTACATCATGACTGCGGCTCGTTTGTGGTGAATGAGAGTGGTTATGAGGAAAGGAGTAAGAATCCCTCTGTAACCCTTCCACGAACTGCGAAAGGAGCTGCAACATGAACAACGAGCGTGAATCTGACCAGAGCATCCCCTATGTAAAAGTCGGCGACTACTACTTCCCTAACTTTGCTTTACCGCCGGATGCCGGTGACATCGGCTTCTGGGGACGCAAGCGCAGGGAGTTCCTGCGGGAACATCGCCCCAGCACCTTCAACCAGCTGGTGCTGTCCGGTGAGCTATTCACATATCTTGCCCTGTTCAATCAGGAGACTACCGAACGACTGGAAAGCCTCATCCAAGCTATGAAGGTCGCCCAGGGTATCACGGAAGAACTCAAAGGCCGCGATCAGATGGCGTGGGTGGGTGCGATGAATAACATCCGCGCCTGTGCCGAAGAGATCGTCTATGCAGAGCTGGTGTATGTGTGATGAACGATCAGATCAAGGCACTCAATACCTACTTCTGGAATGTGGGCAATGACATCGCTGACATCCGCCTACTGGCCGAAGGTGCGCTGGCGTTGTTTGAAGGTGACGCCGAACCACTTCACCGACTGGGCATGAAGAACAACGAGGAGGTTGCCGCTTCTGCTTTTGACACCATCGGTACAGCACTCTACGATCTGCGAGAGCGGATTGCGCAGATGCAGAAAAGCCACTTAAATGAGACCGTCAGGCAAGGGGCTGCTGGTTCCAGCAGTCATACGACCTGACAATTTAGAGCCGCCGGAAATCCTTCTGGCGGCTCCATTTTGCTTATTCAGAAATAACGCTCGCACCACGCAAGTAATTGATCCAGAAAGATTTGCAGTACATCCAGATCAGCATACAAGCCGTGATTGGAGTTCGGAAACTCATGGCACTCGAAGGGAACGCCATTGCTGCGCAAGGCTTCTGTCATTTTCAGTCGCTGATTGCCAGGGATCACATGATCCCGCAGTCCATAGCCCATCAGCGTAGGTACAGAAGCAGGAGTAATCAGCTGCGCAGGGGATATTTCGTCAATTGATCCATTGCCTGCCATCATGGCGATGAAATCCTCATCGCTGGTAATACCATTCGCCTGCTTCAATAATCCCCAGTCCTCCGGCTGAAAATCTGCCGGACCAGCCAGCTGACACACGAAGCGTACCGGGATCGCAGAAGAATCCGCACAGGTATAGGCGTAGTTCATTGCCAGCGTACCTCCGGCAGATACACCCACTGGAGCCATGCCGTCAATCTGGCAGCCCAGACTGGTGCAATAGGCATCAATGGCAGCGACGCAGGCGGCAATCTCATCATTCATTTGCTGCAAGGGAACCTGCCGTCCTTCGCCCTGCAGAGAATAGTCCAGCGTGGCAGCTATATAGCCCTGAGAAGCGAAATATCTGCACCACGCATCGCCATCCTCCTTTGCACCTGAGTTGAAGCTGCCGCCGTGGATGAACAACAGCAGATGCTGCGGCGAAGTCTGGTCGATGTCAGCGGGAATGTACAGGTCATAATGAAGCCCGTCCTGATAGGGCAGATCACGATAGATCGTCCCTACGGTTTCGTTCCACTCCACCGCCAGCAGCCGCATGGGTGCGCTGCCCGCATACCAGATGGACAGCAGTGCGCTAAACAGAAATACGCCTGCAAACAACAGGCACATCCATGCGCCAAATGCTTTTTTGCTCATGGCATACCTCATATGATGCTGTCCAGCAGCAGCCGTCCACAGACCGCGCCGGACAGGGCGGCAATCAGAATGACCGCAAGAACGATCATCCAGCGTCTTTTCTTCTTCATTACACATCCTCGTCCAGTCCGAAGTACATCTGCTCCCACAGTCCGGGGGCTTCGACACGTTCCACCATCGTATTGCCCTCAAAACGCTCCAGCGTTACGGTGCCGGTCATGCGGATGTAGCTGGGATCAAGTCTGGCCTGCCGGACGATCCACAGCAGCAGTCCGCTGGCCTTAGCCTGTGCGCTGGTCTTGGCGTTGGCGACGGTAAAGTATTCGATGATCTCTTTTGCTGCATAGGTCACGCGGACATGCTGCTGACCATCGTTGTAATCGTAGCAGAGTTTCTGATGATAATGCTTGCGGGTCACAGGGTCGAATGCGGGTTCTGATTGCGTGTAGGTCAGGTAACGAGGATCATCGCCCAGCTTTTCACCGTTTTTCAGCAGCAGGAAAATGGGAAAATGCTCGTAGCCATAAGGCTTGTGTGCAGTGATATAGCTGGAGATCACCTGATAATCGCCCACCTTGGCACGACCCCAGTACCAGTGGTGCATCACCCAGTACATACCGATATTGCCCCAGTTGTGGTCGTGATAACCTGTTCCGGTGAAAGACATGGTTTGGCCATTGGCAGTAATGGTAGCTTCCACCGAGCCCTCCGGCACGGAAGGCAGCCATGCAAAGAACTTCTTTTCATCAAAGAGGAAATGCCCTGTCTCAGGCCGCCAGGAAGCCGCATTGGCCGTCAGCTTCACATCAGCCTGCACAACCTTACCGGCCACATGAATATGATAGGTATGCAGATCGCCCTCAAAGCAGCTTTCGCCGTAGCGGACGCAGCAGCCTTCCCTGCTCATGGAGCAGTCCTTCGCGTCCACCTTGATCGTTTCACGGATGACTTCCTCGCCACGGGTCAGCGCAAAAGTGATGCTGGGTGCAAAGCCGATGCACGCCGCTGTAACCGGCTGGGAATAGAAGCCGATCACCAGCGACCAGCCGTCGTTCAACTTGGCGTCGAAGTACCACCATTCGTACTCTCCGAATCTGCCGCTGGTGTGCAGACCATCCTCCCATGGTTCAACCATCCCGGCTTTCAGCCCCAGACGGGTATAATCTTCCTGGCTCTGTGCCAGACGGGCGATCTTCTTACGCATATGGCTTCCTCCTCTTGACCTGCCGAACTTATGATGTTACTATTGTAACACCGTACTGATTGTGCCGTCAATGCGATCTCCGGCAGGTGTGACAAAAGGAGCAAAATGTATCATGAACAACACAGAGCAAAAGGAATTCTTTCAGCAATGCCTGTACGATGCCCTGCTGGGGCTGATGGAACGCAAGCCCTTGGAGAGCATCAATGTCGGCGAATTGTGTGATGCTGCCGGAGTTTCCCGCATGACCTATTACCGCAGCTATGATCGTATGGAAGATATACTGGTGCAGCATCTGGACAGCTGCTTTGAAGAATTCGTGCAGGATGTGGACAAAGCAAGAGACGATCTGGAACGCATCGTCCTTCTGTTTTTCCGCTACATTGGTGAAACGGAGGCACGTTTTTTCCGTTGTCTGGCCAACTCCTCGGCGGTACATCTGCTCAGCGACCGTTTTGACAGTTATATTGCCCAACTGGTTTCGCTGGTGCTTCCGGAGAAGAACCTATCGCCCTATGCTTTTTCCTATATGGCAGGCGGCTCTTACCGGATCATCGTGGACTGGCTGCGCAACGGACAGGACGAATCATGTGAGGCAATGGCTCAGGTCATACTGTCGCTGCTGAACTGCCTGAAATATTTTGATAAAAGCAGGTGATTATGGGGAAGTGTCGGAAAAAGAACAGAGAAGATGATCTGGTACAGCAAAAGCCGCTGACATCGACATTGTCAGCGGCTTTGTGATATTCTGTCCAGAATGTTACACGATCCCCATGCCCATTTCCACCAGCAGCGCCACGATCACCACCAGCGCAGAGATGATGAAGCCGTGGATCATGGGCCGGATGCCTGCCTTCTTCATGCTGGCGAAGGAGGTGTTCAGGCCGATGGCGGCCAGGGCGCAGACCATCAGGAACTTGCTGGCGGTCTTGGTGCCGCTGACTACCTGCGCGGGGAAGGGGAAGATGCTCGCCACGACGGACATGGCCAGGAAGCCCAGGATGAACCAGGGGAAGATTTTCTTGATAGAGAACTCAGCCTTGAGCTGGCTGCCGTCCTGCTGGAGGGAGAGAGCTTCCTTACGCTTGAGGTTCAGCTGCACAAGGGCGAACACGATCACCGTGGGGATGATCGCCAGTGTGCGGGTCAGCTTGACCATGGTAGCGAAATCGCCTGCCGCCTCGGAGAAGGCGTAGCCGGTGGCTACCACGGAGGAGGTATCGTTCACCGCTGTGCCTGCCCAGATGCCGAATGCCTGATCCGTCATGCCCAGCGCCCGGCCCATGATGGGGAACAGCACGATCATCGCCATGTCAAACAGGAACGTGGCGGACATGGCGTAGGCCACATCGTTGTCGTCCGCGTCGATGGTGGGAGCGATGGCCGCAATGGCCGATCCGCCGCAGATGCCCGTACCTGCGGAGATCAGGTTGGACAGCTTCCAGTTCAGCCCCAGTGCCTTGCCGATGAAATACCCGCCGCCAAAGCAGGTCAGAAGGGTGAAGACCATCACCGTCAGGGACATCCGGCCCACATGCAGGATGGTGGTGATGTTCAGCGACAGGCCCAGCAGGATGATGGCGAATTTGAGGATCTTCTTGGAGGTGAACTTCAGTCCTGCGGCAAACACGTCCGTCTTGCGTACAAACTGGTTGAGGAACATACCGATGAACATGGCGATGACCGCAGAGCCGATCAGGTGGATGGGCAGCAAGCCCTCCAGCCAGCAGGCCAGCAGCGCCACGATGACCGGCAGCACAATGCCGGGAAGCAGCTTCATGATCTTCATGGTGAATCTCCTTTGGTGTGATGAACGGCTTGATTATATCACGTTTGCATGATAAAATGAAATTATCATTTGTTATCACATGCAAATTTGATTTTATGGAGATCGACATGCTGGACTATCGCATCGAAACCTTCCTGACCCTGTACGAGGAGATGAACTACCGCCGCACCGCTGAGCGTCTGCGTATGACGCAGCCAGGCGTGACGCAGCACATCCACCACCTGGAGCGCTTCTATGGGGTGAAGCTCTTCGCATACGACGGACGTCAGCTGCTGCGTACCAGGGAAGCAGAGCAGCTGAAGCGGTACATCGACAGCACCCGGGCGGCAGAGCATGACCTCCGCGCCGGGTTTGTGCAGACGGACACGCTGCATCTGCGGGTCGGTGCCACCAAGACCATTGGTGAATTCGTGATCGTCCCCACTGTGCGGGCGTTTTTGCGGGATGAGCATCACCAGCTTGATCTGATCGTGGACAACACGGAAACGCTGCTGTCCATGCTGGAGCATGGTGAGCTGGACTTTGCCATCATCGAGGGCGTGTTCGACAAAGAAAAATATCCCCACAGACTCTACAAGCGGGAGCGCTTTGTGGGGATATGCAGTGCCTCGCACCCCTTTGCCGGACAGACCGTAACACTGGAGGATGCTCTGTGCGAGAACCTCATCGTCCGCGAGAAGGGTTCCGGCACCCGGATGCTGCTGGAGCAGGCTATCGCCGGCCGGGGTTATTCCCTGGACAGCTTCCGCCGCTGCTCTGCCATCAGCAATTTCTCCGTCATCTGCGAGTTGGTCGGCATGGAGCAGGCCATCACCTTTGCCTACGAGCCCATCAGCCATTGCCGCAGCGATCTGGCGACCTTCCATGTGGAGGACATGCAGATCACCGGGGAATTCAACCTGGTGTATATCAACGAGCAGGTAGCCGGGCCCCAAATTGACATATTCTTTGCGGATTAACTGTTGTATTCATTTCCGGGTTCATCCCGCCCTATTGCTTCGCCGGGAATATAGATGTATAATGAACTTGTCACCGGAGGCAGTGTGCCGTAGCACCGAAAAGCCGGATTAGGTGTCCAAGTGAGCTTGGGTTATTGTTGAGCAATAGCCCAGGTTGTTTTTTTCAGGAGGTTAATCATGAAGCATACTGAAGTAAACCTCATCCCTCTTGCCCCAGATGATCGCGAGCAGTTTATCCTGGATAACCAATGGGCATTCAAATACGGTGCATTGCAGGAGTTTGGCAAGCGGGATGATCACATTGATTTTGAGGGAGAGATCATTTCCCGCAAAACCATTGAGCGTTGTATCGACGAGCCGAACAGTGAAACCTACCGCATTGTTGCAGACGGCAGGAAAGTCGGCGGTGTCATTCTGAAAATTGACAAGGAAACCCATCACAACGAGTTGGAAATTCTTTTTACGCTGCCCGATGAACACAGCAAGGGGATCGGTTACGGTGCCTGGCAAGCAGTTGAGGCTCTGCATCCCGAAACAGTGGTATGGGAAACCTGCACACCATACTTTGAGAAGCGCAACATCCATTTTTATGTCAATAAATGCGGCTTTCAGATTGATCAGTTCTGGTGCGAGTATTTCCAACCCGAACACGATCTGCTTGATGCTCAGGAACACGACCCTGACGAGGGGCCGGACGAAATGTTCCGCTTTATCAAAGTGATGAATCCGTAACAGCTGTATTACGATCTGCGAGAGAAGATTGCAGCAATGCAACACAGCCACCTATATTCAGCCTTCTCCTTCGAGATAAGTCAAGAGCTGCTGGATATTCTTCTTGCCAAAGGTGACTTGCTCGTTATTCACGACCAGACAGGGTACGCTCATAACCTGATAACGATTCTTCAACTGTTCGAAATGTGCAAGATCATACACTTCCGCAGTCACATTGGGATTGAGGGCTGCGATGTGCTGTGCTGCCACAACCAGGTCAGGACACATAGTGCAGGAAAGGGACACCAGCACCTTCATCTCCACCGGTTTGTTCAGTGCAGCAATGTCCTGGCGTGTATCTTCATCCAGCGTCTGACCGGGCCCTGCTGCGTTGTACAGCCCCAGCACAAAGGCGGTGAACTCATGCCCGCCGGGAATGCCGTGGAAGGCCATACCAGTCCATAAGCCATCCTGCTGACAGACGCGCACGCAGGGGGTATCCTGCGAGGAGGCAGAGCGTTCGGCCACCTGTACTGTTAGTTTGTCCGTCATGCTGGCCAGCTCTGTCATGAAGTGCTCCAGCTCTGTGGATACGGAGCGTTCGTCAAGATACAG
>JAFVVG010000028.1 GCA_017502305.1 Clostridia bacterium | reverse complement strand
GGCATGGCCCGCCGCCTTGAATTCAGGAGAGATGACATTGCTGGCCTTGCCCGGAGCCACCGCGAAGGAGCACAGGGTCGGGGGCACGTCCATCTTCTCGAAGGTGCCGGACATCGAATCTTTGCCGCCGATGGAAGCGATGTTCAGGTCAAGCTGCGCGTCGAACGCGCCCAGCAACGCCGCGAAGGGCTTGCCCCAGCGAGAGGGATCGGAGGTCATGCGCTCGAAGTACTCCTGGAAGGTCAGGTAGGCTTCCTTGTAGTCGAAGCCCGCCGCCACCAGCTTGGTCATGCTCTCGATAACCGCCAGGTAGCTGCCCTCATAGGGGGACTGCTCCAGCAGCTCGGGGTGCATGCCGTAGGCCATGCCGGAGACGGTGTCGGTCACGCCCTTGAGCACGGGGATCTTCGCGACCATGGTCTGGTTGGGGGTCAGCTGCTTCGCGCCGCCGAAGGGCATCAGCACGGTGGCCGCGCCGATGGTCGCGTCGAAGCGCTCGCTCAGGCCCTGCTTGGAGCAGATGTTCAGGTTGCCGACCATGTTGGCCAGCTTCTCGGTGACGGTGTCGCCGGGGAAGGTCACCTGCTGCACGCCGTCCTCGGGCACAGCGACGGTGGTGTGCTTCTCCGCGCCGTTGGAGTTGAGGAACTCGCGGGAGAGGTCTACGATGGTGTTGCCCTTCCAGGTCATGCGCAGACGGGGCTCAGCGGTGACTTCCGCCACCACGGTGGCCTCCAGATTCTCGCGCTCGGCAGCGGCCAGGAAGGTCTCGACGTCCTTGGCTTCCAGCACGACAGCCATGCGCTCCTGGGACTCGGAGATGGCCAGTTCGGTGCCGTCCAGGCCGTCGTACTTCTTAGGAACCTTGTCCAGGTCGATCATCAGGCCGTCAGCCAGCTCGCCGATGGCAACGGACACGCCGCCCGCGCCGAAGTCGTTGCAGCGCTTGATCAGGCGGGTCACGCTCTCATCGCGGAACAGACGCTGCAGCTTGCGCTCGGTGGGGGCGTTGCCCTTCTGGACTTCCGCGCCGCAGGTCTCGATGGACTCCAGCTTGTGGCTCTTGGAGGAACCGGTGGCGCCGCCGCAGCCGTCACGACCCGTGCGGCCGCCCAGCAGGACGATCTTGTCGCCCGCAGCAGGCACTTCACGACGGACGTTCTTCTCGGGAGCCGCACCGACGACCGCGCCGATCTCGAGGCGCTTGGCCGCGTAGCCGGGGTGGTACATCTCATCGACGAGGCCGGTAGCCAGGCCGATCTGGTTGCCGTAGGAGGAGTAACCGGCGGCAGCGGTGGTCACCAGCTTGCGCTGGGGCAGCTTGCCGGGCATGGTCTCGCTCACGGGCACGAGGGGATCCGCCGCGCCGGTGACGCGCATGGCCTGGTACACGTAGGTACGGCCGGAGAGCGGATCGCGGATGGCGCCGCCGATGCAGGTCGCCGCGCCGCCGAAGGGCTCGATCTCGGTGGGATGGTTGTGGGTCTCGTTCTTGAACATGAGCAGCCAGGGCTCGTTCACGCCGTCCACATCCACGTCGATCTTGATGGAGCAGGCATTGATCTCCTCGGACACGTCGATATTGGGGGTCTGGCCGATCTTCTTCAGGTACTTGCCGCCCATGGTGGCGATGTCCATCAGGTTGACGGCACGCTTGGCGGCCTTCTCCTCGCCGTACACGGTCACGCGGGCCGCCAGGTAGCGCTGGAAGGCCTTCTCCACCGCAGCCTTCTCGATGGCCATCTTGTCGATGGTGGTCAGGAAGGTGGTGTGGCGGCAGTGGTCGGACCAGTAGGTATCGATCATGCGGATCTCGGTGAGGGTGGGATCGCGCTTTTCGGAGGCGAAATAATCGCGGCAGAAGGCCAGGTCATCCTTATCCATGGCCAGGCCGTACTTCTTCACGAATTCCTGCACAGCCTCCATGTCCATGGTGGTGAAGCCGGTCAGCGTCTCCACATGGTCGGGGGTATCGTAGACCTGCTGCAGGGTTTCCTTTTCGGCAAGGTCAGCTTCGCGGGATTCCACGGGGTTGATCACGTGCTTCTTCACCTTGTTCAGCTCTTCCTCGGTGAAGTCGCCCTCCAGGATGTACACACGGGCGGTGCGCACGGTGGGACGCTCGCACTGGCCCACCAGCTGGATGCACTCCTCGCAGGAGGCGGCGCGCTGGTCGTACTGGCCGGGGAGGTATTCCACGGCGAACACAGCCTTGCCGCCCTGGGGCAGAGCGTCGTAGGTCACGTCAACCTGGGGCTCGGAGAACACAATGGGCTTGCAGGTGTTGTACAGTTCGTCGGCCACACCCTCCACGTCATAGCGGTTCAGGAAGCGCAGGCCGGTAATATTCTTGATCAGCAGGATGTGGCGGATTTCCCAGAGCAACTGCTTGGCTTCCACCGCATACTCGGGCATTTTTTCTACATAGATGCGCTTGACGCTCATGCTTGTACCTCCATCAGGGCCCTCTGGCCAATATCATTGCGCTTGTGCAGGTCGGTGAAGCTGATCTTCTCCGCGGCTTCGTAGGCCTTGGCGGTGGCTTCCTTCAGGGTATCGGCGGTGGCGGTCACACCCAGCACACGGCCGCCGGAGGTGAGAATCTCGCCATCCTCGCCCAGCTTGGTGCCGGCATGGAAGATGTGGGCCGTCTCCCCCGCCTCCTTCAGGCCGGAGATGGGATAGCCGGTCTGGTACTTCTGGGGATAGCCGCCGCTGGCCAGCACCACGCAGGCCGCAGCGCCATCATCGAAGACCACCTCGGTCTCCGCCAGGGTGCCGTTGGTGGTGGCCTGCATAATGGTCAATAGGTCGCTCTTCAAAAGGGGCAGCACTACCTGGGTCTCCGGGTCGCCGAAGCGGCAGTTGTACTCGATCACCTTGGGGCCGTTGGGGGTCATCATCAGGCCGAAGTAGAGGCAGCCCTTGAAGGTTCGGCCCTCGGCGTTCATGGCCTCGATGGTGGGCAGGAAGATTTCCTTCATGCAGCGCTCAGCCAGTTCGGGGGTGTAGTAGGGGTTGGGGGCGATGGTGCCCATGCCGCCGGTGTTGAGGCCCTCGTCATGGTCCAGGGCACGCTTGTGATCCATGGAGGACACCATGGGCTTCACCACCTTGCCGTCGGTGAAGGCCAGCACGGAGGCCTCCGGGCCGGTGAGGAACTCCTCAATAACCACCCGGTGACCGGAAGCACCAAAGGCGTTGTGCTTCATCATGGTGCTCACAGCCTCGAGAGCTTCCGCCTTGTTCTGGCAGATCAGCACGCCCTTGCCCAGGGCCAGACCATCGGCCTTCACTACCAGGGGAGCTTCGGGCAGCGAGTTGATGTAGGCCACCGCCTCGTCATACTCGTCGCAGGCCTCGTAGGCAGCGGTGGGGATGTTGTACTTCTTCATCAGGTTCTTGGAGAAGACCTTGCTGCCCTCGATAATGGCAGCCTTCTTTTCCGGGCCGAAAGCGGGAATGCCGGCCTCGGCCAGCAGATCCACCAGGCCCAGGCACAGGGGATCATCGGGGGCTACCACCACATAGTCCATCTTGTTTTCCTTGCAGAAAGCGGTGATGCCGGTGATGTCCGTGGCCTTCAGCGGAACCAGCTCGCAAATGTCCGCCATGCCGCCGTTGCCAGGCGCGGCGTAGAGCTTGGTCACGCTGGGATTCTCAGCGATTTTCGTTGCGATTGTATGCTCGCGGCCACCGCCGCCAACAATTAAAACCTTCATTTTTCATCCTCCGAAAAAACAGGGAAAAGAGCAGTAAGGCTGCTCTTTCCCCGTTATGTCATTAGTGGTGGAACAGACGCATATGGGTGAAGCTCATCACCATATCATAGAGGTCGCAGGTCTCGATCACCTGATCGTCGCGGATGGAGCCGCCGGGCTGGGCCACATAGCTCACGCCGGAGCGCTTGGCACGCTCGATGTTGTCGCCGAAGGGGAAGAAGGCGTCAGAGCCCAGGGCCACGCCGGTCTGCTGGTCCAGCCAGGCGCGCTTCTCCTCACGGGTCAGCACTTCGGGCTGCTGGGTGAAGAAACGCTGCCAGCGGCCGTCGGCCAGCACTTCGTCGGCGTCATCGGAAATGTACACGTCGATGGTATTGTCACGGTCGGGGCGGGCGATCTTCTCCACGAAGGGCAGGTTCAGAACCTTGGGGTGCTGGCGCAGCAGCCAGTTGTCGGCCTTCTGGCCCGCCAGACGGGTGCAGTGGATGCGGCTCTGCTGGCCGGCGCCGATACCGATGGCCTGGCCGCCCTTGGCATAGCACACAGAGTTGGACTGGGTGTACTTCAGGGTGATCAGGGCAATGATCAGGTCGCGGCGGGCGTCCTCGGGCAGGTCCTTGTTCTTGGTGACGATATCGTCCAGCAGGGCGTTGTTGATCTCAAACTCGTTGCGGCCCTGCTCGAAGGTCACACCGAAAACCTGCTTGCGCTCGATGGGATCGGGCTTGTAGTCGGGATCAATTTTGACGATGTTGTAGCCGCCCTTGCGCTTGGCCTTGAGGATCTCAAGGGCATCGTCGGTATAGCCGGGGGCGATCACGCCGTCGGATACCTCGGGCTTGATCAGCAGGGCGGTGGCCTTGTCGCACACGTCGCTCAGGCTGATCCAGTCGCCAAAGGAGGACATACGGTCAGTGCCGCGGGCGCGGGCATAGGCGCAGGCCAGGGGGGACAGCTCCACATCGCCCACGAAGTAGATCTTGCGCAGGGTCTCGTCCAGGGGCATACCCACGGCAGCGCCGGCGGGGCTGACGTGCTTGAAGGAAGCAGCAGCGGGCAGGCCGGTGGCTTCCTTCAGCTCTTTCACCAACTGCCAGCCGTTCAGGGCATCCAGGAAGTTGATGTAGCCGGGTTTGCCGTTGATGACCTCGATGGGCAGCTGGCCCTCGGTCATGAAAATGCGGGAAGGCTTCTGGTTGGGGTTGCAGCCATACTTCAGTTCCAGTTCAGTCATGGTTCTCACTCCTCGTCCTGCTCGTGCTTGTTGATGATGATGGTGTCGGTCTCGCCGTCCTTCAGGCTGATGAAGCTGACGTACAGGCTCACCTTGTTGTCCTCGTTCAGGTTCTGCCAGGTGTTCAGGGCCAGCTGCTCAATGTCGCCCTTCAGGGTCACCTTCTCAGGCTCGCCCTCGAAGGAGGGAATGGGGTTGCCGTCGCCCACATAGGTGTGGATGAAGCGGCCCTCGCCGGCATGGGCTGGCAGTAATCGTAGAAGTAGCGCAGCACGCTGTTCTCGTCGCCGCAGTCGCTCTTCAGGATGGACAGCTTGTACTCGGCCTTGCCGTCCTCCACCTTCACCACGCCGGAGATGCGGGGAGTCCAGTTGGGACGGTCGTCCTCAAAGGTGCGGGTGCGCAGGGCGTCCTCGAAGGTCTTGCCTTCCTGCATGAAATCGTAGATGGTATCGGTCTGGTCGCCATTGGTGACGATGGTGGTCTTGCCATCAGGCAGGGCGCGGACGGGAGCATAGATGATCAGGTGGGGATCGGTCATCAGGCTTTCGTCATAGGCCTTGGTGATGATGCCCTCGTCGGTCTCCTCGAAGATGCGGTTGCGGCTGTTGACGCTGCGGCCCATGATAAAGTACACAATCACAGCGTTTTCGCCGGTTTCGTCCAGGCCCAGCACGATGCCGCGGCCGGGATAGGTGTTGTTAGCCAGGAGTTCGTTCAAATCGTAGGTCTGCATATCTTATACCTCCATGTTCTTTGCAACGTCTTCCACCGCCCGGGGCAGGATGATCCATTCCGCCTGCTCCATGACGCGTTTCTGCAGGATTTCGGGGGTGTCGTCAGGCAGCACCTCCACCGCCTTCTGGGCGATGATGTCGCCGCCATCAGGAATCTCATTGACAAAATGCACCGTGGCACCGGTAACCTTCACACCCTTGGCGAGAGCCGCCTCGTGGACCTTCAGGCCATAGAAGCCTGCACCGCAGAAGGACGGGATCAGGCTGGGATGGATGTTGATCATCTTGTGATCGTAGGCCTGGATCACATTCTCCGGCAGGATGGTGAGGAAGCCCGCCAGTACCACCATATCGATGGCGTTTTCCTTCAGCACGGCCAGCAGCCGCTGGCCGTAGTGGGCGATGTCCTCGTCTTTTTCCTTGTGCACCACCACACCTTTGATGCCGGCATTGGCGGCACGGGTCAGGGCGTATGCCTTGTCGTTGGAGGCCACCACCAGGGAAAGCTCAGCGGAAGGAATCTTCCCGGCTGCCTTGGCGTCGATGATGGCCTGCAGGTTGGTGCCTCCGCCGGAAACCAGTACAGCAACTCTTACCACAGTTCCACACCCTTCTCGCCTTCCACGATCTCGCCCAGGATGTAAGCGCCGGGCTCGTCGTTGGCGTGGAGAATCTCCAGGGCCTTCTGGGCGTCTTCCTTGGCCACGGTGATCAGCATGCCCACGCCCATGTTGTAGGTGTTGTACATGTCGCGCTCGGGCACGTTGCCTTCACGGGCGATGATATCGAAGATGGGCAGCACCTTCACGTCGCTCTTCTTGATCCTGGCGCACAGGCCTTCGGGCAGGGCGCGCGGGATATTCTCGTAGAAGCCGCCGCCGGTGATGTGGCTGATGGCCCGGGGCTGGATCTCCTTCAGCAGGGCCATGACGGACTTCACATAAATCTTGGTGGGGGTCAGCAGCGTTTCCCACAGGGACTTTTCGCCCAGCTCGGGATAGGTGCGGTCGGCAGCGTTGGGGTCGTCCAGGCCGAAAACCTTGCGCACCAGGGAGAAGCCGTTGGAATGCACACCGGTGGAGGGCAGGGCGATCATCACGTCGCCGGCCTTCATGGTGTTGTGGTCGATGATGCGGTCCTTGTCCACCACACCCACAGAGAAGCCAGCCAGGTCGTAATCGTTATCGGGCATCATGCCGGGATGCTCGGCAGTCTCGCCGCCGATGAGGGCGGAGCCGGCCTGCACGCAGCCCTCGGCCACGCCGGAAACGATGGAGGCGATCTTCTCGGGATAGTTCTTGCCGCAGGCGATGTAATCCAGGAAGAACAGGGGCTTGGCGCCGCAGCAGATCACGTCGTTGACGCACATGGCCACGCAGTCGATGCCGATGGTGTCGTGCTTATCCAGCAGCATGGCCAGCTTGATCTTGGTGCCCACGCCATCGGTACCGGAAACCAGCACGGGGGTCTTGATGCCCTCCAGGTTCAGGCCAAACAGGCCGCCGAAACCGCCGATGTCGTCCATGCAGCCTTCATTCTTGGTGCGGGCCACGTGCTTCTTCATCAGCTCCACAGCCTGGTAACCGGCAACGATGTCCACACCTGCTGCCTTGTAGCTTGCGCTTTCGCTCTTCATGGGGAAGATCCTCCTTATGTATATCAATGGTTAAGGTCAAATGGGTTTTTCATGCCGGGGGGTCTGATCGCGCTTGGGGGGATCCACCGGATACTCGCCGGTGAAGCAGCCCTTGCACAGGCTCAGGCCGCAGCCCTTGGCCAGCTTGTCGCACGCCTCCACGGACAGATACCCCAGGGAGTCCACGCCGATGATCTTCGCGATCTCCTCCACGGTGTGGTTGGCGGCGATCAGGTTCTCCACCGAGACCACGTCCGTGCCGAAATAGCAGGGGCGGATGTAAGGCGGCGAGGCCAGGCGCATATGCACTTCCTTGGCGCCGGCGTCCCTGAGGAGCTTGATGATGGGGAGCGACGTCGTTCCGCGGACGATGGAATCGTCCACCATCACCACACGCTTGTCCTTCACCGTGGCGGAAACCACGTTCAGCTTGATGCGCACCGCATCCTGGCGTTCCTTCTGGGTGGGCTGGATGAAGGTGCGGCCGATGTACTTGTTTTTGATAAAGCCGATACCGTAGGGAATGCCGCTTTCCCGGGCATAGCCCAGAGCGGCGTCCAGGCCGCTGTCCGGCACGCCGATGACCACATCGGCCTCCACCGGATGCTCCTGGGCCAGGAAGGCGCCTGCCTGCAGGCGTGCCTCATGCACGCTGGCGCCGTCGATCACAGAGTCAGGCCGGGCATTGTAGATGTATTCGAAGACGCACAGGCCGGTCTTTTCCCTGACCTCAGGCTTGTAGCTCTTCACGCCGTCCTTGGTGACAACCACGACCTCGCCAGGCTCGATGTCCCGCTCGAAGGTAGCGCCAATGGCATTGAACGCGCAGGATTCGGAAGCAAAGACCACATCCTCACCCATGGTGCCCATGCACAGCGGGCGGATGCCCTGCGGGTCACGGGCGGCGATGAGCTTGGTGGGGCTCATAATCACCAGGGAATAAGCGCCCTTGATAACCTTCATGGCGTTGCGGACAGCTTCCTCAATGGAGCCGCAGCGCACACGTTCCTGAATAATGGCGTAGGCAATGACCTCGCTGTTGGAGGAGGTATGGAAGATCATGCCCTTCTTCTCCAGCTCCTCGCGAATTTCCAGGCCATTGGTCAGGCAGCCGTTGTGCGCCAGGGCCATGGCGCCCTTCATGTGGTTGATCAAAAGCGGCTGAATGTTCTCGCTGGCGTTGCCGATGGAGCCGTACAGGCAGTGCCCGATGGCCATCTTGCCCTCGGGCATCTTCATCAGGGCTTCGCGGTTGAAGACCTCATTGACCAATCCAGCGCCCTTGTGGCAGTTGATCACGCCGTCCACGTTCACGGCGATGCCGCAGCTCTCCTGGCCGCGGTGCTGCAGGGCATACAGGGCGTGATAAGTCTCCGGCACCACAGTTTCGCCCGAGCGACGGAAAATACCGAATACGCCGCATTCTTCGTGAAGTTTGTCAAACATCAGTTCAATCTCCTTTCAAACATTCGGACGAGATCTCAAACGGAATGTTCGTCTTTTTGGCTTCAGTCAATGACCAGCGCATCGTTCTTGGCGATGACCGCGTCATGCTGCGCCTGGCGCTGGGCGTTCAACTTGGCGGCCAGGTCAGCATCCTCGATGGCGATCATCTGGGCGGCCAGCAGGGCGGCGTTGGCGGCGCCGTCGATGGCCACGGTGGCCACCGGCATGCCGGAGGGCATCTGCACGGTGGAGAGCAGAGCGTCCAGGCCGTCCAGGGTGGAGGACTTCACCGGAATGCCGATGATAGGCAGCGTGGTCTGGGCGGCGAGAGCGCCGGCCAGGTGAGCCGCCTTGCCGGCTGCGGCGATCAGCACGCCAAAGCCGTTGTCACGGGCGCTGCGGGCGAATTCCGCGGCCTCCACAGGGGTGCGGTGAGCGGAATATACATGGGCCTCAAAGGGGATGTCCAGCTTCCTGAGCTGCTCGAAGGCGGGCTTCAGAACCGGCAGGTCGCTGTCGCTTCCCATGATGATAGCAACTTTCTTCATAATGCTTTTCCTTTCTTTTTTCAGATGCTTCGCGCAAAGTAAAAGAGCTCAGCGTAAGAAGTTACACTGCGCTCTTGTTGGTAGCAAAAAGCATATGGCGGTAGAGGGAACAGCGCTGACCGCAACAGGTGAACAGCATCTTCACGCGGCTTCCCTCCTCCAATGATTACGATTCATTTTACCCTACTCCCCATGCGCTGTCAAGGCGTTTTCCGAACATTTTCAGCGTTTTGTAAGATTTCGTTTTGCATTTGTGTTCATTGGCCGATCTTTGGTGTGAAATGGACAAACAAAAAGAAGCAGCCGGAATCCGACTGCTTCTGGAAGGTGATTTTATCTGCTTCCCTTATCATAGGGGATACCCTCCGCCTTGGGGGCCAGGGAGCTCTTGCTGGTCAGAGCCAGCACCAGCAGGGAGATGATATAGGGCAGCATGTTGTAGATGCCGCTGGGCAGGTTCAGGTTCTTGAGGAAGTCGAAGCCCGTATACACATTGCCCAAAGCCCGGAAGAAGCCAAACAGCAGCGCCGCCAGGGCGATCTTGAAGGGCTTCCACTGGCCGAAGATCATGACCGCCAGGGCCAGGAAGCCAAAGCCCGCCACGCCGTTTTCGAACTTCCAGGAGCTGACGCCTGCGGTGATGTACACAATGCCGCCGATGCCGCCCAGGATGCCGGAGATCATCACGCCGGCGTAGCGCATCTTGTATACGTTGATGCCCACGCTGTCCGCCGCCTGGGGATGTTCGCCGCAGGCACGCAGCCGCAGGCCAAACTTCACCTTATACAGCAGCACCCAGGCCACCAGCAGCGCCACCAGGGCCACCACCATGAACCAGTTGAACTCAAAATTGCCAAAGCGCACGATGAACGCATCGCGGGCGCGGGTGTAGACGATATCGGAAGACACGTCGTTGCCGCCGGAAGCGGCGGTGTTCATGGCCTTCACGCCCACGGTGGCGGCGGCGGTGGCCAGCATGTTCATGGCCGTACCGGTGATGGTCTGGTCCGCCTTGAAGTTGATGGCCGCCACAGCCAGCAGCAGTGAATACAGCATACCCGCCAGGGCGCTGGAAAGGATCACCGCCACGATCATGGTGGCAGCGCCCAGCTCCATGGGCAGGAACTTCATCACCAGTGCGCCGCCCAGGGCGCCGATGACCATGATGCCCTCCAGGCCGATGTTGATCACGCCGCTACGTTCGGCGAAGCAGCCGCCCAAGGCCACCAGCAGCAGCACAGAGGCAAACAGAAGCGTATATTGCGAGAGCAGAATCATGCGTTCTCGCCTCCCTTCTCAGGCTTGGCGGCAAGCAGGGCCGCTTCCTCGCGCTTGCGCAGGCGATTCTGGATCGCCAGCTTGAAGAAGGCCACAAAGGCGCACAGGAAGATGATCAGGCTGGAGATCAATCCGGAGATCTGGGCGCAGTACACGCTCAGGTCCACGTTGCCGCCACCCATGGTGATGTGCTGGATGAAGTAGGCCGCCAGAATGGAGCCGATGGGGCTCAGGCCGCCAAGGAAGGCCACGGCGATGCCGTTGAAGCCCATGGCCGGCACCGAGGAAATGGTGGTTTCCCACTCCTCAATGCCCGTCAGATACAGGAGAGATGCACCCATGCCCGCCAGTGCGCCGGCAATCATCATGGTCAGGATGATGTTGCGGTTTTCCTTCATGCCGCTGTATTTGGCGGCGTGGAAGTTATAGCCGGTGGCCTTGAGCTCGTAGCCGAACTTGGTTTTGTTCAGGATGAACCACACCACAATGGCCATCACAATCGCCAGAGGAATGGCGATGGTCACGCTCTTCTCGTTGCCGAAGAGGGTATTCAGGCCCATCTGCGGGATGAGGCCCTCGGTGTTCAGGCCGCGCAGCTGCATGGTGTAGGGGCTCATGGGGTTTTTGATACCGTCCATGCTCAGCACCATGTTGGTGGTGTATAGGGCGATCCAGTTCAGCATGATGCCGGAAATGACCACGTTCACGTTGCAGTAGGTCTTCAGCGCGCCGCTGAAAGCGCCCAGCAAAGCGCCCGCCGCCATGGCGGCGATCATGCACACCCACCAGGGCATCTTCAGCGCGATGCCCATATACAGCGCCGCGCAGGCGCCAGCCACATATTGGCCGGCGGCGCCGATGTTGAACATGCCCACCTTATAGGCAAATAGCACGGAAAGGGCGCACATCAAAAGCGGCGCGGTGCGCGTCAGCACCTGGCCCAGGTATTTCAGCTGCATCTTGGCGCTGGAATAACGGAAGTAGCTCTTCAAAACGCTGGTAATGGCTTCCCAGGCGCCGGAGGGCTCGATGATCAGAAGCACGATAAAGCCAATGAGCAAACCGCCCAGGATGCACAGGAGGGACGCCAGCAGCGTCTGCACGCCATCGTAACGGAGAATGGATGAACGCTTTTTCTTCATTACTGCACGCCTCCCCTCTTGGCACCGGCCATGTACAGGCCCAGCTCCTCAACGGTAACCTTCTTGGGATCAAACTCGCCCACAATCTCGCCTTCATACATCACGAGAATGCGGTCGGAAACGTTCATGACCTCGTCCAGCTCCAGGCTCACCAGCAGCACCGCCTTGCCGGCGTCACGCTGGGCCACGATCTGCTGATGGATGTATTCAATGGCGCCCACGTCCAGGCCGCGGGTAGGCTGCACCGCCACCAGCAGCTCGGGATCCTTGTCGATCTCGCGGGCGATGATGGCCTTCTGCTGGTTGCCGCCGGACATAGAGCGTGCAGCCGTCACAGCGCCCTGGCCGGAACGCACGTCATACTGCTCAATAAGCTTGTCCGCATAGGCACGGATCTCCCGGCGCTTGAGCATGCCCAGGGGATTGGTGAACCGGGGCTCAAAGTAGCGCTGGAGCACCATGTTGTCCTCCAGGGTATAATCCAGCACCAGGCCGTGCTTGTGGCGGTCCTCCGGGATGTGGCTCATGCCGGAAACGGAGCGGCGGCGGATGGGGGCCTTGGTGATGTCCTTGCCGCACATGGTGATCTTGCCGCTCTTCACGTTTTCCAGGCCCGTCACGCCAAAGACCAGTTCACTCTGGCCATTTCCATCGATGCCGGCGATGCAAACGATCTCGCCCCGGCGCACCTGGAAGGACACATTGCGAACGGCGTCCTTCTCATGCTGCTTGGAGGCCACGGAAAGGTTCTGCACATCCAGCACCACTTCACCGGGGGTGGCTTCTTCCTTATCCACGGCAAATTTCACATCGCGGCCAACCATCATGCGGGAAAGCTCCGCCTTGGTGGTATTGGCGATGTCCACCGTGCCAATGTACTTGCCCTTGCGCAGCACGGAGCAGCGGTCCGCCACAGCCATGATCTCGTTCAGCTTGTGGGAGATGAACAGGATGGACTTGCCCTCCGCCGCCAGGTTCTTCATGATCTGCATCAGCTCGTCGATCTCCTGGGGGGTAAGCACAGCGGTGGGCTCATCGAAAATGAGGATGTCATTCTCGCGATAGAGCATCTTGAGGATTTCCGTGCGCTGCTGCATGCCCACGGTGATATCGGAGATCAGCGCGTCCGGATTCACGTGCAGGCCGTACTTTTCAGACATGGCCTTCACCTTCTCGCGGGCATGTTTCTTCTGCAGGAAGCCCATTTTGGTGGGCTCCACACCCATGATGATGTTATCCAGCACAGTGAAGCACTCCACCAGTTTGAAGTGCTGGTGCACCATGCCGATGCCGCGGTCGTTGGCATCGTTGGGGTTGCGGATCTCAACCTTCTTGCCATCCATGCGGATCTCGCCTTCCTCAGGCGTATACAAGCCAAAGAGCACGCTCATCAACGTGGATTTACCGGCGCCGTTTTCACCCAGCAGGGCATGGATCTCGCCCTTGCGCAATTGCAGGGTGATGTCATCATTGGCAATGATACCGGGGAATCGCTTCGTGATGTGCAGCATTTCTACTGCATACTGTTCCAAAGCCTTTACCTCCTTTATCAGACGCAGCCCCACGGCTTTTCCGCCGGACGGATGCGCTGCACTTCTCTGTATATCTTTATACAGTATAACACACCAGGCGGCGCTTTGTAAAATAATTTCCAGTTTATCTGCATAAAAAAAGAAGCAGGCTTTCGCCTGCTTCTTTATTGGTCGGTTGATTACTTGATGTTGCCCAGGTACTCCACGGTGGCGTTGGTCACGGCGGGCTCGGCCACGATGTCGGCAGACACGGTGATGGTGCCTTCGAACATGCCCTTCACCAGAGCCTTGTAGTCTTCGGCGGTGAACTTGCCCTCAGCGAACTGGGTGCTGTCAGCGATCTGCACATAGTTCACAGCGGGATCGTCGCCGGACACCAGGCCCAGGGTCACGATCTTGCCAGCATAGTTGGCCCAGTTGCCATTGAGCACCACGTCGGTCAGGGTGTCGATGGTGGTGGGGGCCAGGCCCTTCATGGCAGAGGTCACAGTCAGGTCAGCCCACTTGGCCAGCTCTTCCTCGGAAGCGCCTTCGCCAGCGGCATAGTTGGTGATCACGGCAGCCTGGTCAACGTCAACGCCGATAACCTTGGCGCCTTCGACCTTCTTGGCAGCGTCAACAGCGGAGGTGTAGATGCCGCCGCCGCAGGCGAACACGATCTGGGTGCCGTTCTGGTACCAGTTGTCCATGTAAGCGGTGATGTCGGCGTCGCCGAAGAACTGGTTGCCGTAAACATACTTGATGTTCACATTGATGCCCAGCTCCTTGGCAGCGGCGTCACAGCCCTGCACAAAGCCGTAGCCATAGCGGATAACAGCGGGAACAGCCATGCCGCCCAGGAAGCCCAGGTTGGTATAGCCCAGCTTCACAGCAGCGTAGCCGGCCATGTAGCCGCACAGTTCTTCCTGATAGACGGCGGAGTACACATTGTCCATGTGCACATAGTCATTCAGGTTCCAGTTGTCGGGATTGTAGTCATAGGCCTGGCCCTTCAGCGGCACGCCGCCTTCCAGCAGGTCGCCCTTGCCCACGTCCAGAGCAATGAACTTCACGTCTTCGTATTCGCCGGAGATTTCAGCGATGGTGCCGCCGAAAGCGTAGCCGGGCATCACGATGACATTGTAGCCTTCGTCGATAGCCATCTCAACCTTGGCAACGCGGCCGGCGGTATCGTTGGTATCGGGCTTGTAGTACTTGTACTCGATGTTGTTGTCGGTGCCGAACTTCACAACGGCTTCCCAGGTGGTCTGGTTGAAGGACTGGTCGGTGATATCGCCGTAGTCGGTGATCATGGCGATCTTGGTTTCCTCGGCAGACGCGAAGGACATCATGCCCAGAACCATCACCAGAGCCAGCAGCAGAGAAACAAGCTTCTTCATGTGGTTTCTTCCTCCTTGTGTTTGGCACTTGTGTGCCTGATGAGTGTATTATAGCAGATTCATTCGCATTTTGAAAGAGGTTTCGTATGTTTTTCCGCTCTTTCCATCAAAATGCATCAATCTCCACCAGAAAGCTTTGAAAAGCCCTCTCCCAGGGCCTCGTGCGCCTCGGTCACAAACATGAAAGCGTTCTCGTCCGCCTCACGCACGATGTCCTTGATCCTGGCGACTTCCTGGCGGCTGGCCACGCACAGCACCACAGGATTCTCCTTTTCAGAATAGGCGCCCCTGGCCGTCAGCTGGGTCACGCCGCGCTCCAGGTCTTTCATGATGGTCTGGCTCACCTCGTTCCACCTGGGGGTAATGATGAAGCACGCCTTGTTGGAGGTAAAGCCTGCCATGACCATATCGATCACCTTGGAGGAAACGAAAATGCAGATCAGCGCGTACAGCCCCTCAGAGGTGCCCATCACCACGCCCGCCAGGATCACCACCACGCAGTCGATCATCAGAAGGAACATACCCACACTGATGAAGGTGATCTTGCTGTGCACCATGCGGGCGATCATATCCGTGCCGCCGGTGGTGGCGCCGCCGCGGAGGATCAGCCCCAGGCCCACGCCCAGCAGAAGGCCGCCATACAGCGTGCCCAGCAGCGGATCCACCGTCATGGCAGGAATTTTCATCAGGTCAATCGCGCCGGAAAAGAGCACCGTCGCCACCAGGCTGCGCCACACAAACACCCGGCCCATGGCCTTGTAGCCCACCAGGAATAGGGGGATGTTCATCACCAGGCTGGTCAGGCCAACCGGCCATTGGAACAGATAGTTCAGGATCATGGCCAGGCCGCTGAGTCCGCCGGGAGCGATGTTGCTGGGCATCAAGAAAAGCGGATAGGCCAGGGCGCCGATGAGGCAGCCCAGCACAATCTGCACGTAAGCCATGGTGGCGTCGAAATGGGGGAACTTCTTCCGGAGTTGATCCTGCAGGGTCATGGTATTCCTCCTGTTGATTACTTCGTGCCCAGGGACAGGGCCAGCGCCTTGTCGATGCGGCGCATGGCGTCTGCGTTCAGGCAGCCAAGGTATTTCGTCAGCCTGGATTTTTCCAGGGTTCGCAATTGCTCCAGCAGCACCACGGAATCCCGTTTCAGGCCGCTTTCCTCCGCCGTGATGGCCACATGCACCGGCAGATTGGCCTTTTTGCCGCTGGTTGTTACCGCCGCCACGATCACCGTGGTGGAATGAAGGTTTCCTATATCATTCTGGATGATCACCACCGGCCGTATACCGCCCTGTTCAGAGCCCACCACCGGATCCAGATCAGCCCGATAAATCTCTCCTCGTTTCATGATGTCACACTCCATCCAGGAAGTCAACCCTTGCGGGAAATTTTTATGCATCAATGCATAAACTTCCCGTTTCATTTTATGAGTCTCCGCTCCCGCAGGTTCTTTCGCCTTTTTTCGCGCCCCTGTTCGACAGTTGCTTCTCCCCTCCCCTTCTATACTTGGATCACGAAGGGAGCGATGCCGGTGAGCCCGTGGCTATTTCTGTTTCAGCAGGCCATCAGCGCCTGGAGCCTGCTGATTTCCCTGGGCCTTTGTCTGGGGCTGAGGAAGGTCAATTGGCTCCGCACGTGCGCCACGGCCCTGGTTTGCGGTACCGCCAGCCTGCTGGCCCTGCGGACGTCCGGCCCGGTTCGTCTGCTCTTTCTGGCGGCGGTCACGCTGTTTTCTCCCATGGCCGCCTGGCCGGGTCTTCCCCCGGGCCGCCACGCCCCCATGGCGCTGTGCCTGTTTACGCTGAGCCTGCTCACCACCGGCTGCGCCCGGCTGCTCTTCTCCCTGGGCCTTGACCACACGCCCCTGGCGCTGGCCCAGGCGCTCCTGCTGCCGTTTTTGGCCCGCTTCGCTCCGGGCCAGCTGCATCCCTCCTGCGTCACGGTGGAAATCACCCTGAACAGCCGTCATGTTTCCCTCAACGCCCTGGTGGACAGCGGAAACCTGCTTCGTGATCCCATCACCCGCCTGCCGGTGATCGTCATCTCCCGCAAGGCCGCCCATCGCCTGTTCCCCCATCCGGAAGAGTTTTTCCCCGGCATGCGGCTCATCAGCGTGCGCACCGTGGCAGGCTCCGCCCTGATGCCCATCTTCCGTCCCACGGAACTGCGCCTCCGCCTGTCCCGGGGCTGGCAGGAGATACACGCCGTTATCGGTCTGAGTCCCGAGGGATACAGCGGCTTTCAGGCCCTGGTTCCCAATTGTGTTCTATCATCCTCACAAGGAGGTATCGCCCTGTGTCCATAACCTTCAGGCTCTACGCCATCGCCCGTGAGCGGCTCACGGAGCTGCTTTCCCGGCTCACGCCCCGGGAGCTGTATTACATCGGCGGCCCGGATCCCCTGCCCGCGCCCCTCACCCTGGAGGAGGAACAGTCCCTCTGCGCCCGCCTCCACCAGGACGACGGCACCATCCGCCAGACCCTCATCGAGCGCAACCTGCGGCTGGTGGTGTTCATTGCCCGCAAGTTCGAAAACACCGGCGTTATGCTGGAGGACCTGATCTCCATCGGCACCATCGGTCTTATCAAAGCGGTGAATACATTTGACCCCGGCAAGAAAATCAAGCTGGCCACCTACGCCAGCCGCTGCATCGAAAACGAGGTATTGATGTTCCTCAGGCGCTTCTCCCGCACCAAGGCGGAAGTCTCCCTGGACGAACCCCTGAAAACCGACTGGGACGGCAATGAGCTGCTGCTTTCCGATGTGCTGGGAACCGACAGCGATACCGTATACCGCGGCATGGAGGAAAACGCCGAAAAGCAGATGCTCCGCACTGCCCTGAGCCACCTCTCCCCCCGGGAGCAGCAGATCATGAACCTGCGCTTTGGCCTGGGCGGCCGCACGGAAATGACGCAGAAGGAAGTGGCGGATGTGCTGGGCATCAGCCAGAGCTATATCTCCCGGCTGGAAAAGCGCATCCTTCACCGCCTTCACGGCGAGATCATGCGGCAGAGCGGTTAAGGTGCGCATATACCTTCACATCTGTCGTATTTCCCCGCAAACGCACTGCTTTTGCCGCACCCTGTCACCCCTGCATATCTCCCCGGCGGCGGTGTCATACTCTGTGTATCACTCCACAGGAGGCGCGACGTTATGGCTTACGGGAAGGTAGAAATCTGCGGTGTGGACACCTCCACCCTGCCGGTGCTTACCAATGAGAGGATGCGGGCATTGTTTCCCCTGGTGCACGGCGGCGACAAGGAAGCCCGGGATGAATTCATCCAGGGAAACCTGCGGCTTGTGCTCAGCGTGATCCAGCGATTCTCCGGCCGGGGCGAAAACGTGGATGATCTGTTTCAGGTGGGGTGCATCGGCCTGATGAAAGCCATCGATAACTTCGACACCAGCCAGAACGTGCGCTTCTCCACCTATGCCGTACCCATGATCATCGGTGAGATCCGCCGTTACCTCCGCGACAACAACGTGATCCGGGTCAGCCGCAGCATGCGGGATACCGCCTACAAAGCCCTGCAGGCCCGTGACCGCCTCCAGGCCCTGTGGAACCGGGAGCCGGACGTCAGCGAGATCGCTGCGGAAATGCAGCTGCCACGGCAGGATGTGGTCTTCGCCCTGGAGGCCATTCAGGACCCCGTCAGCCTTTTCGAGCCCGTGTACAACGACGGCGGCGACGCCCTGTACATCATGGATCAGGTAAAGGATGAAAACACCAAGGACGAATACTGGCTGGAGGAATTATCCATCAAGGACGCCCTGCAGCGGCTCAATGAGCGGGAGAAGAAAATCCTGCGGCTTCGCTTCTTTGAGGGACGCACCCAGATGGAGGTGGCCGGGGAGATCGGCATCAGCCAGGCCCAGGTTTCACGGCTGGAAAAGAACGCCCTTCTTCACATGAGGAAGCACGTGCAGGTGCAATAATCCCCCACTTTTCTTTATCGCAAACAGAACCGCACAAACAATGCCCGAAGTCCTGCTGACAGCCTTCGGGCATTGGTATACAGTTGATTATCAGAAACCTTTTGCCATTTTCAGCGGGTATAGGCATCCAGCCGGAGTCCGCCGCTGACGGAATTCATGCTGATGCGGCATTCGCCCCTGCCCCGGGTATAGTTCTTCACCTCGGCAGCGCCGTCCAGCAGGTCGCCGCCGATCCGGCCGCTGACGCTATCCATATCCACGGTAAAGCCGGCGTCCGCCGGCAGCTGAATGGTAATCCCGCCGCTGATGGCATCCGCGTCAATGCTTTCCGGAGCGGCAGCGAAGCACAGCAGCAAACTGCCGGACACGGTGTTCACGCGAACCTCGCCCGTCTCGCGGAACAGCACATCAGCAGAGCCGGACACGCTCTGAATATCAACAACATCCGTTTCGGGGAGATCCGCTTCAATTTCCGCGGAAACGCTGGAAACCAGGATGTTCTTCAGCTGGTGGTTTTCGGGCAGAAGCAGTGTCATTTCCTTGTGCAGCCCGGAGGAGAAATTGACGCCGGAGCGGAGATACTTCACATACAGGGTATCGCCGTCCACCAGCCAGCGAAGCTCCTCGTTTTCCTTCAGCCTGCGTGAGGCCGTTTCGGAGAGGATGATTTCATCGCCCTCGTGCAGGGCAACGTTCACCTTGCCGGCAACCCAGCTGATGTCAATGTTTTTCACCTGCCGGTCTATTTCGCAGCCGCCGGCGGTATAGCGAGTGGCATCGTCATAGTTATACTTGTTGAAGGAGATCCCGCCGGGCAGGCTGATGGCGATCAGCACCAGGCACAGAACAATCACAAGCAGGATCCGGACAGACTTCTTCATGGGTATATCTCTTCTTTCCTCGGTTTATTGGCAATGATTGACCACGCTGAAAGAATAGCATGTTTCCGCCGGAAAAACAAAAAGAAGAGCATGATAGGATCATTAGAATTTGGTGAGTCACCATCAATCGCAAACAAAAAAGTCCCCCGGGAAAGCTTGTTTCCCGAGGGATGACGGCTGAATCAGGGTGCCGAGCGCTGCACGGAGGTGATTTCCGGCTGCTCCTTGCGGAAGGGTGCGGTCAGCTTCTGAAGGCGTTTGCGGCGACGCTCCCTGGCTTCAAGCCGCTCGCCCAGGTCTCGTGCGCCAACGCCATACACCAGGTACAGGATCACGCCGGAAACGATCATGATGAACACCGTGGAGGCGCAGCGGCGGCCGGAGGCGTTCACGTTGTAGCCGTCTCGGCCTTCCTCGGCGCACATGTTCTGGATGACCATGGCGTAGGATTTGCCGTAGCTGGAGTGGAAGGTGGCGGACATGTCATACTCGGTGAAGAGCGCGTTGAAGTTCAGCGCGAACACCGCCAGGACGCTGGGCAGTATGATGGGCAGCTTTACCTTCATGAAGGTCCAGAAGCCGCTGGCGCCAAGGTTGCGGGCGGCGTCCTCCAGCTCTTCGTCAATGGCATAGAAGGCCGCCTTGATCATTCGCAGGGCGAATGGTAATTTGACCACCGTGTACGCCATCACAATGAGGAAGCGCACGTTCTCCCTCATGTATAGATTCTGGTTGAACACATACCACACGCTTTCGGAGTTGAAGTAGGTGCGGTAGGAGTAGCAGATGAGGATGGTGGGCAGAAGCCAGGGGAACAGCAGGCTGTATTCCAGCACGGTGCCCCGCTTCTTGCCCTTGTTTTTGAAGATGTAGTTCACCGCCACCACCACGATCACGCAGGCCAGCGCCGCCGCCAGGGCGGAAAGCACAAAGCTCAGGCGGATGCCGCCCACCGTGTCCGCGTTGGCGAAGAGGCCGGAGATGGAATCCTCGCGGATGCGCACCTTGCCCCGGTTGGTGAGGAACTCATAGTCCTGGGCGCCAAAGAAATTGATGAACGTGAACTGATCCAGGCTCAGGGTCTTGGAGCGGATGGCGGGGTAGTTCTGGAAGGCGAAGAGGACGATCATCACCACGGGCGTCATGTAGATGATGAACAGTACGTAGGCGTAGATGTGCGCCAGCACATTGGCCACAGGGTTGTTGATCTTCTGCTTCACCAGCTTGGCCTTGGTTTTGCTTACGCTGAGGTAGTGGCCCTTGCGCTCGTAGTTGCTCAGCACCGTGAGCAGGATGATGGTGAACATGGCCAGGATGATGCTCAAAAGCGCCGCGCGGGCCTGGGGGAAGGCCTCGTCCGCGATGGAGGAGCCCGCCAGACGGACGATCTCCGGGTTGATGGAGTCATAGCCCAGCAGGGTGGGAGCGCTCATGGCGCACAGACCGGTGATGAAGGTCATCACCGTGAGGGAGAACATGGTGGGGATCAGCGTGGGGAAGACCACCTTCAAAAGCACCTTGAAGGGCTTGGCGCCCATGTTGCGGGCGGCTTCCACGGTGTTGTAGTCAATACCGCGGATGGCGTTGCGCAAAAACAGCATGTGGTTGGAGGTGCAGGCAAAGGTCATGGTGAACAGCACCGCGTTGAACCCAGAGAACCAGTTCTTGTTCATGCCGGGGAACAGGTCCATCAGCCAGCTGGTGAGGATGCCGTCGGAATCGTAGAGGAAAAGGTAGCCGGTTACCAGCGCCACGCCGGAGTAGATCAGGGTGGTCATGTAGCCGAGACGAAGCACCTTTGCGCCCTTGATGTCAAAATACTCGGTAAGGAGCACGATGCTCACGCCCACCACGTTCACCGTGACCACCAGGGACAGCGCCAGCTTGAGGGAGTTCCACACAAAGCTGGGCATGTTGCCCGCGAAGAAGAAACGGATCACCGCCAGGGGATCGACCTCGCCGGCGGCGTTCTTGGTGGTAAAGATCTGCGTGATGGTGTTCAGGCAGGGCAGCAGCATAAAGCCGAAGAACAGGTACACGAAAAACGCCGTACCAAAGACCTTCCAGATCATCTCCGGCTTCAGCCATGCAGGGGCTTTGCTTTTCATTTCATTGCCTCCTTACTGCCGGGGATAGCTCATCACATCGGCCTTGTGGATGCCCACGGTCACCTTTTCGCCGGGCTCGTAAATGTTGATGCCGTCGTTCTTTTCGATGACCTTCAGGGTCTGTTCGCCGGTGCGGATGTAATACTTGATATACAGGCCATAATATTCACGGGAGTCAATCACGCCCTCCACCTGGGTCTCGTTTTCTTCGGCGGGGCGGTTGACCCGCAGACGCTCCAGGCGGACGAAGTGATTCTCCTCAGGGGAGAGGCCCATCTTGCGGGCGATGTCGTCTTCAATACGGTTGATGTCGCCGATGAAGTTGCACACAAACTCGGTGGCAGAGTGGTTGTAGACCTCGTTGGGGGTGCCGATCTGCTCGATGTAGCCCTTGTTGAACACAGCGATGCGGTCGGAAAGGGTCAGCGCCTCCTCCTGGTCGTGGGTGACGTAAATGGTGGTGATGCCGAAGTCCTTCTGCATCTTTTTCAGCTCGTTGCGCAGCTGGACACGCAGCTTGGCGTCCAGGTTGGAAAGGGGCTCGTCCATGCAGATGATGGCGGGGCCGGTGACCAACGCGCGGGCGATGGCCACGCGCTGCTGCTGACCGCCGGAAAGCTGGCTGACGGCTTTCTTCAGCTGCTCGTCGCTGAGATCAACTTTCTTGGCGATGGCGCGGACCTTCTCGTCGATCTCGTTCTTCTTCAGCTTCTTCACCTTCAGGCCGAAGGCGATGTTGTCATATACGGTCATGGTGGGAAACAGGGCGTAGCTCTGGAACACGATGCCGATGTTGCGGTTCTCGATGGGCACATTGGTGATGTCCTTGCCGTCCACGTTCACCGAGCCGCTCACCGGCTCGATAAATCCGGTGATGGTGCGCAGGGTAGTGGTTTTGCCGCAGCCAGAAGGCCCCAGGAAGGTGAAAAACTCCCCTTCCTTCACATCCACATTGATGTTGTGCAGGGCCTCGAAATCATCAAATTTGACCACGATGTTCTTCAGTTCAATCATAACTGGAGCGACCTCCCGGGAATAGAGTGGAATGTTGAAAGCGGCGGGCCCGACTTGCTCAGGCCCGCCGCGCTGGGTTTGAATTGATTACTTCTTCTGGGTCAGCACAGCCCAGTCCAGGTTGTCCCAATCGGGCTCAGCGGGGGCGGCGGAGTTGTCGGCCCAGTAGAAGCCCAGGTTGGTCATGATGTTGGTCCACTCGGAGGAGTGAGCGCCCACATACTCGGCGTAGGTCATATCGGTGCCTTCCACCTTGTTCAGGGCGAAATTCTTGATGGTGTAGATCTCAGGGATGTCCTCGCCATAGATCTCAGCCACAGCGCCTTCGTTGCAGGGGAAGGAGTCGAACTCGTCAGCCCAGGCAGCCTGCACTTCAGCAGAGCCGAACCACTCGGCAAAGGCCTTCACGGCAGCAGTTTCTTCCTCGGTGCGGCCAGCGCGGTCCAGCACGCCCAGGTACTCGGCGATGTAGTAGGTGCCGTCGGCGATCTCAACCAGGGCCCAGTTTTCGGGCTTCAGAGCGCCGATCAGGGGATGCTCGCTGCCGGAGGCGGCATCGTCCACCTTGCCGTACAGGGAGGAGGAGTAGAAGGTGGAGACCTGCACGTCGCCACGGTTCAGGGGATCGAAGCCGTAGCTGTCGCCGGTGAAGACGCCGTTCTGGCAATACTGCCACAGGGTCTTCCAGCCCTCAACGCTGATGCCGCCAGCGGGGCTGGTGGGATCGGTGAAAGCGTAGAGCATGGAGTTGTTGATGTTGCCGTTGGTGGTGCCGCCCACCTTGCCCTGACGGTACCAGGTGTAGCCGCAGTTCACGATGTCGGCCCAGTGCTCGAAGGAGACCTTCTCGCCCTTGGTGCCCAGATCGTCGTTACGGTAGAGCATCAGGATGTTCTGGATGACCAGGCCGTAGGCCTTGCCGTCGTACTTGTACTGGCCAACCTGGTCAGCCCAGGAGGGAGTCCAGTCCATAATCTTGAGGTTCTCGTAGGTGCCGTTCACCAGCTGGGACCAGCGCACTTCGTTCAGACCGAAGATGATGTCGCCGTCCTTGTTCTCGTTGGCAGCCTGAATGGCGGCGGTGTCGCCGGAAATGACCGCGTTATCATCCATGCTGATGGTGAAGCCGGCGTTCTTGGCCTCGTTGACCAGCCAGTTGGCACGCTCGGTGGAGTTGGAGTTGGAATAGATACGGATGGTGTAGCCGGAGTAATCCTCGGCAGAGGCGAAGGTGCACAGGCTGAGCACCATGACCAGAGCCAGAACCAGAGAAAGCGCTTTCTTCATACCAGAAAAGCCTCCTTGTTTGATTTTGCGGGCAGCGCCCTTGTGTGTTCTTTGATTATAGCATGATCCGGCACGCCTGTAAAGAAAAACCGCCGTTTTCTGCCCTGCAGAAAACGGCGGCTCTTTTGCTTACAGTTTGCGGTTCATAATGGAAATGATCAGGTTGCCGTTCTTGAAAAACTGCGCCAGCTGGCTCTGGTCCACCAGCAGCCGGAAATCCTCCATCGGAATCAGGCTTTCCACCAGCGGCAGCGTGGTGAACACCACAAAGCACAACAGCACGCCCTGCAAAAAACCGAACGCGCCGCCCATCAGCCAGTCGAAGTGCTTGAG
>JAFVVG010000027.1 GCA_017502305.1 Clostridia bacterium | reverse complement strand
ACCTCCCGCCTCCGCTTCTGTTTTGCCGACGCTGAAACCCTGCTCATCCAAGGGGATTCCGGCATGGAAATGCAGCTGGATTTCCTCACCGACAACGGCCCCTATGACTACATCTACGAAGTGGAGCAGGACGGCCAGACGCTTTACATGGCCAACTGTTATAAAAACAACTGCCGCTATCTGATCCATGTGCAGAAGGGCGACTGCCGCCTGGATCAGGAGTGGCAGGAAAGCAGCTCCCTTTATTCCCGGCTGAACGTTTCCGGCGCGGAGGGTTTCCTGTGCGTGATCAAGGAGATCGAAACCGAGTGGGATCAGCGCCTTGTCCATTGGGATTTCGATGCCGCCTGCCGCCTGATGGAAAAGGACTTCCAGGATTTCCTCACCGGCATGCCGGTTTTGCCCGCCCCCTATGAGAACATGGGCCACATGGCCGCCTTCCTGAACTGGAGCAGCCTCGTCCGACCGGACGGGTTCCTTAAGCGGGAGGCCATGTACATGTCCAAGAACTGGATGACCAACGTGTGGAGCTGGGATCATTGCTTCAACGCCCTGGCGCTGAGCTACCGCAATCCCCGCCTGGCCTGGGACGAATTCATGATCATGGCCGATTACCAGGACGCTTCCGGACGCCTGCCGGACAGCATCAGCGACAGCAAGATCATCTGGAATTACTGCAAGCCGCCCGTCCACGGCTGGACCCTGCGCCGGATGCTGCGGCACATGACCCTCACCCCCGCGCAGACCCGGGACGCCTATGATTTCCTGGAAAAATGGACCCTCTGGTGGATGAATTACCGCCGCATGGACGGCCTGTATTACTACAACCACGGCAACGATTCCGGCTGGGACAACTCCACCGCCTTCTCCCTGCTGCCGCCCGTGGCCACCCCCGAGCTGCAGGCGGATATGATCGTGCAGATGCAGGTCCTTCATGACCTGGCCCTGCGCCTGGATATGCCCGATAAGGCCGCCCGGTGGCAGCATGAGGCCCAGGCCCACCTTGACCTGTTCCTGAAGAAATGCTTCCGGAACAACCTGCCCGTGGCCATCCGGTGCGCCACCGGCGAGATTGTTGAAAACGAAAGCCTTCTGCCCTATGAGGTCCTGGTGCTGGGCAAGGATCTGCCCCAGCCCGCCCGCCAGGCCATCCTGGATGTGCTGAAGAGCGACCGGTTCCTCACCGGCCACGGCTTTGCCACCGAAAGTCCCGCCAGCCCCCTTTACCGCAGCAACGGCTATTGGCGCGGGCCCATCTGGGCGCCCAGCACCATGCTGCTGGCGGATGGCCTGGAGCAGTGCGGCGAAGCGGACTTTGCCAGGGAGATCGCCCGCCGCTTTGCCGACATGGTGTGCATGAGCGGCTTTGCCGAGAACTTCGACGCCCAGACCGGCGAAGGCCTGTGCGACCTGGCCTATACCTGGACAGCCAGCGTAGCCGTTGTGCTGGCCAGGGATTACCTGAGCGACCAGGAAGGATGATATGCCTTGTCTCTGCTGTTTATCGGTTCCACCGTGGCGGACGTCATCATCCGCACACCCCGTTTACCCTATACCGGAGATGACATAAACATCACCTCCCAGCAGGTGTCCCTGGGCGGCTGCGCCTACAATGCCTTTCATACCGCCCGTGTCACCGGCCTTGCGGACTGCGTGCTGTTTTCCCCGGTGGGTACAGGCATCTGGGGCGACTGGGTGCGCGGCGCCCTTGCCCAGCGGGGCGTGACCTCCGCCGTTCCGCCGGCAGACGCCCCCAACGGCTGCTGCTATTGCCTGGTGGAGCCCGACGGTGAGCGTACTTTTTTGTGCGAGCACGGCGCGGAATACGCTTTCCGGCCGGAATGGTTTGAAAGCCTGCCCATCTTCGACAGCGTTTATGTCTGCGGCCTGGAGATCGAGGAAGCCACCGGCGATGTGATCCTGGACTGGCTGGAAAAGCATCCGCCCCGCCATCTGTACTTTGCTCCGGGGCCACGCATCCTGCACATTCCGCCGGAGAAGATGGCCCGGCTGATGGCGCTTTCCGCCGTGTTCCACACGAATGAAGCGGAAATCTGCCATTTCACCCGCTGTGAGGACGTACCCCAGGCCGCCCGCTTGCTCCGCAGCCTGACCCGCAATGACGTCATCGTCACCCTTGGTGAACGGGGCGCCTATGTGCTTCACGCCGACGGCGAGGACACGATTCCCGGCGTTTCCGCCCGGGTGGTGGATACCATCGGCGCCGGAGACGCTCATATCGGCGCGGTAATGGCCTATCGGGCCGCGGGGCTTTCCCTGCCGGAGGCCGTGCGCAGGGCCAACCGAGTTTCCGCCGCCGTGGTCAGCCAGAGCGGCGCGGAACTGGCCCCTGAAACCTACAAACGTTTATTGGAGGAATAACCCATGAGCATTGCCCATGTCCGTGAGTATCTCAGGCAGTTTGACGCTGACCGGCGCGTGATGGAGTTTGAAGTCTCCAGCGCCACGGTGGAGCTGGCGGCCCAGGCCCTGAACTGTGAGCCCTGCCGCATCGCCAAGACCCTTTCCTTCATGGCCGGCGATCGGCCCATTCTCATTGTGGCCGCAGGTGATTGCCGCATCGACAACCGCAAATTCAAAGATACCTTCGGCGTCAAGGCCAAGATGATGTCCGCCGAGGAGCTGGAGCGTTTCACCGGGCTGCACTTTGGCGGCGTATGCCCCTTCGGCATTCCGGAAAACGTGACCATCTATCTTGACGAAAGCCTCCGCCGCTTTTCCACGGTATATCCCGCCTGCGGCTCCTCCAATTCCGCCATTGAGGTGAACCTGGAAGAACTGCATCGCTTCAGCGGCGCGTCGGAGTGGGTCAACGTAGGCAAGGATCCCACTTGATTAAAGATTCCTCATGATTTTCTAATCTTTCTCCCCTTGGAAGCGGTTTGCCCTTATGGTAAACTGCTAAGCGTAGGAGGAATGAATGATGTTGGATCTTTTGCTTTTTCCCTTTAAGCTTGTGCTCGGTCTCCTGGAAGGTATCCTTGGCTTCATCGGCGGCATGATCGGTATGGTCTTCGGCCTCATCGGCGGTTTCTTCGGGCTGGTGGGCGGCATTCTCGGCTTGGTGATCAAGCTGAGCTTTATCGGCCTTGCCATCGGCGTTATCGTGGAGTTTGTCCGCCGCCACCGCGCCCGGAATGATGATGAGGAAGAACCCGAACAGGAAGAGTTCATCAGCTATTACGACAAAGACGCAGTGAAGTAAGTGCACTAACGAACGGAGGCTGCATTGCGGCCTCCGTTTTTCTATGGTATAATATATCAAATTCGTACAAGAAGGTGACGCCATGGACACGCTCATTTCCAAGTGGCATCAGGAGCTGGAGCTTTTCTCCGCCATCAAGCCCATGATCATCCTGGAAGGCAACGTGCTGGACAAATACCGTTATCCTGTGGCCGGTTCCATCCCCGAGGATGAACTGGTGCCCCTGCCCCGGTATCTGCACGGTTACCTGATGGATAACGGCTACGATCAGGTGGTGTTCTATTCCAACCTGGCCGGCTTCATGAATCCCTATGCCCCCGGCATGGTGGAGCAGTATGCCCGTCTGGCCGGTGTGGAGGCGCAAAGCGGCGTGATCCCCGCGGAGTTCAAGGGCAACAAGGCTGATACCGCCCCCAATATCATCCGCCGGGCCATGACCCAGCAGAAGTCCGCTACCGCCACGGTGATGGAGCTGGCCAGCCACTACATCGTCACCCCCGAGCGCATGGATCAGCACGATGTGAACAGCTTCAACCTGCTGATGCAGTCCGCCCTTTCCGCCGCCACGGTGCGCACGCCCATGGGCAAGCGGCAGAACCTGCTGATCATATTGGTCAACAAGCTCAACGACCTGCCCGCCTGGTTCTACCTGAACAATCCGGTGTGCAAGGTCATCAACCTGGAGGCCCCCGACCGGGAGGAGCGCAAGCGCCTCATCAGCGGCAGCGCCTTCGCCAGCTTTTTCGACAGCACGGTGTACCGCACCGATATGCCCTATTACGACCAGCACCCCGAGGAGCTGGAGCGCCTGCGGGAAAAGTTCGTAGGCCTCACCGAGGGGTTGACCTTCACCGAGCTGGATGCCATGCGCCGCCTTTCCAAGCAGGAGTGCACGCCCATCCGTGAGCTGTGCTCCATTGTTGACCTGTACAAATACGGTATCAAGGAAAATCCCTGGGCGCTGCTTTCCATGGAGAATCTCCGCAACGCCAAGCAGGATTTTGAGAAGCGTGTCAAGGGGCAGAATGCCGCCCTGGAGCGCACGCTGGACGTGGTGAAGCGCGCCGTGACCGGCATGAACGGTCTTTCCAGTTCCTCCACCGCCAAGCCCAAGGGCGTTTTGTTCTACGCCGGCCCCACAGGCACCGGCAAAACCGAGACCGCCAAGGCCCTGGCCGAGAAGCTCTTCGGCGACGAAAGCGCCTGCATCCGCTTCGACATGAGCGAATACGGCCAGAGCCACTCCGACCAGAAGCTCATGGGCGCACCTCCCGGCTATGTGGGCTACGAGGCCGGCGGCCAATTGACCAACGCCGTGAAGAAGAATCCCTTCGCCATTCTGCTCTTTGACGAGATCGAGAAGGCCCACCCCTCCATCCTGGATAAGTTCCTGCAGATCCTGGAGGACGGCCGCATGACCGACGGCCAGGGCAACACGGTGTATTTCTCCGAAACCATCATCATTTTCACCAGCAACCTGGGCATCTACGTGAAGGACGCCCTGGGCAACCGCCAGCCCAATGTCACCATGGACATGGACTACGGCGAGGTGGAAAAGCGGGTCCGTGCCGCCATTGAGGAATACTTCAAGCTGGAGCTGGGCCGCCCGGAAATTCTCAACCGTATTGGCGAAAACATCGTGGTGTTCGACTACATCCGCCGCGAGGCCGGCGAGGCCATCCTCCGCGCCCAGGTGGACAAAATCATCCGCCGCATGGAAGAGCAGAAGGGCATCCGCATCCAGATCGCCGATTTTGCCTACGAAAGCCTGAAGGAAGCCGCCCTGTTCGACCTTTCCAACGGCGGTCGCGGCGTAGGCAACCAGGTGGAAGCGCTGCTGATCAATCCCCTGTCCCGCTGGCTGTTTGATAACGAAGTGCTGCAGAACGCCGATGTGCTCATCGAGGGCTTTGACGTCACCGCCAAGCCCCCCTGCGTGCGCTGTAAAGTGATGGAGGAGCAAAACCATGCCTGAGAACCTGTATAACCTGGCCGACATCGTGGAGGACCTGTGGGGTGCCACCCGCGAGGAGGAGCCTCAGCAGCCTTCCCAGCCCCGGCAGCCGGCATACCAATCCACCTTCCCGCCCTTCGAGCAGCTGTGGAAAACCGCCGACGATACCGTGGACTGGACCGACGCCCTGGCCCACGACAAGCCCAACGACGGCCTGACCTCCCCTCACCTGTGGAGCTTCTTCCACCAGCACGCCCAGCAGGTGCTCCAGGGCGACACCGCCGCCTATGTGGAGGTGCTGCACACCGCCAATCCCCTGGGGGACCTGGCTGCCTACGCCAAGGCTTTCGATGTGGAGACCATCAGCGCCGATAAGCTGCTGGTGCGCTTCCAGCCTCATCCCGCCTATATGGACAAGGAGGAAAGCGAAGTCCGCCGCTATCTGTGCGCCGTTTCGCTGCGCATCGCCCGGGACCTGATGGCCCTGCTGCCCGTGCGCGAAGTGGAAGTGCAGGCCGTCCAGGAAGCGGCCCAGCTGCTGCAGGTGGTGTTTGACCGAAGCGAATTGCAGAAGGTGCGCTTCTCCTTCATCGATCCGGTGGCCTTCGTTACCGCCTGCGGGGCAATTTTCGCATAACAAAAATGCCCTGCGCACGCAGGGCTTCTTTTATGGAGAAAGGGAGATATTGATGAAACTTTTATTCAAGCAGCGTTTCTTTTCCTGGTTCGACAGCTATGATATTTTCGACGAAGGCGGCGACACCCTCTACACCGTGAAGGGCCAGCTGGCCTGGGGGCACCTGTTGAAGATCTTCGACGCCCAGGAAAACGAGGTCGGCACCGTGAAGCAGAAAATCTTCACCCTGCTGCCCAAGTTTGAGCTGTACCAGAACGACAGCTACCTGGGCTGCATCACCAAGGAGTTCACCTTCTTCAAGCCGAAGTTTGATATCGACTTCAACGGCTGGCACATCGAGGGCAACTTCTTCGAGTGGGATTACAGCATCCTGGATGCCGAGGGCAATTACATCGCCACAGTGACCAAGGAGATCTGGAACTGGACGGATACCTACGTCATCGACGTCAGCAACCCCGCCGACGCCCTCTACGCCCTGATGCTGGTGCTGGCCATCGACGCGGAGAAATGCTCCCGTTCCGACTGATCACAGCTTGATCTTCACCGTGCTGATGGCTGCCGCGATCAGCGCCACGGTACTCAGCACTATATCAATCCAGAAGGGCCAGCCCAGGGCGTGAGCCGCAGAGGAATAAAGAAGCGTCGCCGCAGCGCACACGGCAAAGCGGTCCAGGTGCTTTTTCGCGAATGCCTTGCGCCGCTCACTGCCCGCAGCCACAGCTTCCTCATAGGTGGTGCCGTTATACCAATAAACGTACTCCGTACGGTAGACCATATAGGCCAGGATCGCCACGCCGCAGTTCATTTCGGCGCAGATCAGCCGCATGATAAGGCCCTCATTTTCAATCCGCACGAAGCAAAACAGGAACAGCACCGCCGTGAAGATGATCATCCACCACACAAGGCCCTTATAGCTTTTCTTCAGTTCCATACAGGCTCCTTTCCCTGTGCCTCGGCACAGGGATTATTTCTTTTTGCGGATCCGGGCCACAAAGAAGCCCTCGTGCAGTTCATCGGGGCACACGCACAGCGTACCGGGGATGGTCACCGGCAGCTGGGGTACATGCTTCATCAGTTCATGCTCGATGGGCAGCACCTCAGCGTTCGCCCGGGCGATGCATTTGCGCACCACGTCCTCGTTCTCCATACGGAGAATGGAGCAGGTGGAGTAAACCATCTCGCATCCGGGCTTGAGCAGCTTCAGCGCCTTTTGCAGCATAGCCGTCTGGGTAGCTGCGGTTTTGTTCAGCCAATCTCTGGTCATGCGGCGCTGGGGCTCGCCCTCAAGCAGCAGAACGGTGCCGCTGCCGGAGCAGGGCGCGTCCAGCAGAATTTTGTGAAAGGAAAAAAAGTCATCCAGTTTCCGGGCGTCTTCCATCATCACACCCACCCGGGAAGCGCCCTGCTTTTCCAGGTTGTACTGCATACGCTCGGCGCGGATCTTGTTTTTCTCGCAGGCGGTGATCAGCGCCTGGTTGCCGGAAAGCGCAGCCATCTGGGTAGTCTTGCCCCCGGGGGCCGCCGCCATATCCAGGATGGTCTCCCCTGCCTTGGGTTCCAGCACCAGCGGCGGAATCATGGCGGAAAGGTTCTGCAGATACACACCGCCCCGCTCATATACTTCCAGCGCCTGCACGGCTTCCTCCCGCACATCCCGCAGGATCATGGCGTCCTGATACCAGGGCTTGTTTTCCCACGCAATACCGGCCAGGGCCAGCTGGGTCTCCACCGTTTCCCGGTCCGCCCGCAGGGGATTCACCCGCAGCGTCACAGGGCGCTGATGGGTATAGCCCCGGCTGATCCGCGCCGCCGTTTCGGCGCCGTATTGGTCCTCCAGCAGGGCTTGAAGCAACTCCGGAATCACAGGCATGGCCATAACAGGTTCCTCCGCGATAGATGTCATCTGTTTTACGATAGCAAAGCCCGCCGCAAAAGTCAAGATGGCATAATCCTTCGTCTTGTGCTACAATACAGCGGGAGTGTGAATGATATGCTTTACCTGATCCTTGCCATCGTCGCCAGCATGCTGATTTCCATCGTCATGCGGCTGAGCGAAAACTACAGCCGCAACAATCTGCCCAAGCTGGCTGTGAACTATGTTATGTGCTGCCTGCTTTCGCTGGTGTTTTCCGGCACAACAACGTTCTTTCCAGCCCATGAGGGGCTGCCCCTCACCCTTTTGCTCGGTGTGATCTGCGGCGTTTTGTACCTGGTGAATTTCCTTCTGCTGCAATGGAACATCCAGCGCAACGGCGTGGTGCTTTCCTCCACCTTCATGAAGCTCGGCGTACTGGTGCCGACGCTGTTTTCCATTGTCGTCTTTGGCGAAACGCCCAAGGCCGTGCAGATCGCCGGCATCTTCCTGGCTCTCGCGGCCATTGTGCTGATGCAGGGCGGCACCACTGCCAGGGGCGCCAGCACCCTGGGGCTTCTGACCCTGCTGGTGCTGGGCGGCAGTGCCGACTGTATGTCCAAGATTTACGAAGAGATTGGCTCCCCCGATCTGCAGAACCAGTTCCTGCTTTATACCTTTGGCACGGCGCTGCTTCTCTGCGTCGTTCTGTGCCTGTATAAAAAGCAGAAGCTGTCCTTCCAGGACTGCCTGTGGGGCCTGGGCATCGGCATTCCGAATTACTTCTCCGCCCGTTTTCTGCTGCTTTCGCTGGAAACCGTTCCCGCGGTGATTGTTTTCCCCAGCTTCAGCGTCGGCACCATTGTGCTGGTGACGTTGGTCGGCATGCTCTGCTTCAAAGAGCGTCTCACCACGCGAAAGTGGATCACGCTGGGCATTATCCTCGGCGCGCTGGTTCTGCTGAATCTGTAAAGGATGGTTTCGGTCTTCCCTTCATATGTCGTAGAAATGCAAACAATTCAAGAAGCGGAGATGCATCCGGATGGATCATCCATCCCCGCTCAGGCACACAGAAACGGACAGCCCCTGGCCTATCATCAGCCCTCCACCAGCTGGAAATCCTCTTTTCCATGGCTGCACAGGGGGCAGAGGAAATCATCGGGCAGCTCGTCACCCTCGTATATATAACCGCAGATGGAGCACACCCAGCTGCGCTTCTTCACAGGAGCGGGCTTGGGCTTGATATCCGCCTGATAGTAGGCATAGGTACAGCCCCAGCCGGAGGAAAGCACCTCGCCGTCGGTAACCTCGGCAATGAACATCACATGGGTACCCAGATCGATCTGCTGCACCACCCTGGCGGAGATGAAAGCATTGGCCATGCGGGTTAAATACAGAAGGCCGTTCCCGCTGCGGGCCACATCCGTGAATCCGCTGAACTTGTCCACCGTCCGTCCCGACTGCATGCCAAAGCGCTGGAACAGGGCGAAGTCCGCCTCCGTGGTGATGGCGGAAAGATTGAATATGCCGGTATTGCCGATCATCTCGCAGGTTTTGTTCTGCTTGATGACGGAAATGACGATGCGCACCGGATCGTTGGCCACCTGTACCGCCGTATTGATAATGCAGCCGTTATCGAAGCCATTCTCCCTGGCGGAAAGCAGATACAGGCCATAGGTGATGTTGAACATTGCCTTGGGGTTCATGAAAACACTCCTCTCATCATGCTCTGTATATATCATACACCGCATGGAGAGGAGTGAATCATTTTCCAGCAAATTTTTTATTTGTCCAGGCCCAGGCCCTTTTGCAAAAGCACCACGAAATCCTGCACGTTGGTCACAATGCCCCGGGCGCTGAGGCTGCCCCGGTCCGCCAGCTTGTTGATGGCAAACTCGCTGACGTCCACGCAGTAGAAGTATACCTGGCGCACCGTGCCATCGGGCAAAACGCGATAGGAAGGCGTCATGTTGCCGGCGGCGATGGTGTGCAGCATGGTGGCCATGCAGATCACCGTGGTGGCGCTGCGTAGCTGATCGCGCATGGCGTCCTGGGCGGCATAAACATCACCGTACACCGGCGGCAGGGGGCCGTCGTCACGGATGGAGCCGCCCAGCACATAGGGCACGCCCATCTTCTCGCAGCTGTAAATGATGCCGTTGTCGATGCCCTCCGCCTCGATAAACTTGCTGACGCTGCCATGATACCGCACCCGGTTGATGGTTTCCAGGTGGTTGTAATGGCCATTGGGCTGGGACACATGGGTGTAGATATCCTGCCCCAGCGCGGTGCCCAGATAGGCGCCCTCCAGGTCGTGGGTTGCCAGGGCGTTGCCCGCCAGCACAGCATGGACATAGCCGCCCTCCACCAGCCTGCTCATGGCATTGCGGGCGTCCATGTCAAAGGCAAACGCCGGGCCCATCACCCACACGATCTTGCCGTGATCCTTCTCGTAGCGCAGCAGCTCATAGAGCTCGTTATAGTCCAGGGAATAGGCCGTTTCCCGGCTGCGGCTGCGGCGGAAGGAAAATGCCTCCTCCTGGCTGCGCTCCTCACAGAAGCCGTCCGCGTGCAGGTATATGCCCTCGCTGCCATCCTCGGTTCGGCCCACCAGCACCATTTCGCCCTGCTTGAGAAGGCGGAATTCCTTCACGGCGATGCGGCCGTTTTCCAGCACCGCCACGCAGTCCATGCGGCTTTCCTCCGCCATCAGCCACTTTCCACCCACCTTCATATACTCCGGAAAGATGCTCATGGCATGGAAGTTTTCCGGCGCCACGCCGTCAAAGGGGGCGGGCTCGAACCGGGCGTCGGGCGCGTTGGAAAGCTTTTCCCCGTTGAAATCGGGATGTGTATATTGTCTGAGTTCAAACATGCTGTCTCTCCTTGCTGCCTGCGGCAATGCTTCTTATTCCGCCTTGTACAGGTCGCCGAAATAATGCACCATTTCCTCTTCCGTCATGCGGAAGGCATTCTTCGCGTCCTTCACCAGGGTGGTTACACGGTCCGTCTTTCCATCGCTGACGAAATCCCGCAGGGCCTGCACATGCTCCTGCCAGCCTTCATACGTGCCGCCCCAGATCTCGTAGTTGTACACCAGGTCGTGCTCCACGGCCCTGGTAATCTTTTCCAGGTGATTCAGCACACGTTCCGGCGCGTAGGTGTTGCGCAGGTGCCAGGCAAGCCGCGTCAGCATCTGATCGCGGAAAGTATCGTTCTGCAGAAGCGCATTGATGATCACCGTGTTCAGTTCCGCCGTATTGCTGGTTTGGCCAATCAGCTTCGTCAGCCCCGCTGGGGACTGGCCAAAGCCCCAGTCGATATCGAAATTCACGATCCGCCACAGCCCGTCTCCGCCGCGGCTGCGGACGTGGCGGATATTGGCGTAATCCCGGTCTCCGGTATAGGCCCTGGCGATGTAGTAATCCATGAAGCTTTCCAGCGAGAGCTGGCTGGCCACATGGTCAAAATGCTCCTGCTGGCTCAGGTCGTGGCTGCGGCAGTAGCGCAGAAGTGCCAGGAAATCATCGTTGTTGCCATGCTCCTGGGCGCTCCAGCCCTTGACCATATCGATGTCCTCAGGCGCGCCGCCCAGGTAAGTCGCCGCGAAATCGTCTGTCACCCGCTCACGGATGTAATATACGCCAAAGTATTCCCCGTCGATAAACAGGTTCACAGGCCGGTGCTTCTGATACAGCACCTCCGGCATGGTTTCCGCCGTCAGCGAAGTGAGAAACTCATCCCTGAAGAAGGCCTTGTGCGAATCCTCCGAGCCGCAGCGCAGCACCAGCGAGTTGAACGTCGAAACCTCCGAATCGTCAAAGAGCGTATATTCCAGCTGGCTGTATCCGTATTTGGAGCGGAAGCGCACCTGGAAGCTCTTTTTGTGCAGGGTACGGCTGCCCTGGCCGTGGATCTTCAAACCGCAATCCACGCTGAAGCGCTCCTGTCCTTCCTCGATCAGGGTCAGGTTCACAGGCGCCTCCAGGTTTCTCTGTTCATACAGGGTGTAGATGCCCTTGGGGCCACGGATCGCCCCGGGCTCGCCGCTGACGCACAGAAGCGGCAGCTCATATTTGTCCGTATCGAACAGGTAGGTATAGGTTCTTGCCGGCGACCACTGCCTGTCCTCCACCTTGGCACGGACGCGCAGCACCGTACTGGCGGCAATGTCAATGGCCCTGCCGTCATACAGCGTGCTTTTTTCTGTGGGCAGGCTTCCGTCCAGCGTGTAATAGATGCTGCCCTCGCCGCTCAGCGTTACCTTCGCAGGCGCGCTGAGGGTTCCCGTGGGCAGGCTGGCCTCCGGCACCGCCGCCACACCTGTATAACCCTGGGCGTTGGGCTTCCCCATGGACGGCTCGTCATAGTAGAACAGCTTCACGCCCACACGGCCATAGGAGGCGTTCTCCGCCAGCCGGGGAACGTACAGCGCCTCGACGCACACGCCATCCTTATCGTTCAGATACAGTGTCTCCCCCGTGGCGGAAATCTTGAAGGGGGCCTCGTTGTTTCTCTTTTCACCGGAAGCCTGCACCACATAATATTCCCCGGGCGCCAGCAGCACATCGGGCAGCTGCCACGCGAAGGGCTCAGATTTGCTGTCGGAAAGGTAATATCCGCTGAGCCGTACCGGCTCGGCGCCGATGTTCTCCAGCTCAATCAGATCGTTATATTCACCTCTTGCCGGCATCAGCCGGCTGTTGGAGGATACCACCTCGCTGATCACCAGCGTCTGCTTCTCCCGGCAGGCCTGTCGGTATGCCTCAGCGCCGTATTCCGTGTTGTCATAGCCGGGAGAAGCCATAAGCGTCAGCCCCTGCTCCCGCTGCCACACGTTATCCTCCATCCCGGGGATCTCCGCCTGATCGCACAGCGTCCCGTCACGGTGATGCAGAAACAGCTGGCAGCCATCCTTGGGCAGGCTCAGTTCCGGCAGGTCCAATCCGCACAGCAGCACCGCATAGCCGCCGGGCGCCACGCTCTTTTCCGGCAGCGGATGCGCAAATGGTTCCTCCGCCTTGCGGGAAAGGCAATAATCCCCCAGCTGCAGTTCGCTGTCGCCGCCGTTGTAGATTTCCACATAATCCTGGAATGCCAGCGCCCAGTCAGCGTCGTTGTTGCTCTGCACCTCGCTGATATACACAGCATAAGCATCAGCCTCCTCCGCGCCGGCGCAGCCAAAGCACAAAAGCACTGTCAGCACCGCCGCAGGCAGGATCCGCCGCATCTTTTCCCAAATCAAAGTGCCGCTGCTCATCCGCATGCACCTCCGAATATCAATTCATATTTCCATTATACCCCATGGCCTTTTCCAGTGTCAATGCGGGCGCTGTTTCGCAGCATTTTCTCCGTCGTTTTGTTGACACAGTCAATTGCCCGGGTGTAAAATAACAAAAGATTATGTTCGTCAGCAGAATATCTTCAGGAGGCTTTTTCAATGAACCACCTTCGCATTCTGAAATCCGTAATCTGCATCATTCTGGCCCTGTGTCTGACCCTGGGCTGCGTGCCCTTTGCAGGCGGCATGCAGATCATTTATCATGCCCAGGCGGAAGAGGCCCCGGCGGCAGCGAAAACCGTCTCCGGCGGCAACGGATGGCTGTATAACCTTTTGCCCGACGGCACCGCGGAGATTCTGGGCCATACGGATACGTCCGTTTCCGGGCTCACGCTCCCCCTGAGCGTTGACGGCGCATGGGTCAGCGCCATCGGCGAGAATGCCTTTGCGCAGCATACATCGCTGACCAGCGTGACCATTCCCGTTACGGTTACCTCCATTGCCGATACGGCCTTCCCCGGGATGGACCATCTCACCGTTTCCGCTTTTCACGGTTCCCAGGCCCTGGCCTTTGCAGAGCGCAAAGGCATGACGACGGCCGTTCTTTCGGAGCTTGATTTCATGGACGGCGTGCTCGACCTTTCTGAAATGGCCCCGACGCAATGGATCCTGATCGGCGACAGGCTGCAGGTGAGCCAGCCCTTTGCCTCGCTTCTTCAGGCAGGCGGCAAGGTCTACCTTCCTCCCTGCGACACCTTCCCCGCAGGCTACGCGGTTCAGGTGCTTTCGCTGTTCAACAGGGGGGCCGGCGTAGTGGCTTCTGTCACCGAGCTTCCCTTTGTGGAGGCCGTTGCCAGCTATCGGGCGGAGAACATCCAGCTTCAGGCGGATATGACAAATTTCGTTCCCGCCGAAGGCGTTACTGTCATTCCCCAGGCAGCATCCCGTAGTGTAGCATCGACTTCCGCCACCCTTCCCCTGACGATGAAGATAAATAAAAAGATCAACGATCATCTGTCTATTGAAGGTGTTTTCGGAACAACTTTTTCGTCTTCCGTAAGCGTTGACTATTCGTTTATGTCCATTAACAGTTACTCGTTCAATACTGATGTCAGACTCGCCATTGATGTGTCCATTGTCGGCGAAGCAGCTAACAGAACCGATTCTGATGATCCCGAAAAATTTTTCCTTGGAGAGGCGCCGCTGGTCGGCAATCCGATAATCAACGGTACGGTTTTTTTCTACCTGTATTATGACATAAAGGGCGAGCTGAAGATTTCTGCCGAGCTTACAACCACTGGCTATACCTCCTGGTCACAGGAGGAGGGCCTCGACAGCGATTTCAAATCAAATCCCCTGGTGAACTCCTGCGAGATAACCGGCAAAGTACGCTGCGGCATAGCACCCGATCTGGCATTGACGCTGGGCTGGGGAAAAGTGCGTGCGAAAATCACCGGCTTCGAAGCAAACGCCGGCTTCTTTGCCGAGGCGAAGTACACCAGCGCCGCCCCCTATTGCTTCAATGTGGATGTAGGCGTCGAGGTTTCCATCGATTTCTATATCGGGTTGATCACAACCAAAATACAGGAAATCAAGTTCGGCGGCAACATATACAATTATCAGAATGTGATCAAGCGCTGGCACCTGGAAGGTCTTGAGAAAAAGGTGCAGGATCGCTGTACCTACGAGGGCGCGTGCACTGTGCAGTTCGTTACCAGCGTTGACTGCGACTATCCCGAATCAGAAGTTTATTCCAAGGGGCAGCCCATCGGTTACCTGGAAAAGCCCTCGCGCGAGGGATACTTATTCAAGGGCTGGTATACAGACGCTGCGCTGAAAAACATTTTCGATCTGCAAGCGCCCCTGGAGAGAGATTTCCTGCAGTTATTTGCCGCCTGGGAACCGATCTGGGACGAGCCCAGCACGCCCACGCCCAACCCCATGTCCACCCCTACCCCGCCCTCTGGCGGCAATATGTCCACCCCCGTGCCCGGCGGCATCACCGGCAATTTGCCCTATGCGCCTATCCCCAACCCGGACCTGACCCCCAGCGGCTTCCCTGGCATCCAGAATGTGCTTTACCCCCTTCCCGAGGGTTCCTGGTATGTCGTCAGCAAGTCGGGCGTTTTCTCCGGCATCCAGAGCAATAGTGTCTATACCCAATCCAGCAACAGCCCGTATTACGAGTACGTTGCTTCCATCGGCCCCTCGGGACCTGTGGCCTATACGCTGCCGGAATACCTCACCTATTCCGACATCCAGTACCTGTACGCCGGCTATATCACCAACGCAAACGGCACAACCACGTCCCTGTATGAGCGCGTGGAGTATGCGCCTCCCACACAGGTAAAGGTCACCGAGGTCAATTTGTCCTACGGCTCAAACATTGGCGAACTTGTGCTTCCCGACGGGCTGAAAAAGGTTACGCTCTCCTACGAATACCCCTACAAGGTCACCTGGGGCTCAAATATCGAAACGATCGAGTTGAAGGGCAGCAAGATCGCCAATATCAACATTGCCGACGCAGGCTCCATCACTGCCGAGAAAGTCACCACCCGCGAGGTAACGCTGACCAATGTTGATTCCGTTTCCGGCTTCAGCGACGTTTCCTGCCTTGAGACAGTTACGCTGACCAACGTTGCCTCTGTCTATGGATTCAACAACCTTCCCGCCCTGACAAGCGCATCCATTGTCTCCGATGGCGATCTGACGCTGCAGGGCTTCAACAATTGCCCCAACCTGACAGCCCTGACCATCGAGGCCGGCGGCGACCTGGATCTGAACACCTACGGCGCCCTGAACTCCCTCACAAGCCTGGAAACCCTGACCATCAAAGCAGGCGGCGTCGTCAGGCTGGACAATGTGCTGAATTACTGCTCCTCGCTGAAGACGCTGATCATCGAGGCGGAATCCTGCCCCTTTGTGGAAAACAGCCTGAACTTCTGCCCCGCGCTGAGCTCCTTCACCATCTGCCCCTGTAACGAGTATAACAACAGCTTCAACCTTGCCACCCCCAGCGACGAGCGCTGGACCGTCAAGGTGAAGTACTCCCTGATCAACTCTTTCAACAACCGCCCTATCGACGCGGAAATAGAAAATCCCTACAAGGTCTGGAACTGCTCCACCCTGCGGAACGTAACCGCAACCAAGACGGCCCTGGAGCTCTACAAGGGTGTGTTCTTCAACTGTCCCGCCCTGGAGCTGGTGCGGCTGCCAGGTTCCGTTCGCACCCCCTACTTTGAAGATCACTTCTACATCACGCCCACCGACAGCGCCGGCAACGTTTATCATGACGCAGAGACCTTTGCGGGCTGCGGCAGCGTGACGGTGGAGCTGGGCTACGGCTGCACCAGCATTACCGAAGCAGGCAACTTCATCGGCCTGTCTACCCGGGATGTGAACTGGGTCATCTCGCCCACGGTGGAGTCCATTGGCTCCCAGGCCTTCTACGGTCAGTATTCCACCCAATACGAGCACATCAGGCTGCCCAGTGTGCGGGAAATCACCATCCCCTCCTCGGTGAAGACCATCGATGCCTATGCCTTCTCGGACTGTGCCGAGTTGGAAAAGATCACCTTCAGCGAAGGCCTGGAGACCATCGGCGCCAGTGCTTTCGATGCCTGCACCGGCCTGACGGAGATCATCCTGCCGGACTCCCTGAAGACAGTCGGCAATTACGCTTTCTACGAATGCACCGGCCTGCGCACCTTGGATTATCCCGATGGTGTTCAGTTCAACGACTATGCTTTCTCCTTTACTGGTCTTGAAGAAATATATATTTCCCCCGGCGCCCAAACATGGGGATCCGGTGTCTTCGCCAGCTGCCCGAACCTGACGAAAGCCACCCTTGACCCCAAACTGACCAAAGTACCTTCAGGGCTGTTCTCTGGTACAGAAACCTTGGCTGAGGTTGTGTGGCCTGAAGAGCTGACGGAAATCAGTTCGAACGCCTTTCACGGTACCGGTTTCACCTCCATCGAGGTACCCGAGACCGTTGTGACCATCGGTCAGGGCGCCTTCGGCTGGTGCCGGAAGCTGGAATCCATCAAACTTCCCTCCGGCCTGACGGAAATCGCGCCGAAGCTTCTGTGGGTGTGCGATGTGCTGGAAACCGCAGAACTTCCTGCCCAGGTGACCAGCATCGGCAGCGAGGCCTTCAGCGGCTGCGACGCCTTGAAATCCATCAATATTCCCGCAGGCGTTACTACCATTGGCGACAGCGCCTTCAGCTCCTGTTCCGCGCTTGCGGAAATCACCCTTCCCGAAGGTCTTGCTTCCATTGGGGATGACGCCTTCACCTGGTGCAGCGCACTGCGCAGCGTTGTTCTGCCCTCCAGCATGCGGTCCATAGGTGCCAGCGCCTTCCAGCAGTGCGAAAATCTCCAGAACATCACCTTCAACGAGGGTCTGGAGACCATCGGCGAGGATGCCTTCCGCTACAGCGGTCTGGTATCGGTGGATCTCCCCGCCACGCTGAAGCATCTGCCCGGCAGCGCGCTCTCCGGCACGCCCTGGGGCATCCTCACCGTGCGCAACAACGACATGACCACCGATACAGAAATGTATGACAACCTGTGGTGGCACACCGATGGCACTATCTACGCCGATGAGGAGAGCGTCTTTATCCAGGGAATATTTGACCAGCTGGGCTATTGCCCCGTGCTGCTTCTCCCCATCGACAGCAAGCTGCTGATGGTGACTTACTGCATCAATCCGCCCAAGGGCAGCCAATCCATTCACCAGCAGGACAGTGTATACAGCGGTACGCTGCTGAAAGCCCCCGCCAAGCCCTCCCTGACCAACTATCAGTTTGCCGGCTGGTATAAGGATCCTGACGGCAAGGAGCCCTGGGACTTCGCCAGCGACAAGATGCCCCAGGAAAACCTGCTTCTGTTTGCCAAGTGGGAAAGGCACCTGGCGAGCATCGTGATACCCGGAGATGGCGGCGTGATCCTGGACAGCATGGTCGCCCCCGAGGACTTCGCCGAGATCCCCGCTGTGTATAACGGACAGCCGGTCATCGGTCTGGGTGGAGGTTGTGTGCCACGGCAGGTAAAGCAGCTGCATATTCCCGCCTCGGTACGAACCATTGCCCAGGGCGCCTTTGCCCAAGCGACGCAGCTCACGTCCATCACCGTAGCAGAGGACAATCCTTCCTTCTATGCCAAAGACGGCGTGCTGTTTACCTCGGACGGACTGCTCATTTGCTATCCCTCCGCCCGTGAAGGTGAAAGCTACACCGTGCCGGAAGGAACATCAGCCATCGCTTCCCATGCGTTCCTTTTCACGCAGCACCTCAAAAACCTGACGCTGCCCCAGAGCCTCGTTGCCCTGGCCTCCGAGACCATCGGCATGGGCTGCGAAATCGAAACCGTTCATTTCGGCAGCGATCCGCTGGATATTGCCGACGACGCCTTCACCGGCCTGCATCGCATAGCCGTTTCCGGCCCTGCGCAGGCGCCCGTGCTCCTTGCCTGGCTGAACAGCCGGGATATGCTCTACAACGCGCACGCGGTTCGCTTTGTGGATGGGCAGGAAACCCTGGCCGCCTTTGACCTGATGGAAGGCGATCTGATTGATTCCGCCATCCTGCCCGATGATTCCGACATGAGCCGGAAGGGTGAATTGATGCTGGGCTGGTCCGCCACCGGCAGCGCGGATGATCTGTGGGATTTTGAAAACAACAAGATGCCCGCCGCGGACCTGACGCTGTATGCCGTGCGTACCAGCGCCTACCGTTGGGAGCCTTTCGATAACGGCGTGCAGCTGACAGAATACCTTGACCAGACCATGCCGGCCTACATCCCCTCTTATATCGAGGGCAAGCCTGTGCTGAGCATCTCCTCCGGCTGCTTCGCCGGTTTCTCCACCGTATCGCTTACCGGCGACAACTATACCCTGGCGCAGGACTGGGCCTATTACAACGGCGCCGAGTATACCCCTGTGATGTGCACCATCGTTTTCCACACCATGGGCGGCACGGAAATCGCCACCATGCGGGTTCCTATGGGCGAAAGCATTTTCTATCTTCCCACGCCCGGCCGCTATGGCTATTCCTTCTCTGAATGGGCGGATTACGCGAAAAACTGGACAGGCAGCTATTCCTACACGCCCACGGCGGAAACCATTGACCTGTACGCTATCTGGTTAGAAAGCAATTACGCCACCGGCATTGATGACCTGCTTGATTACACGCTCACAGAAGACGGCGCGGTAATCACCGGCATCACCGGCGAGGTGGCGCAGCTCGACATCCCAGCCACCCTGGGCGGTCAGAACGTTGTGGGCATCGGCGATCGCGCCTTTGAGGGCAAATATCTTGTCCACGTCACCTTGCCCGTTACCCTCACCTTCATCGGCAGCGATGCCTTCCGCGACTGCCAGTGGCTGGAAAGCGTCACCCTGCCCGGCAGTCTCAGCACCCTTGGCGCCGGCGCGTTCCATGGCTGTGGCCATCTCTCCGGCATCACCATTCCGGAAAGCGTCACCAGGCTGGAAGGCTATACCTTTGCCTATTGTTCCTCGCTGAAGGACATCAGCATCCATGCCGGCATTACCGAGATTGCCGCACATACCTTTGTGGGCTGCACCGGTCTGGAAAGCCTTCAGGCGGCGGAAAGCAATCCTTACTACGCCTCCGCGGACGGCGTACTGTACAGCAAGGACAGCACTCAGCTGCTTCTGTATCCCGCCGGCAAAAAGGATGAGGCCTTCGCCATTCCCGAAGGCACCCTGGTGGTGGGTCCCAACGCCATGAGCAACAGCCGCATCCGCCATCTGACAATCCCCTCTACCCTGGTTTCCTTCGGCAAGCACGCCGCCAGCAGCAGTACGCTGGAAAACATTGTTTTCCCGCAGACCGGCGATATTCTCATTGACGAGGGCGCCTTCCGCGGTTGTGCCAATCTGAAGGAGGCGACACTCACCACCGCTGTGACCAGGCTGAATGCCCATGCCTTTGAGAGCTGTCCCCTGGGGAAGGTGTTCATCGGCAACAACAGCATCCAGCTGGATGAAACCGCTTTTGCCATAACGCCTCAGCTGCTGATTCACGGTGCGGAAGGTTCCGCCGCCCAGGCCTGGGCCAACGCCCACGGCGCCATCTTTGTAGGACCCGACGACATTCTGCCCACCTCCGTCTCGATGGATAGGATCTTTGTTCAGGTGGGCCAGCAGATTGCGCTGCAGCCTGTTTTCGAACCGGCGGATACGACCATCACCCAGGTAACATGGCATTGGAACAACACCCCCGGCATAGCCATTATTGAAAACGGTGTGCTGCTGGGCTGCAACGCAGGCACTGCCCGCGCCGCTGTCACCACCGCCAATGGTCTCCGCTGCGAATTCGACGTCATCGTATACGAGGATCTGGCCGATATTACCAGTGTGGAGCTCAGCACCAATCATTTGGTCATGCATGTCGGCGACGGACGCAGCCTGAACGCCACGGTTTTCCCGGAAGCTCCCCTCCTCTGGTCCACCTCGGACGAACACGTCGCCTACTACCAAGACGGCATGGTCTACGCAGTCGGTGCCGGAACCGCCATCATCACCGCCTATACCGAAAGCGGCGCCAGCGCCACCTGCGCGGTGTCCGTTACCAGCAATTCCAAGCTTACCCTGGACATCGGCTATCTGGAGATCGGCGTGGATTGGTATTACAGGATTATGGCCTACCTCGACGGCCAGGAGATCGACCCCTCCGCACTGACCTGGCGCAGCGATAACGAGAGCGTCGCTTATTACAGCGCGAACCTCGGCGGTATACTCGCCGTCAGCCCCGGCGAAACCACCATATATGCCCAGAGCGCAGACGGCGCCACCGCTTCCTGCCGCGTTCTTGTGCAAACCTGGGGTACCATCACCCTTCCCGCCGCCCTGACCTACATCGAAGATGAAGCCTTCAAGGACAGCATCTACTACTTTGTTGCATGCCCCGAAGGCCTGCAGAGCATCGGCAGCTGCGCCTTTGCCAACAACGTCATTCTGTGGGATATCTATATTCCCGCCAGCGTGACCTACATCGCCGACGATGCCTTTGAGGGCTGTATCGATTTGGAATGGATCGAGGGCTATACGGGCTCCTGCGCGGAATCGTATGCCCTCGAGCACGGCATCTCCTTCTACGCCCTGGACGCAGAAGCGTTAGAATAACACCCCCTTTTTCCTTCCTGTCGGATGCGGAGCTTTTCCGCATCCGGCATTTCATTTGCGCCTGCACGCAAAAAAGAACCACCCCATCAATCTGGGTGGTTCTCTCAACAGGCTTGATTTGACTGGCTTTTTGCATGGCTGAAGCAACGCTTCAGCGCGCCTTGGAAACACACTTTCTCATGGGAAAAACCACGGAGCCATCCAGCCCAGTTCTGCCTTCGTCACTCCGCCGTTGCACTCCAGGCAAAAAGGGATCTTCCAGTAGTTATATATACCCAGCAAACATACAATTGCCGCCATCGAACTCAAAACAATCCATAGCCAGGCTTTCTTGCGGATTCCCTGCACTATTTGCACAGTGTTTATAACCACACATGCTGGAATCATCCCAAGCATCACCAACAGCATCAGAGGATTTGCTTCATGCTGCACCCAGTTTTCCAGCCGATAGAACAGCATTGCAACAGCAACAGCCGCCATTATCACCAGTAAGGCGGTGCGTGTATGGAGTTTGATGTCCATCACCTCCGAATCAAAGATTCTCCAAACAAAAAATCAGGATGTAGAAGCCCACATCCTGACATAAATTGAGAACTTGCCAATGTAGCGCTTCATCAGGCCTTCAAGAATCTTTGTTTAACGGCAAACGATCATCTGATTTGGTAAAGCAGGTAGGCATCTCGATTGCCTGTTCAAATATCAACCCATTGCGATTCCAGTTGAATGGAATCAGCGGCATCTCAAGACCGCCGTTGACTTGACTCAATTGTGTATCGCTTAATTCCTCGGCCTTTTCCAATGGCAGGGCAACAGACCTCTTCTTGTCATCCATCACGGGAGTACCTCCTTTATCGCTTGGTTGTATTCCTATATGCTGTATAAAGAATAGTCCTGCATCTTGCCACGCTATCCGTTCGCATTTTCTGCCTTCTATTTATTTCGCATCTTTTTGTCAAAGGGCGATTGTTCTCAGAAGTAGATTTTTCTTGTCAGAGGGGCCGAATCTCGCTCTCAACGCAGTGGAAGGTGGTGTTGCAGCAACCGGTTTTCACAATCCAGGCGCGCTGCGAATTGGGGTCAAGACCACGATAGAAAAGGAGCCGTGCGTTTGGAATACTCGCGCGACAAGTGGGGCATTTCGTATATTCTTTATATACGACCACGTCGCCAACGGAATAACCACCCATCACATTCTCAAGTTCTATATCACTCATTTCCCGGATCTCGGCATTCTTGTCGAGATTGTCAATCATTGCTCTTCCTCTCCCATTTTTATTTGATAATATAACATACGTTAGATCTTGTCAAGTATTGCATGTACCACTTTTAGAGAGTACCACTTTGGCCTGTAATCCCTCGGATTTCAGTACCACTTGTGGATTTGAAAGTACAACTTTCGTACCATTTTCGTGTCGGAAACGGCTATTGGCATCAAAAAAGAGAACCACCCTTCTCAGAGTGATTCCCTTGAAAACCCTTGATTTACTGGATTTCTTACTTGCCGAAGTAGCGCTTCAGCAGGCCTTCGAAAGCCTTGTAGCGAGAGATTATGCGTGGATACCTTGTTCGCGCAGTACATACCACGCAGGCCGCCGGAATTCATCCCATTCTATCGTCACAGCATCAAAAGAGATTTGAGCTTCGAAGTACGGCTCATCTCCACAGCCTGCCATTCTCCATCTCTCGCAATCACTCTTGCTAAAAGCGAAAATGCACGTTGTGCAGTTTAATTCATGAAGAAGCATTTCTCTTGCCGCATGACCAGTATAGGTAATCAACGGCTCTGCCGGACACGATTTCCCAGATGCATCTGTAATCCATGGCACGCCTGGTTCAAAGGTAATGATCTCGCATCCATAGAAAGTGATTCTGGCAAGCTGAAGCTCCATGTCACAATTGGCTGGATTTTGTGCAGTGTTCTTGTGTATGTTCAGGTGCTTTGCATCCACGATCAAAGATTCTGAATCATACGACACGAAATGCCATTCCGCATCGTGAAACTCAAAATCATGCAGGGTGTTATCAGCCCGATACTTCACAGAATCGCCTCCCTTCGGAAGTATGATAACATGAAAAAACGGCAGGAACAAGCCCTGCCGTATAAGTGTTAGAATTACTTGCCGAAGTAGCGCTTCAGCAGGCCTTCGAAAGCCTTGCCGCATGACTCACGCCAATTCCGGAAAATGTTCCTTCACGAATCGCCAGTAATCCTGCACCATATTGTTTTCTTCCTGCCACCAGTGGCATTTCCGAATCACTTCATCATCACTCATGTCAGCAATTTTCTTCATGCGATATCGAAATACTTTATGGTGCAGAAAGTACGCTCGTGCAGCATCGGCATAGCAGGCAGCTAATTCGAATCGATCTTTTTTCATTTTGATTCTCCAGACAAAAAATCAGGATGCAGTTCCCCACATCCTGATATGCGCCAATTACTTGCCGAAGTAGCGCTTCAGCAGGCCTTCGAAAGCCTTGCCATGACGGAATCAGAATTCATCTATCAGAGGAGCAATTTTCTCTTGCTGGGTTTCAGAACAGTAAAGCATGATAATGAACTGCATCTGTGCAGAAAATTCATACAGCTTGAAGGGGCAGTTTTCTTTTTCCAGCACCTGATCCATAAAATCAAACATATCAGTGTTAAACCAGTCACCATAGCTGTTCAATTCAATACTGTATATGTGACCATTGCAGACAAAACTTACAGAGCGCTTGCCATCGCACGGCGGAGAGGCGGAATCCTGATCAAAAGTCATTTCATCCGTCATGCCTGAAAGATCTTCGCAAACATCTGTGATTTTGATGTCAGGTACAATCGTCTGTACACCCTGCAAAAACAACGTATACATTTTCTCTACATTAAAAATCTCAGCGTCAAAAGCATAAACCTGACTGGAACGAGGAGACCATTGATCTGTATCGTAGTCATAGTCGCCCAAGCCAAGCCCCAGCAATAGGTCAGTAACGGAGAGTGTATTGACATCACAACTCAATTCACGGCTAAGGGAAGCCAATACCGTATCCGTCAGATCAAAGCCCAGTTGACGGAGTTGTTCAACAGCAGACATTACGGTGGTCTCCTTTCAACTTTGAAGCTATAATACTGCAGATATTACTCAAAGGCCAGTTCCTTTCGAAACTGACCTTGAGTGATTGAAAATATTAGCCGAAGTAGCGCTTCAGCAGGCCTTCGAAAGCCTTGCCGTGGCGGGCTTCGTCGCGGGCCATCTCATGCACGGTGTCGTGGATAGCGTCCAGGTTCAGCTGCTTGGCCTTCAGGGCCAGGTCGAACTTGCCGGCGGTGGCGCCGTTCTCTGCTTCCACGCGGACGGTCAGGTTTTCCTTGGTGGAGGGGGAGACCACTTCGCCCAGCAGCTCGGCAAACTTGGCGGCGTGCTCAGCCTCTTCATAGGCGGCCTTTTCCCAGTACAGGCCGATCTCGGGATAGCCTTCACGATGGGCAACGCGGGCCATGGCCAGGTACATGCCGACCTCGGTGCACTCGCCGGTGAAGTTGGCGCGGAGCATTTCCTTGATGTCTTCGGGAGCGTCCTTGGCAACGCCTACTTCGTGCTCGCAGGCCCAGGTCTTGGTCTCAGCCATCTTTTCGAACTTCGCCTTGGGAGCCTTGCAGACAGGGCAGAAATCGGGAGCCTCGGGACCTTCGTGCACATAACCGCAAACCTTGCAAACCCACTTCATATGATCTACCTCCAAATTTTATTGTTTCGTATTTTTGTTTCAGGCTTCCGCCTGATGATAGTATACACCATCCTGGAGAAAGTGAAACAGGCAAATCAAAAATTTTTTTATTTTTTCTTGATGATTGTAACGTTTTCACTCAAAAAAGGGTTTCCGAGGGGCCATGGAGAATTAGTATGGAAGGTTTGACGTTTTTTATGGAGGAATACCCTCATGCGCGATATGATTATCCTGATTGAGGCCGACAGCAATGCCTGCCGCTCCATGGCCCGCAGGCTTCGCAACGAGCAGCTTTTCTGCCGCATTCTGCCCGCCGCCGCCACCGGCGAGGATGTGCTCCGCCAGGAGCCCCGGGGCATTCTGCTGGCCGGCGCCGATCAAGGCGAACCGGCGGAGATCCCCTGTCTGGAAAGCCTGCTGGCCACCGGTCTTCCTGTGCTGGCCATGGGCGACGCCGCCCTTTCCCTGGCGCTGCACCTGGGCGGTTCCCTGGGCGAAAAGGCTGCGGAAGCCGGTGTTTTCCCCGTCCGGCTGGAAAGCGCGGAGGATCTCTTCGACGGCGTTTCCGCCAACGAGCGTTACATTCCCGCCTGCCGGTGCATCGGTCTTTCCGCCGCCTGCCATCCCATTGCCCAGACGGAGAACGGCATTCTGGGCTTCCGGGCCGCGGGCAAATCCGTGTACGGCCTGGCCTTCCTGCCGGAAACCAACGATCCCGACGGCACGCAGCTTTTGATCAACTTCAGCAAAAACATCTGCGGTTGCACGCCCTGGTGGAACCGGCAGGTATTCCTGGACCGGGCCATGGAGGACATCCGTGGTGCCTGCCCCGGCGAAACCGAAGCCCTGTGCGCCATCTCCGGCGGCATCGACAGCGGTGTCTGCGCCGTGCTGGGCAACCAGGCCATCGGCCACCGGCTGCATTGTCTTTTCATCGACACAGGCCTTCTGCGCAAGGATGAGAGCGAAGAGGTTCTGGGGCTTTACCGCGACAAGCTTGGCCTGAACGTGCAGTGCGTGGACGCCGGCCAGGAGATCCTCGAAGCCCTGCAGGGCGTGAGCAGCAGCCGTGCCAAGGTGCGCATCATTCACGAAATGCTGCAGGAGATCATCCGCCGCGAAATCCAGTGCATGCCCGGCGTGAAGGTAATGCTCCAGGGCACCAATTATTCCGATACCCTGGACGCCCCCGCCGACGCCCCTGCCGAGGGCCTTACCGTCATCGAGCCGGTGCGTGACCTGTTCAAGGATGAAATCCGCCGCGTGGGCGAGGATCTCTTCCTCCCCGCCAATGTGATCAGCCGCCAGCCCTTCCCGGGCAGCGGTCTGGCCCTGCGCATCCTTTCCGAGGTAACGGAGGAGAAGCTGAGCATCCTGCGTGAAGCCGACGCCATTTTCCGCCAGGAAATCGAGACGGCCAGCCAGAACAAGCGCCTCTGGCAGTATTACGCCACCCTGGCCGACAACCCCGATCCCACGGGCACGGGCTATGTGATTATCCTGCGGGCGGTGCAGGTTATCGACGGCAGCGCCGCCATCGCCTCCCGCCTGCCCCACGACCTGCTGGAGCGTGTCACGGACCGAATTCTCACCAACGTTCCCGCCGTGAGCCGCGTGCTCTACGATTTTACCCCCAGCAAGAGCTACGCCCGCGCCGAAACCCGCTGATTTACCCACCACCCGCACATTGCGTGCGGGTTTTTTCCGGAAGGAGGAACCGCCCCATGCCCATGGACGGCCTGACCATAGGCTTTGCCGCCCGGGAGCTCCACGCTGCCCTTGCCGGCGGCCGCATTGATAAAGTAACCCAGCCGGAGAAGGATACCATTATCCTTCTGATCCGCGCCGGCAGTGAAAACAAAAAGCTGCTGCTGTGCGCCTCACCCAACAACGCCCGCTGCCACCTGACAGCCGCCACTTTCCCCAACCCCCTGGAGCCCCCCATGTTCTGCATGCTGCTGCGCAAGCAGCTGCTGGGCGGAAGGGTGATGAGCGTGACGCAGCTCGGCGGTGACCGCATTGTGCACATCGATGTGGACGTGGTGGATGAGCTTGGCGACCATGTGCTGCGCCGCCTGGTGCTGGAGATCATGGGCCGCCACTCCAACCTGATCCTGGTGGACGGCCAGGACAAGATTCTGGAGGCCGCCCGCCACGTGAACATGGACATGAGCCGTGTACGGCAGATCCAACCCGGCCTCACCTACCTGCCGCCCCCGGCCCAGGACAAGCTCACCCCGGAAGACATCACCGCCGAGGCTCTGCTGCAGAAGCTGACCGCCCAGGGGGACGCCCCCCTGCACAAGGCCCTGGCCGCCAGCGTCAACGGTCTTTCGAACCCCGCAGCCAAGGAGCTGGCCTACCGCGTTTCCGGCTGCGAATTGGCCGAGGCGGCCCGGCGCCTTGCCGAGCTGATCCGCCGCCTGCCGGAAATGGCCGCCCCCCGTGTGCTCATGGACGACATGGGCGACGCCCTGGATGTGTATCCCTTCCCCTACCTGAGCCAGCCCCTGGACATGCAAAAGGAATACGATACCCTGTCCCATGCCCTGGAGCGCTACTTTGGCGCCCGGGACGCCCAGGACCGCATCAACCAGAAGAGCGCCTCCATGGTGCGCCTGCTCAAAGGCCAGGTGGAACGCTGCGAAAAGAAGCTGGCCCTGCAGGAGGAGGAGCTGGCCTCCGCCGCCCGGATGGAGGAATTCCGCCTCATGGGTGAGATCCTCAACGCCAATTTGTGGCAGCTGCAAAAAGGCATGCCCCAGGCGGAGCTGCCCAACTTCTACGATGAGAACGGCGGCACCATCGTGATTCCCCTGGATATTCAGCTGACCCCCACGCAGAACGCCCAGCGGTACTTCAAGAAATACCAGAAGGCCCGTTCCGCCCGGGAGACCGCTGCCCAGCAGAAGGAAAAGACCCTGCAGGAGCTGAACTACCTGGAAACCATGCTGCTGGACATCGGCAAATGCGTGGGCGAAAGCGAACTGGAGGAAATCCGGCAGGAGCTGGTGCGCACCGGCTATATGAAGCGCAATACCAACCGCCGCCAGCAGCGGGCCCTGCCCAAATCGAAGCCCTACAAGTATGAATCCTCCGATGGCATCATCATCGAGGTGGGTAAAAACGCCGCCCAGAACGACCGGCTCACCACCGGCGCCAGGCCCAACGAATGGTGGCTCCACGCCAAGGATATGCCCGGCAGCCACGTCATCGTCCACCACGAGGGCGACCTGCCTGACCAGACCCTGAAGGAGGCCGCTACCCTGGCCGCCTGGTATTCCAAGGGCCAGCGTTCCTCCTCCGTGCCCATCGACTACACCCTGCGCCGCCATGTGAAAAAGCCCGGCGGCGCCGCCCCGGGTATGGTGATCTATGTGAACCAGAAAACCCTGTTCATGACTGTCACCGAGAGCGACGTGCGCAGAATCAGGCTCCTGGAGGAGTAATCTTCACAGGTTTTTCACTTGACACCGTTTTTTACAATACGATATAATACATCTCGTTCAATCGGTATGAATAGAAGGTCGGACATATGAACGAGAAGCTGGATTTTCTTGTTCCGGATTATCTGCCGGACTTTTCCTGCAAGATGGGAGCCTGCCGCAAGCCCTGCTGTGAGGGCTGGCCGGTGACCATTTCCATGAAGGATTACTTCAAGCTGCTGAGCGTGGATTGCTCCCCTGAGCTGCGCCGCCGGCTGGATGCAGGCCTGCACCTGGCTCCCCACCCCACAGAGGACGCCTATGCGCAGATCACACCCCGATATGACGGGCAATGCCCCCTTCACCTGCCAGACGGGCGCTGCGGTCTGCAGGCTGAGCTGGGTGCCGGTGCGCTGGCCGCCGTATGTCGGCTATATCCCCGGGGCATCCGCCGGAACGAGCGGCTCGAATGCTCCTGTGCCGCCAGCTGCGAAGCTGTACCGGAAATGTTCCTGCGCCGCCGGGAGCCACTGCGGTTCATCACCGCCGCGCTGGAGCTTCAGCCTCCGCCCTGTCCGCCGAGGCAGCATTTTTTCCACACCGGCGGACGGGAGACAGAGATCCGCCTGTGGCTTATCCGTCAGCTGCAAAACAGGCAATACGCCCTGCCCCAGCGGATGCAGCTGCTGGGCCATGCGTTGCTGGCCATGGATCAGGCGCTGACCGCCCGCGATGAACAACGTGTTCACCGGCTGCTTACCGGCGAGGAGCCCGTACTACCGCCGGACGAACCCGCCGAAGGAAGCGAACCATTGGCCGGCGGGCTGGAAGCTGCCGAACAGATGCTGGCTATCCTGGACGGCAGCAGCAACAGCATCCGCGATTATGGCGAAGAGGTGCTGGCCTACTTCGTCCAGGGGAACGATATCGCCCGCTATGCCCGGGCCGCCGAGCAGTTTGCCGCACGGCTGCCCCATTGGGAGACCTGGTTTGAGCATCTTCTGGTCAATCACATGTTCTTTGCCCAGTTCCCCTTCCAGGACAGGCCCGTCCCCCTGAAGGAGGAATACCTGGCCCTGTGCGCCGTCTATGCCCTGCTGCGGTTCCTGGCGGTGGGCTATGCCGCGCTGCATCCCGAGGAAACCGCGCTGACCGACGTGGTTGCCGCTGTATTCCGCCTGGTGGAGCATACTGAGTTTGACCGGTATGCGGCCGCGATCCTGCGGCAGCTGAATTGCGACAGCTGGCAGCCGCTCCGGAAGATTCTCTCTCTGTAAACACAAGCGCCGCTCCATTTACCGGAGCGGCGCTTGTTCATTATTCGCCTATGATCAGATCTTCCGTGTTCAGCGTCAGCCCTTCGCCAGCGGCAGAGGCGGCTTCGCCCACCACCGTCACGGTAATGGCGGTGCTGCCCTTCTCCAGGTCAGGGGCGGTGGTGTAGCCGTCGTCATCATAGAGGGTGATGGTCACGCTCTTATCCAGCCAGCCCAGCAGCTTCAGGCTGCTGCTGTCCACGCCCTCCACATATTCGGCAGGCTTTGCCAGGGGAATCACATGGCCCCTGCGAATGAACAGCGGCATCTCGTCCAGCGCCATTTCAATCCAGTAATGCCCGGCCTCCATGGGCGTCAGGTCATAGTCCTGGGCGGAGCGGAAGCGAACCATGAGCATATCCTCCGGCAGGTACACATGACGGCCCCGGGCGTTCTGCTCATAGACAGGGGCGATCATGCAGTCCCCGCCCAGCATCACCTGATCCTCCACCCGGCAAGCAGTGTCGTCGGCGGGGTAATCAAAGGCCAAGGGGCGGAAATACATGCCGTCGGTAAGGGCAGCCTTCATGAACTCGCTGTACAGGTAGGGCACAAGGGCATAGCGCACGGAAAGAATATCCCGCATGTCCTCCCAGTTGGCGAAGCGGTAGGCCTCCTGCTCCCGGGTACCCTTGGCGGAGTGGTTGCGCATCAGGGGGGTGAACACGCCCAGCTGCAGCCAGCGCAGGAGCAGATCCTCGGTGGTGTTGCAGCCGAAGCCGCCCAGGTCAGCACCAGTGTACAGGAAACCGCACATGTTCAGGGAAGGCAGCATCTGCAAATTCAGCTTGATGTGGGCCCACCAGGAATTGTTATCACCCTGCCACACGCCGCCGTAGCGGTGCGCGCCGATGAAGCTGGCCCGGCTGAACATCAGGAAGCGCTTGCTGGCGTCATAGCGGCGGAAGCCCTCGTCAGCGGCCCGGGTCATGAAGGCGCCGTAGAGGTTATGCACCTTGTCGTGGCGGATGGTCTTGCCATTCACCTCATGATAGAAGCGGCGGTAGTCCGCCATGGAGTTGGCGGTGCCGTTGAAGGCGTCCTTCAAGGCGAAGGCGCTGTTGATGTCCAGATTTTCATTGCGGAGCTGGTCCGCCACGGCGAAGGCCTCGGCAATGCTCTCCTCGGAATAGAACAGCGCCGGCTCGTTCATGTCGTTCCAGAAGCCTTCCACACCCTGGTCCATCAGCCTGCCGTACTGGTCGCCAAACCACTGGCGCACATCCTCCCGCAGGAAGTCCGGGAAGTAGCTGCGGCCCGGCCACACCGCGCCCACAAAGGGCTTGCCGTCGGCCTTCTTCACGAAGTACCCCTTCTCAAGGCCCTCGTCGCAGGTGTCGTAGCCCTTGAGCTGTTTCACGCCGGCGTCGATAATGGGAATGAGGCGGATGTGATCAGCCCGCATGTCCTGGTTAAACTTCTTCAGGTCGGGGAACTTCTTCTCGTCCCAGGTGAAGTCCTTGTAATCGTCCATGTAGTCGATGTCCATGCACACGCCGTCCAGGGGAATGTGGCGGTCGCGGTGCTCCTTCACCACCTGGCGGAGCTCCGGGTCGCTTTCATAGCCCCAGCGGGACTGGATGTAGCCAAAGGCCCACTTGGGCGGCAGGTAGCTGCGGCCGATCAGCCCGCGGAACTCCCTGCAGATAGCGGTAAGGCTTTCACCCTCGATAACATACACGCTCACATCGCCGTTCTCGGAGGTAATGGCGGCGGTATCGCCCCGGGTGTAGCCCAGGTCAAACTCCACGGCGCCGGGGTCGTCAAAATACACGCCGAAGAGCTTTCGGGGGCCAAAGAACAAAAGCAGGTTGTGAGAAGCGTAGATGCTGGCCTTGTTCTCCGTGTGGGAGAAGTCATCGCTGTTCCAGGCGCGGTAAAGGTGGCCCCGCTTGTTCATGCCGCGAACACTCTCGCCCAGGCCGAAGATGATGTCATCCCTGTCCAGTGAGATGGTGAAGGTAACCCTTCCCTCCTTCACCTCCGTGGCGAAATGCGGCACCGGGCCGTTTTCCGCCTGCAATGCGCGCACCACCGCGCCGGTATTGATGGGAGAACCAAAATCAAAACGGCGAATCATATCGTCCTTCCCTGCCCTTTCAATCATTCAAAATAGGTTCCGTGGATAGCATTCGCCAAATCCCCTTCTTTTCCTTCCGGAAACGTTACCAATAACAAGAAAAACTTCCTGCCGCTTTCCTTTGCCGGGGCCAAAACGAGGAAAAAGTGGCATAACGCCACTTTTTCGCCGTGTTATCAGCCGATGGTCAGTTCCACCACGCAGCAGGCGGGCAGCTTGACCTTGCCGTCCTGGATGCCATCGAAAGCTTCCACGCAGAGGGGGCTGTTGTCAAAATCATTGAACTGGGTCGCTTCGCCCTTCAGGATGCGTCCCTGGGCCTTGCACAGGCACACGCCAGCGATCTCCACCTCGGTTTCCTTGTCCATGGCCATGTTGGCGATGGTCAGGGTGATCTTGCCATCCTTTTCGGAGGCGGAAGCGATCACCTGGGGCACGTCGAAGCCATTCTCGCCCACATCTTCGGTTTCCACAAAGCAATCCACCTGCCTGGCGTCCTGGTGAGCCTTGTACAGGTCGAAAACGTGGTAGGTGGGGGTCTTGACCATCTTATCGCCCTCAGTGAGGATCACAGACTGCAGAACATTCACCGTCTGGGCCAGGTTGGCCATACGGACGCGGTCGCAGTGGGCCATAAACACATTCAGGTTGATGGCAGCCACCATGGCGTCGCGCATGGTGTTCTGCTGGTAGAGGAAGCCGGGGTTGGTACCGGGCTCCACGTCGAACCAGTTGCCCCATTCGTCCACGATGAGGGCCACCTTCTTCTCGGGATCATAGCGGTCCATGATCTGGCCGTGGCGGGTCACCAGCTCTTCCATCTTCATGGCATGCTTCAGGGTGCGGTAGTACTCCTCGGCATTGAAGCCGGTGGCGGCGCGCTTGTCTTCCCACTTGTCACCGCAGACGGTGTAGTGGTGCAGCGTCAGGCCGTCCATGTGCCAGCGGGCGTTCTTCATCAGGACTTCCGTCCAGTTATAGTCGTCGCCGTTGGGGCCGCAGGCAATGCGGTACAGCCGGTTCTGACCATAGTTGCGGCAATAAGTCTGGAAGCGGCGGTACTCATCGGCGTAATACTCAGGGCGCATGTTGCCGCCGCAGCCCCAGCTCTCGTTGCCCACGCCCCAGAACTTCACGCCCCAGGGATCCTTGCGGCCGTTGGCCCAGCGCTTCTTGACCACGGTGGAATCGCCCTCGGAGTTGAGATACTCCACCCATTCAGCCATCTCGCGCACGGTGCCGCTGCCCACGTTGGCGTTGATGTAGGGCTCGCAGCCGATCTGGTCGCACAATTCCAGGAACTCGTGGGTGCCGAAGGAGTTATCCTCCACCACGCCGCCCCAGTTGGTGTTCACCATGCGCTTGCGGTTCTCCTGGGGGCCGATGCCGTCCTCCCAGTGGTATTCATCGGCAAAGCAGCCGCCGGGCCAGCGCAGCACAGGCACTTTAATGTTTTTCAGGGCCTCCACCACGTCGGTGCGCATGCCGTTCTTGTTGGGGATGGGGCTGTCCTTGCCCACAAACAGGCCCTGATAGATGCAGCGGCCCAGGTGCTCGGAAAAATGACCGAAGATGTTCTTGTTGATGGTACCCGCGCTCCTTGCGGGATTCAGCGTAATCTTCATCTGTATGCTCCTTATTTCTGCGCCGTGGGCGCTTTTCACGGGCCATTATAGCACACTCTTTTCCCCATGGAAAGAGCAAAAGTCGCCGGGATGATTGTTTTGTCCACAAATTGATGGTATAATTTCCCCAACGCAACAATCTTCCAAGGAGGAGAACCATATGATCGCCCAATATCCGCCCATGGGCTGGAACAGCTGGGACTGCTACGGCGCCGCCGTGACCGAGGACATCGTGAAACAGAATGCCGACTACATGGCCAGATACCTGAAGGACTACGGCTGGGAGTACGTGGTGGTGGATATCCAGTGGTACCAGCCCACCGCCGCCACCCATGAATACATTCCCTTCGCGCCCCTGTGCATGGACGCATACGGCCGTCTTCTTCCTGCGGAGAACCGTTTCCCCAGCGCAGCAAACGGCGCCGGCTTCAAGCCCCTGGCGGATTATGTGCACTCCCTGGGGCTGAAGTTTGGCATCCACATCATGCGGGGCCTGCCCCGGCAGGCAGCCCACCAGGGTCTGCCCGTGCTGAACAGCGGCAAGACCTGTGCCCAGATCGCCAACCCCAATTCCGTCTGCGCCTGGAACCCGGATATGTACGGCCTGAAGTGCGACCTCCCCGAGGCCCAGGATTATTACAACAGTATCTTCCAGCTCTATGCCCAGTGGGGTGTGGATTTCGTCAAGTGCGACGACATCGCCCGGGAATACCCCCACTGCCAGCGGGAGATCGAGCTGATCTCCAACGCCTGCCGCCATTGCGGACGGGATATCGTGCTTTCCCTCTCCCCCGGCGCGGCGCCCGTGGAAAAGGCCGAGCACCTGAAGCAATACGCCAACATGTGGCGCATCACCGATGACTTCTGGGATCAGTGGGATCTTCTCAAGGCCATGTTCGAGCGGGCGGAGAAGTGGTGCATCCACGCCGGCCCCGGCCATTGGCCCGACGCGGACATGCTGCCCCTGGGCGCCCTGCGCCAGTGCTACGGCGGCAACGACTGGACCCACTTCACCCACCAGGAGCAGCGCACCATGATGACCCTGTGGTGCATGATGCGTTCCCCCCTGATGATCGGCGGGGAAATGACCAAGAACGACGTGTTCACCCTGGAGCTTCTCACCAACGCTCCCCTGCTGGAGATCGAGAAAGCATCCTGGTGCGCCCATCCCATCCACACCACGGAAGAAGAATCCGCCTGGGTGGCTCCCCGCAAGGATGGCAAAGGTGTGTACGTGGCGCTGTTCAACCTCTCCGACAAGAAGCGCAAAGTGAGCCTGGAGGCGGAAGCCGCCGGTCTCACCGGCATCAAAACCGCCACGGAGCTGTGGTCGGGCAAGCGCTGCCGTAAGCTTTCCGCCACGCTCGATGCCCATGACGCGGCTGTGTGGCTTGTAGAAGAAAAGTAATTGTTTATCCTTTCATATCTGCCTGGAGATCGGGCCTTCGCCCACCCTCCAGGCCCCTTTTTTTGCAGTTTTCCTAAACGGTCAATAACCTTCCCATTCAGGTCGTTGCACGTGCAACATTGTTGTGATATACTTCGTAATTAATCCAAACGCTTCAACGATATTGTGGAGGATGTACTTATGCAGCAAATCAAATGGCTGTGGTCCGTCATGGACAAACGGTTCCACAGGAAGCACATCATCGCGCTGGTGATCAGCGCCGTCACCTCGGTCATGCTGCTCATCAACCCGTCCCTGACCTCCCGCCTGGTAGACGAGGTCATTGTCGCCCAGAACCCAGAGCCCCTCATCCCCATCCTGATGACAATGCTGGGCTTCAAGGTGCTGCGCGAGTGCATGCGCTATTACATGGTGATCTCCCTGGAAAAGACCAGCCAGAACACCATTTTTAACCTGCGCAACCGTCTGTTCACCCGTCTGCAGTACCAAGACATGCGCTTTTTCGACACCCACCGCACCGGCGACCTGATGACCCGTATGTCCGCCGACGCGGACTGGTGCCGGCATTTCCTTTCCTATATTGATTACTCCGCCGTGGACAGCGTGGTCATGTTCCTGTCCACCTCCATCTATTTCTTCTTCGTCAACTGGAAGCTTGCCCTGGCCCTGGTGTGCGTCACACCCCTGCTGATGCTCATCACCAAGGTGTACTCCAAGCGTGTGCGCCAATTGTTCATCAACATGCGCGACAAGCTCAGCGAGATGAACACCGCCGCCCAGGAGAACATCGCCGGCAACCGTGTGGTGAAGGCTTTCGCCCGCGAGGAGTACGAGAAGGAAGGCTTTGACAAGCGCTCCTCCGCCTTCCGGGATTCTCACCTGGCCATCAACAAGCTGTGGCTGAGCTTCTATCCCTTCATCGAGATTCTGGCCAACGCCATGACGCTGATCACCGTGTTCCTGGGCGGCCTGTTCCTGATCCAGGGTGAATTGACCCCCGGCGAGCTGACCATCTTCACCAGCCTGAGCTGGGCGGTGGCGCATCCCATGCGCATGCTGGGCAACCTGCTCAACGATTTCCAGCGCTTCTCCACCTGCGCCAACAAGATCATGGAGATGGATCTGGGCAAGCCCAGCATCGTGGACAACAGCTGCGCCGTTTCCCACGAGAAGCTGCAGGGCAAGGTGGAATTCCGCAATGTGTCCTTTGCCTATGACGGGCAGGACGTGCTCAAGGATATCACCTTCACCGCCAATCCCGGCGATACCATTGCCATCATGGGCCCCACCGGCTCCGGCAAGACCACCATCATCCAGCTGCTGGCCCGCTTCTACGATGTGAGGCAGGGCGAGATTCTGGTGGACGACTGCGATGTACGCAAGTGGAAGCTTCAGGAGCTGCGCGGCGGCATCGGCACCGCGCTGCAGGACGTGTTCCTCTTCTCCGATACGGCAGAGGGCAACGTGGCCTTCGGCAACCAGGAGCTGACCTTCGAGGAGGTCCGCGATTTCGCCAACCGTGCCGCAGCGGACGATTTCATCACCAAGCTGCCCGAGGGCTATGACACCATCATCGGCGAGCGCGGCGTGGGCCTTTCCGGCGGCCAGCGCCAGCGAATCGCCCTGGCCCGTGCACTGGCCATGCGCCCCGGCATCCTCATCATGGACGACACCACCTCCGCCGTGGACATGGAAACCGAGCAGTATATCCAGCAGCAGCTCAAGGAGCTGCCCTATGACTGCACCAAGATCATCATCGCCCAGCGCATCTCCTCGGTGAAGGATGCTGACCAGATCCTTGTGCTGGACCGCACCGGCGCCATTGCCGAGCGCGGCACCCACCAGGAGCTGCTGAAGAATCACGGCTACTACTACGAAACCTACTGCCTCCAGAACGGCATCGAGATCGAAGGGGGGAATGACTAATGGCTCGCAATAAGTTCGACGTTGACGAGAGTCTGGAATCCCCGTTTGACCTGGGCCATCTCAAGCGCGCCTTCAAATACATTTCCCGCCACAAGGTCAAGATGCTGCTGGCTCTGCTGCTTTCCGCCTGCGCCTCCATTGCCGGCCTGTTTGTACCCAAGATCACCCAGTGGGTCATGGACGAAGCCGTCCCCAACAAGGACGTGGGCATGCTGGGCAAGATGGCGCTTTTGTTCCTGGGCATCATCTGCCTGAGCATCGTCTTCACGGTGATCCGCTCCCGCATCATGGCCCATGTAAGCCAGGAGATCATCTACGACATCCGCAAGGATCTCTTCGCCCACCTGCAGAAGCTCCCCTTCTCCTATTACGACAGCCGCCCCGCCGGAAAGATCCTGGTGCGCGTCATCAACTATGTCAATTCCGTTTCGGACATCCTGTCCAACGGCATCATCAACTCCATCCTGGAGATCATCAACCTGATCTTCATCGTGGTGTTCATGTTCTCTACCAACGTAACGATGTCGCTGATCGTCATCGCCGGCCTGCCCATCTTCGCGGGGATCATCTGGTACCTGAAGCCCCGCCAGCGCAAGGCCTGGCAGAACCAGAGCAACAAGAACTCCAACTACAACGCCTACCTGGCCGAGTCCATCGACGGCGTTCGCGTCAGCCAGCTGTTTGCCCGCCAGGATGTGAATCTTTCCATCATGGAGCGCCTGGCCATCGCCTGCCGCAGTGCCTGGATGCGCGCTGTGTATATCTCCAACAGCGTGTGGTTCTCCTCTGAAATGATCACCCAGCTGGTATTCACGGTGATGTACATCGCCGGCGTGTACTGGCTTGGCGGGGCCATCGTGTCCTTCGGCGTGATCCTGGCCATGGGCCAGTATGTGGGCCGCTTCTGGCAGCCCATCACCGCCCTGGCCAACATCTACAATTCCTTCGTGAACAACCTTGCCTACCTGGAACGTATCTTCGAAACCATGGACGAGCCCGTGGTGGTGGACGACAAGGAAGACGCCCTCACTCTGCCGGATATCACCGGCGAGGTGCACTTCAACGACGTGACCTTCGGCTATGAAGAGGGCATCCAGGTGCTGGAGCACATGGACCTGCATGTGAAGGCCGGCGAGAGCATCGCCCTGGTGGGCCCCACCGGCGCCGGCAAGAGCACCATTGTGAACCTTCTGTGCCGCTTCTACAACCTGAACAGCGGCTCCATCACCCTCAAGGGCGAGGACGGCAAGACCTACGACATCACCGATGTGACGCTGAACAGCCTGCGCAACCAGCTGGGCATCATGCTGCAGGACAGCTTCATTTTCTCCGGCACCATCATGGACAACATCCGCTACGGCCGTCTCAACGCCACCGAGGATGAGATCCGCACCGCCGCCAAAATGGTCCGCGCCGATGACTTCATCAGCGAGATGCCCCAGGGCTACCTGACCACCGTGAACGAGCGCGGCAACCGCCTCTCCCAGGGCCAGAAGCAGCTGGTATCCTTCGCCCGCACGCTGCTCAGCGATCCCCGCATCCTGATCCTGGACGAAGCCACCTCCTCCATCGATACCAAGACGGAGAAGCTCCTGCAGGAGGGCATCCAAGCCCTGCTCAAGAACCGCACCTCCTTCATCATTGCCCACCGCCTGTCCACCATCAAGAACTGCGACAGGATCCTCTACATTTCCAACAAGGGCATCCTGGAGGCCGGCAGCCACGACGAACTCATCGCCAAGCGCGGCGCTTATTACGAGCTTTACACCGCCCAGGCGCGTGATCAGGGACTGGTAGACGAATAACACATTTTGAGGCAGCCTTCGGGTTGCCTCTTTTCTGTTGATGGCAGATGTGCTATAATATCCGGGAACAGGAGGAAACGCTTATGCCTTCACTTGCCCCTTATAAATCCGACCTGGATTACGGCTACGCCCCCGGCGCCTTCCCCGCCATGGAATGTCTTTTGCACCGGCCCGATTGCGCCCGCCGGGTGCTTCTGCACTCCAAGGCTGAGGGTACCGAGGCCGCCCAGAAGCTCACCGCCCTGGCGGAGAAGCTGCACGTCCGGGTGGAGATTGCCGATAAAGCCTTGTCCCGCATCTCCGGCAAGGAAAACTGCTTTGCCGCCGCCGTGTTCAGCAAATTCGACGACGCCTTGACCCCCGGCGCTCCCCACGTGGTGCTGCACAACCCCTCTGACCAGGGCAACGTGGGCACCATTCTGCGCACCGCCCTGGGCTTTGGCGTGGAGGACGTGGCCCTCATCCGCCCCTGCGTGGATGTGTTCGATCCCCGCGTAGTCCGAGCCAGCATGGGCAGCCTGTTTTCCCTTCGGGTGAAGGTCTACGATACCTTCGAGGATTATCAGGCGGAACACCCGGGCCGGGCGCTGTATCCCTTCATGCTGGATGGCTCCCGCTCCCTGCCTGATGTGCTCTCCGGTGACATCCCCGCCGACTGGACGCTGATCTTTGGCAACGAGGGCAGCGGCCTGCCCGCCTCCTTCGCCCATTTGGGCCAGCCTGTGCGCATCCCCAGCAACGAGAAGATCGACTCCCTGAACCTGTCCATCGCCGCTGCCATTGGCATCTATGGCTTCACCAGAGGCTCTGCCTCCCGCTAAAGGGGTTCCGGATCCGCAACCTCAATCGCGGCACTCGTATCGCTCACCCGACACGATCCAGCAGCGCCTGCATCACCCAACGCGCCGGGCCGCGATCATGGGGTGGCGCGCTGCCCGCGCCGCCAACCCTGCTGTAAAGGTCGCCCCGCGAAGGCTTGCCCGCAAGCGATCCTGAGAAGTGCACCGGGGTCCGGGGGCCAGCCCTCCATTGTGGCCCCCGGGCGCTCTTTTGTACTTTCTCGCAAGAGAGAAAGTACAACCTCGCATATAAGCATTGCTGCAAGAGAACCGCAGCACGGCGGGCGATCACAGATCGCCCCTACATGTGCACGCAAAAGAAAGCTGCTGTTCATTGCCGCAGAACCCACCCTTGACAACCCTTTCCATTTCTGCTACAATACACTCCACAACACACGCTTGCAGCCTGATGTAAGCCTCTGCGAATTCATTTGATGAAGGGCAGGGGCTTTTTCTATTTTCCCTGCCGAAAGGAGAAGCATGGAAACCTATACTTTACCCGATCATCCGTGCAGCCTGGCAGAGGCGCGGCATCTGGCGCAGACACGGCAGATCATCCAACGGGAGATCGACAAGCTGGAAAAGGAAACCGGCATCAGCGCCGAGGAGGACCAGCTCATCACCGTACCTGCCAGCGCTACCATGGACGAACAGGTGATGCTGGACATCCTTCGCATGAAGGTGGATACCCTGCACAACCTGGCCCGTTCCCGCAGACAGGCGTATTTCGCGCACCTGGATTTCATCCCCGATGGCGGCAGCCCCGAAACCCACTACCTGGGCCGCTGGGGCGTGCATGACTCCTCCACCCTGGACGTGGTGGTAGCGGACTGGCGCGCCCCCGTGGCCAACCTGTATTACTCCGGCCAGGTGGGGCCCATGGATTACGAAGCCCCCGACGGACGCGTAACGGGCGAATTGACCCTCAAACGCATGCTCACCGTGGAGGACGATAAGCTCATCTCCCTGTTTGACAGCGGCGTGGTGAGCCAGGACGCCTACCTGCAGGGTGTGCTGGGCGCCGTGAGTTCCGACAGGCTGAAGGAAATCGTCACCACCATCCAGGCGGAGCAGAACCTGGTGATCCGCCACCCCCTGCGGCAGAACCTGATCGTCCAGGGCGTAGCCGGCAGCGGCAAGACCACCATTGCCCTGCACCGCATCGCCTGGCTGCTCTATGCCTTCCGCGACACCCTGCGCCCTGAGCAGATGATGATCCTGGCCCCCAACCCGCTGTTCCTTTCCTACATTTCGCAGGTTCTGCCTGACCTGGGCGTGGAGCGTGTTATCCAGACCACCTTTGCCGGCCTGTGCCAGACCTGGATGGGCAAGCATGCCCCCAGGCTGCTCCTCTCAAGCCGGCTGGAGGATAAGCTATCCGGCACCGCTGCCTCCCGTGCTGCCATGGGCGATGTGCTGCGGCGCAAGGGTTCGCTGGAAATGAAGCGCAGCGTGGAGGACTTCCTGCGAGGCTACCAGGCGGAGATTCTCCCCCGAAGCGGACTGGTTTTCGGCGGGCATATGCTGTATACGCCGGAAGAGGTGCAGGATATCTTCCTCAAGCAGCTGCGGCCCTTCCCCCTGGCCCAGCGCATCGATGAACTGAAGAAATATATCAAAAAACGGCTCCTGCAGGTGGCGGAGGCCATGAAAGCCGCCATGGACAAAATGGCCCAGGATCGCCTGACGCTGCTGCTTTCTTCTCTGCCCGACGGCGAGGAGCGCCGCGCCCGGGCCCGGAAGCTGTTACAAAGCCGGGACGAGCGCATGGCGGAGATTGACCTGCGGGCCAAGCAATACCTGAAGGACTTTCCCAGCCTGTTCCCCGATCTCTCGCTGCTCACGGTTTACCGCACCTATCTGACACGGCACGAATCCGAAGCTGTGCAGGAGGCCACCCTGCCCCTGCTGGAGAAGAAGCGTGTTCAGCAGGAGGACCTGGCAGCGCTGTGCAGCATCTGCCAGGCAGTGTATGGCCTGCCCAAGAAACCCCTGCGCCACATCGTGATGGACGAATGCCAGGATTTCTCCCCCTACCAGCTGGCGCTGCTCCGTGAGCATTACCCCGCCGCCACCTTCACCCTGGTGGGCGACCTGATGCAGGGCATTCACGAAGAAGAGGGCATCAGCGATTACCGGCAGTGGATGGGGCCCGTCTTTGGCGGCGAGGCTACGCTTCTGCAGCTGGTGACCAGCTACCGCAACACCATGGAGATCATGCACCTGGCCAGCCGGGTGGCGGCAAGGCATCCCGTGCCGGGCCAGCAGGCCGCCAGGCCGGTGCTGCGGCACGGCCAGGAGCCCACCATCTCCGTTTTCTCCACGGATAAGGAGCGCTACGCCGAACTGCGCCAGCAGGTACGCGCCTGGCTGGACGCAGGCTACCACACCATCGCACTCATCGAGAAAACCCGCGCCGGTGCCGAGCACCTCTACAAGCTGCTGAAAAACGACCTGCCCGTGCGCCTCATGAAAGAGGACGACGCTGATTATCACGGCGGTGTGCTGATCCTCCCCGCCGCCATGGTAAAGGGGCTGGAGTTCGACTGCGTGGCCGTATGCAACGCCAGCGCCGCCGAGTTTGCCGACGAAGCTTTCCCCTGCCGCATGCTCTACGTCATGCTCACCCGCCCCCTGCACCAATTGAGAATTTTTGCCACGGGCGAGGTCACACCGCTGCTTTGCGAAAAATAATTTCAGAAAAGATGTTTCATCCAGTGGAAAACTGTTGATACTCTTTTCAGGAGGAAAACCTCCACACGAAAGGAGATCAAGGCTATGAAGCATTATGTTTGCACGGTTTGCGGTTATGTGTACGAAGTGGAATCCGGCGATCCCGACAACGGCGTGGCCCCCGGCACGGCATGGGAAAATGTGCCCGAGGATTGGGTCTGCCCCCTGTGCGGCGTTGGCAAGGATCTGTTTGAAGAAGAAGCCTAAACTGGCTTCTTTTTCATTTTTGGCACAACTTATCATCATGATTCCGCCCGTAACCGGGCATTCTTTCTGCGAAGGAGGGATGCTGCATGAACAAGCGGCCCAAGGAAATGGTGGACGCCATCATCCGGGAGGCGCGGAAGAAGAATCCCTATGACGTGCTGGGCTCCTATACCGGCGTACCCTGGGATGACGAGTGGGACGTGCCCACCCAGGACGCGGACGATTTGTGATCCGCCTGGGCAGCATCGTAGGCCTGCCCGCAGCCCTGAACGGCCGCATGGTAGGCCGCGTGGAGCAGGCTGTGCTCACCCATGACGGGCATGCCCTGCGGGGGCTGGTCATCCGGCACGGGCTGGGCGGCGCGAAGTGGGCCCCCGCGGCACAGATCGCCATTATGGGCGATGTTTCCGTGATCCTGGCAGCGCCGCCGGAGCGCCCGCCCCGGGACGCAGCCTTCACCCTTTCCGCCGTGAAGGACGCCGGCGGACTGAACCTGGGACGGGTGACCGACGCCTATGTGAGCCGCACTACCCTGCTGGTCACCGGGTTGGAGGTTTCCCTGGGGCTTTGGGAGGAACTCACCCTGGGGCGCATGCTGGCCCGGCAGTTCACGGTGCAGCAGTCTCCCGTCGGACCGGCCCAGGTGCTGATCCCCTTCGGCTGCTCCCTGGAGCGGCTTCAAGGAGTGAAAGGAGGTGCGCGTATGGGTAAACTGGCAATGGGCGCCATGGGCTTTATGCTGGGCGCTGGCATGATGATGATGCCCGCCGGCAAGACCGTCCGGCGGAAGATCAGCATGGCGAAGAAGTGGATGAAAACCAATCTGTGACCCACAGGCAGGAGCGCATCCTGCCTTTTTTGAAAGGAGCGTCACCATGCAGCACACCCTGCGGCAGCGCAAGCGCCTGCCCTGGATCATCGCCGGGGCGGCGGTGGGGATCTTCCTGCTCCGGGGCGTGCTTTCCGCCCTGGCGGCGCAGCTGGCAGCGGCGTATTTGCTCATGGCCCTGGCCCTGCCCATCTGCCGCTGGCTGGAAAAACGCCTTGCGCCCGGCCTGGCGGCGGCATGTGCTTTTCTGCTGCTGGGGCTCCTGGCGCTGGCGGTGTTGCTGGGGGTAATTCCCCCGCTGCTGCGGCAGTTCAGCCAACTGGCAGACCATATCCCGGACCTTCTGGCGCGCGGCGGTGAGCTGCTGGCCCGGGGTCAGGCGTTTCTCCGCCAACGCGGGCTGGATGTGGCGCCCCTGCAGGAAGCCGTCTTCGACCAGATCAGCCAGCGGGCCGGCGGTTTCTTCACCGGAGCGGCTCAGCTGGTCACCCGCATGGTTCAGGGCGCAAGTAAGCTGTTTCTGGCCCCGCTTTTTGCCTTTTATCTCCTGCGGGACAGGCGGCGCATCGCCGCCACGCTGGAGCTGCTCATCCCCGTGGGGTACCGGGTTCGAGCCGTGCGTGCTGCCCGGGAAATGCGCCGCGAAGCCGTGAACTTTTTCCGCGGTCAGCTGATGCTTTCCGCCGCTGTGGGGCTCCTGACGGCCATCGGTCTGCTGCTGACAGGCAGCCCTGGCTGGCTGGCGCTGGGGCTCCTCATGGGCGTGATGGAGCTGATCCCCTATGTGGGGCCGCTGCTGGCGGGCGTTCCGGCGGTGCTGCTGGCCCTGCAGGGCGGCTGGGTGCCGGCGCTGTGGACGCTGGCGGTACTGCTCCTGGTGCAGCAGATCGAAAGCGGCTTGCTCTCCCCCCGGTTTCTCTCCGGCGCTACCAGGCTTCATCCGCTCATAGTGCTGCTGATCGTCTCCGCCGGCGGCATTCTGGCAGGGCCCATGGGGATGGTGATTTCCCTGCCGGCGGTGGTATCGCTCAGGGGCGCCCGCAGAGGCTGGCGGGTCTGAAATAATTTTGTTACTTTTTTCTAAAAATAAATCATGGAAAAACCAGAAAAAGGGGTTTCGCTTTGGCAAAGAAACGTGTATAATAGATATGTATCAATGGGTAAAGGAGCTGCCGCCGTGTCTGATATGTTCAACACCACCAAACTGAAGCCCATCCAGGAGTCCACCAACGAGGCTCAGGATATCCTGATGTACGTCTACAACGCTCTGCAGGCCAAGGGTTACGACCCCATCACGCAGATCGTGGGCTATATCATCTCCGGCGATCCCACCTATATCACCAGCCACAACCAGGCCCGCAGCATGATCTGCCGCCTGGAGCGCGATGAGATCCTGGAGGAGCTTGTGCGCTTCTATCTGGCAGGTCACACCAAATGATGACGCTCCGGCCGCTGGGCAAAAGCGGCCTTTTTGTGTTCCCGCTGGCCTTCGGCACACTGACCATCAGCCCCATGCAAAAGGATTTCCCGCCCGAAAAGGGTGCGGAGCTGATGCTCTATGCCGCTGACCGCGGGATCAATCTTTTTGACACAGCCCAGCTCTACGATACCTACGAACCCCTGCGCCTGGCGCTGAAAAAGCGGCCGGACCTGATTGTTTCCACCAAGTCCTACGCCTGGGACCGTCCCTCCGCCCAGGAGGCTTTTGATGACGCCCGCCGCAAACTGGACATGGACGTGATCCCCATTTTCCTCATGCACGAGCAGGAGGATATGCTGACCCTGAAGGGCCACCGGGAAGCCTTCGACTTCTACCTGGAGCAGAAAGCCAAGGGCAACATCCGGGCTGTTGGCTTTTCCACCCACCGGGTGGCCGCGGTGGACTACGCCCCCCGCTACCCCGGTTTGGATATCATCCACCCGCTGATCAACCGCACCGGCGTGGGCATCCCCGACGGCACCCGGGACGACATGGCAGCCGCCATTGCCCGGGCCCACAGCGCGGGCATCGGCATTTTCGCCATGAAACCCCTTGGGGGCGGTCACCTGCTGAAAAGCCCCGCCGAGGCCTTCAGCTACCTGAACAATCTGGGCACCATCGACGCCGTGTGCTGCGGCATGCAGTCCCGGGATGAAATCGACGTGAACCTCCGCCTGATGGAAGGTCTCTCCCCTGACCCGGCAGCCGAGGAGCGCACCCAGCGCGAGCCCCGCAAGCTGATCATCCACGATTGGTGCCGGGCCTGCGGCAAATGCGTGGAGCGCTGCCGTCAGGGGGCGCTGAGCATCCGGGACGGCATTTGCGTGTGCGACCAGGAAAAGTGCGTCCGCTGCGGCTACTGCGCCCCGGTGTGCGAAGAATTTTGCATCAAGGTCATATAATCCCACGCTCTCCTTCTCCGGAGAGCTTTTTGTATTTTGTTGACAATACTGCATGATGGACATATAATGAAAATACATTGTACACAATCAAAAAGGAGGTACAGCCATGCCAGCTATGCAGCAGATTCCCTGGGTTTCCATCCTGATCGGCATTGCCGTTCTGGTGCTGCTGATTCTCTTCTTCCCCCGTTATCACAAGGTTCCGCCGAACCAGGCGCTTGTCATTTCCGGTATTACCCGGCGCAAGTATAAGGTCAAGGACGCCGATGGCGAATTGGTGGTCAAGAAGTTTGGCTACCGCATCGTCCGCGGCGGCGCTACCTTTGTGATTCCCTTCTTCGAGCGTGTGGATGACCTCCATCTGGGCCTGATGCAGGTGGATATCAAGACCACCCAGCCTGTTCCCTCGCAGGAGTACATCTCCGTAATGGTGGACGGCGTGGCCAACATCAAGATCGGCAGCGACGACGTATCCATCGCCACCGCCGCCGAGCAGTTCCTGAACTGGAAGCAGGAAGACATCGCAGCCGTTGCCCAGCAGGTGCTGGAAGGCAACATGCGCGAGATCATCGGCCGCATGACCGTGGCCGACCTGGTGCAGAACCGCGATAAGTTTGCCACCGAAACCAGCCGTGCCGCCAACTTCGACATGGGCAACATGGGCCTGGAGATCATCAACCTGACGGTGCAGAATTTCCGCGATAACGACGGCGTGGTGGACACCATGGCCACCAAGAACATCGTGGAGAAGGAACGCGACGCCACCATGGCCAAGGCCGAGGCGGAGCAGCAGGGCCACCGCGCCATGGTGGAAGCCCAGGCCAAGATCGCCGAGCAGGACAAGGATCTGGCCCTGCGCCAGGCCGAGTTCAAGGTTCAGGCTGACCGTGAAAAGGCCAAGGCCGACCTGGCCTATCAGGTTGCTGAGCAGTACAACCGCAAGGAGCTGGAAGAGGAGCACGCCGCCGCCGAGTTGGTTCGCCTGCAGAAACAGACCGAGCTGGAGCGCCAGCAGGTTGAGATCCAGCGCGAACGCCTGAACGTGGAAATCCGTGAAAAGGCCGAGGCCGAGCGCGACGCCCGCATCTTCCGCGCGGAAGCCGAAAAGGCCGAACGCCAGGCCATTGCGGACGCTGAGTTCTATGAAGCACAGAAGACCGCTGAAGCCATTCTGCTCAAGGGCAAAGCTGAGGCCGAGGCCATCGAGCTGAAGGCCATGGCCATGCAGAAATACGGCCAGGCCGCCATGCTGGAAATGGTGGTGGATAAGCTGCCCGACGTGGCCCGCGCCATCGGTGAGCCGCTGTCCCAGACGGAGAAGATCATCATGTTCGGCGAAGGCGCCGCCACCGGCGTCACCCGGGATGTGACCGGCTCCATGCTCCAGACCTTCGAGGCCATGAAGGCTTCCGTGGGCCTGGACATCCCCCAGATGCTCAAAACCGTATCCACCGGCGGACTGGTTGGCCGCAGCGTGGAAGCTGCCGCCGAAGCGCCTGAAGCGCCTGCTGAATAACCGCCTATATGAGGGATCGCCTTGTGCGATCTCTTTTTTCTTGCATTTTTCCAGCATTTGTTCTATCATGATTGTATCAAACAACAAAGCGAGGTCATCCTGCCATGAAAAAAGCCGTTTTGGTGTTTCTATCCATTTTTCTTCTCGCATGCGCTGCTTCTTGCCTGGCGGAACAGCCGCAGGAAATCACCTTCCGTAACCTTCCCTGGCGAATTTCGCCCGATGAGGCATTGGAATTGCTGAAGCAGGATTTTGGACTTGACGAGCTGGATACACATTGCTTCGTAGGCCCACAGGTGTTCTGCGGCACAGGTGACTTTGAGGGACCTTCTGTTCCCATGATTCTGTATAATATCACCCTTCCCAATCTGACCGTTGCTGGGTATGAGGGTAATTCCATCTTGTTGTTCTTTCTACTCACACCTACTGAAGATGGAACCGATATTTCCTATTCTCACGACACTGCCCTTCTGTGGAAAGCAGAATACGGGGGCTTAACACGCAGCAAAAAAGGCTCTGACAATGTCAGTCTGTCTGACAAACTTACAAAACTGTATGGTGAAAGAAAGGAACATTGGTGGGACGATTTTCATCGCGGGAAACACTCAAACTATCTTGAGTACTATTGGACGGGGCTCAATTCATCTGTCGTTCTTACAAAAACCTCTCCCTATAAGCTCACCTATTACTGTTCCGGTGACGATCTGAATAGCATCGTGAAAACAACCGAAGCCATCGTCGCCAACAGCCTTCTCCTCCGCCAGCAGAAAGAGGAGCTCAAGCGTCAGCAGGAGCTTGAAAACGCCAATACCGACGGCCTATAAGCCAAACATCCGCACCGATTCTCCAAGAATCGGTGTTTTTTTGTTGCAGAAAACTATCAGATTATGGTATGATATAATATGTACAATCGTTTGAAGGAGTCTGACCTGTATGGATATGATGACCCGCATCGCAGCCCTGACGGCTGATTGCCTCACCGCCACCTGGCCCGAGGCTCAGGGCCTGCCCACCTGTGACGAAATCCGCAGCCTGCTGGCCGTTCCCCCGGACCCCAACATGGGCGACTATGCCTTCCCCGTGTTCCGCCTGGCCAAGGCCCTGCGCATGGCGCCCCCCAAGATCGCCCAGACCCTATGCGAAGCCTGGAACCATGCCGATGTGGCCCGGGTTGAAGCCGTGAACGGCTATATGAACTTCTTCCTGAACCGTGTCAATTTCGCCAAGGACACCCTTGCTACTGTTCTGGAGCAGGGCGAAAAGTACGGTTCCTCCGACATGGGCAACGGCAAGACCGTCTGCCTGGACTATTCCTCCATCAACATCGCCAAGCGCTTTGGCGTGGGCCATCTCAGCACCACCATGCTGGGCCACAGCCTGAAGCGCATCCACGATTTCCTGGGCTACAAGACCGTGGGCATCAATCACCTGGGCGACTGGGGCACCCAGTTCGGCAAGATGATCTACGCCTACAAGACCTGGGGCACCAAGGAAGAGGTGGAAGAGAAGGGCATCACCGAAATGATGCGCCTCTACGTCAAGTTCCACGAAGAAGCCGAGAAGGATCCCTCCCTGGAGGACGAAGGCCGCGCCTGGTTCAAGAAGATCGAGGATGGCGACGAGGAAGCCCGCGCCATTTGGAACTGGTTCAAGGACATCACCCTGAAGGACGCCGCCCGGGTCTACGACCTGCTGGGCGTGGAGTTTGACTCCTACGCCGGTGAATCCTTCTACATGGATAAGATGGACGTGGTCATTGACGAGCTGCGCGAAAAGGGCCTGCTGACCATTTCCGAGGGCGCCTCCGTGGTTGATCTGGAAGAGGACAAGATGCCCCCCTGCATCATCCTGCGCCGCGACGGCGCTACCCTCTACCACACACGTGACCTGGCCGCCGCCGTATACCGCAAGAATGTTTACGACTTCGACAAGTGCCTGTACGTGGTGGCCTACCAGCAGGACCTGCACTTCCGCCAGCTCTTCCGTGTGCTGGAAAAGATGGGCAAGCCCTGGGCCAAGGACTGCGTGCACGTTTCCTTCGGCATGATCTCCTTCGAGGGCCAGGCCTTCTCCACCCGCAAGGGCCGTGTGGTCTACCTGGAGGATGTGCTGAACCAGGCCATGCAGAAGGCGCTGGACATCATCAACGAAAAGTCCCCCAACCTGCCCAACAAGGAAGAAGTGGCCCGCCAGGTGGGTATCGGCGCTGTGATCTACTCCGACCTTTCCAACGGCCGCATCAAGGACATCGACTTCTCCTTCGACCGCGCCCTGAACTTCGACGGCGAGACCGGCCCCTATGTGCAGTATACCCACGCCCGCTGCTGCTCCGTGCTGCGCAAGGCCGCTGACGTGGCTCTGCCCGAGGTGGACTACGCCGCCCTTTCCGACGACGAGGCCCAGGCCCTGCTGCGCCTGCTGGGCCGTTTCCCGGACGTGATCAAGGAAGCCGCCGAAAAGTACGAGCCCTCCATGATCACCCGCGCTGTGACCGACATCGCCCAGGCCTACAACAAGTTCTACTACGAACATCGCATCCTGGACGAGGATCTCAACGCTGCCGCTGCCCGTGTGGCCCTGACCCGCGCCGCCAAGGACGTTATCAAGACCGGCCTGTGGCTGATTGGCATCGAGGCACCCGAAAGAATGTAAGTTTTAGGCTTGCACTTTCCCCCATCACCCGCTATAATAGAACGGTACATTGACGGAGACCGCTTCCCCCGCCGCGCCCCAAGAGAGCGTGCCCACGGCTGCAAGGCACGCGACCGGCAAAGGATGCTCCCCCACCTCCCGAGTACGCGGAGAAATCCGCCGGGCTGCTCCCGATACAGAGCGCACGAGGGCACATTGTGCCGAAGCAAGGTGGTACCGCGAAGTTCAAGCTTCGCCCCTGCAACACACAGGGGCGAAGCTTTTTCATTTCCGCCCCATGCCGTGAGAGCCCTTGTCCGGCTCACGCGCGCCAATCATTCCTTACCCCGACAGAAAAGGAGAGATCACCATGAAGCTCAAGAACCTGGTCTCCAAGCGCTACAAGGAAACCCCTGCCGATTGCCAGATCGCCTCGCAGGCGCTGATGATGCGCGGCGGCTACATCAAGCCCGTGGGCAACGGCATCTTCACCCTGTTCCCCGTCACCAAGCGCATCACCTCCAAGATCGAGAAGATCATCCGCGAGGAAATGAACCGCATCGACGGCCAGGAGCTGCTCTTCCCCGTGGCCATGCCCGCCTCCATCTGGCGCGAGTCCGGCCGCTATGATGCCATCGGCTCCGAGCTGCTGCGCTTCAAGGATCGCTCCGAGCAGGACATGGTGCTGGGCATGACCCACGAGGAAGCCTCTGTGCACTTCGTGCGCGACATTGCCGACAGCTACACCCAGTATCCCTTCATGATCTACCAGATCCAGACCAAGTTCCGCGACGAACCCCGCTGCCGCGGCGGCCTGATCCGCGTGCGCGAGTTCACCATGAAGGACGCCTACTCCTTCCACACCTCCCAGGAGGATCTGGAGAAGTATTACCAGGTATGCTACGACGCCTACAACCGTATCTTCGCCCGTGCCGGCGTGCCCGAGGTGGTGGCTGTGGCTTCCGACAGCGGCATGATGGGCGGCAAGGTCTCCCACGAATACATGCTGCTCACCGCCGTGGGCGAGGATACCATCGTTCTCTGCCACGACTGCGACTACCGCGCCAACATGGAGGCTGCTCCCTGCATCGTCCATGGCGAGGCCGGTGAAGTGGCCGACCTGGTAAAGGTCTCCACCCCCAACGTGAAGAGCATCGAGGATCTCTGCGCCTTCCTGAACGTCCGTGCCGACCAGACCTGCAAGGCCGTGGTCTATCAGGAGAACCTCACCGATAAGCTGGTGGTGGCCTTCCTCCGCGGCGACCTGGACATCAACGAGACCAAGCTGCGCAACTACCTCAAGGCAGAAATCCACGCTGCCGAACTGACCGAGAACGCCCCCCTGTGCGCCGGTTTCATCGGCCCCAAGGGCATCAGCAGCGAGGTGAAGGTGGTGTTCGATGCCAGCCTGAAGGGCATCAACGCCCTGGTGTGCGGTGCCAACGAGCCCGACGCCCATATGACCGGCCTGAACATCGCCCGCGACATCGGCGATGTGGAATACGTGGACGTGGCCAAGGCCTATGACGGCGGCATCTGCCCTGTGTGCGGCAAGCCCAGCGTGTATACCTCCCGCGGCATCGAGGTGGGCAACATCTTCCAGCTGGGCACCAAGTACACCGAGAGCATGGACATGACCTACGTTGACCAGGACGGCAGCCTGAAGCACCCCATCATGGGCTGCTACGGCATCGGCGTTGGCCGCCTGGCCGCCTCTGTGTGCGAGGCGCACCGCGACGATTACGGCCCCATCTGGCCCATCTCCATTGCCCCCTGGCATGTGCACCTGTGCTCCATGCGTGCCGATGACCCCGAGGTAGCCGCCATGTCCCAGAAGATCTACGATGAACTCACCGCCAAGGGTGTGGAAGTCATCTGGGATGACCGCCCCGTTTCCGCCGGCGTCATGTTCGCCGACGCCGACCTCTTCGGCGTGCCGGTGCGTGTCATCGTCAGCCCCAAGGGCCTCAAGAACGGCACCATCGAAATCTCCAAGCGCGACAAGTCCCTGCGTGACAACAAGCCCGTGGGCGAAGCCGTGGACTTCGTGACCAACCTGGTTGTGGAAGAGCTGGCCAAGCTGGACTGCACGCTGTAACCAGGTGCTTTGCCCCTGGACTCCACCAAAGGGGCATCGATCCGCAACCTCAATCGTCGCACTCTCGCTGCCGCTCGATTGCTCGTTTCGGTTGATTCGCTCAGCTCGCTGCTTCCGCCACTGGCGGCGCTCGCATCGCTCACCCTTTCGAAACCCATCTTTCGTATTGGAAGATGGGTTTTTCCTTT
>JAFVVG010000026.1 GCA_017502305.1 Clostridia bacterium | reverse complement strand
GAGGAGCCGGCACGGTCGTAGATCACCTTGGAGGGACGCTGCACAGCGCCGGTCTCCAGGAAGTAGATGCCCACGCGGTTGCCGCCGCGGACGATCTTGGTGGTGTCAACGCCGAAGCCGCGCAGCTCGCGGATGCAGGCGTCAGCCACGTCGTTCTTGGGCAGCACGGTGACGAAGCTGGTGTCCATGCCGTAGTTGGCCAGGGACACGGAAACATTGGCCTCGCCGCCGCCGAAGGTGGCCTCAAGGGCGGGGGACTGGAAGAAACGCTCGTAGGCGGGGGACTTCAGACGGAGCATGATTTCACCGAAAGTAACAACCTTAGCCATGGTAGGGTGCCTCCTTATATATGTTTGGTTATGCTCAACAATGATCGCGGGTGCATTGCTTGCCGCTCAACATCTGCGGCGGAGAAAGGGGACGAAGTCCCTTATTTTTATATATGTTTGGTTATGCTCAACAATGGTCGCGGGTGCATTGCTTGCCGCTCAACACCTGCGGCGGAGAAAGGGGACGAAGTCCCTTATTTCTGGACCAGGTGGCAGGCGAAGCCGCCGATCTCGTCTTCCAGGTAGATGGCGATGAGCTTGCCGTTCTTCACCACAGCGCTGTCCTCGATGAACTTGAAGCCGCGCTGCTCCAGGTGCCACTTGGCGCGCTTGACGCTGTTGGTGCCGATGGCGATGTGGCCGTTCTTGCCGCGGCCCATGTACTTGTTCAGCTCAATGCCGGTGCCCACGAAGTTGGAAGAGTTGCCTTCCTTGATGGGCCAGCCCAGCAGGTTCGCCAGCTTCTTGGCTTCGGCCATAGAGGTCTCGGCATCTTCGCAGTTGATGCCAATGTGGCGCAGCTCGAAGCCCAGCATGGCGTTCACGGCGGAACGGGTCAGCTCGGTGATGCGGTTCCAGTCCTTGGCGGCAACGGCGTCGGCGGGAACCATCCAGGAGCCGCCGCAGCACAGGATCTTATCGAAGGCCAGGTAGTCCAGCATGTTCTTCTCGTTGATGCCGCCGGTGGGCATGAACTTCACGGCGCCGTAGGGAGCAGCCATGGCCTTGATCAGCTTCAGGCCGCCCAGGGGCTCGGCGGGGAAGAACTTCACAGCCTTCAGGCCCAGGGAGAGAGCCACCTCGATATCGGAGGGATTGCCGGTACCGGGGCAGATGGGAATGTTCTTGGAGGTGCAGTACTTGACGACCTCGGGGTTCAGGCCGGGGGAAACGATGGCGGCGGCGCCGGCGTTCACAGCGCGGTCGACCTGATCGGTGGTCAGCACGGTACCGGCGCACAGCAGCACATGGGGCAGGGCTTCGTGCACGCGGCGGATGGATTCCTCGGCAGCGGCGGTGCGGAAGGTGATCTCAGCCACGGGGAGACCGCCGTCGGCCAGGGCCTTGCACAGGGGTACAGCGTCTTCAGCATCGTTGATGGCAATGACGGGAACCAGACCGGCCAGGGAAAGTTTCTCCAGGAATTCCATGATCTCTCGTCCTTTCTGTATATGTCGATTGAATGGGAAACAGGGTTACAGGGCACGGAGCACACGCTCGATGCGGCGCTTGGCCCGGCGCAGAAGCGCGGCGCAATTCTCCAGCTGCTCTTCCGTCATGCGGAAGGAGGGAGCGGAGATGCTCAGGGCGTAGGCAGGGCGGTTGTCACGGCCCAGGACAGCCACGCCCACGCAGCTGACGTTCTCGGCATTTTCCTGCACCTCCATGGCCCATCCGCGCTGGCGGATGTCATCCAGCTGATGGATAAGCTCCTCCACGGTGGTGATGGTGCGGGGGGTCAGGGCGGGAAGATTCCCCTCGGGGTAGAGGGCGCGGATCTCCTCGTCGCTCATTTCGGCCAGAAAAGCCTTGCCCATGGCGGTGGCGTACAGGGGCATGCGGATGCCCACGTGGCTGGCCATGCGGATGGACTGCGTGCTTTCGATCTTGTCGATATAGAGCACTTCCTTGCCGGAAAGAACGCCGCAGTGCATGGTTTCGTTGCATTCGGCGAAGGCCTGCTGCATGTACTGGCGGAGAACCTGTGTGACGTCGGTGGTCTGGACCACGGCGGCGCCGACCTCGAAGGTTTTCAGCGTGAGCTGATACCGGCTGGCGGGCGTCAGACGGACATAGCGCAGGGCCAGCAGCGTCTGCATCAGGTTATGAGCGCTGGACTTGGGCAGGGCGAGTTCCTTGGCGATCTCGTGAAGCTCAAGGCCTTCGGGACGCTCCGAGAGCAGCTCAAGAATGGTCAGACCACGCTGAAGCGTTCTGTTGGCTGCCTCCGTCATAACATCCCTCCGTTCACAATGATGAACGCTGTTCAAAACCATAAATATCATATCATATTCATAAGTGTCCGTCAAGAGAAAAATCGTATTTTATCACCCGATGGGGCGGCGGAAGTGAAAAAGCGTCCTGGTGCGCCTTGACCGTGGAAATGTTCCGTTGTACAATATGCAATGACAATAGCTTCCTTCGGGGAGGAGTATGGATATGGATTTGTTTGACCTGATCGGCCCGGTGATGATCGGCCCCAGCAGCTCCCACACGGCGGGCGCTGCACGGATCGGCCTCACAGCGCGGCTGCTTCTGAATGAGGACGTGACCCGTGCGGAGATCGGCTTTCACGGCTCCTTCGCCAAAACCTATCGTGGCCACGGCACAGACCGCGCCATCGTGGGCGGATTGATGGGCATGCAGGTGGATGACGCACGGCTGCGTGATTCCCTTTCCCTGGCCAAGGAAAGCGGCATGGACGTGACCTTTGACACCGTGAACATCCGCGGCGCGCACCCCAATACGGTGCGGCTGACGCTGACAGGCGTCTCCGGCAAGGAACTGACCATGGAGGCTGCCTCCGTGGGCGGTGGCAATATTGAAATTCACAAGCTCAACGGACTGAACGTGGACTTCACCGGCAAGGAGCATACGCTGATTATCCATCAGAAGGACGCTCCGGGAGTGATCGCCGCGGTGACAGGCGCCCTGGCGGGCCAGGAGATCAACATCGCCAACATGCAGGTGTACCGCCGCAAGGCCGGCGCAGATGCCATGATGGTGCTGGAACTGGACGGCGCGCCTGAAGGGTATGTGCTGGAAAGCCTGCGACACCTGAAGGCTGTGCAGAACGTGACGTTCCTGAAGAGGAGGCCCTGCTGATGGATTTTACATTGAATGAATGGGTACACATGGCGGGGGATGGGAGCATCGCGCAGGCAGCTGTAAAGCAGCAGGCTGAGGAAACCGGCATGACGGAGGAACAGGTGCGGAGCATCATGCGCAGCCACCTGCTGTGCATGCAGGAGGCGGTGCAGACGGGTCTTGACGAGAAACTGCGCTCCGTTTCCGGCCTCAGCGGCGGTCAGGCGGCGCTGTTCCTGAAGCGCATGAAAGAGGGAAAGCTGCTGTGCGGGAATCTCCTGGGCAAGGCGGAGGTATATGCCATGGCCACAGCGGAGTGCAATGCTTGCATGGGTAAGATCGTGGCAGCGCCCACGGCAGGGGCCTGCGGCATATTGCCCGGCGCGATCCTGGCTATGATGGAAGAGAAGGAAGTCTCCGTGGAGGAGGCCGTGGAAGCGCTGTTTGTGGCGGCGGCGGTGGGTCAGTCCATCGCAACCCAGGCCAGCATTTCAGGCGCGGAGGGCGGCTGCCAGGCGGAATGCGGCTCGGCTGCGGCCATGGCGGCAGCGGCGCTGACCTATCTGGAGGGCGGTAGCGCCCGGCAATGCGTGGATGCGGCGGCATTTGCCATCATGAACCTGCTGGGCCTGGTGTGCGACCCAGTGGGCGGCCTGGTGGAGGTGCCCTGCGTGTACCGCAATGTAGGCTCTGCCGGCGTGGCGTTTACTTCAGCGGATATGGTACTTTCCGGCATCCGGTGCCCCATTGCGCCGGATGAGGTGCTTCTGGCCATGAAGGAGGTGGGCGACGCGCTGCCTTCCTCCCTGCGGGAAACCGGTGACGGCGGCTGTGCGGCCTGCCCCAGCGTGAAGGCACTGCTCAAGCGAAATACAATGATGTGAGCGTAAGGCCGGGATGAGAGTCCCGGCCTTTTTTGTACACGAAGAAAACAACCGTTATTCTGAATGATATGGTATGATAATTTCCGGAAACCCGCAAAAAAGTACAAAGCGCATGCCCCGGGGCTGCGCGTGGAGTTTATGATGGACAAAGTATTTATGCCTGCAAAACTGTCCGGCGTAATGGCTGCGCCGGCGAGCAAATCGGAAGCGCACCGCAGGATGATCTGTGCCGGTCTGACCATGGGAGAAACACGGCTGGATGGGTTTATGGCCTCCTCCGACATGGCGGCGACCATCCGCTGCCTCAAGGGGCTGGGGACGCAGGTGGAGGAAAATGGCGATGTGCTGACCATCCGTGGCGGAAAGCCCAAGGCGGGCAAGCTGCCGGTGCTGGACTGCGGCGAGAGCGGCTCTACGCTGCGCTTTTTTGTGCCCATTGCCCTGAGCGTGGCTGGCGGGGCGACCTTCCGCATGCACGGCCTGCTGGGCCAACGCCCCATGGAGGTATACAGGGATCTGTTTGTACCCCGGGGGGTGACCTGGCGCATGGGCGTGGGTGCCGACTGCGCCGCGGAGCTGACGGTTACCGGCAGGATGGAAGCCGGGCAGTATGTGCTGCCGGGCAATGTTTCCAGCCAGTTTGTTTCCGGATTGCTGTTTGCCTTGCCCCTGCTGAAGGGGGAATCTACCCTGACGGTGCTGCCGCCGGTAGAATCGGTGGGGTACATCAACATGACCATCGAGGCCCTGAAGCAGAGCGGCATCGTGGTGAAGGAGAATGCGCCCTTCAGCTGGACCATCCCCGGCGAGCAGAGCTACAAGGCTGCCAGCGGAAGGCTCAGCGGCGATTATTCCCAGGCTGCTGTGATACTTTGCGCCGGCGCCATGGGGCATGATACTGCTGTTTCCGGCCTGGAGACGGTGACGACCCAGGGCGACCAGGCGGTGCTCCGCCATCTGAAGGCGCTGGGAGCCGGAATTGCGTGCGAAAATGGTACCATCACCGTGAAGAGTGGCCAGCTTCAGGGCGCTGTGCTGGACATGCGCGACTGCCCGGATATTGCCCCGGTGCTGGCGCTGACCTGTCAGCTTGCCAAGGGTGAGAGCCGCCTCGCCGGCTGCGGAAGGCTGCGCCTGAAGGAATGCGACCGCCTGGCTGCTACGGTGAAGATACTCAACCAGCTGGGCGGCGACGCGAAGGCCCAGGGGGACGATATGCTCATCCGTGGTGTGGAGCAGCTTGAAGGCGGCGTGGAAATTGACGGCTGCAACGATCACCGCATGGTGATGCTGGCTGCCCTGGCGGCTGCCGGCTGCAGAAAGCCTGTGACGGTGAAGGGCGTGGAAGCCCTGAACAAGTCCTGGCCTGAATTTTTGAATGTGTATGAATCCCTGGGAGGGATCGTGAAATGAGCAGCTTCTTCGGTCAGCACCTGCGCCTGGCGCTGTTTGGCCAGAGCCATGGCGAGGCCATCGGCATCACCATGGACGGATTCCCTGCGGGCATGACCATCGATATGGAGCGGATTTTGGCGGAAATGGCGCGCCGTGCGCCCGGGCAGAGCAACCTGACCACGCCACGCAAGGAAGCGGACGCGCCGGAGATCCTCTCCGGTGTGCTGAACGGCCGTACTACGGGCCAGCCCATCTGCGCCATCATCCGCAACACCAACACCCGTTCCAGGGATTACGGCGAAGGTGTGGATCTGCTGCGCCCGGGCCATGCGGACTATACGGGCCACGTGCGGTATTTCGGCTTTGAGGACTGGCGGGGCGGCGGGCACTTCAGCGGCCGGCTCACAGCGCCCATTGTGTTTGCTGGCGCTTTGTGCAGCCAGTGGCTGGAACAGCAGGGCGTTAGCATGATCAGCCATATCCAGCAGCTGGGTTCCGTGAAGGATGACAGCCTGATGGACACGTTCTCTGTGGACGCAGCGGAACTGAAGAAGATGCACCTGCCTGTTTTGCGCAAGGGCATTGACGTGGAAATGGAAAAGGAAGCCATGGCAGCCCTGCGGGCGCAGGACTCCATCGGCGGCGTGATTGAGTGCCGTGTTGACGGCTTGCCCGCCGGCCTGGGCGCACCCTTCTTCGACAGCGTGGAAAGCGTATTGAGCCATCTGCTGTTCTCCGTGCCCGCCGTGAAGGGCGTGGAGTTTGGCGAGGGCTTCGGCTTTGCTGAATTGCGCGGCAGCCAGGCCAACGATCCCTTCCGCATGGCGGATGGTAAGATCGTTACGACCACGAATCATTCCGGCGGCGTGCAGGGCGGCATCACCAATGGTATGCCGGTGATTTTCCGCTGTGCCGTTCGCGCCACGCCATCCATCGGGCAGACACAGCAGACCGTCTCCCTGAAGAGCGGTGAAAACGCTGATCTGAATATTCACGGCAGGCATGACCCCTGCATCCTGCCCCGCGCGGTGCCGGTGATCGAGGCCATGGCAGCCATCGGCGTGATGGAACTGTGGAAGGAGCGGCAGGCATGCGTCAGGTGATAGCATATCCGGGAACCCGGGGCAGCTTTTCCGCCGCCGCGGCGCAGGAAGCTTTTCCGGCAGGGGAGTGTGTGGGCTATACCACCTTCCCGGAGGCGGCGCAGGCTGTGATCGACGGCAAGGCGGACTATGCCCTGCTTCCGGTGGAGAATTCCTTTGCCGGAGCGGTGCTGCCCACCTATTCCATATTGGAAAAACTCCCGCTGCATATTGTGGGCGAAACCATGAAGCCTGTGCGGCATCAGCTGCTGGGCGTGCCGGGAGCCAGGCTGGAGGACATCCGGCAGATTTCCTCCCATCCCCAGGCCATTGCTCAGTGCGACGAATTTCTCGCGACGCTGAAGGGCGTGCAGCTGATTCCCTCCGCCAACACCGCCATCAGCGCCAGGGAAGTGGCGAAAAAAAAGGATCCCTCCTGCGCTGCCATTGCCAGCAGGGAAGCGGCGGAAGCCTTTGGCCTCGAGATCCTGAGGGAGGATATTCAGACCTCCGATCTGAACACCACCAGGTTTTTTATCCTCTCCCTGGATGAAACACCCCTTGCTGAGCCGGGGAAAGCCACGGTGGTTTTTACCGTGAGCAATCAGGTGGGCGCCCTGGTGCGTGTGCTGGAATCCTTTGCGAAAAGCGGGCTGAACATGTCACGCATCGAAAGCCGCCCTCTGCCGGAAACCACCTTTGCCTATTTTTTTTCCGCTGATTTCGAAGGATTGATGGATCCGGCGCATCTGCAGGTGGCCATGGAGGCTGCCAGGCCCTATACCCGCGACCTGCGGCTGCTGGGTGTATATCCCAAGGCAAGAAAACCTATATAATGTTATTAAAAATTTTTTTCAAAAAATTTGATTTTCCTGTTGACAAAAGCTTGAAAGCGTGGTATTCTATCAAAGCTGTCAGGAACACACGCGGTTCCCAAAGCAACATGGGCTCGTAGCTCAGCTGGATAGAGTGTTTGACTACGAATCAAAAGGTCGCAGGTTCGAGTCCTGCCGGGCTCGCGTAGAAGAAACCGTTGAATCCATTAGGGTTCAGCGGTTTCTTCTTTTTTGTTTTCATAAGGATTTTTAGACCCTTTTTGCAAAAATCGGGGTTTTGTCACATTCTTTGTCACAAAACGAGGATCAGAAGCGGCCGCAAAGCCTTGTGGCATAAGGCTTTGAAGGGAGTCGTTCGTGTCACAAAACGTGTCACACTGCGGCTTGTTCATGGAAGGCAGCTTCCATCTTTTTGCCTGCCTCAAGGATCCTGTCAACACGACGATGGACGTAACGCTCCATGGTCATTTTGATGTCGGCGTGACCGGCGATGGCCTGGATCGTCTTCACCTCTGTTGAGGTGCCGCCCATGATGGTCAGGTAGGTATGCCTGAGAATGTGGGGCGTGGCACCATGGAGGTCGATTTCTCGGCCAATTCGCTGCCATGCTCTGTCGAACGTGCTCTCGGTGTAGTATTCTTTGCTGCCAAGAAGGAAGTCTTCAGGTTCCCCGGGATTGAGGTAGATGGCTCGGTAGATGGTCGGGTAACTTACCTGATGAGGGCTGTTTTCCAGTTTCGCCCGGTTTACTATCTGCTCAGGAGACCATTGATCGTCCAGTATCTTCTGCTGTACAAATACCTTGATCTGCAGATTGTTGAGAATCCTTTTGCGACAGCATTTCTTTCTCCGCTTCCGATACTTTTTCTCTGCCTCGGTTGGCCAGTAGCCGTCCTTCCCGCTATTCCTTTTCAATTCCCTACTGATCGTGCCAGCGCTTCGTCCAAGCGCGCGGCTGATCTCACGGATCCCTTTCCCTTCTGCTGAAAGTTTCAGTATACTTTCCCGCTCTTTTATGCTAAGATGGTGGTAGTGGCTTATTGAGTTGCTCCTTTCGTAGTTGTCCGCAAACACTGTTCTAAAGGAATTTCCTTTTTGAGTCACTATTTCTTCGCTCTGTTGCACTTACATTGTAAATTCAAGGTTCAAAACTCGCACCGGCGAGCCGAAGGGAGCGGACGAATATGGCAGAGTATAAGCCGGAAAAAACGTAATAGTTGACAAAGAATATATGGGGTAATATACTGTTTATATATCAATTCATTTGAATCAAATAGGAGATGACTTTTCGTGAAAAAATGTTTTCTTTTGCTGATTTGCGTTTTGCTTCTGTGCTGCTCCAGCGCATTCGCTGCGAATACAGTACCTTCCGGCTTCAAGTTTTACGTGGATAAGGAAACGACCGTTTTGCCGGAGTACCCCGATCTTTCCGGCAAGATTGGCGAAGGGCTGACGAAGGATGACTTTTACATTACTTACGATAAGTCGCAGGGTGAAAATGACTTCACCATTGATGCGGACGGACGCGTTACGGTGAATAAAAGAGTTTCCGGCTCATCCTTGAAATATATATACATCACCTATACGCCCAAGGTAAGCGGCGTGGGTACTACCACGGTTTTCAGGGCGGAAATGAAGATCGCAGGAACTCCGCTGACTGAGATCGACGTGAAAAAAAGTGAAATAGTAGTTGCCCTAACGGAAACGGCGGTTATTGAGGTTTGGCAAGAGACCGGTACAGAGCCTGCCATCGATATTACCGGCTTTGACAGCAACTTGATTGACGCGAAGCTTGAAAAAACATCAACGTACTATATCTGGAATCTGAAAGTTACGGGAAAAAGGCTGGGCGAAACATCCATTCAGTTCGTTGCCTATAACGGCGTGACTGTAACGATACCCGTTAAAGTGACCAATCCGCCCTCGAAATTCTCCTTCGGCGCGCCGTATTACAACTGCTATCTGGGCGACACGCTGGATTGGGAAGTGGATCTTGGTACGGGCGATACGGGAATATGCCCCACCATTTATCTGAAGCATAATACGAATGCATCGTATATTTACGAGGATTATTTCCAGGATGGCTGGAAGCTTTTTACGCCCAAGGCAACCGGTATCTATCATTTTACAATGAACATGCGTTACGGATATACCGCCTCTGTGCAGGTGAATGTGTATGACCGGGCTAATTGTGCGGACATCAAACTATCCAAAGAAAAACCTCATGTGGGAGACCAATACCTGTATATCTATACCTATGATGAAGAAGGCAACAGAATTACCGCGCCGATGATGATCACCAAAGGGCAGGACATTGCCAGCATAGATTATTATTCGAATACACTGAAGGTGAAAGGCAAAGGTTTGGTGGAAATCACCGTGACCAACCCGGATGGTTCGCAGACAGTGCGGACGTTCGAAATCTATGAGACGCCCACGAAGATCATACTGAACGCCACAAACCTTACCATGGAGATTGGTGAAACCTTCGATTTGGAGGTTTCGTTCAACAAGGGTGATGCGTCGTACCGGGTATCAAGCATATCCACGACGGGCAATCCTCCCTACGGCCTGGAGCCGATCCGTCTGGAAGGACAGAAAATCATTGCTCAGGCGCCCGGAACGGCGGTCGTCAAGGTAGAGCTGACAGACATGTACATGTCTGCCGAGTGCAAGATTTCTGTTAATTACAGCGATAAATCAGTATGGATTTCCAAACCCAGCGGTCCCTTTGGCATTGGCGATACCTTCCAGCTGGAAGTGTATGATGACGCGGGGAACAAGTATCCGGCAACATTTAAAGGCGACTCAAGCTCTTCTGAATACTTTTTTTCCTTGACCAGTGACGGTCTTTTGACCGGTAAAGGCGTTGGCAAGGCAAAAATCATCGCCACGCTGGAGGATGGACGCATTCTGAGCTACATTCAGGAAGTGTATCGTATTCCCCGGTATATGCATCATGATGCGATGATTCATTCCATCACCGAAAAATCGGTTTCCCTGGGATCGATTTACACCGATGTGGGAACGATCGTTAGTGACACGAAAAACATCTCGGTTACCGTTGCGGATGAAACGGTAGCAAAATGGAATGGAGCCTATTTCTATCTGAATAATCCGGGTACTACGGCTGTGACGATTACGGAGACAATCAGCGGCGTTCAGGCGAGTTTTACGCTGACGGTGCTTCCCCAGAATGATAAGCTCTATGCCGGAAGCACAACTATGCAAGTCCCCAGCGGTTTCTCAGCCTATCTGCCTGCGGTTTACGGCGCTGACGGAAAGCCAATGACTGTGAACTGGGAGATCACCTGGCAGATGTCTGGCGTTGGTAATCCAGAAGCGACAGGTTTTTATCTGGAGAATAACGAAAGCATCGTCTGCACCTGGCCCCGCGCGCAGTGCGAGGTTACGGGCGTCGCGAAGAATGGCACATGGGTTCGTGTGAGCGTATTTGGCTATCAGATGGCCGAATCCATCAACCTGAAAAGAGATAAGATCGGCTTCCATGTGAATTCGGACGTAGCGGTGAGTGGTCTCATCGATCCGGTGGAGCGTGGGAGCAAGTTCGGCCCGATCCTGATGATTGCGAACGATGCGGAGATGGTTACCTTTGAGGTGCCGGATAACCTGAGTACCGGCAAAGTGAGCGTAAAAACCAGCGACAAGGCGGGTACAACATTAGCAGGTGTCTTCCTTGCCAACGGCGCGTATGATCTGTGTGAGGTTAAGGTGGTGGAAAAAGCTCAGCTGAAACTGCCTTCGAAGCTTGAAGAAATTGGTGAGGAAGCCTTCATGGGTACGGCATTTACTTATGCCGATCTGTGCGGTATCGACACCATTGGTCCCCGGGCATTCAAGGATTGCGAATCGCTGGTTCAGGTGTGGTTTGACATTAGTAACAAGGATATCGCCGATGACGCTTTTGATGGCAGCTCGTATCTGGTGATCCTAGCCTATAACGTTTCCCAAATTGTTGAATATGCGGTGCGTAACGGGATTCCGTATATCTAATTCAATAAACACGCAAGGGAACCGGCGTTGATGCCGGTTCCTTTTTGTATACTGAAAACCACTGGCTAGGCCAGTGGTTCAAAGAAGGTTAACCGATGAGTAGACGCAAAAAACTCCTTTTGCTAAGATAATGAAGCGGTCTGGCAACTGCAACAAAAGCAAAAGGAGGTCATTTAGATGGCAAATGACGTGCAGAGAAACAGTAAGGGGAATGTAGCCTCATGGTTCACCTTGAAGCGACCATAGCAAGCAGCTGGACATGAGATCGAATTGGTAAAAAATGTTGGTCAGGGATGGTCTGCGAATCAAAAGGTCGCAGGTTCGAGTCCTGCCGGGCTCGCGTGAAAAACGCTGAAATCTTTAAGGTTTCAGCGTTTTTTCTTTATGTGAAAGCAGTGGGTTGTATGCATAAGCATCATTTTGTCCATAGTTTCGAATGAAATTGCAGTTGTATTCAATTTGATGATCATGTATACTGAATTATATAGGAAGTAACATAATATGAAAAGGAGATGGATGCAATGAAAAAGCTGATGGCTATGCTGCTGGCGGCGGTGCTGATGCTGGGCGGATTCGCCTGTGCGGAGGGCAGCCAGCGAAAGGCTGACTTCCCGGACAATACCTTCGTGGAAATGGATCCCAATTACATTACCGGAGTGACCCAGCGGGGCAAGACGGTGCTCTTCCGCTATGAGGCGCAGACCGAGGATGGCCAGCCCTACACCAAGAGCGCGCTGGTCTATGTGCCCTATGGCTACGACGCAGCGGATGCTGATACCCGCTATAACGTGCTCTACCTGATGCACGGTCATGGCGGCGGCTACACCACGTTTTTCCGCGGCGCAGGATCCTTCTCCACGATGCAGTTTGCGCTTGACGCCATGATCGAAAAGGGTCACATCAAGCCATTGCTGATCGTGGCGCCTACCTACATGGTTCCCGGCAAGGATGAGGGCTGGTGCGCCGGCAACTTCTGGTATGAATTGAACAATTACCTGATTCCTGCCTTTGAGAGCGAGTACAACACCTACGCTGAGGATGTAACTCCCGAGGGGATCCGCGCCTCCCGCACGCACCGGGCATACAGCGGCTTCTCCATGGGCGCTGTGTCCTGCTGGGCCACGTTTGAGCACAGCCTGGATCAGATTGCCTACTACATGCCCTGCTGCGGCGGCGCAAGCTTTGGCGGCGACGCAGCGGCTGCTGCCCAGAAGCTTGCGGACAGCGTTGCCCGGGCGGGATATACCAAGGATGATTTCTTCATCTATGCCGGCTGCGGCGGCGAGGGTGACGTGGGATACCCCGGCATGACCGCGCAGGTCAACGCCATGAGCCTTCTGACGGATACCTTCGTATACTGCGAGAATTTCCGGGACGGCAACCTGTATTATACCCAGTGCAGCGGCGGACACAGCACCAAGAGCGTGGAGCTGATCATGTACGGCGGCCTGCCCACCTTCTTTGATTGACAGCATTACTGCAACACCCCGGCCTGCTGCGTGACGCGGCAGGCTTTTTCTGTTGACAGGGAGGTTTTTCCAAAGTAGAATGAGGGTAGAAACAACCTTTTCGGGAGGAAATAAAAATGAAAATTGCGATTCTCGGCGCGGGCATGATCGCCCGGACGATGGCCAAAACCCTGCGTGGCATGAAGCAGCGGGGTGAAGATGTGGAGCTCTACGCCGTGGCGGCGAGGGACCTTTCCAGGGCGGAAGCCTTTGCCAGGGAGGAAGGATTCCAGCAGGCTTATGGCTCCTATGAGGAGATGCTCAGGGACGATCAGGTGGAGCTGGTGTATGTGGCAACGCCTCATTCCCATCACGCGGAACACATGAAGCTGTGCCTGAAGTATAACCGCCCCATCCTGTGCGAAAAGGCTTTTACCGGCAACGCCCGCCAGGCGGAAGAAGTGCTTGCCCTGGCTAAGGAGAAGGGCGTGTTCCTCACGGAGGCCATCTGGACCCGCTACCAGCCAGCCAGGAAGATTATCAACGATCTGATCGCTGAGGGTGAGATCGGCACACCCCGGGTGCTGACGGCCAACCTGGGTTACAGCATGATGGAAAAGGAGCGCGTCTTCCTGCCGGAGCTGGCGGGCGGAGCGCTGCTGGACCTGGGCGTGTATACGCTGAACTTCGCCTCCATGGTCTTCGGCGATGATGTGGTGCGCATGGAAAGCAGCGTGGGCATGATGGATACCGGTGTGGACCACACGGAGAACATCAGCCTCTATTACGCCGACGGCAAGGTGGCTCATCTGATGAGCACCGCCTTCACCAACACCGACCGCCGCTGCGTGGTCTACGGTGACAAGGGCCGCATCACGGTGGACAACTGCAACAATCCCGGCGTGATCGAAGTCTACGACAACAGCTATTCCGGTGTGCCGGTGAAGACCATCCATGTGCCGGAGCAGATCACGGGCTATGAGTATCAGGTGCAGTGCTGCATGCGGGATATGGCGGAAGGCAAGCTGGAATGCGAGGAGATGCCCCACAGCGAGACGCTGCATATCATGCGGGTGATGGATGAGCTCCGCGCCCAGTGGGGTATGGTTTATCCCTTTGACTGATGAAAACCCCGGAGCGGTTGCTCCGGGGTTTTTGCGTGGTTACTTCATCAGTTCGTCCGCCAGCTGCTCCAGGGCGGGAAGGTCGGTTTCCTTCAGCGCACCACGGATGGTGACCACCGGCTCCAGGATGGCGATGCCCTTCATGCCTTCCAGCAGGGCCTGCATGGTCTTGGCAGCGGAGGGCGCCCAGGTGCCGTTCTCCATCAGGGCGACGGTGCGCTTCTGGTAGTTCTTGCCCTTGAGGTGGTGGAGGAAATCCTCCATGAAGGGCATGACGCTGCCGTTGTAGCTGGAGGCGGCCAGCACCACCTTGCCATAGCGGAAGGCATCCTCCAGGGCCTCGGCCATGTCCTCACGGGCAAGGTCAGTAATGGCTACCTTGGGGCAGCCGCGCTTTTCCAGCAGCTCTTTGAGCTTCAGCGCGGCCTGCCTGGTGTTGCCGTAGAGGGAAGCGTAGGCGATGAACACACCCTGGGTTTCCACGCCGTAGCTGCTCCAGGTCTGGTACAGGTTCAGGGCATGGGGGATGGCATCGGTAAGGATGGGGCCGTGCAGGGGGCAGATGGTGTTGATCTCAAGGCCGGCGGCCTTCTTCAGCAGGCCTTGCACCTGTACGCCGAATTTACCCACGATGTTGAAGTAATACCGGCGGGCTTCGCAATCCCAGTCCTCGTCCACATCCAGGGCGCCGAACTTGCCGAAGGCGTCTGCGGAGAAGAGCACCTTTTCGGTGGATTCATAGCTCATCATAACCTCGGGCCAGTGGATCATGGGGGCCAGGATGAAGGTGAGCTTGTGTGCGCCCAGGTCGAGGGTGTCGCCGTCCTTTACCACCACCTGCTCGGAGGCGGAAAGGTCGAAATAGTTGGCCAGGAACTGGAAGGTCTTGGCGTTGCCGACGATCTTGACGGAGGGATACTTCTGGGTGAAACACTTCACGGAGGAGGCGTGGTCGGGCTCCACATGGGAGACGATCAGATAATCGGGGGTGCGGCCGGCCAGGGCGGATTCCAGGTTGGCGAAATAACCATCGCACTTACGGATATCCACGGTGTCCAGTACGGCGATTTTCTCATCGAGAATCACATAGGAGTTATAGGCCATGCCGTTGGGCACGGTATACTGGCCCTCGAACAGGTCGATGTCGTGGTCGTTGACGCCGATATAGCGGATATTGGTAGTCATGTATATTTCCTCCATTGTGAAAAAATATCCGGCGGTATATGCCGCCGGAAGCAAATTGACAAGCCTTAGGGGTGGCGTCGGAGGGCCCGCAGGCCCTTCGACTGTAATCGTATCCGGGGGCTTTGCCGCCGGGGCGGGGTGTTTCCGGCTTTGCCGGAAACTTTCCTTACGCGAAGGAACGGCCGTGGACGGCGCTTGCGCCGGACACAGTGACGAAGCGCCTATTTCACAAAAGTGGCTTTGACACTTTTGTGAAACGGTTACGGAATAATCATTCGGCCACAGGTCTCGCATTCGATGAGCTCCGTGCCGCTCTTGATTTTGCTCAGCAGGGAAGAGGGCTGGGCGGTATTGCAGCCGCTGCACTGGTTGTTCACCAGGCGGGCCATGGGGGGCATAATGCGCTTCTTGATGGTGTTGTATTCCTCCATCAGCTTGGCGTCGATGCCTACGGCCTTGGCGGCGGCCACGGCGCGCTGAGCATCCAGGGCGGCCTTCTTTTCGCCAATTTCCTTATCGTAGGTGATCTTCAGCTGGTCAAACTCCACCTTCACCTTGGCGGCTTCGTGGCGGCAGGAGCGCTGCTTCTGATCGTAATCGGCGGAATCCTTCACCATACGGCGCATCTCCTGCTCGTAGCCGGCGATGGTGGACTGGTACTTGGCAGCCTCGGCCAGCATGGCGCGGGCGGCTTCCTCGTCCTCGGGGGGATTCTGCTCAAACTTCTGGGAGATGGCAGCGATCTGATCCTCGCAGCGGGCGATGGCGTCGCGGATGGCATCCTTGCGGTCGGCCAGCATGGCGACCTGCTCCTCAATCTGCTTATACTGCTTCTGCTGCTCTATGATGAAGTCGCGGCTCTTTTCCAGCTTCTGGCGGGTGGGGGAGCGCTTGATCTCGTTGGCGAGACGGTCCGCCTTGATATCCTCCTGCTGGTATTGCCACATAAGCTCCAGTTGCTGCTGATCCATAGGGTTCCTCCTTCTGACGGGTCACAGGGCCTCCGTCAAGGCCTCCCGGGCGCGGCATAAGCGGCAAGCCGGGATGTCGATACATGCACATTACATTGTACCGCATTCAGCTCGTTTTGTAAAGCGTCGGCCAGGGCAAAAATGCCGGGTTCCTCGGTGGCGTGGTGGCCGGCTTCCAGGCAGAGGATGCCGCTGTCGGCAGCCTCCAGGGCGTGATGGTGCTTGATCTCGCCGGAAAGGAAGGCCTGGGCGCCCATATCGCGGGCGGCACGCCACTCGTCGCTTCCGCCGCCGGAGCACATGGCCAGGCGGGTGATGTTTTCACCGGAACCCATGGTGCGTACGGTGGTGTTCAGCGCCTGGCTGACATGAGCGGCAAGCTCGGAAGCGGACATAGGACGGGGCAGCTCGCCCATGCGCAGGAAGCCTTCGCCGGTGATGCCGGTGAGGCCAAGGCGCTGGGCCAGCACATCATTGATGCCGCCGGGGGCCTGGTCAAGGTTGGTATGGGCGGAGATCATGGCGATGCCGTGCCGCACCAGGCGCATGATGAGGCGGCTTTCGTAATCGGTGGTCACCAGGCGCTTGATGGGTGAAAACATGATGGGATGATGGGTGACGATCAGGTTCGCGCCGGACGCGATGGCCTCGTCAATGACGGGCTGGGTCAGATCCATGGCAAAGTGAACGCCCTGCACCGGAGCGGAGGGATCGCCCACAAGGAGACCGGAATTATCGTAGGGAGCCTGGGTTTCATAGGGGGCGCGGGCGTTGATGAAATCGTATACCTGCTGTACGGTCATGGGTTATTCCTCCAGTATGGTCTGATAGAAAGCAAGGTCGCGGCGGATGGCGGCAATGGCTGCGTCGTTGCTCTCACGGGCGGAGAGCAGGCCGTTGAGGCGTTCGCCCAGCACAGCCATGCGCCAGGCAACATACTCCCTTAGCAGGGGAGTAGCTTCCCGCAGCATCAGCGGGCCAAAGCGGATCTCATCGTCGGTCATGGCAGCCGCGCCGGGTTCGGCACGCCATACCACGTAGAAACGCCCCGCCGCGCGGCACAGCTCCTCGCGGACGATGTGGTAGCCGATTTCCTGAACGGCCTGGCGCACCAGATGAAGATCCGTGTGAGCGGAGAGTACCAGCACGGCGCCCTGCAGCTGAGCCTGCCCACGGGTAAGGATGCCGGCGATGGTTTCGCCGCCCATGCCCATGACGGATACGCAGCCGCATGGCTCCGTCAATGCGTCCAGGCCGTCAGCACAAACGAGCGTGGCGCGATTTTGCAGCTGCTGGCGGGCCACCTGCTCCTCGGCATGGCGCAGTGCTTTCTCGCTGACGTCGGCAAAGATCATCTTCCGGCAGATGTTCGCCTTCAGCAGATGGCAGGGAAGAAGACCGTGGTCGGTGCCGATATCAGCCCCCAGGTGGCAGGGCTCAAAGAGTTCGGCGGCCAGGGAAAGTCTTTCGTCAAGCATGGTATCTCCTTACATGAGATGGCCTGTCTCGATGACACGGCGCAGGGTTTCTGGTAAGCTGGATTGAGGCGGCGCGTTGCGTAGCTCCACAGCGGCGCGGGTAGCTGTCTGACGCAGTGGCCAGGAAAGGGCGTGCGCAAAGCCCAGACGGTGGGATGGTTCGGCAGCCATAATTTTAGGTAATGCCAATAAACAGACCAGGTAGATATCGTATGTGATGTCGGGTCTGATGGAATAGCGCATAGCCATGGAGGCAGCCATGCGGCGGGCGATGCGCCATTTTTCATCAGGGGAAAGAGATACCCTGTCTGAAACAGACAGGGTATGCTTCGGTTGATTAGTCAAGGTAATCACGCAGCTTCTTGGAGCGGCTGGGGTGGCGGAGCTTCCGCAGGGCCTTGGCCTCGATCTGACGGATGCGCTCGCGGGTGACGTTGAATTCGCGGCCCACTTCCTCCAGGGTGCGCTGGTGTCCGTCGTCCAGGCCGAAGCGCAGGCGCAGCACCTTTTCCTCGCGGGGGGTGAGGGTATCCAGCACATCCAGCAGCTGCTCCTTCATCAGGGCGAAGGAAGCGGCCTCGGCGGGGGCGGGGGCGTCGTCATCGGGGATGAAGTCGCCCAGGTGGCTGTCCTCTTCCTCGCCGATGGGGGTTTCCAGGCTCACGGGCTCCTGGGCGATCTTGATGATCTCACGGACCTTGCTCTCGGAGATGCCCATTTCCTTGGCGATTTCCTCGGGGCTGGGCTCGCGGCCGTATTCCTGAAGCAGCTGGCGGCTGACGCGGATCAGCTTGTTGATGGTTTCCACCATGTGCACGGGGATGCGGATGGTGCGTGCCTGGTCGGCGATGGCACGGGTGATGGCCTGGCGGATCCACCAGGTGGCGTAGGTGGAGAACTTGAAGCCCTTGCGGTAGTCAAACTTCTCCACGGCCTTGATCAGGCCCAGGTTACCCTCCTGGATCAGATCGAGGAAGAGCATGCCGCGGCCCACATAGCGCTTGGCGATGGACACCACCAGGCGGAGGTTGGCCTCGCTCAGCTTGCGCTTGGCCTCGTCCTTTTCTTCTTCAGTACCGCTTTCGAGCTTCTTGGCGATCTCGACTTCCTCTTCGGCGGTCAGCAAGGGAACCTTGCCGATTTCCTTGAGGTACATGCGCACAGGGTCGTCGATGGAGATGCCTTCGGGTACGGAGAGGTCCAGATGATCGTCGTGTTCCTCCACGGGTTCGGGGGTGGCCTGGGCAGCAGGGTCGTTCTCGTTGACAACCTCAACGCCCAGGGCTTCCAGCGTTTCCAGAACCTTGTCGAGCTGGTCCGGTTCCATGTCCATTTCCATCAGGCGGTCCATGATCTCCTTGTAGGTCAGGGAGCCTTTGGATTTGCCAAATTCGTACAGCTCATTCAGCTTGGCCTGGCGTACATCGGGTGAAAGCGTCAAACGGGATCCTCTCCTTTTCTTTGCCGCCGGCTTACCTGGCGGACTTCAGGCGGCTCAGCTTCGCGGTGAGCGACTGAACCTCGGTCATAGCGGTTATCTTGTCAGGGCCCGAAAGGGCGTTAATGGATTGCATGATGGTTTTGATCCGTTCCTCCAGCCGGCGGCGGCGCATGGAATTGAGGCAATCCTGGGCCATGCGGATGAGCTGGTCGGTATTCTCGGAGGGTGGGGTCATCAATAGCTGGCTGAAACGGGCGCGCAGGTGTTCATCCTGCTGTTCCTCCACCAGGCTGGCGGGGGAGCGGCCGCGGATCAGGTCGCCGTAAAGGGTTTTCAACACCGGGTCGGTGAAATCCTCCTCGCTGGCGATATCTCCGGGCAAACGGCCTGTTCCGATGAGCGAAATCAGCAATTCCTCGGCACGGACGTCCTCGGCAGAGGGGCCGGGGGAACGCTTGAGTGGTTCACGCTTCGCGGGTGTGACGGCGGCTGCCTTGGGCAGGGTGGCGCCGATCTGGGCCAGGAGCACGTCCCGGGTGAAGCCGGTCTGCACCGTCAGCTCCTGCAGGTGATTTTCCAGCTCCACAGGCTCCAGGTGCTTGAGCACATTGGCGCAAGCTTTGGCGTATTCGGTGCGGCCCTCCTGGGTGGAAAGGTCGTGCTGTTCACGCAAACGGCGCATGCGGTAGGTTTCCGGGGTGATGGCCGGCAGGTTGTTGAAGCCCTCGATGCCGTCGCGACGGATGAACTCGTCCGGGTCCAGCTTGTCGGGGAAGTCCAGCACCCGGGCGGGGATGTCCTCGGCCTGGAGAATGTCCAGACCGCGGAGAATGGCGTTCTGGCCTGCGCTGTCGCCATCGTAGCCCAGGTAGACCTTGGGGGCGAAGCGCTTGAGCAAGCGGGCCTGCTCGGGCGTGAGGGCGGTACCCAGGGTGGCGCACACACCGGGAACGCCGAACTGCGTCAGGGAGACAACGTCCATGTAGCCCTCCACCAGCACCACACGCTCCAGGTGCCGTTCCTTGCGCAGCAGGTTGGCTGCGTAAACGCCCATGCGTTTGTTGAACACCGGGGTGTCGGAGGTATTGAGATACTTGGGCTGACCATCCCCAAGAATGCGCCCGCCAAAGGCCAGCACATTGCCGTATTGGTCGATGATGGGGAAGATGGCACGGTTACGGAACATGTCGTAGGCCCGCTGGGGCTTGCCGTTTTCGGCAGGCTTGACCACCGTCAGGCCGCACAGGCGGAGCTCCTCCAGGGAGTAGCCCCTGGATTGCAGGTGCCTGGTAAGCGTATCCCACCCGGAGGGGGAAGCACCCAGGCCGAACTTGCGGATGACATTATCCGTCAGCCCGCGGCGCTTGAAGTAATCGAGCATGGGCTGGCCGGACTCGGTAAACAGGGTGGAGTGGAAGAACTGAGCGGCCTCGCGGTTGGCGGCAAGAAGCCTGTCACGCTGGTTGCGGCGGCGCTCGTAATCAGGATCGTTCTCCATTTGGGGAAGGGGCATGTGCAGCTGATCCGCCAGGTGCTTGACGGCATCCTGGAAGTCAAGCCTCTCAATATCCATGATGAACTGAATCACGCTGCCGCCGGCCTTGCAGCCGAAGCAGTAGTAGAGCTGGCGCTCCGCGTCCACGGAAAACGAGGCTGTCTTTTCGCCGTGAAACGGGCACAGACCCCAATATCTATGCCCGTTCCTCTTCAGCGTCACATAACCTGAGATGACTTGTACAATATCTGCCCTCTGGCGGAGCTCGTCCAGCCATTGGGAGGGAAAGCGTGGTGCCATATAACCTTCACCTGTCCTATTCTTTCGCCACGTTTCGCGCATTTCCTTCTTTCAAATGACGGAAAAAGCATCAAATTGCGGGGAAGGATGCAGGAATAAACAACTGCTGATAGAGCCTGACGGCATAACGATCCGTCATACAGGAGAGGAAGTCGCACACACTGCGCTCGGAACCGGCCTGATAGCCGATCATAAGGAATTCCTCGGGCATTTCGCCGGGATGGGCGATATAGTAGGCCCAGAGCTCCTTCATGATGTGGTCGCAGCGGTTCTCCTCGGTGGCGCGCCAGCGGTCGCGGTAGACCTTCTCGAACATGAATTCCCGCAGGCCGTCCATGGCAGACTGCACCAGGGGGCTCATGGAGAGCTCGGGTTTTCCGGCGCTGTTGTCCACAATATCGAGGATCATGGTGTTGATGCGCTCGGAGTGTGTTTTGCCCAGCACCTTGAGGCAATCGGCGGGAAGCTCGAAGGGCTGCAAAATACCGGCGCGAAGGGCGTCGTCCAGGTCGTGGTTGAGGTAAGCGATGCGGTCGGCACGGCGGACGCACTGGCCCTCCAGGGTGGCAGGGTGCTGCTTGCCGCTGTGGCAGAGGATGCCGTCGCGGACCTCCCAGGTCAGGTTCAGGCCGTTGCCGTCTCTCTCCAGCAGATCCACCATGCGAAGGGACTGCTCGTTATGGCGGAAGCCCTCGGGCATGAGCTCGTCCAGGGAACGCTCGCCGATATGCCCAAAGGGCGTGTGGCCCAGGTCATGCCCCAAGGCAATGGCCTCGGTGAGATCCTCATTGAGCTGCAGGCAGCGGGCCAGGGTGCGGGCCACCTGGGAGACTTCAAGGGTGTGGGTGAGGCGGGTGCGATAGTGGTCGCCCTCGGGGGAGAGAAAGACCTGGGTTTTGAACTTCAGCCGGCGGAAGGATTTGCTGTGGATGATGCGGTCGCGGTCGCGCTGAAACTCCGTGCGCAGGGCACAGGGTTCCTGCGGGCGCTGGCGGCCTTTTGTCTGGCAGGACTTGACGGCCAACGGCGAAAGCCGCGCCAGTTCTTCCTGCTCGCAACGCTCCCTGATGGTCACAGTATCACCCTCCTTTGCCTGGATAATGTGTATATACAACGCAGGGAGGCGAAATTCCTTTGCGAAATGAGGATTTCCGGCGTTTTTGCGCAAAAAGATAAACAAAAAATGGGAGTGGAGCGGGAAACACGTGCCGCCGGATGCGCTTATCCGGCGATGATGTGTTCGGGCAAAAGAACAAGAACCGCCGGAAAAGGGCGGTTCTTGGGGAAAACAATCATTTGCGCCACATGGCAGGATGGAACAGAGCCAGGATGGGGAAAATCTCCAGGCGGCCGGCCAGCATCAGCAGGCTGCAGAAGACCTTGGAGAAATCGCTGTAGCCGGCAAAGTTGCCGGCAGGGCCTACCGCGCCAAGGCCCGGGCCTACGTTGCTTACGCAGGTGAGGGCGGCGGTGAAATTGGTTTCGAAATCGTACAGGCCATTAAAGCTAAGCACCACACCGCCGAAGATGATCAGCGCAAGATACATGAAGAAAAACACGCACACCTGATGCAGCACGGATTCTTCTACGGCTTTGCCCTCGAAGCGGACGACCTGTACCTTTCTGGGCTGGAACACACGGCGGATCTCGCGCAGACCTTGCTTTGTCATAAGCCCCACGCGGATGATCTTTATGCCACCGGCGGTGGAACCCGCGCAGCCGCCCAGGAACATGCCGAAGAAAATCAGCATTCTTGCCGCGATGGGCCAAAGGTTGAAATCGGTGGTGGCAAAGCCAGTGGTGGACATGATGGAAGCGAGCTGGAAGGAGGAATAACGCAGGGCGGTGAAGAAGCTGCCCTCAAACTGGGGCAGGATGATCAGCGTGATGATCAGGGCCAGCACGGCGAAAATGCCCAGGAACCAGCGCAGCTCTTCGTTGTTTTTCATTTCACGCCAGTCGCCCCGCAGGAGCTTATAGTACAGGGCGAAGTTCACGCCGAAGAGCAGCATGAACAGGGTGACAACCCACTCGATCAAGGGGGAGTTGAAGCCGGCGATGCTGGCGCTATAGTTGCTGAAGCCGCCGGTGCCGGCGGTGCCCATGGCATGGATGGAGGCGTCGTAGAAATTCATACCGCAGAGCATCAGCACCACCAGCAGGATGGCGGTAAGAAGACCGTAGAGAAGGTAAAGCACCTTGGCGGTATCGCCCATGCGGGGGAGCAGCTTGCTCAGGGTGGGGCCGGGGCTTTCGGCCTTGAACAGGTGGGAGGTGCGGCCGGAAAGCTTGGGCAGGAGAGCCAGTGTGAGCACCAGAACGCCCATGCCGCCCACCCAGTGGGTGAAGCTGCGCCAGAACATCACGCCCCGGGGTTGGTTCATCACATCGGTCATGATGGAGGCGCCGGTGGTGGTGAAGCCGGAGACTGACTCAAACAGGGCGTCGGCAAAATTGGGGATCATGCCGCTGATGACAAAGGGCAGTGCGCCGAACACGGACAGGAGGACCCAGGCCAGGGGCACCACCAGAAAACCTTCGCGGGCACGGAGGTTGGCGTTTTCCGGCTTGGAGAGGATGTGGACCGGCAGGCCGATCACCAGGAGCAAAAGCATCGTGACGATGAAGGCCATGGCGTCGCCATCGCCAAAGTAAAAAGATACCAGCAGCGAGGGAATCATGGCTACGGCTTCTACCAGGAGGATAGAACTCAACAGACGGATAATCAGCTTCTTGTTCATCGGCGGATGACCTCGTTCAGATCGCTGATGCCGCTTTCGCCGGCCATGATGACGACCCGGTCGCCGTCCTCGATATGATCGTTGCCGAAGGGGACGATGACCTTATTGCCGCGGACAATGACGGCTACAAGCGTGTTCTTGCGGACATGGAGATCCTTCAGCGGCACGCCGATATAGGGATCGCTCTCCCTGGCAATGAATTCAAGGGCTTCGGCCTTGCCATCCATCAGGCGGTAGAGGCGCTCCACGGCGGTTCCCTTGCCGTTGACGCGGGCACGCACATAGCGAAGAATGTTGTTGCAGGTGATGGCACGGGGGCTGACCATGCTGTCCAGCCCCAGCTCGGAAAGGATTTCCTCGTAGGCCACGCGGCTGTTCTTCACAATCACCTTGGGCACGCCCTGGCGGGCGGCGTACAGGCCGGTCATAAGGTTTTCTTCGTCACGGTTGCACAGACAGACGAAGGCGTCCATGTTCTCGATGGCCTCCTGGGTGAGGAGCTCCTGGTCGGTGCCGTCGCCAAGGATAATATCCGCCTGGGGGAGCATTTCGCTCAAATCGGCGGCCTTCTCAGGGTCGATCTCAATAATGGTGACGTGAATGCCCATAGGGATGATCATCTTGGCCAGATAGTAGCTGATGCGGCTGCCGCCCAGCAGCATGACCTTTCTGATCTTGATGTCATCACGGCCGAGAAAACGGAAATAATCCGTAATGGTGACCATATCGCCGGCCACGTGGACACGATCGCCGGAGCGGATGATGAAATCACCGTTGGGGATGTGCACCTGGCCCTCGCGCTCCACGGCGGCATAAAGCACGCGGGGGATGCCGGGCAGGTACTGGGCCAGCTGCTTCATGGGCCGGCCCACGATGCTGTCATGCTCCAGGGCGCGGAATTCTACCATTTCCACTTGCCCCTTGGCGAAAAACTCGATGTTGCTGGCGAAGGGGAAGCGCAGAAGGCGGCTGATTTCCATGGCGGTGGCACGCTCGGGATTGATGGTCAGGTCGATGCCCAGCTCCCGCTGGAGGAGCGTGAGGCTTTCGTTGTATTCCGGGTCCCGGATGCGGGCGATGGTGTACTTGGCGCCCAAGCGCTTGGCGATGAGACAGCATAGCATGTTGGTCTCGTCGCTGGCGGTGGCGGAAATAACGATATCCGCGGCGGAGACGCCGGCCTCGAGAAGGGTTTTGGCGTTGGCGCCGTTGCCCTGGATGCACAAAACGTCCAGGGTATCCTGGCAGTGCTGGAGAACCTCTTCATCGCGGTCGATGATGACCACGTCGTGACCTTCCCTGGTAAGGCTTTCAGCCAGAGTGTGGCCGACCTTGCCGTCGCCCACAACAAGAATACGCATGGCAAATACCTCCGGTTGGATGGATTAATGCAACGGGATTATTCTATCACAACACAGGCCAAAAGAAAATGAATTGATAAAAGAAAATCAATTCGTAGCATTTTCAGAAAGAACCGTTTGATTTCTCGGGAAAATGAAAAAGGGACAGGGGAGCGGCGTTGACTTCATGAAAAGCGTTCTGTATAATACAGCATAGGGAAATGCGGACAAAAATTGTCTGGCTCCCGATCATCAGAAATTATTGCTTTGGAGGGTGCACCCCATGAAAATGACGTTCCGCTGGTATGGCAAGGAGTCCGATCCGATCCCGCTGAAGTATGTGAAGCAGATTCCCGGCATGTCCGGCCTGATGGGCCTGCTGGACAAGCCTGCCGGTGTTGACTGGCCTGAGGAAGAAGTCAAGGAGCTGGTGGATTACGTCCATTCCTGCGGCCTGGAACTGGAAGTCATCGAGAGCGTGAACGTTCACGAGGACATCAAGATGGGCCTGCCCACCCGCGACGAATACATCAAGTATTATTGCTCCACCATCCGCACCCTGGCCAAGTACGGTGTGAAGGTGATCGTGTACAACTTCATGCCCGTGTTTGACTGGCTGCGTACCGACCTGGCCCGCGAGATCGAGGAGGACGGCTCCAACAGCCTGTACTTCAACGAGGAAGACCTGGGCGAAATGGGCCCCATGGAAATTGTCCGCCGCACGGCCGAAGATTCGAAGGGCTTCACCCTGCCCGGCTGGGAGCCCGAGCGCCTGGCCCTGCTGGAGACGACCCTGAAGCAGTACGAGGGCATCACCCCCGATATGCTGCGCGAGAACTACAAGTACTTCCTGGACCGCGTGATCCCCGTGTGCGAGGAAGTTGGCGTGAAGATGGCTTGCCATCCCGACGATCCCGCCTGGCCTATTTTCGGCCTGCCCCGCATTGCCCACAGCCAGGAGGATTACGACAAGATCGTGAAGCTGCACGACAGCCCTGCCAATACCCTGTGCCTGTGCACCGGTTCCCTGGGCTCCAATCCTGACAACGATATTCCTTCCATCATCCGTCACTTCGGCGAGATGAACCGCATCGGCGCCATGCACGTGCGCAACGTGAAGTACCTGGGCCACCGCCACTTCCGCGAGGCGGCTCACCTGTCCTCTACCGGCGACCTGGATATGTTCGCCATCATGGAGGCCATCTACGATACCTGCCCCGATACCTATATCCGCCCCGACCATGGCCGCATGATCTGGGACGAGGAAGGCCGCCCCGGCTATGGTCTGTACGACCGCGCCCTGGGCGCCACCTACCTGAACGGCATCTGGGAAGCGCTGTGCAAGATCAAGGGGGATAAGTAATCATGAAGCTTTCTTACGCTGGCCTGCAGGATAAGGCTGCCTTCGAGGCCGCCGGCATCGTCCTGCCCAAGTATGACTGGAAGCAGATGGCCGAGTATACCCAGGAGCATCCTGTGTGGGTGCACTTCGGCGCCGGCAACATTTTCCGCGGCTTTATCGCCGGTCTGCAGCAGCGCCTGCTGAACAACGGCATGGCCCGCAGCGGTATCATCGCCGCCGAGACCTTCGACTATGACATTATTGAGAAGATCTACGAGCCCCACGACTCCATGACCCTCATGGTGGCCCTGAAGCCCGACGGCTCCACCGACAAGGAAGTTATCGCTTCCATTGCCAAGGGCGTGCCCGCCAATTCCGCCAGCGCGGACAAGTGGAACCAGCTGAAGAAGTGCTTTGAAAGCGCCGAGCTGCAGATGGCTTCCTTTACCATCACCGAAAAGGGCTATGCCCTGACCAACATCAAGGGCGAAATGATGCCCGTGGTGCTGGCGGATATCGAGGAAGGCCCCGAAAAGGCCCGTCACGCCATGAGCTGTGTGGCCGCTATGCTGTGGGCCCGCTTCCAGGCCGGCGCCGCGCCCATCGCCATGGTGAGCATGGACAACTGCTCCCACAATGGCGAGAAGCTGCGCTCTTCTGTGCTGACCATTGCCAGGGGCTGGGCTGAGAAGGGCTTTGTCACCGCTGATTTCGTGGCCTATGTGGAAGACGAAAACAAGGTTTCCTTCCCCTGGAGCATGATCGACAAGATCACCCCCCGTCCTGCGGAAGTGATCGAGAAGCAGCTGAACGAGGCCGGCGTGGAGGACATGGCGCCCGTCATTACCAGCAAGAATACCTACATCGCGCCCTTCGTGAACGCTGAGATTCCCCAGTACCTGGTGGTGGAGGATCGTTTCCCCAACGGTCGCCCCGCCCTGGAGAAGGCCGGCGTGTATCTCACCACCCGCGAGATCGTGAACATGACCGAGCGCATGAAGGTCACCACCTGCCTGAACCCCCTGCACACCGCCCTGGCTGTGTACGGCTGCCTGCTGGGCTATGAGTCCATCGCCGCCGAGATGAAGGACGAGCAGCTGGTGAAGCTGGTCAAGACCATCGGCTATGTGGAAGGCCTGCCTGTGGTGACCGACCCCGGCATCATCAGCCCCAAGGCTTTCATCGATGAGGTTGTTGAGCAGCGCCTGCCCAACCCCTTCATCCCCGATACCCCCCAGCGTATCGCCACCGACACCTCCCAGAAGATCGCCATCCGCTTTGGTGAGACCATCAAGAGCTACATGGCCGATCCTGAGAAGAACGCCGCCGAATTGCAGGCCATTCCGCTGGTGCTGGCCGGCTGGCTGCGCTACCTGAAGGCTGTGGACGACCAGGGCAAGGAGATGAACTGCTCCTCCGATCCCATGCTGGCCCAGATGCAATCTGACCTGGCTGATGTGAAGGTAGGCGAGCCCGAGAGTGTGAAGGGCAAGCTGCAGGGCATCCTGTCCAACCCGGTGATCTTCGGCGTGAACCTCTACGAGGCCGGCCTGGCCGAGAAGGTGGAGAGCCTTCTGGCCGAGGAATTGGCTGGCCCCGGCGCTGTGCGCGCGACCCTGAAGAAGTACCTGGGCTGATCCTGATACAACATAACAAACGGCATGGCTTCGGCTGTGCCGTTTTTGCTTTGGGCAAAGTTAACAAAAAGTTTCTTGTTTTCGTAAAATTTTCGCTTTATTCAAGGCGTGGAATGTGTTATAATGTCATAGAATGCGGAAGAATAATTCTGCGCAAGAGGTGTTTGCAATGATGGACAAGCATTTGCTGGACAGGATGGAACTGGTGCTGAGCCAGCTTTCCGTTCCGGTCAGCGTAATGGACCGCGACGGGGGAGCCAACCTGCCCGCAGAGGTGCGAACGGCCCTCAAGGACATGACGGACGGCGTCCCCCAGGCCATGGACGGCATGCTCTATCTGCCGGTGAAGCAGCCTGCGGTGCTGCTGTCCTGTCCGGATAAGCTGCCTGGCGCCAGGGACGTGCTGATCATCGGCGGAGCGCTGGTGACCAGCATGGGCAGCGGCGAGCAGCACAGCGAAAACAGCTTTGACGTGTACAGGCGTGCCCTTCGCGGCGAACTGGCGGGAGCGGAGCTGGAGGCCCTGAGCAACGAGCATCAGTTGCCCCGTGAGCTGGAACGCTGCGTGATGGTCTTCCATATGGTACAGACGGGGAAAAGCCGTGCCTTTGAGCTTCTGCGGGAGATCACGCCCATGCAGGACAAGGATGTGCTGATCGACATGGACCGGCACACCGCCGCCCTGATCAAGGACGTGAGCGACGCCGAGACCATGGAGGATCTGGCCCAGTATGCCCAGGCGCTGCAGGAAACCCTGATGGGGGAAACGGCCCACCAGATGACGGTGGGCATCGGCCGGAGCTGTCATACCATAGAGGAGCTGCGGGAAAGCTATGCCGAGGCCAAGCGGGCCATTGAGGTGGGGCGCATCTTCCAGGCGGAGGAGAGTGTGTTTGTTTACAGCCGGCTGATTCTGGAACGCTTCCTGATGGAGCTGCCCCAGGACATCAGCGCCGCCTATCACGCCATGCTCTTCAACCGGAAAACCGCCAGGCTCTTCAACGAGGAAATGCTTTATACCATCGATATGTTCTTCAAAAAGGATCTGAATCTTTCCGATACGGCAAGGCAGCTCTACATCCACCGCAACACGCTGGTGTACCGCCTGGACAAGGTGCAGCGCCTGACCGGGCTGGACCTGCGTTCCTTTGACGACGCGGTGACCTTCAAGATTCTGATGGAACTGAAAAAGTGCGGCGGCGATAAGCTGAACCGCAAGTAACGCAGAGGGTGATCAATGATGAAAAAGAGGATTGTTCTGTTTCTTTCCCTGGTGCTGGCGGCGTGCCTGCTCTCGGGCTGCGCGTATCTGCCCTTTTCCGGGCTGACCAGCATGCTGGACTTCACCGTCGGCGCGGAGGTGACCGATAACGGTGATACGGTGACCATCCCCAAAGCGCAGTATGAAAAATACAAGCAGTTTGACAAGCTGCTGGAAATGCAGGAGATCGCCGAGTATTATTTCTATGAAGAGGTGGACTCCGCCAAACTGGCGGAAGGCGCCGCCATGGGTCTGCTCACGGGCCTGGACGATCCCTATTCTTTCTACTATACGCCGGAAGATTATAAGGAATTGTGGGAAGATGACGAAGGTGAGTATGCCGGCGTGGGCATCCAGATTTCCGGCAACTACGCCACGGGCATCTGCACCGTGAGCCGTGTGTTCGACAACGGCCCTGCCCGGGAAGCCGGCGTACACAAGGGCGATATCCTCTACAAGGTGGAGGATTTGTATGTGGACGCCTTCAGCCTGCAGGACGCGGTGGATATCATGCGCGGCACCCCTGGCACGGACGTGAATGTGACCTTCCTGCGCAACGGCGAGGAGATCAGCTTCGTGCTGACCCGCGCGCAGATCAACGTGAACCGGGTGGATGCCATGATGCTGGACGAGGAGATTGGCTATATCGCCCTGTATGAGTTTGCCGGCGACTGCGCAGCCAAGTTCGAGACGGCCCTGAATGATGTGGTCAGCCAGGGCGCCAGGGGTGTGATCATCGACCTGCGCGACAACCCCGGCGGCTGGGTGGACGACGCGGAAACCATCGGCGATATGTTCCTGGACAAGGGTACGCTGTGCTATCTGCAGTACCGCGACGGCACCCGTGAATATTACCACACCAAGAACGGCAAGACGGATGTGCAGCTGGTGCTGCTGCTCAACGAGAACAGCGCCTCCTCCTCCGAGATTCTCGCCGGCGCCCTGAAGGATCGGGCAAACGCTACCATTGTGGGTGTGCAGAGCTATGGCAAGGGCATTGTGCAGAGCGTACTGCCCATCAGCAATGATGGTTCCGGCATGCAGCTGACCATTGCCCAGTATTATACCCCCAGCGGCAACAAGGTGCACAAGATCGGCATCACGCCGGATGTGGAGATCGCCCTGCCCAAGGGCGACAACGGCATGTATGAGTTCGGCGACCTGAACGACGTGCAGCTGGCCCGGGCCCTGGAGGTTATGCAGGAAAAGCTTGCAAAATAATGTTTTCGGGAGACGTGCGATGCGCGTCTCCTGTTTTTTTGTCAAATATTTGTCGAAACGCTTTTCAAATGGTGAAAAGTTGGGTATAATATCTGTGGCCGGAAAGCCAAACCTTAGCGGCGACGTGCGGGGGAGGCGCGGTACATTGGCTCCTGATTGACTGCCCGGGGATGCCCTGGCGGGAGATGGGAAAGGGGGATACGTATATGCGTTTATCATCAGGCGATTCATAGGCGATTTGCGCCGGAACCAGCCTGTTTTTTTTCATGCGGAGGGAAAAGATATGAGCGATACTCGACTGGGTTTCGTGGGCGTGGTGGTGGAGGAGCGCTGCCGCGCCGAGGATGTGAACAGGATTCTCTCCGCCTATGGGGAGATCATCCGCGGGCGCATCGGTATTCCGGAAAAGGATACCGGCCTGGCGGTGATCGGCCTGATCGTGGAGGGAACCAATGAACAGGTGGGCGCCTTGACCGGCAAGCTGGGGAACCTTTCCGGCGTGACGGTGAAAAGCGCCCTGACCGCGAAAAAACTTGAAAGGACGATTGATTTATGAAAAAGATTATTGCGATGATGATGGTTCTGTGCATGGCCCTGAGCCTGGCCTCCTGCGCCGCGGCGGAGGAAGCCGTGAATGTGTATGCCCTCAAGGGCCCCACCGGCATCGGCCTGGTGAAGGTGATGAACGATAACGACGGCGCCTATAACTTCACCCTGGCCGGCGCCCCTGATGAGGTGGTGGCCGCCGTGGCCAGCGGCAACGCTGATATCGCCTGCGTGCCCACCAACCTGGCCGCTACCCTGAACAAGAAGACCGAGGGCAAGGTTCAGCTGGTGGCGCTGAACACCCTGGGCGTTCTGCACATTGTGACCAGCAACCCGGAGATCAACACCCTGGAGGACCTGAAGGGTAAGACCCTGTGGGCCACCGGCCAGGGCTCCACGCCGGAATATGTGGTGAACTACATCCTGGAGGCCAATGGCCTGGCGGATGACATCACTGTGGAGTACAAGGCTGAGCATGCCGAGCTGGCTACCCTGGCTGCCAGCGGCGCGGTGGACGTGGCCCTGCTTCCCGAACCCCATGTGACCAGCGTTTTGAACCAGAACAAGGATTTCCGCATCGCCATGGACGTGACGGAGCTGTTCAACCAGGCCGCCGCCGGCAAGGGCGAAACCGCCGTGCTGAGCATGGGCTGCGTGATTGTGAACAAGGAATGGGCCGCGAACAACGCCGATAAGCTGGCGACCTTCATGGACGCTTATGCCGCCAGCGTTGAGTTTGTGAACACCAACGTGGACGAGGCCAGCCAGATGGTGGAGGCCCAGGGCATCATCCCCAAGGCTGCTGTGGCCAAGAAGGCCATTCCCAACTGCCACATCGTGTTCATTACCGGTGAGGAAATGAAAACGCAGATCGCGCCCTTCTTCCAGGTGCTGTACAATGCCAACCCCAAGTCCGTGGGCGGCGAAGTGCCCGGTGAGGACTTCTACTACATTGCGAAGTAAAAGAGGCTTATGAACGCAAAGGTCAAAAGGGCGCTGAGAAAAGCGTTTCCCCTGATTTTCTGGCTGCTGGTATGGGCAGCGTGCTACCGGGCGGTGGGTCAGGATTTGCTCCTGGCCTCGCCGCTGCAGGTGGCGCGGCGCTTCGCTTTTATGGCGGAGGCGCCCTTTTGGCGCTGCGTGGGTATGTCCCTGTGGCGCACGGCGGCGGCCTATATGCTGGGCATGATCATTGCCTGCGCGCTGGCGGTCGCCTGCCATCTGTCGAAATTGCTGGATGAGGTCATCAGTCCGGCGCTGCTGGTGGTGCGGGCCACGCCGGTGGCGTCCTTCATTATTCTGGCGCTGGTTTGGCTGTCGAGTTCCAATGTGCCTATTCTGGCCGGCGTATTGATGGTGGTGCCGGTGGTGTTCGCCAACGTGCGCGAGGGCATTACCTCCACCGATCCGCAGCTGCTGGAGATGGCGAAGCTCTTTGGCTGGAGCCGCCTTAAAACCTGGCGGCGGGTGGTGATACCCACGGTGCTGCCCACCTTTGTGGCGGCATGCCAGGCCTGCGTGGGCCTGTGCTTCAAGGCCACCATCGCGGCGGAGGTCATCGGTGTGCCGAAGAACGCCATCGGTACCCAGCTGTACACGTCGAAAATATACCTGGAAACAGACAACCTGCTGGCCTGGACGCTGGTGGTGATCATCCTGAGCCTGGTGATTGAACGCCTGCTGAAGGCAGCGTTTGAAAGGGGGCTGCGCCGTGTCCATCATGCTTGAGAACGTGAGCCGCTCCTTTGACGGGAGACAGGTGCTGAAAAACGTGAATATGACCCTGCCGGACAAGGGGGCGGTGTGCTTCTTCGGGCCCTCCGGCTGCGGAAAGACAACACTTTTGCGGCTGATCTGCGGCCTGGACAAGCCGGATGAGGGGAAGATTATCCTGCCCCAGGGAACCCGGTTTGCCTGTCATTTCCAGGAGGACCGGCTGCTGCCCTGGTACACGGCGGAGGAAAACCTGCGCCTGGCGGGGGAAGGCATCGACCCTCGGGTGTGGCTGGAAAAGGTGCTTCTGCCGGAGGCGGGGAAGCTGTATCCCAATGAGCTGTCCGGCGGCATGCGGCGGCGCGTGTCCCTGGCCCGGGCGCTGGCTTACCAGAGCGATGTGCTGGTGCTGGACGAACCTGTCCGCGAGCTGGACGAGGCCACGGCGGAGAAGATGCTGGAGCTGATTGCCCAGAGCGTGGGGGACAGGCTGCTGATTCTCGTCACCCACGACCGCTCCCAGGCGGAAAAGCTGGGATGCAGGGTGATTGAATTTCCATTGGGAGGCGAAATGGCATGATTACCCTGCGCCTGATGGAAGATACCATGGCCGATTACAAGGCTTTGCAAAGCTGGTTCCACGAGCCGGAGCTGCAGGAATTCGTCTGGTGTGACGAGAAGGGCGAACCGCCGGTGACTTTGGAACGCATCATCGAAAAGTATGGCGAAAGGGTGAAGCATCCCAGGGATGTGTTCCCGTACTTCATCCTCCTGGATGAGAAGCCCATCGGCTTCATCCAGTATTACATGCAGGATGATGCGACGATCGGCTTGGATATGTGGATCGGCAGGGTGGAAGATCGCAGCCGGGGCTATGGCAGCGAGGCGCTGCGGCAGATGGTGGAGATCATTCACCACAAGCATCCGCAGGTGAAAACGCTGTTTATTGACCCGGAGACGGGCAATAAACGGGCTGTCCGGTGCTATGAGAAAGCAGGGTTTGTACCGGAGGGCGAGTTTTTCGACGAGGAAGGCGCACTTTGCTTGATGATGAAAATCAAATACGAATAAACGAATCCCCGCAGAGCGTGTCTGCGGGGATTCGTTTTATGCCTTTGATGAGGCTTCTGCTTTGCTGATGTGCTCCTTCAGCAGCCGGTAGAAGGCGGTGGTCAGCGGCACGCCGATGAGCATACCGGTGATGCCCAGCAAGCCGCCGCCGATGGTGATGGCCGCCAATACCCAGATGCCCGGCAGGCCCAGGGAGGAGCCGGCCACGCGGGGGTAGATCACGTTGCCCTCGATCTGCTGGAGCACCACCAGGAAGACCAGGAAGATCAGCGCCTTGGTGGGATCCACGGAGAAAAGCATGATGGCGCCAACGCCGCCGCCGATATACGCGCCGGCGATGGGGATCAGCGCGGTCACGCCAATGAGACAGCCGATCATCAGGGCATAGTCCAGGCGGAGAATCATCATGCCGATGGCGCACAGGCCGCCCAGAATGCAGGCTTCCGTGACCTGGCAGACGATGTAGCTGTGGAAGCTGTCGTTCAGCACGTGGAGCACATGATGGGCCCGGGCGTTGATGTTCTCAGGCAGGAAATGACGCATGAGCTTCTTCATCTGCGCGCCAAGGCGTTCCTTGCCGGTGAGCAGGTGAATGGCAAAAACCACGCCCAGAAACAGGGTAACCACGCTGGAAACCACGGTGCTGGCGGCGGAAACAGCCACGCTCATGACGCTGCCGGCGCCGTAGAGCACCACGTTCAGCCCCTTGGAAAGGGTCTCCTGCAGCTTTTCCTGGTTGGCCTGGAAATCTGTCATCACCTGGTTCACAAGGCCGGAGACGTTGAAGGTTTCCTCGGCCCAGCGGGCGATGGCACGCAGGGCGTTGGGCACGGCGGAGATCAGCACCTCGATGCAGCGGGTCAATTCGGGGACGATCATGCGGACGATCAGCACCAGCACCAGCACCACGGCGATGAAGGCCAGCACCATGCTGACGGGGCGAAGCCACTTCTGCTCCTTTTTCAGGCGGAAAAGCTTTTTCAGGTTGCGTTCGAAAAAGCTCATGAGGATATTGACGATAAAGGCCAGTACGCCGCCGAATACAAGGGGAGACGCGGCGGCGAGGATCAGCCCCACCAGGCCGATGGCGCTGTCCCAATAGTGGATGGCTAGGAAAAGGAGCAGGCCGGTGACGGCAATCTCCAACAGGGTTTTGCGGCTGAGTTTCATAAGCTTCCTTCCTTTGCAAAAGCAAGTATATCCATCAGGGTATACCTTGATGCGTGCAGCGGCTGTGCCGTGAACGACAATTGCATTATATCACCTTGCAAAAAGAAAAAATAGGCATTCCGGGCATTTCTCATCAAAGTTTCATAATTGCCCACGCTTGCGGCATGGGGCGGAATATGGTAAACTTGGCGTGGTCGCATCAATAAGGGAAAAGGGGCTGTACCCATGAAAATAGACCTGAGCGGATTGTGGCAAACGGCGCTGGACAAGGAAAAACTGGACATGGCGCCGGAAACATATGCATATGAAATGACGCTGCCGGGAACCACCTCCCGGGCCAGGCTTGGAGAAATCAATCCGGAGAGGCCCGAAGGGTACCTGACGGACGAATACAAGTTTGAGGGCTGCGCGTGGTTCCGCCGCAGCTTTGTGGTGCCGGAAAAAAAGCTGCTGGCCCTTTTGCGGCTGGAGCGCACACGGATATCCACGGTGTGGCTGGATGGCGTTTGCCTGGGCAGCTGCGACAGCCTGTGCGGGAAGCATAAGTACCTGTTTGAAGGCCCGGAGGCAGGAACGCATGAGATGGTGATCCGGGTGAACAATGTGGACTATCCCACCGGCGGCGGCCACATGACCTCCAAGGATACGCAGACTAACTGGAACGGCATCACAGGCGAAATCAGCCTGGAGCTGGGCGACGTGCTGCTTTTGAACGTGACGGCAGCGCCCTGCGAAGATCTGCGGAGCATGCGGGTAACGGCGGATGTGACCGGTATGCAAAACGGCGTGGCAACCGTGGAGGTGGAGGGCTATCCTTCGCTGGAGGTGCCGGTGAAGGATGGGCGGATCGACGCGATATACTCCTTTGCCCATCAGCCGCCCCTGTGGGACGAGTTCCATCCCAACCTGCTGAAGGTGCGGGTGAAAGCGGCGGAGGCGGAGAAGACCATTTCCTTTGGCATGCGCTGGTTTTCCACCCAGGGGAGGAAGCTTTTGCTCAACGGAAGGGAGATCTTCCTGCGGGGCAAGCATGAGGGCCTGGTTTTTCCGCTGACCGGTCATGCGCCCACGGATGTGGAAAGCTGGCTGAAGGTACTGAATACAGCCAAAGAATATGGCATCAACCATTATCGCTGCCATACCTGCTGCCCGCCGGAGGCTGCCTTCGCGGCGGCGGATCAGCTGGGGATCTACCTGGAGCCGGAGCTGCCCTTCTGGGGCACGGTGGCGGCGCCGGGGGAGGAAGGCTACAATGAAAAGGAGCAGGATTACCTGATCCAGGAGGGCTTCAACATCCTGCGCTGCTTTGGTCACCATCCGTCCTTCATGATGCTGAGCCTGGGCAATGAGCTCTGGGGCAGCGCTGAAAGACTGGACGAGATGCTCGTGGGCTTCCGGGCTTACCGGCAGGATAGACTGTATACTTCCGGCTCCAACAATTTTCAGTTTGTTCCCAGGGTGCTGCCCCACGAGGACGTGTTCTGCGGCGTACGCCTGGACAGGGAGCGGCTGTTCCGCGGCTCTTATGCCATGTGCGACGCGCCTCAGGGCCACGTGCAGCTCACCGAGCCGGAATCTGTGCACAATTATGATGAAATCATCGCGCCGGGCCAGGCGGAGGCTGCCGGACAGACCGGCGGCAGGACACTGATCCAGTATGGCACCGGGGTGAAGGAAGTGGAAGCCCAAGCCGGTGATGCGCTGATTCCACGGGTGCCGGTGGTGTCCCATGAGATCGGCCAGTATACCTTCTATCCGGATTTTGGCGAGATGGAGAAATATACCGGCCCGCTGAAGCCCAGAAACTTTGAGGAATTCGCCAAACGGCTGAAGGCGAAGGGTCTTTACGACAAGCACGAAAGCTACTTCCGTTCCGCGGGCCGCCTGGCGGTGGACTGCTACCGAAGGGAACTGGAAACGGCGCTGCGTTCACGGGAACTCAGCGGCTTTCAGCTGCTGGATCTGCAGGATTTCCCCGGCCAGGGAACGGCGCTGGTGGGCGTGCTGAACGCCATGATGGAATCCAAGGGGCTGGTGACGCCCCAGGAGTGGCGTTGCTTTTGCGATTCCTGTGTGGTGCTTGGCTGCATGGAACGCTTTGTGCTGGCGGACGGCGATGAAGTGAAGCTTGGCGTGATGGTTTCGGAGACCAATCCCGAGCGCCGACACAGCCAGGTGGTTTGCAGCCTGCAGGAGGACGGCGCCGTGCTCCGGACATGTGCGCTGGAAGTGCCCAAGGCCACGGGCCGCCTGACGGATTGCGGCATGGTCAGCTTTGGCAGGGTGAAGGCGGACAAGCCCCGCAGGCTGCTTGTGCGCCTGGAGCTGGAGGACGGCACCTGGAATGAATATCCCCTGTGGGTGTTCCCCAGGGGCATGGCGAAGATCACCCGCGAGGGTATCGAAGCTGATGGCCGCAAGGCGCGCTTCGTGACGTGTGTGGAAGATGCGCGGCCTGGCGATATTGTGATTCCCGACGGGGAAGGCAAGCTGCCCGCGGAATATTGCACGGACTTCTGGTGCTATCCCATGTTCCGCTCGATTTCTGAATCCATGGGCAGGAAGGTGCCTGTGGGTACCATGGGCCTGTGTATTGATCCGCAGCACCCGGCGCTTCGCGGCTTCCCCGCGGAGGAATACACCACGCCCCCGTGGTACCGGCTGCTGGCGCATGCTCACTGCGAGGTGCTCGACCAGCCGGAGCGCATGGCGGTGGAGATGATCGACAACGTGGAGCGCTGCCGGCGCATGGGCATTCTTTACGAGAAGGACGGCGTTTTGCACTGCACCATCAGGCTGTGGGAGATTGCCGGGGAGCCGGAGGCACAGTGCCTGGCGGCCTGCTTGGTGAACAGAGGATAAGGAGAAGGACATATGACGATTCTGAAGTGGCTGGAATCCATCCGGACACCCTGGATGGACGACTTGATGCTGACCCTCACGGAAATGGGTGACGAAACGGTATTCATGGTGCTGGGCATGGTGGTTTTGTGGTGCGTCCATAAGACCTGGGGTTTCCGCTTTATGCTGCTGGGCCTTTTCGGCACGGCGGTGAATCAGCTGCTGAAGGCGGTCTTTCTGGTGCCACGGCCTTGGGTGATGAATCCGGAATTTACCATTGTGGAAGCGGCGCGCGAGGGCGCCAGCGGGTATTCATTCCCCAGCGGACACACGCAATCCGCCGTCACCTGCTTTGGTACGCTGGCGGTATGGCTGAAAAAGAAGTGGGTTGCCGCGCTGTGCGTTGCGGCGATCATGATCGTGGCTTTCTCCCGCATGTACCTGGGTGTACATACCCCGGCGGATGTGGGTGTTTCCCTGGCGACAGGCGCGGTGACGGTGATCGGCGGCTGCTGGCTTTTGCAGAAGGACAGCCGCAAGATCCAGCTATGGGTACGTTTTGCCGCCATGGCTATGGCGCTGGTTTTGCTGGGCTATGTGCTGCTGATGCCGGCCCGGCCCGCCAATGTGGCGGAATTCGACGCCCATGGCGTGAAGGCTGCCTGGCAGCTTGTGGGCGCCATGGCGGGCATGCTGCTGGCCTGGTGGGCGGATGAAAAGCATCTCCATTTCGAGACCAAGGCTGTCTGGTGGGCCCAGCTCTGCAAGGTGGCCATCGGCCTGGCGCTGGTGGTGGCGGTACGCTCCGGCATGAAGCCTTTGCTGACGGCGCTCTTTGGCGAGGCCATGTTTGCCCACGGCATCCGTTACTTCCTGATGACGGTGGTGGGCGGCGTCCTCTGGCCGATGACGTTCCGCTTCTGGAGCCGCCTGGGCGCGGGAAAGACGGAGGTCGGCGCGTAAGATGAGTCAGCAAGCTTGGGCTCTGGGCTCCAGGGAAGAGAAACGCAGCTTCTATAAGCATACGCTGCGGATCACCCTGCCCATTGCCCTTCAAAACCTGATGGACGCGGCGGTGAACTCCGCCGATATTCTGATGCTTTCCTTCGTCAGCCAGGCGGCGCTGAGCGCCTCTTCCCTGGCGGGGCAGGTAGCGTTCATCCTCAGCAATCTTGTTTATGGCATTTCTTCCGCTTCGGCGGTGATGGCTGCCCAGTACTGGGGTAAGGGCGACCGCAGGGCCGTGGAGAAGGTATTGGGCATTGCCCTGAAGATTGCCCTGCTGGTGAGCATACCCTTTGGCCTGGCGGCGGCGGTATGGCCCGGGACCATCATGCGCATTTTCACTGACGATGCGCAGCTGATCGAAACCGGTGTGGTGTATCTTCAGGCGGTGAGCGCCTCCTATGTGCTTGGCGCGCTGGCGCAGGTATATCTGAGTGTGATGCGCAGCGTGGAGCGTGTGAAGATGAGCGCCGTGGTTCATTGCTCGGCGGTGATCATGAATGTGGTGCTGAATGCCTGCTTCATCTTTGGCATCGGCCCCTTCCCGGAGCTGGGCATCCTGGGCGTTGCCCTGGCCACCACCATCACCCGCGCGATTGAAGTGGCGGTGTGCGTTGTTGACGGCGCCCGGTGCCGGGTCATCCGGCTGAAGGTGAAATACATGCTGGCCAGGGGCGGCCAACTGATGAAGGATTTCATGCGCCTGGCTGTGCCGGCGGCAGGAAACGATATCATCTGGGGTCTGGCCTTCAGCGTGTATTCGGTGATTCTGGGCCACCTGAGCAGCGATATTGTGGCGGCGAACTCCGTGGCCTCGGTGGTGCGTAACCTGGGCACGGTGGTGTGCTTTGGCACGGCCTCGGCTGCCAGCATCATTCTTGGCAAAGCCATGGGCGACAACCGGCTGGAGGAAGCGAAGGTATACGCCCGGCGCTTCATCCGCCTGGCTGTTGTCACGGCGCTGCTGGGCGGCGTGGTGATCCTCCTGTGCCGGCCCCTGGTGCTGGACTTTATGCACATTTACGTTACGGTGACAGAAACCGTAAAGTCCGAGCTGAACATCATGCTGCTGATCAATGCTTATTACATCATGGGCATGTCGCTGAACACCATGTTCATCTGCGGCATTTTCCGTTCCGGCGGCGATGTGAAGTATGGCCTTGTGTGCGATACGGTGGCTATGTGGGGCTATGCTGTGCCGGTAGGACTGATCTGCGCGTTTGTGCTGAAACTGCCGGAAATGTGGGTGTATTTCATCCTGTGCCTGGATGAATTTGTGAAGATGCCGGTGAACATCTGGCATTACAGGAAGATGGGCTGGATCAGGAATATCACCCGGGACGATACTGGAAACGAGGGATAATGAAAAATGAATCAGCGTGACTTTTCGGAAATCCGCCGCCGGCTGAACCCGGACAAGCGTAACCAGAATGTGATCCGCGGCTGTTATGTGAGCCACGATGGACAGGTGATCTCCACCTTTGCCCTGCCCCTTTACGGCATGGCCCAGGAAGAGGTGGAAAAGTATATGGCCATCTTCAAGCGGTGCCTGAGCGGTACCGCCAGCCAGAACCTGCTTCCGGTGGACTTTACCGCGAAGCAGACCATGGAAGGGGAGGAGCACAAGCTGCTGATGGATCTGCGTGCCTCCGCCCTGAAGGACGACATGGCCGTGAATGAATTCTACGGCAAGGTGGTCGGCTGCATCCAGGCCATGAAGGAGCAGGAGGTGCAGTCCGTAGAGGCGGACGCCAACGCCTGCAATTACCTGATCCTGATGACCTACGACGGCTATGATCTGTCTTACAAGGATAAGAACGACGAGGCGGACGCGGATCGCTCCACGGACGTGTTCAGCTATATCCTGTGCGCTGTGTGCCCGGTGAAGCCCACCAAGCCCGCGCTGGGGTACTTCGCTGCCGAGGGCGAGTTCCACAACAAGCCCACGGACTGGATGGTGGCTATGCCGGAGGTCGGGTTCCTGTTCCCTGCCTTTGAGGAGCGCAGCGCGAACATTTACACCGCCATGTTCTATACCCGTGACAGCGGCAATACCCATGATGAATTCGTGAAGAACATCTTTGGCACAGAGCCCCAGATGCCTGCCAGCACCCAGAAGGAAACCTTCCAGGCCGTGCTGCAGGAGGCCCTCCAGGAGGAGTGCAGCCTGGATGTGATGCAGGCCGTGCATGAGACCGTCAGCACCATGATTGAGGAGCGCAAGGCGGACAAGAGCGCTGAACCCCTCAAACTGACCCGCCAGGACGTGAAGGACGTGCTGGAGAGCAGCGGCGTTTCCCAGGAGAAGATGGACGCCTTTGACCATCAGTATACCGAGGCCTTCGGCGCCTATGCCAAGCTGCCGGCGGTGAACATGGTGACGCCCAAGTCCTTCAAGGTGAACACCCCCAGCGTGACCATCAACGTGGATCCCGCCCACAGCGATCTCATCGAGACCCGCATCATTGACGGCCGGCGATACATCCTGGTACTGGCTGATGGCGATGTGGCGGTGAACGGCGTGAACGTGACCATTGGGGAATGATGGATAAACAAAAACCACCGGATATCCGGTGGTTTTTTGTTGTAAAAAAGGAAAAGGGAAAAAGAAAACCCCTCAAAGCCTTATGCTTCAAGGGGTTTGCGATGGCGGAGAGTTAGGGATTTGAACCCTAGGTGGGGTATAAGCCCACACACGATTTCCAGTCGTGCGCCTTAGACCACTCAGCCAACTCTCCATGATGTTACGTCGGTCATCCGCAACGTTGTTCATTATACACGGGTGGGGAGGGGTTGTCAAGAGGGAAAATGAAAATTTCCAGCAGATTTTGTGGATGCAACCCATGCTTGCACATGGAAGTTGGATATGGTAAAATGTATATAAGTTTGCGAAAAGGAGGGGGCAAGCATGAGCCAGACGGCTACGTTCAAGTGCCCGTCCTGCGGCGGGTATCTGGAGTTTGACCCGGAAGGACAGCGATTCCTGTGTCCCTATTGCAGCGCGTCCTTTAACGAAGATGAGATCAGCCAGCAGTCCGAAGCCAAGGAGGCCGAGGCCGAGCCAGTGGTGGAGGATTCCGCCACGGAGCATCTGCGCACGTACCATTGCAAGATGTGCGGCGCCGAGATTGTGACCGACGATACCACTGCGGCGGCACGGTGCTATTATTGCCACAATCCTGTGGTGATGACGGACCGGCTTACGGATGAATTCAAGCCTGATGGGGTGATTCCCTTCCAGCTGGACCGCAAGGCGGCGGAGGAAAAGTTCAACGCCTATGTGAAGAGCAAGAAGTTCATAGACCGATCTTTCTTCACCCCCCAGCAGATGGAGGATTTCTCCGGCGTGTATTATCCCTACTGGCTGGCGGATGTGGAGGGCGAGGCAACCTTCAGCGGCCAGGGGACCAGGGTCAGCGTGGCTACCACTCCCAAGCAGACGGTGACCACCACCCGGTATTTCGCCGTGCAGCGGGAGGGTAAGCTTTCTTTCCGCAACATGGTGCGCAAGGCGCTGAGCAAGGCCGACGGTAAGCTTTCCGACGGCATTCACCCCTACGATATGGAAGCGGTGAAGCCCTTTGCCATGGGATACCTCAGCGGCTTCCTGGCAGAGAAGCGGGACGTGGAGGCTGAAGGCGTGCAGGGCGGCATTCTGGAGGAGACCCAGGGCTATGCCCAGAGCCTGATGAGCCAGAAAGGCGAGTTCAACAGTCTCAGCGGTCAGACGGATTATCAGGTGACCAACACCAAAATGAAGTATCTGATGCTGCCTGCCTGGGTGCTGACCTACAAGGGCGGCGAGAAGGGCGAGCCTTACTACTATATGATGAACGGGCAGACCGGCGCTGTGTGCGGCAAGCTGCCCCTGAAGAAGAGCAAGCTGCTCCTGTGCAGTCTGCTGGTGGGCGCGGCTGTATTCGCGGCGCTGTGTTTGGGAGGTGCGTTCGTATGGTAAAGCGCATCCTTTGCATGCTGCTCCTGGTGCTGATGCTGCCCTGCGCGGCCCTGGCAGACAATGCCATGATCGTGGACGACGCGGGCCTGTTTTCGGTGTTTGAGATCAGCGACATGGAACAGATCATTCAGCGGATTGAGGCACAGTTCCAGATGGACGTGGCTGTGCTGACCACCTATGACGTCCCCACGACCTACAGCGATCAGATTATCCAGGACTATGCCGATACTTACTTTGAACAGCATGGTTACGGCATGGGCGAAGATGGTGCGGGTCTTCTGTACATGATCGACATGAACAACCGCGCGCCGGTGATTTCCACCAGCGGCGTGATGATTGACTATATCACCGATGATCGCCTGGAGACCCTGTTTAACGTGAGCTATGATCACCTGGCTACGGGGGATTACGGCAGGGCGGCGGTGGCTGTTCTGCAGTACCTGGAGCGCTTCCTGATCCAGGGCCGCGAGGAGGGCTCCTTCCGCTATGACGCGGAGACTGGCCAGCGGCTTTCTGGCCTGTACAACGCCCTGACCACCGGCGAAATGGGCGTTGCCGCGCTGGTGGGCATCGCTGTGGCCGCGCTGATGTTTACCTCCGTCAGCGGCAAATACAGCCTGAAGGGCAGTACCTACCGCTACGACAGAAACAACATCAGCTGCAAATTCGTCAAGAATGAGGAGCAGTTCCTGCGCCAGAGCGTATCGGTGATGCGGCATCCCACCAACACCGGCGGCGGCAGCATGGGCGGAAGATCCGGCGGCAGCAGCGGACGGGGCATCAGTGTGCACCGTTCCTCCAGCGGCAGGTCCTTTGGCGGCGGCGTGGGCCGCAGATTCTGATTTTTCCAGGGATGACGTTCGGCCCGCCTGCATAGACTTGTGATGCGCAGGCGGGTTTTTGTGACATGAAATGGTTCTTGACAGCGCCAGCCGCCGGGCATATAATAATGCCATAAGCTCCTGGGATGCGCGACAGTGTTCCGATTGTTCCCCGACATTTCATAAATGGAGCCCGGGTCCAAGTATAGTGATGTCATGCCCCCGTCTTATGACGCCAGGGGACGGCAGAGGCTATCGGCAGGGCACCAGCCTGCTTAACCGAGCGGGTGAAAATACGGGCGCATCGGCATCTTGGGGCATTTTATTTCAAAAAAGTGGCGGCAGCGTGTCTGCTGTCCTTTTTTCGTATGAAGGTGATAAAATGGATAACGTTTTTGCCCAGGTGGAACGGAACATCGACCGCCTGGTGGAGAATGATGTGAACTGGTCTGCCTGCGCCACGCCGGAACAGCTGCGGAAGGCCCGTAATGGTCAGCTGGAATTGATGTTCGGCTGTGACCGGGCCGTTCCGCCGGAGTGGTATGGAGACCTGCGCGGCAAAAAGGTGCTTTGCCTGGCGGGGGCGGGCGGCCTGCAGGGGCCGCTGCTGGCCTGCGCCGGGGCGGAAGTCACCGTGCTTGATCTTTCTGAAAAGATGCTGGATAAGGATCGGGAAATCGCCGGACGGGAAAAGCTGGATATGGATATCCAGCATGGCAACATGTGCGATTTATCCCGGTTCGACGATGAAAGCTTCGATTTGGTGCTGAATCCGCCGTCGCTTTTCTATGTGCCCGATGTGACACCGGTTTTCCGTGAGGTATACCGGGTGCTGAAAAAGGGCGGCAGCTTCATCATGTGTTCCAGCAATCCCATTGCCTATGTGTGCGAATATGACGCGGCTCTTGGCTGCTACAAGGCGGTGAACCGCATGCCCTATTCCTCGCTGGATCATGGCGATCAGGGCGATTGGGTGGAATACGGCCATACCATGGAGCAGTACATCGGTGGTCAGATCACCGCCGGGTTTGTGATCAGCGGGTATCTGGAGCGGCAGATGGAGGACATTACGGAGCTGTACTTTTTCACCAAAGGAGATAAACGATGAAGAATATCACCCACCACCAATACCGCATCCTGTGTGACCACATGGATGTGTATCGGTTCATGACGGAAATCTACGAACAGGACTGGCGCAACGGTGTGCCGGCGCCTTTCCTGGAATATGCCCTGTGCTCCGACTGGATGGACAAGAGCTATATGCACCGCTGTCGCATATGGAAGGATGGGGAAGCGATCGTGGCGCTGGTGTTTATGGAAAATCCGGTGACGGACGTGTATTTCTCCCTGCGGCCCGGCTATGAGGAGCTGGCGGAGGAGATGATCGCCTATGCCGGTGACCATATGCCCAATATGGACGGCAAGCAGCGGCTGATTCTCTTCGGCGGTCAGACGGCGCTGCTGGCTGCGGCGGAAAGGGCAGGCTATCGGAAAGTCTGGGAGGATACGGACTGCATCTACGATTTCAGCAAACCGCTGGATTATCCGCTGCCGGCGGGCTACCGCTTCGCCGAACTTCCGCTGGACCCGGCCAAGTGCAGCGAGTGCTGCTGGAAGGGCTTTGGTCACGAGGCGGAAGAAGGCCCCTGGGATGGGGATTACGAGCACGCCTTCCAACTGATGGCGGCGCCCCACGCTACCTTTGAGCATGCGCTGGCCATTGAGAATGAGGCAGGGGAGTATGTGTGCTACGCAGGCATGTGGTGGACGCCGGAAAACAACCTGGCCTATATGGAGCCCCTGTGCACGGTGCCGCAGCACCAGCGAAAAGGGCTGGCGGCGGCGATCCTCAGCGAGCTTTACCGCAGGATGAGCAAGCTGGGTGCCACCCACATGACCGGCGGCACGAATCCCTTTTATCAGAAGATCGGGTATGAGCCGGTGGTACGATGGACGTATTGGGAAAAGAAGCAGGATTTGTCTTGACAATGGGACTGTTTATTGGCTATAATATGCTTTACAAGCGTTGAAGGAAAGAGTACCCTGTGCCGAAGTGCCAAGAGAGCTGCGGTAGGTGAGAGGCAGCCGCGGAGGGCAGGGGAACATGGCTCCGGAGCTTCGTGGCTGAGAGATTGCTTTAGGCCGCGACGGGTCGCGCCGTTAAGCGTATGATGAGCGACAAATCAGGGTGGCAACGCGGATTTTACAAGTCCGCCCCTATTGCAATGGGGCGGACTTTTCATATGCCCGTCCATCAAAAAAAGGAGGGTACATACCATGTGCCAGGATTGCAAGAAGAAGTTCTACATCACCACACCCATCTACTATCCCAGCGGCAATATGCACATCGGCCACACCTACACCACCGTTGCGGCTGATACCATGACCCGCTTCAAGCGTTTGACCGGCTACGATGCCTATTTCCTCACCGGTACCGACGAACACGGCCAGAAGATTGAAATGAAGGCTGCCGAGGCCGGCGTGACCCACAAGGAGTATGTGGACAAGATCGTGGCCAACACCAAGGACCTGTGGAAGCTGATGAACATCCAGTATGACGATTTCATCCGAACCACCGACGAGCGCCACGAGAAGATTGTGCAGAAGATCTTCCGCCAGTTCTACGAGCAGGGCGACATCTACAAGGCTTCCTATGAGGGCCAGTACTGCACCCCCTGCGAGTCCTTCTGGACCGCCAGTCAGCTGGTGGAAAAGGACGGCGTGAAGGTCTGCCCCGACTGCGGCCGTCCCACGGAACTGGTTACCGAGGAAAGCTATTTCTTCCGCATGAGCAAGTATCAGGACTGGCTGATTGAGTATATCGAGAGCCATCCTGATTTCATCCAGCCTGCCAGCCGCGCCAACGAGATGATCAACAACTTCCTCAAGCCCGGCCTGCAGGACCTGTGCGTAAGCCGCACCAGCTTCAAGTGGGGCGTGCCCGTGGACTTTGACCCCAAGCACGTGGTGTATGTGTGGATCGACGCGCTGACCAACTACATTACCGCCCTGGGCTACGGTACCGAAAACGATGAATTGATGAAGAAGTACTGGCCTGCCAATGTGCACCTGGTAGGCAAGGAGATCGTCCGCTTTCACACCATTTACTGGCCCATCATGCTCCATGCCCTGGGCCTGGAGCTGCCCAAGCAGGTGTTCGCCCACGGCTGGCTGCTGTTTGGCAACGACAAGATGAGCAAGTCCAAGGGCAATGTGCAGTATGCCCAGCCCATTGTGGACCGCTATGGCTGCGACGCCCTGCGCTATTACCTCATGCGCGAGATGCCCTTTGGCTCCGACGGCAACTACACCAACGAAGCTTTCCTGACCCGCATGAACGCCGACCTGGCCAACGACCTGGGTAACCTGGTGAGCCGCACGGTGGCCATGATGGAAAAGTATTTCGACGGCATTGTTCCCGCATGGAAGAACGACGCTGCTGATGAAGCCCTTGATACCCCCCTGCGCGAGCACTGCGCAGCCCTGCCCTCTCTGGTGGAGGAGCAGATGGATAAGCTGCAGTACAGCCAGGCTCTGGCGGAAATCTGGAAGGTTATTGGCGAGTGCAACAAGTACATCGACCTGACCCAGCCCTGGATCCTGGGCAAGGACCCGGAGAAGAAGGATCGTCTGGGCAATGTGCTGCTGATGCTGGCGGAGTGCATCCGCTATGTGGCGGTGCTGATCTACCCCTTCATGCCCACTACTCCCGAACGCATCTTCCAGCAGCTGGGCGTGACGGATGAGACGCTCAAGACCTGGGAATCCCTCAAGTGCTTCGGTTCTTTGCCGGATGGTATCAAGGTCTGCAAGGGCGAAGCGCTGTTCCCCCGCATTGACATCAAGAAGGAGCTGGAAGTGCTGAGCCCTGCTGCCGACAAGGCCGATAAGAAGGAAGAGAAGCAGCAGAAGAAGGAAGAAAAGAAGGCCGACAAGCAGGAAAAGAAGCAGGAGAAGAAGCACGAGGAGCCTGAGTATCCCGCTGAAATCAACATCGATACTTTCTTCCAGAGCAAGATTCAGGTGGGCCGGGTGCTGGAGTGCACCAATGTGCCCAAGTCCAAGAAGCTGCTTCAGTTCCGCCTGAGCTTTGGCAAGGATGGCGAGCGCACCATTCTCTCCGGCATTGCCCAGTATTATCCCAACCCCGAGGAGCTGGTGGGCCGGCAGATCGTGGCCATCACCAACCTGAAGCCCCGCCTGATGATGGGCATCGAGAGCCACGGCATGATCCTTTCCGCCGTGGACGGCAACGATAACCTGCGACTGGTTTCCGTGGGCGAGGGCGTTGAGGACGGTGCCATCGTGGGATGATGGAGCTGTTTGATTCCCACTGCCATGTGGACGACCATAAGTTTGACGCCGACCGGGACGAGACCCTTGCCAGAATGCTGGAGAGGGGAGTCACCAGATACGCGGTGATCGGCTCGGACATGGAAAGCAGCCGGCACGCGGCGGATTTTGCCGCTGGCCATCAGGGCTGCTACGCCGCTGTGGGCATCCATCCCCATGAGGCGAAAACCATGCAGGACGGCGACCTGGATCTGCTGGCCCAATGGCTGAAGGAAGATAAGGTTGTGGCCCTGGGGGAGATCGGCCTGGATTACTACTACGACCTTTCCCCAAGGGAAGTGCAGATGGACGTGTGCGAGAAGCAGATGGAGCTGGCCTGGCAGCTGAACGTGCCCGTGGCCTATCATGTGCGGGACGCCCATAAGGATATGATTGACCTGCTCAAACGCCACAAGGGCAAGCTGACCGGCGGCATCATCCACTGCTTTTCCGGCAGCTGGGAGATCGCCAGGGAGTATCTCAAACTGGGATACTACATCAGCTTCGCCGGGCCGGTGACCTTCAAAAAGGCGCCCAAGCTCCAGGAGGCGGCCATGAACGTGCCCCGGGAGCGGCTGCTGGTGGAAACCGACAGCCCGTATCTCGCGCCGGAGCCCGTGAGGGGACGACGGAACGAGCCGGGAAACGTGTACTACGTGGCAGAGAAGATCGCGGCTCTCCGCGGCGAAAGCCTGGAGGAGCTGGCGGCCTACACAACACAGAATGCCATGGATGTGTACGGCATCAAGGCATGATACAGATGAACGACACCCCGGAGGGAAATGCTCTCCGGGGTGTTTTTTGTGCTGAATGGGATGAAAACGGTATACTGGATACAAAACATGTATGTTCTTTTGATGTTTTTTGGCTGAGCGCATGGAAGAAAAATGGGCTGAAAGCCTTGTGAGACAAGGGTTTGCGGAGATGATGGACGGGATGCGCCGTTGATTGACATTCAAAGACGGGTATGGTATTTTATTAACAATTCAAAAACGCAATTAAGTTTGCGTGGAGAAAAGAACTCCATATATTAAAAGGAGGAACTCATCATGAAGAAGATTCTGAGCCTGGTTCTGGCTGTGGCCCTGCTGCTGTCCATGACCGCCACCGTCGCCGTTGCCGAGGAAGGCAACTGGAAGGTCGCAATCCTGACCGGTACCGTTTCTCAGGGCGAGGAAGAATTCCGCGCTGCCGAGAAGGCCATCGCCACCTTCGGCGCTGAGCACATCGTGACCGACACCTATCCCGACAGCTTCATGTCCGAGATGGAAACCACCGTTTCCAAGATCGTGGCTTTCGCCGCTGATCCCGAAGTGAAGGCCATCGTGGTCTGCCAGGCTGTGCCCGGCACCAAGGCTGCCTTTGACAAGATCAAGGAAATCGGCCGCGACGACATCCTGCTGATCGCCGGCACCCCCCAGGAAGATCCTGCCGTTATCTCCGCTGCTTCCGACATCGTGATGTATGCTGACGAAGTTGCTCAGGGCGACTCCATCATGGAGAAGTGCGCTGAGTGGGGCATCGAAGTGTTCATCCACTATTCCTTCCCCCGTCACATGGCCATGGAGCTGATCGTTGGCCGTCATGAGCTGCTGCAGCAGAACGCCGACGCCCTGGGCATCGAGCTGGTTGACGTGGTTGCTCCCGACCCCACCGCCGAGGCTGGCCTGTCCGCTTCCCAGCAGTTCATCCTGGAGGACGTTCCCCAGCAGATGAAGAAGTACGAAGGCAAGAAGGTTGCTTTCTTCACCACCAACTGCGGCATGCAGCCCTCTCTGCAGACTGCTGTGCTGGCTGAGCCCAACGCTTACTATCCCCAGCCCTGCTGCCCCTCTCCCTATCATGCTTTCCCCGCTACCCTGGGCCTGGAACTGGCCGTGGGCGGTGACGACCTGGGCGCTCTGCAGCAGATCGCCGCTAAGCTGGAAGAGCATGGCGCTACCGGCCGCTTCTCCACTTGGGCTTCTCCCGTTGCTATGACCATGATCGAGATCGGCGTTGAATACGGCAAGGCCTGGGCCCAGGGTGAAATCACCGACCGTAACGACGCTGCCAAGCTGTCTGAGATGTTCAATGCCAAGATCGATGGCGCCAAGGTTGCCAACTACACCAATGCCGAAGGCAAAACCTTCGACAACTACTACACCATCCTGCTGGCTCCTGTGAACTTCGCCGATTACCTGGCCAAGTAAGCAAAAACCACATACGCTGTAACGGCGTAGGCTAACAGGCCCGCCCCATTGTCGGGCGGGCCTATCTTTTGCAAGAGGAGGTTCACCATCATTGAGCGCTGAATACGTTTTGCAAATGAATCACATCAGCAAGCGCTATGGTGAAAACACCGTTCTGAACGACGTGACCCTTACCGTGCGTCCGGGCGAGATTCATGCGCTGCTGGGCGAGAACGGCGCAGGCAAATCCACGCTGATGAACGTTCTGTTTGGCATGCCTGTGATTCATTCCACCGGCGGCTTCGAGGGCGAAGTGCTGCTGGATGGCGAGAAGACCCACATCGCTTCCCCGTATGATGCCATGCACAAGGGCATCGGCATGGTGCACCAGGAGTTTATGCTGCTGCCTGGCTTCACTGTGACGGAGAACATCAAGCTCAACCGCGAGCTTTCCAACAAGAATATGTTCAGCCGTTTCTTTGGCCGCAACCTGGAAACCCTGGACATGAAGTCCATGTCCTCCGACGCCCGCAAGGCGCTGGACAGCGTGGGCATGAATATCGACGAATTCACCCGCGTGGAAGGCATGCCCGTGGGTTATATGCAGTTTGTTGAGATCGCCCGTGAAATCGACAAGACCGGCATCAAGCTGCTGGTGTTTGACGAGCCCACCGCCGTGCTGACGGAGAGCGAGGCCACCCAGCTGATTTCCGTGATGAAGGCCATTGCCCAGAGCGGCATTGCCATTATCTTTATCACCCACCGCCTGGATGAGGTGATGGCTGCGGCTGATTCCATCACCATCCTGCGCGACGGCAAGCTGGCCGCCAAGCGGGACAAGAAGGATACCACCATCGTTGAATTGGCTGAGCTGATGATCGGCCGCAAGGGCGAGGCCATGGTTTCTACTGAGCCCCGTGAGGTTCCCGCGGGCAATGTGGCGCTGAAGGTCCGTGACCTGTATGTGGATATGCCCGGCGAGGAAGTCCGCGGCGTTTCCTTTGACGTGAACGAGGGCGAGATCCTGGGCATCGGCGGCCTGGCCGGCCAGGGCAAGCTGGGTATTCCCAACGGTGTGATGAGCCTCTATGCTGCTGATGGCGACGTTGAGATCTTTGGCGAAAAGCTGAAGCTGGGCAACGCCAGCAATGCGTTGCGCGCCGGCATCGCCATGGTCAGCGAGGACCGCAAGGGCGTGGGCCTGCTGCTTGACCAGAGCATTGAAGACAATATTGTGTTCAATGCCATGCAGATCAAGGACGAGTATCTCTACAAGATCGGCCCCATGTCCCTCAAGAATGCCGGTGCCATCCGTCAGGTGGCCAACCAGATGATTCAGGAGCTGGACATCCGCTGCTTTGGCCCCACACAGCATGCCGGCACCCTTTCCGGCGGCAACCAGCAGAAGGTCTGCATTGCCCGGGCGCTGGTGATGAAGCCCAAGTTCCTTTTCGTGTCCGAGCCTACCCGTGGCATCGACATCGGCGCCAAGAAGCTGGTGCTTGAGACCCTGGTGAAGCTGAACCGGGAGCAGGGGATGACCATTGTGATGGTTTCCTCCGAGCTGCAGGAGCTGCGCAGCATCTGCGACCGGATCATGATCGTTTCCGAAGGCAAACTTGTTGATACCCTGCTGCCCAGCGCCAGCGACGCCGACTTCGGTCTGGCCATGAGCGGCATCAAGCCCGGTGAACATGAGGAGAAGGGAGGCGACGCGCAGTGACCAAGAACAAGGTTCAACGCATTGTCGCGGTGATTCTGGTCATCGCTTCCATTGCGCTTGCGGTGCTGGGCTTCGTCAACCTGCCCAAGCGCGAAGCGGCTGAGGGACAGAAGATCCTGACGGATCTGCGCATCCGCACCCTGCTCAACGCCACAGGCGACGGCGTGGTGGAAAGCTATGTGGCCATCGCCAAGAAGGACGCCACCGCGGCGGCCAAGGCTGCCGGAGGCGGCATGTCTGCCATTCGCGAGGCTGTTGCCAAGGCTGAAGAAGAAACCCGTGCCAAGTATTCCAACGCTACGACGGATTACGCCGCCCTGGATACCTCTGCCCTGGAGGCTGCCGTGGCGGAGGATGAAGTGCGCTTGAAGGCTTATTACACTGCCGCTTACGTAGCGGAGCAGGCGTATATCGACGAGCATATGGCAGAGGCGGAAGCCGCTGCCGCCGCTGAGCGCGAGGCAAAGATCGCTGCCGGCGAGGACGTTCCCGCTGAGGAAACCATCACGGTGGATATGTCCGGCTTTGTCGCCACGGAAGAAATGACCGGCCTGCTTGCGAAGGCTGATCAGGCCTACGAGCCCGTCGGTGCCGCGCTTCAGGGCATCTACCCTGTGCTGGACGCCAGCGCCCTGAGTACCCTGAAAGGTACCATTCAGGATATCGTCTATCAGCAGGGCGATGATTTCACTGTCCAGTACGACCGCTACATGGCGGCCGGCAGCGGCGCCGCCCTGGAAAACCCGGTGAGCGCCTTCCTGGTTCGCTATGCGGATGACCTGCTTTACGGCGCTCTGGCGCTGCTGGTTTGCGCGGCTGTGGTTCTGTTCTACGAGCTGCTGGCCCGCAAGCTGGGCATTCCCCGCATCATCATCGGTCTGTTCTTCATTCTTTTGTGCTTCATGTCCCTGTGGTATGATCTTTCCCTGTCCACGCTGCTCTCCAACACCCTGGTGCGCATGGGCATGAACTCCATCATGGTTCTGGCCATGGTGCCCGGTATCCAGTGCGGTATCAGCCTGAACCTGGGCCTGCCCATTGGCCTGGTCGCCGGCCTGATCGGCGGTCTGATGACCATTGAGCTGGGCATCCCCGGATGGGGCGGCTTCCTGTTCGCAATTCTTGTGGGTATTGTGATCGCCGCGGTGTGCGGCTGGATGTACGGCCATCTGCTGAACCGACTGAAGGGCGAGGAGATGTCTGTTACCACGTATGTGGGCTTCTCCATCGTGTCGCTGATGTGCATCGCATGGCTTGTACTGCCCTTTACCAGCCTGAAGCTGCGCTGGCCCCTGGGTACCGGCCTGCGCAACACCATCGGCCTGGACGGCACCAACTTCCGCCATATTCTGGATGATTTGCTGGCCTTCCAGATCGGCGATTTCGTGGTTCCCACCGGCCTGCTGCTGTTCATGCTGGTGTGCTGCTTCCTGGTGTGGCTGTTCACCCGTTCCAAGACCGGCGTGGCCATGTCCGCCGTGGGCAACAACCCCCGCTTTGCCGAGGCAACCGGCATCAACGTCGACAAAATGCGCCTGGTGGGTACGGTGCTGTCCACCGTGCTGGGCGCTGTGGGCATTCTGGTGTACTCCCAGAGCTACGGCTTCATGCAGCTGTACACGGCGCCCCGTCAGATGGGCTTCATCGCGGCCTCCGCGATCCTCATCGGCGGCGCTTCCACCTCCCGCTGCAAGATCAGCCATGTGCTGATCGGTACGTTCCTGTTCCAGGGCGTGCTGACCCTGGGCATGCCTGTGGCCAACATGCTTGTGCCCGGCTCCACCATTTCCGAAACCCTGCGTATCCTTATTTCCAACGGCATTATCCTTTATGCCCTGACCAAGTCGGGAGGTGAATCGCGTGCGTAAAACCGATGTGCGCACTTTCCTGCGCAACAACGCGGTAACGATCATGTTTGTCGCGCTGTGCTTGGTCTGCATGGTTTACAGTGGTCAGTCCATTCCCTATGTGATGTATGAATTGTTTGGCCGCCTGAGCCGCAATGCCTTCATCGTGCTGGCGCTGATCATTCCCATTGTTGCCGGCATGGGTATCAACTTCGCCATTACCATCGGCGCCATGGCGGCGCAGATCGCCTGCCTGTGGGTGATCGAATGGGGCGTCAGCGGCCTGCCGGGCCTGCTGCTGGCCGCCGGCATGTCTGTGCCGATCGCCGCGTTCTTCGGCTTCCTGATCGGCAAGCTGCTCAACAAGATGAAGGGCCAGGAAATGATCGGCGGCCTGATCCTTGGCTATTTCGCCAACGGTCTGTATCAGCTGCTGTTCCTGTTCATCTTCGGCAACCTGATTCCCCTGAAGGCTCCTGGCCTGGTGATCAAGGGCTCCGTCGGCGTGGCCAACACCATTGACCTTTCCACGGAGCGCGGCTTCAAGTATGCCCTGGACGGCCTGTGGCGTGTGGACTTCGGCACCGGGCTATACATCGTGTGCGGTGTGCTGGCACTGGCCACCATCGTTTCCATGCTGCTGAAGAAGAGCAATGTGAAGCGCGGCGCCATTACCCTGGTGGGTCTGGCGGCCTGCTGCGGCCTGTATCAGATCCCCGCGGTTTCCGGCCTGTTTGCCATGGTTCAGGTGCCCATGGCCACCTTCCTGGTGGTGGGCGCCCTGTGCCTGTTCAACCTGGGACTGATGAAGACCCGCATCGGCCAGCAGTTCCGTGCTGTGGGCCAGAACCGCACCGTGGCCAATGCTTCCGGCATCAATGTGGACCGCGTGCGTGTGATCGCCATCGTGATTTCCACGGTTCTGGCCAGCTGGGGCCAGCTGATCTTCGTGCAGAACATGGGTTCCTTCCAGACCTATGGCGCCCACGAGCAGGTCGGCCTGTACGCGGGCGCTGCCATCCTGGTGGGTGGCGCGAGCATCCGCCGGGCTACCAACAGCCAGGCACTGCTGGGCTGCATCCTGTTCCATCTGCTGTTCATCGTTGCGCCCAGCGCCGGCAAAAACCTCTTCGGCGACGCGGCCATCGGCGAATACTTCCGCGTGTTCATCTCCTATGGCGTTATCGCACTGGCGTTGGTCATGCACGCCTGGAGCGGCATCCAGAAGAAGAAAAATCCTGCGGAAGCGTTGCGGAACTGATCATTCATCGGACAATCCTTGGGGAGTCGCTGCGGCGGCTCCCTTTTCTGTTTGCCAATCGGGCCGCAATGCAGTATAATGGTTGCAACAAGAGAATGAAGGGGAGGTGGACGGTTTGCCGCTTACCTGGCTCCCGCTGCCTGCAGATGGCAGGGCTCCGCGCAAGGCTTGAGTGGGTGATACCTGCACGGAGCATCGGGAACGAATCACCCAGATAGCTTTGCGCTGCCTACGATCAGAAAGCGATTGATAAGGAGCGGGAAGCTATGAAAAACACATCTGTTTTCAAAGAATTGAAGCAATTTCTGCTGCTGTGGGCTTCGCAGGCTGTATCTGCCCTGGGTACGGCGATGACGAACTATGCCCTGGTGATCTGGGCGTATCAGCAGGAGGGAAGTGCCGCCAGCGTGACCACGCTGACGCTGTGTTCCTTTATGCCCACGATTCTGTTTCGCTTTGTTGCCGGCGCTATGGCGGACAGGTGGGACAAGAAGCACATCATGCTTATCGCTGATGCGTTTGCTGCCTGCGGCACGGCGGCGGTGCTTGTGCTGTATAGCCTTGGGCAACTCAGGATCTGGCAATTGTATACCATCAATGTGCTGTTGAGCTTTATGAATGCCTTCCAGGAGCCTGCGTCCTTCGCGGCCACAAGCATGCTGGTACCGGAAAAGCACTATGCCCGGGCCGGCGGGCTGCAGGGGGTGTCCGGAGCGGTGATCTCCATTCTTTCTCCGGCGCTGGGCAGCGTGCTGCTGGCCTTCGGCGGCATGCGGGTGGTGCTGGCGTTTGACCTTGTCAGCTTTGCGGTGGCGTTTGCCGTTCTGCTTTTCTGGATCAGGATTCCGCGCGTGCCTCACGCAGAGAAGGCAAGGGATGAAACATTCCTGCGCAGCTGCATGGCGGGCATGCGGTATCTGAAAGAGCATCGTGCTATGCTGGCGATGACGCTGTTCATCGCCGCCACCAATTTCCTGGCCAAGCTGGGCAACGACGGCATGCTGGTTCCCTTTGTGCTGGCACGCGGCGGAAACGAACAGCAGGCGCTGGGGCTGGTGCAGAGCGCGGTTTCCCTTGGCCTGCTGGCAGGCAGTCTCCTGGTGACGGTGATGAAGCCTGTCAGGCAGAAGGTGCGGCTGATCTTTACGGCGTACGTGCTGATCTTTGCCCTCAGCATTCCCATGAGCCTTTCGCGCAGCGTCTGGGTATGGGCTGTGACTGCCTTTGCCACCTATCTGCTGGCGGCGGTGATGAACGCCAACCTGACAGTGGTGATCCGCTCCGGCGTTCCCATTGAAATGCATGGACGGGTGTTTTCGGCCAGGGATACGCTGCAGAACTGCACCATCCCCCTGAGCCTGGCCCTGGGCGGTGCGCTGGCGGACAGGGTGTTCGAGCCGTTCATGGCGGCGGATTCGCCGCTGCAGCGCTTGCTTGTGCCCATATTCGGCACGGGAAGCGGAGCCGGTATCGCGCTGATGTTCTTCATTGTGGGGTGCCTTGGCACCATCCTCAGCCTTTGGCAGCTGAGACGGCCATTATACAGGGAACTTGAAAGGTAAATCGGTTTGCGCCCCCGGCAGAAATGTGCGGGGGCGTTTTTCCATGGTTGCGCGACAGGCAACAAAATGGTATAATAGATCAGTATGAGAACATGGGGGTGCTTTGATGATTACGTCGATTTGCATGAATCCCTCTTTTGATAAGACGGTTGAGGTGGACAGCCTGGTATTGGGCGAGGTGAACCGCATCCGTACTTCCCGCCGGGATATGGGCGGCAAGGGCATCAACGTGGCCGTGGTGGCCCAGCGCCTGGGCCTGAACTGCCAGTGTATTGGTATCATGGGCGAGGACGGCTCCGCGCGGCTGGAGGCCATGCTGGAAAAGGAAGGCATGCAGCATGCCTTCATGACGGTGCCGGGCAGCGTGCGAACCAATACGAAGATCGTCAGCCGCGACGGCAAGGGCGTTACCGAGCTCAACGAGCCTGGAGCCCCCATGGATGCTTCCCAGCTGAAGGCCTTTTTCGACCTGGCCCGGGAGAAGACTGCCGATAGCCGCTATGCTGTGCTGACGGGCTCGCTGCCCCCGGGATGCCCCCTGGGTACCTACCGGGATCTGATGCTGGCCATGGACGGCGTAAACTGCATCCTGGACGTGGGCGGCAAGGAGCTGGAACTGGGCGCTGAGGCAAGACCGTTCCTGATCAAGCCCAATCTTTCCGAGCTGGAGGCCACCCTGGGGCTTGAGCTGCGCACGCTGCGCTCCATCCGCGACGCCGCGCTGATCTTCCTGCGCAAGGGCGTGCAGCATGTGGTGGTTTCCATGGGCAGCATGGGCGCCATGTATGTCTCCAAGGAGAAGACGCTCTTCGCGCCGGCTCTCCGTGTGGAGGCAAATTCCACCGTGGGCGCCGGTGACGCTATGGTGGGCGGCTTGCTCAAAGGCCTGGAGGTAGAGGGTGACATGGCCCGTGCCTTCCGCTACGGCGTGGCTGCCGGCGCTGCCAGCGTGATGACCGAGGGCACGCAGCTGATTGTGCCCGAGGATTTCGACAACCTGCTGGGCCAGGTGAAGGTACAGGAAGTGTAAGCGTGTTTTTCAGAAGATTCCATCCTGCCTATACCGACGGGGTGATTGACCTGGTGCCCATCAGGCTGTATCCGCCGGATAGCGATATGGGCTTTGGCGAATGCTATGACTATATCATCGCTCCCCACGGCGTGAGCCGTGAGGCGGGGCGCATCAGCCTGCGGCTGGGGGAGAGCCCCTGCGTGTATTATTTCGGACACATCGGGTATCATGTGGATCCGCCCTACCGGGGCAAGCGGTTTGCCCAGCGGGCCTGTGCACTGCTGAAGCCGCTGATGCTGGAACGGGGAAAGAAGAGCGTTGTGATCACCACCGATCCGGACAACATCCCCAGCCGCCGCACCTGCGAAGGCCTGGGCTGCGAAATGGAGCGCATTGTGGACGTGCCCCGGGAGATCCGCAGCCGCTGGGAGATCAGCGCTGTGAAGTGCCGGTATATCTGGCGGCTGGATGCGTGAACGGAGCATACTTTCCCTGGGAGTCATGGTATGATAAAGCAGCGGCAGTCTGCCGCGCGAAGGGAGCGAGAACATGGAGGTCCGTGCGAATGGTGCGGTGTTCCATTGTGAATTGACGGGGCAGGGAAACAGCCGCGTGGTGCTGCTCCACGGCTGGGGCTGCGATACAAGCCTGATGAAGCCCGTGGCGGATTTCCTCAGCCAGGATATGAAGGTTCTGAACCTTGATTTTCCCGGCCACGGCCAGAGCAGCCGTCCGCCGGAACCCTGGGGTGTGCCGGAGTACGCCGCCGCTACGCTGGAGGTGCTGAGGCAGCTGGACTTTCTGCCCTGCGCGGTGATTGCCCATTCCTTTGGCGGACGTATTGCGGCGTATCTGGCCTCGGAGGACAGCACGCTTTTCACCAGGCTGATCCTCACCGGGGCGGCTGGCATCAAAAAGCCCCAGACTGAGGAAAGCCGCAAGCGCAGCGAGGAGTTCAGGAAGCTCAAGGGCCTGTGCCAGACGGCAAAGAAAATGAAAATTTTCGGTTCCTTGCCGGATAAAATGGAGGAGAAGCTCCGTCAAAAATACGGCAGCCGGGATTACAACGCCCTGGACGCCGAGATGCGGCAGACCTTTGTGAAGGTCATCAGCCTGGATCTTAGCGACAGGTATAGCAAAATCCAGCAGCCCACGCTGCTGATCTGGGGCGACCAGGACACGGAAACGCCCCTGTGGATGGGCCGGCAGATGGAAAAGGACATCCCTGACGCGGGTCTGGCGGTGCTGCAGGGCGGCACCCACTTCGCTTACCTGGAGCAGGTGCAGCGGTTCAACAAAATTGCTCATGTATTCCTGATGGAGGAACAAGCATGATATACGCATTGGCGGTGGCGCTGGCCTGTGTGCTGGCCTCCCGCGGTCTGATTCATTATTTTCAGCTGGAGAGCTATCAGTGCCCCGGCTATTTCCGCACGCTGAAGCGCAACTGGAAAAACGCGCTGCTGCCGGGCGCGATTCTTTTTCTGCTGCTGATTTGCCTGAACCTTGTGTGGAATGCGCTTTCCGGCAAGGATGCCGCCACGCATGCGGGTTACATTGCCGGCATGATCATCGCCAGCGTTGGCGCTGTGGCGATGGGTGCGCTGCTGTATTGGATTGCCAGTAAGCAAAAGGCCAAGAAGGCCCTGGTGTTCACGCCCCGCATCAAGCGGCTGTATGCGGTGGCAGTAGTGGTATTTGCGATTATCTGCTGCCTGCTGCCCGGGAAGGCCCTCTTCCTGTTTCCGCTGCTTCTGCCCCTGTGGGTGGCGCTGGCGGGTCTCCTGGCCTGGCCCATCGAGAAGCTCATCAGCGAGATGTACTTCCGGGACGCTCAGCGCATCCTGAAAAACCGGCCCGACCTGATCAAGATCGGCATTACCGGCAGCTATGGCAAGACCAGCGTGAAATTCATCCTGGGTACCATGCTCAGCGAAAAGTATCAGACGCTGGTGACGCCCTCCAGCTTCAACACGCCCATGGGTGTGACGAAGATCATCCGCACCAAGCTGCAGCCTGCACACCAGGTGTTTGTGGCGGAGATGGGCGCAAGGCACGTGGGCGACATCAAGGAAATGTGCCGCCTGGTGCATCCGTATCACGGCGTTTTGACCAGCGTGGGTCCCCAGCATCTGGATACCTTCAAGACCATTGAGCGCATCAAGAAAACCAAGTATGAGCTGATGGACGCCATCCCCGAGGGGGGCTGCTGCTTCTTCCCGGATGACGGCGCCATTTGCCGTGAGCTTTATGACAAGACAGCCAAAGCGAAGCGTCTGTGCTGCCTGAACAGCAACGGCGTTGCTGACGTATGGGCGGAGGATGTGACGGTTTCCCCGGCGGGCAGCCGCTTCAACTTGTGCACCCGGGAGGGAAGCATCCTTTGCGAAACCAAGCTGCTGGGCGAGCATAACATTCAGAACATCTTACTGGCGGCCACGGTGTGCCTGCACCTGGGCCTAACCCTGCGGCAGATCAGCCGCGGCATTGCCAGGCTGGCTCCTGTGGAGCACCGCCTGCAGCTAATTCCCTCCACCGGCGTGACCATCATTGACGATGCCTTCAACAGCAACCCCCGGGGCGCCGAGGCGGCCTTGCGGGTGATCCGGGAGTTCCCGGGCCGGCGCATCATCATTACCCCCGGCATGGTGGAACTGGGCCAGGGGGAGGATGAATTCAACCGCGAGTTTGGCCGCAAAATGGCCGACTGCGTGGACGTGGCCATCCTGGTGGGCGTGAAGCACACTCAGCCCATTGCCGAGGGCCTGAAGGAAGCTGGCTTTGGGGAGGAGAACATCCACCCCGTGAAGAGCCTGGACGAGGCCGCGGCGCTGCTGCGGCAGATCGGCAAGCCGGGTGACGTGGCCCTGTTTGAGAATGACCTGCCGGACAACTATTCCGAACAATAAGGAGGAGCATCCTCTATGAGCAAGATTCAGCTTGGCGTGATCTTCGGCAGCCGCAGCTGCGAGCGTGAGGTGGCCATCATCAGCGCAGTGCAGCTGATGAACAACGTGGACACCGAGAAGTATGACGTGATCCCCGTGTACATCAGCGAGCAGGGGATGTGGTATACCGGCGAAGCCCTCAGGAAGATCGAGACCTACAAAAACTTCAACCCCGACGGCAAGGGCATTGAGCAGGTGCACCTGGACATCACCGCCGGCTCCGGCGCACTGCTGGCTACCCGCCCCGGCAAGGGCCTTTTTGGCAAGCCAGAGCAGGTGGTGGCCGCCCGTGTGGAAGTGTTTGTGGTGGTCATGCATGGCCTTAACGGCGAGGACGGTACCCTTCAGGGCATGCTGGAGCTGGCCAATGTACCCTACACCTCCACGGGTGTGGCGGGCAGCGCCGTGGGCATGGACAAGATCATGATGAAGCAGTTCTTCAGGGGCGCTGATCTGCCCATCCTGCCGGATTGCTGGTACACCCGCTCCATGTGGGAGAAGGACAAGACCGCCATCCTGGATGACGTGGAGAAGAAGCTGGGCTATCCTGTGTTTGTGAAGCCCGCCAACCTGGGCTCCTCCATCGGCGTGAGCCGGGCGGATGATCGGGAGGGCCTGGAGGATTCTCTGGACCTGGCCTTCGATTACGACCGCCGTGTGCTGGTGGAGAAGGGCCTCGACAAGCCCATTGAGCTGAACTGCTCCGTGCTGGGCTATGACGACGACGTGGAGGCTTCACCCATTGAAATGCCCATTTCCGCCGAGAAGTTCCTTGACTTCAAGGAGAAGTACCTGGCCAGCGGCGGCAGCAAGGGCATGGCCAGCCTGCACCGCATTCTGCCCGCGCCCATTCCGGAGGAATTGAGGGATCGCATTCATGCGCTTTCCTGCGATATCTTCCGCATGATGGACTGCAAGGGCGTGGTGCGCATCGACTATATGTGGGATCGGAACTCCGATGAGGTTTACATCACGGAGATCAACACCATTCCCGGGTCTCTCGCCTTCTACCTGTGGGAAAACGCCGGGCTGAAATACAGCCGGATGATCGATAAGCTGGTGGCATGCGCCCAGCGGGCCCACGAGGACAAGAACCTGCGCAACTATGCCTTTACCTCCGATATCCTCAAGAGCGTGAGCCTGGGCGGGACCAAGGGCACCAAGGGTGCCAAGGGCTGCAAGGGCGCCAAGCTGTAACGGAGGTCAACCATGGAGCGCCGCAGAAGAACGCAGCAGCGCCCGTCCTGGCAGGACGAAGTGCTGGAGGACGATCGGTATTATGATATGGAGCCTGTGGAGCAGGAGCCCCAGGTGGATGCGGTGGAGGAAATTGTGTCCACCGAGGCCGTTGTGAAGCTGACCTGCACCCTGGCAGCCATGCTCCCGCCCTTTGCGCTGTTTTTGATTTTTGCTGAGAAGAAGAGCCGGGCCATCCGGCACTATGCCCTTCAGTCCGTGGGGCTGACGGTGTGCCATCTGCTGACAGCCGGTGCGCTGCTGGCGGTGAACGCCGTATTCGGCGGCATACCGTATCTCGGTTTTCTGTTGAACCTGATTCTTTGGATTGTATATATCGCTTTGGCGATTGTGATGCTTGTTGTAAGGATCCGGATGATGTTTGTGGCCTGGCAGGGCGGACGTTTCACGCTGCCGCTGGTGGGCCATATGCTGGATCGGTACAACAGATGAGGAGGATCTGATGCACCTCAAAGAAGTGAAGGCTCCCGCGGACCTGAAGGGTCTGGATTATGAGGAGCTGGATTCCCTGGCGGCGGAAATCCGGGAGGAGCTTGTTTCCACGGTTTCGCAGCGGGGCGGACACCTGGCGTCCAACCTGGGCGTGGTGGAGCTGACCATGGCGCTCCACCGTGTGTTTGACCTGCCCGGGGATAAGATCGTCTTTGACGTGGGGCATCAGAGCTACGTACATAAGCTGCTTACCGGGCGGTACACCCTGTTCCACACCCTGCGCAGCTTTGGCGGTATCTCCGGCTTCCCCAAAAGAAGCGAGAGCGAGTACGACGTATTCGAAACCGGCCATTCCTCCACGGCGATTTCCGCCGCCCTGGGCCTGGCGAGGGCAAGGGACTACAAGGGCGAGAAGCATGCCGTGATCGCCCTGGTGGGCGACGGCGCTCTCACCGGCGGTATGTGTTACGAGGCTCTCAATGACGCCGGCAACGCTTCCACCAAGCTGATTGTGATTCTTAACGATAACGAAATGTCCATTGCTCCCAATGTGGGCGCGCTTTCCCGCTACCTGACCAACATCCGGGTCAGCAAGGGGTGGACAAGCACCAAAAAGAAGGTCAAGCGGGGGCTGAACAACATTCCCGTCATCGGCAAGCCGGTGTATAATCTGATCAATTGGACCAAGGACGCGGTGAAATCCCTGCTGGTGGAGGAGGATGGCTTCTTCACGGCCCTGGGCTTTCACTACTTTGGCCCCATTGACGGTCATGACCTGAAGAGCATGGAGCATACCCTGCAGCTGGCCAAGGAATTCGACGGCCCGGCGGTCATCCACGTGCTGACCCGCAAGGGCCACGGCTATGACAAGGCCGAGGAAAAGCCGGAGATGTTCCATGGCACGCCGCCCTTCTATGTGGAGACGGGCGGATTGCGCACGGCCTCCAAGCTGCCCTCCTTTGGCAAAACCATGGCCAGGGAACTGGCGGAGATGGCCAGGGAGGATCCGCGCATTGTGACCATTACCGCCGCTATGCCCAGCGGCACGGGGCTCAGCGCTTTCCAGAAGGAGTTTCCGGAGCGTATGCTGGACGTGGGCATAGCCGAGGAGCATGCCGTGACCATGGCTGCCGGTATGGCGGCGGGGGGCATGAAGCCTTATTTCGCGGTCTACGCCACCTTCTTCCAGCGGAGCTATGATCAACTGATCCACGATGTATGCATGCAGAAGCTGCCCGTGACCTTCATGCTGGACAGGGCCGGCCTGGTGGGCGAGGATGGCGCTACCCATCATGGCGTGTATGACCTGGCCTCGCTGCTGCCTATGCCCAACATGACGGTGCTGGCGCCCAGAGATTTGAACGAACTGAAGGCCATGGTACGCTGGAGCGCGACCTACGACGCGCCCCTGGCTATCCGCTATGGCCGCAAGAGTATTGATCAGGGTGAGAAATACCCCTATGCCGGTTTTGTGCCGGGCAAATGGGAAGTGCTGGAGCAGGGAAGCGACTGCACCCTGCTGGCGGTAGGCTCCATGGTGGAAGAGGCTCTTGCGACCCGCGAGAAGCTGATGAACTATGGCATTTCCGCCGCTGTGGTGAATTGTTCCACCGTGAAGCCCATGGATGAGGAAATGCTCCGCAGCCTGAAGGACAAGCCCATCATCACCATGGAAGAGCATGTGCTGGTGGGCGGCTTCGGCAGCGCTGTCAGCGCCTTCTGCGTGGCGGAGGAGATTCCGGGGCCGCTGCTGTCCTTTGGCATTGCCGATACCTTTGTGCAGCATGGCAGAAGGGATCAGCTGATGAAATACCTGGGTCTGGAACCCGGGCAGATGGCAAGGCGCATCTGCTATGCGCTGGAAAACAAGAGAGGCATGAAGCATGAGTGAGAAAGTCCGCGCCGATGTGGCGCTGGTAAATCGCGGCCTGTGCGAGAGCCGCGAGAAGGCCCAGGCGAATATTATGGCCGGCCTGGTGTATATCGGCGAGAGAAAGGTTCTCAAGGCCAGCGAGACCGTGAAGCCCGAGGATGAACTGATCCTCCGGGGCGCGGCCCACAATTTCGTCAGCCGTGGCGGCCTGAAGCTGGAGAAGGCCATCAAGTCCTTTGGCGCTGACCTGACGGGGAAGGTGTGCATGGACATCGGCGCTGCCACCGGCGGCTTTACCGATGTATGCCTGCGCAGCGGCGCTGCCCATGTATACGCCATTGACGTGGGCTATGGCCAGTTCGACTGGAAGCTGCGCAACGATGAGCGTGTGACGGTGATGGAACGCACCAACGCCCGTTACCTGACGCCGGAGCAGGTGCCCCTGCATCCCACGGTGACGGTGATGGACGTGAGCTTCATTTCCATCAAGCTGATCCTGCCTGTGGCTGCCCAGCTCATGGGGGACGAGGGCGTGTTCTACACGCTGATCAAGCCCCAGTTCGAGGCCGGCAAGGACCGTGTGGGTAAGAAGGGTGTGGTGCGTGAACCCAAGGTGCATGAAGACGTGATCCAGAGCATTGTGGATTTCGCACCGACCTTCGGCTGGCAGGTGCAGGCACTGGATTATTCGCCCATCACCGGCCCGGAGGGGAATATCGAGTTCCTGGCCAAGATCACAAAGAAAACCACCGAAGAGGAGCCCTGCACGCCGGAAATGATTCACGAGCTGGTGGCCCGTGCCCATGAAGAAATGAAAAAATAATCCCGATGCATATTACAGAAACGGACGGACAGGCTTCCGCCCGTTTTTTTGTTGTTTGCGATTGTATATGCTTGAATGAATATTCATTCTATGCTATACTTAAAAGGATTGTAAGAAAGGGGATGCGGTATGGAGCGGATTGGCCTGATGGTTCACGGCAAGCGCAAGGACGCCGTGGCCTGTGCCGCAAAAGCGGCAAGATTCCTGCAGGGCGCGGGCATCGCCGTGCAGGCCGAGGAGGACGCCGCGGAACGGTTGCCCGGCGTGACGCCATTTTCCAGGGCAACAGAAAAGCCGGACGCCATCCTATCCCTGGGCGGCGACGGAACGCTCTTGCGGGGGGCACAGGCCGCTGTGAAGTGGAACATCCCCCTGCTGGGCGTGAACCTGGGGCGGGTCGGCTTTTTGGCAGAAGCGGAGCCGGAGGACATCAACGATGTGCTTCGAAGTCTGCTGGATGGCAAGTACACCCTGGAGGAACGCTCCCTTCTGAGCGTGCAGCAAGGCGCATGCCGCTGGCTGGCCCTCAACGATGTGGTGGTGAGCCGCGGCGGCTATGCCAGGCTGATCACCCTGGACGCCCTGGTGGACGGCGAACGGGCGGGACGGTACATCGCCGACGGCCTGGTGGTGACCACGCCCACAGGCTCCACGGGCTATTCACTTTCGGCGGGCGGGCCTATTGTGTCGCCCCATGTGGACTGCACGGTGATCACCCCCATCTGCGCCCACAGCCTGCAGCACCGGCCCTGTGTGGTGCCGGGCAACGCTGAAATCTGCCTGCAGCTTGGCAGTGATGCGGAGCTGCGTGCTTCCCTGCAGGTGGATGGCCAAAGCTGCGCTGATCTTTCTGCCGGCGACAGCGTACGCATCAGCAAAGCACCGGAAAAAATTCAGCTTATCAGAACGCAGCCGGCACAGTTTTTCCAGCTTGTACGTGACAAGCTGGCGGAATGGAGCCGATAAAAGGATTGCAAAGGAGAGATAATCATGAAATCTGTTCGACAGGTCGCCATCCTGGATATCATTGAAAAGCAGGATGTGGAAACCCAGGAAGAACTGGCGGAAGCATTGCGTGCCCGTGGCATCAAGGTGACCCAGGCCACTGTTTCCCGTGATATCAAGGAGCTGCGCCTCCTGAAGGTGCTTTCCCCCAACGGCGCGTATAAATACGCTACTGCGGACAAAGCCGAAAATGGTCTCAACGAGCGCTTCATCCGCATGCTGGCGGAGAGCCTGCTCAGCGTGACGGCCTCCAATAACCTGATCGTGGTGAAGACCCTTTCCGGTTCCGCCAATGTGGCGGCGGAGGCGCTGGACAGCCTGCACTGGCCGGAGATCCTGGGATCCCTGGCAGGCGACAACACCATTCTGCTGATCATCCGCAGCAACGAGGAAGTTCCCGGCGTGATCACCCGGATCCAGGATATGATGAAGTAATAGGAGCTATGCGACATGATCCTTTCCATGAGGATGCATAACATCGCCCTCATCGAGGAGCTGACCATGGATTTTTCCACGGGACTCCATGTGATGACGGGCGAAACCGGCGCGGGCAAGTCCATTGTGGTGGACGCGGTGAACCTGGTGCTGGGCGGCAGGGCCGACAGGGAGCTGATCCGCACCGGCACGGACAAGGCTTGGGTGGAGGCTGTGTTTGACGCCCAGGGCAGCCCGGAGGTGTCGGCCTTCCTGAAAGAGCAGGAGATCGAACCCGAGGGGGACATTGTGACGCTCTACCGGGAGATCAGCCGCAGCGGCCGCAACCTGTGCCGTATCTGCGGCGTGGTGATGCCCGTGGCGGCCCTGAAGGAACTGGCAGCCCTGCTGATGGATGTGCACGGTCAGCACGAGGGACAGTTCCTGATGGATTCCAGATTCCACCTGCGCTTCCTGGACGAGAGCGGCGATGAAGGCCATCAGCAGCTGCGGGAAAAGGTAGATGCGGCCTATCAGGCGTTTATCGTGAACCACCGGCGGTATGCCAGGCTTGTAAAGGAAAACGAGCAGAAGCAATACCGCATGGAGACGCTGAAGAAATCCCTGGATGAATTGCATAAAGCCAAGCTGAAAGCCGGCGAGGAAGAGGAACTGACCCAGGAGAAGGAACGCTTCCGTCACTCGGAGAAGATCGCTACGGCGGTGCAGCTGGCCCACCACGCCATCTCCGCCGGGGAGGACAGCGAATCCCTGCTGGTGAAGCTCAAGGGCGCCGCGGCGGCGCTGAACAGCCTTGCCGCCCTGGGCGAAAACTACAAAAACCTGGCCCAGCGGTGTGAATCTGCTTATTATGAGTTGGAAGAAGTGGGCTATGAGCTGGCGGACATCATCGAAAACGGTGAGTTCGACCCGGCCAGGGCCGAATATGTGGAAACCAGACTTGATCTGATCCGCCGCCTGGAGCGAAAATACGGCGAGAATATTCCTGTGATTCTTGCTGAACAGGAGCGCATGCAGGAGGAGTATGACAATTACGCCTCCATGGACCAGCAAGTGGCGGCCATGGGCGCCGAGCACAAGAAGCTGCTGGCGGCCTATCGCTCCCTGGCACGGCAGCTGACGGAATCACGGACGGTGCTGGCCCGCGTTTTTGAAAAGAACATGATGCAGCAGCTTGGCGACCTGGGCATGGGAAAAACAATCTTCCAGGTAGCGTTTGCCGAAAAACCTCAGGGCAAGCAGCTGATGCCCCAGTCCGTCGGCGATGATACGGTGGAATTCATGATTTCGCCCAATCCCGGCGAGCCCATGAAGCCCCTTTCGAAGATCGCCTCCGGCGGCGAGCTTTCCAGGCTGATGCTGGCCATCAAATCCCTGGAGGCGGAGCACGGCGGCGTGGGCTGCATGGTGTTTGACGAGATCGACACCGGTATCAGCGGGCGTATGGCCCAGGTGGTAGCAGAAAAGATGGCGCTGATCGCACACTCCCGCCAGGTGATCTGCGTGACGCATCTGCCGCAGATTGCTGCCATGGCACACCATCAGTTCCTGGTGGAAAAGCGGGTGGAAGCGGGGAGAACCAATACCTCCGTACGGCTGCTGGATCCGGATGAGCGCACGGGCGAGGTGGCCAGGATGATGGGCGGCGCGGACGGCAGCGAGGAAAGCGCCCGCAGCCATGCCGCCCTGATGCTGGACAAAGCGGCGCAAATCCGGGGCTGATGACCAGGTTTGACAAAAAATAAATATGGTTTATGACAATATTGTTATGTACGGAATCCGCGAAAGTATGATATAATGTTTTCGTGTGAAAATGCAGGTGTGTTTGTCATGCTTGCTTATGCCAATAGATCAATTGGAAGGGGGACCCATATCCGTGTTTGGAACCCGTATGTTTCCCGGTGGCGTTCATCCTCATGAAAGTGTGAACGGCAAGAGTGTCAATGGCGCCAATGCCATTGTGAAGCTGCCCGCGCCGGCCCGGGTGATTATCCCGCTGTCCCAGCATATCGGCGCGCCCGCCAAGGCGCTGGTGAAGAAGGGTGACCTGGTGAAGGTCGGTCAGCTGATCGGCGAGGCCGCAGGTTATGTTTCCGCCAATGTGCATGCTTCCGTGTCCGGCAAGGTGTGGGATGTGCAGCCCTGCCTGCTGGCCAGCGGCGTGGCTGTGCCGGCTGTGATCATCGACAACGATTACAAGGACGAGTGGGTGGAACTGACCCCTGCCGCCAATCCCGAAAACCTCACTGCCGACGAGCTGCGCAAGATCGTGGTGGAGGCCGGCATCGTGGGCCTGGGCGGCGCAACCTTCCCCACGGCGGTGAAGCTGAATCCCGCTGAGGGCAAGACCATCGAAAAGCTGATCATCAACGGCGCCGAGTGCGAGCCCTACCTGACGGCTGACCATCGCCTCATGCTGGAGCATGCCCGGGAGATCATTCAGGGTATCAGCATTGTGATGAAGGCCCTGGATGTGAAGGAAGCTATCATTGGCATCGAGAACAACAAGCCCGACGCCATCGAGGCCATGAAGGCTGCCGCCAAAGAAGGCATTTCCGTGAAGGGTCTGCCTGTGATGTATCCCCAGGGCGGCGAGAAGCAGCTGGTGTACGCCCTGACGAAGAAAAAGGTGCCCACCGGCGGCTTGCCCCTGGACGTTGGCCTGGTTGTGTGCAATGTTGGCACCATGTATGCCGTTCAGCAGGCTGTGTGCGAGGGGCGTCCGCTGATCGAGCGGGTGACCACCGTGGGCGGCCTGGTGGAAAAGCCTGGCAACTTCCTGGTGCGCATCGGCTCCACGGTGGAGCAGCTCCTGGACGCCTGCGGCGGTGTACAGCAGGGCGTGAAGCAGCTGATCTACGGCGGCCCCATGATGGGCACCGCCATCGCCCGCACGGACATTCCCGTGACCAAGGGCTGCTCCGGCATTCTGGCCCTGGGCGAGGAAGCCAAGGAGCCCGACGAGAGCGCCTGCATCCGCTGCGGCCGCTGCGTGAAGGCCTGCCCCATGAAGCTGATGCCCGCCAAGCTGGACGCTCTTTCCCGGGCGCAGCGCTTTGAGGAGGCCGAGAAGATGGGCGTGCTGAACTGCATGGAATGCGGCGCCTGCACCTTTGCCTGCCCCGCCAAGCGGAGCCTGACCCAGTCCTGCCGCACGGCCAAGAAAGTCATCAACATCCGCCGCAAGCAGGCGGGAGCGAAGAAGGAGGGTTAATTCATGCAAAAGAATCTGGCTGTTTCCTCCTCTCCGCATCTGAGGTCGAAGGCCTCGACCCAGCGGATCATGCAGGAGGTTTGCCTGGCGCTGGCTCCTGCCGGTATCGCCGGTATCGTCCTCTATGGCGCAAATGCCGCCGCGCTGATCGCCGTTTCCGTGATCACCTGCGTGCTGGCTGAGTATGTGTATCAGAAGGCTGCGAAGGAAAAGTCCACCATCGGCGACTGGAGCGCCGTGGTGACCGGCCTGCTCCTGGCCTACAACCTGCCTGCCAATGCCCCCCTGTGGCTGGCAGTGGTGGGCGGCATCATTGCCATTGTGCTGGTGAAGCAGATCTTCGGCGGCATCGGTTCCAACTTCATGAACCCCGCCCTGACGGCCCGTGCCATTCTCTTCATCAGCTGGTCCAGCCTGATGTCCACCTATCCCCAGACCAACTACGCTGTGGACGCTGTGTCCTCCGCTACTCCTCTGGCCCTGCTGGGGGCCGGCAATGTACCCGCCGACATGAGCCTGTGGAACCTGATGATCGGCAACTGCGGCGGCGTGCTGGGTGAGACCTGCAAGCTGGCCATCATCGCCGGCGGCCTGTACATGCTGGTTCGCGGCATCATCGACTGGCGTATCCCGGTGACCTTCATCGGCACCGTGTTCCTCTGCTATCTGCTGAAGGACGGCGCTGAGATGGCTGTTTACCAGATCATGGCCGGCGGATTGATGCTGGGCGCCTTCTTCATGGCTACCGACTATGCCACCAGCCCTGTGACCGGCATTGGCAAGATCATCTTCGGCGTTGGCTGCGGTATTCTGCTGTTTGTGATCCGCGCGTTCGCTTCCTATCCGGAAGGATGCAGCTTTGCGATCCTGTTCATGAACGTGGTAACCCCTATGATCGATAAGTTTACCACGCCCAAGCCCTTTGGGGAGGTGAAGAAGCATGCCTAAGCAGAAAAACTTCCTGCAGGTCTTCGTTAACGGCCTGATTACCGAGAATCCCACCTTTACCCTGATGCTGGGTATGTGTCCCACGCTGGCCATCACCACCGCCGCCTCCAACGGCATCGGCATGGGCCTGGCCACCACCTTTGTGCTGGTGTGCTCCAACCTGTTCATCAGCCTTTTGCGCAAGGTGATCCCGGATAAGGTCCGCATTCCCGCGTTCATCGTGGTCATTGCTTCCTTCGTGACCATCCTGGAGATGCTCCTGAAGGCATACATTCCCGCGCTGAGTGAGTCCTTGGGCATGTACATCCCCCTGATTGTGGTGAACTGCATTATCTTCGCCCGCGCGGAAGCCTTCGCCTTCAAGAACGGCCCCGTGCTTTCCCTGGCTGACGGCCTTGGCATGGGCCTGGGCTTCACCGCAGCCATCACCATTCTCAGCGCCATCCGCGAGCTGTTTGGCAATGGTACCATCTTCGGTGCCCAGATCATGCCCGAGGCGTACCAGCCCATGGGCATCATGCTGAACGTGCCCGGCGGCTTTGTGACTCTGGGCCTGCTGCTGGCCCTGGTGAATGCCATCAAGAATCTGGCGGCCAAGAGGGCTGCCGCGAAGAAGGAGGAGCTGGCATGAATACTTATCTGACGATTCTGGTCGGCGGCCTTCTGGTCAACAACTTTGTGATGAACAAGTTCCTGGGCATCTGTCCCTTCCTGGGCGTGTCCAAAAAGTTTGATACCGCTCTGGGCATGGGCATGGCCGTTACCTTCGTCATGACCCTGGCCTCCTTCGTGGCGTGGATTGTGGAGAACTTCCTGCTGATTCCCTTCAACCTGCAGTACATGAAGACCATCGCTTTCATCCTGGTCATCGCTGTGCTGGTGCAGGTGGTGGAAATGGCCCTGAAGAAGATGTCTCCCTCCCTGTACCAGAGCCTGGGCGTGTATCTGCCCCTGATCACCACCAACTGCGCCGTGCTTGGCGTGGCCATCCTGAACTCCGACCTGGGCTATAACCTGCTGGAGAGCACCATTAATGGTTGCTGCGCCGCCCTGGGCTTCACCCTGGCGATGGTGCTGTTTGCCTGCATCCGCGAGCGGCTGTCCCTTTCCAAGATGCCCAAGTGGATGGATGGTTTCCCCGGCGCGCTGATTACCGCTGGCCTGATGGCCGTTGCCTTCGCTGGCTTCGGCGGCCTGATCAAGTAAAAGGGGAGGTAACGACATGGATATTTTGTTTGCTGCCCTTGTGCTTGGCGGCATGGGCCTGCTCTTCGGCGGCCTGCTGACGCTGACCTCCAAGGTATTCGCTGTTCCCAGCAACCCTGTGCGCGACGCCGTGCGTGAGCTGCTGCCCGGCGCCAACTGCGGCGGCTGCGGCTATCCCGGCTGCGACGGCTGCGCCGACGCCATCGCTGCGGGCAAGGCTCCTGTGAACGCTTGCCCCGTGTGCAGCGCCGAGGCTGCCGAGCAGATCGCCGCCGCCATGGGCGTGGCCCCTGCCGACGCTTCCGCCCGCCTGGTGGCCAAGGTCATCTGCCAGGGCGACATTGAGCACTGCAAGACCAAGTTCAACTATACCGGCATTCAGGATTGCGTGGCTGCCTCCCTGGTCAGCGACGGCAACCGTGCCTGCAAGTACGCCTGCCTGGGCCTGGGCACCTGCGTGAAGGCTTGCCCCTTCGACGCCATCCACATTGACGAGAACAAGAAGATCGCTGTGGTGGACGAGGATAAGTGCAAGGCCTGCGGCAAGTGTGTGGCTGCCTGCCCCAAGGGTGTGCTGGATCTCCAGCCTGTGACCCGCCCTGTGCGCCTGATGTGCCGTGCCGCTGAGGAAGGCTACCTCGTCAGTGACAACTGCCGCGTTGGCTGCATCGGCTGTGAGCGCTGTGCCATCGCCTGTAAGTTTGGCGCCATCACCATGGTGAACAACCTGCCTGTGATCGATATGGAGAAGTGCGTCGGCTGCATGATGTGCGCCGAGGCCTGCCCCACCCACGCCATCTGGGCTGATTGGGACGAGCGGAAGATCGCCGAGATCAACCCGGAAGAATGCATTGGCTGCGGCATGTGCAAGCGTCAGTGCCAGTTCGAGGCCATCATCGGCGAAAAGAAGATGCCCCACGAGATCACTTCCGCCTGCACCGGCTGCGGCGCCTGCGCTGCCAAGTGCCCCAAGAAGTGCATCACCATGAAGGTGCGTGAGCATACCCGCGACCGTCATGCCAAGGTGGGCACCACCCCCGAACCCGTGCTGGCCGTGAAGCCAGAGGCTCCCAAGCCTGCACGCACCCCTGAGATGGAAGCTAAGATCCAGGCGGCTCTGGCTGCCAAGGCTGCCCGCGAGGCCGCCAAGCAGACCGAGACCATGAAGGAAACGGAAACTCCCGTTCAGGTGGCCGAGGCTGAGAAGGCTGAATAATTTAAGAAATATGGATCCCTCTTGCCAATGCGGCGAGGGGGATCTTTGTGTTATATCCACTTGTTGTAGAGGATGACGCTGCCGATCAGGTTGGTGACGGCGGCAAACAGGGCGATGGGGATATTCCAATGCGTGAAAGCGGGGGAGCGTGGCTTCCAATGGAGGAAGCCAAAGAACATCCAGGGCATGATGTCCAGAAGGTAACGGTTGCCAAACTGCCAGCCGCCCAGGGTGCGGTGGGCGCAGATGATGAGCACATACCCCAGGGAGAGAAGGGGAAGGAGCACCGTGAGCGCCTTGGGAAGCCGCTTGCGCACAAGAGCGTAGACCAGGGCTACAAGCATGGAGATCAGAAGGGGATTGGTGATAAAAAACGCGAAGCCGTTGATCTTGAAGAAGGTAAGAGGCTCCTCGGTGCCGTTCCACTTGGGCAGGCGGATAAGGTTGCACAGGTTGCCCAAGATGTATGTGAGGCTGAACTGGCCGTTTTCGGCCCGCTGAAACTCTGGCAGGTAGTTGTGGCCGAACTCCGCGACGCTGCCGAAACGAAGGTAGTTCAGCAGCATATACGAACCACCAAGCACCAGCGGGCCGATAACCCAGTACCAACGGCGCAGCACCACACGCCAGCCGGGGAGGTGTGGACTGGCCTTGCGCTGCTGGCGGTAAAGGTTCCACAGAAGCAGCGGAAGGTAGATCAGTACCATGGGGCGGCAGCCAACAGCGGCGGCCCAGCAGGTGAGACACATGGAGCCCTGGCCTTTCAATGCGTGGTAAATGGCCATCAGCGATAAGGTGAAGCAGAGGTTCTGGGCAAAGAACCATACCCAGCCGTTGACAGCGATAAACGGATAGCCGGTGCCAAGAAAGAGAAACAGCACCCAGAAGATGCCGTAGTCGTCCCGGGAGAGGCGCTTGCAGAGCAGGCAGGCATAAGCCACGCCCAAACAGGTGACTGCCAGGGCGATCCACGCGTCGGGGGTGCTGAGCCCGAAAATGGCCGCGAAGGGGAGCAGTACATACGAAGGGAAGGGCGGGAAGGAGACGTAGTATTTGCCGCCGTAAATGGCAAGCTCCAGCCAGGTGAGTTTCTCGCCACCGGGGATGTCCAGGCGGCCCTCCAGCCAGGCACAGGCCTGCCGGGTATAGGAGTTGTAGGCATTGTGGTGGGTGGGCCAGTAGCCGGTAAACATCATGATGCACATAAGGGAGAGCAGGACGCACAGAATGGAAAAAGTCACCATGAGTCTGGCGCTGGCAGCCTGATTTTTTGAGCGCAAAAGCAGCATCTCCTCTGTAGACTTCTGCAATCAATACGAAGCACCGGGACGAATTCGTGCCTGAATATGTAAAAAAGTTCGGAAAGCGTGAAAAAGGATGATGAGAACAATAAAATGTAAACGCTAACAACGCAAATATTTTCACAAAATACGCTGCGAAAGTCGGATAATGGCTTGCAAAATGGGGAAAATGATGGTATCATTTTAACGATATATGAAGGATCAGTCTGGCGGGCGATAACAAGCGCCTTGTCAGGCTATGTCCATGTAAGGGGAGATCCCCTTGCAAGAATATGAGGAGGAGTGTTACCCATGGCGAAGAAGTTTGTCTACCTTTTCACCGAAGGCAACGGCACCATGCGCGAGCTGCTGGGCGGCAAGGGCGCTAACCTGGCTGAGATGACCAACATCGGCCTGCCTGTGCCCCAGGGCTTCACCATTTCTACCGAGGCCTGCACCCAGTATTACGAGGATGGCCGTCAGATCAACGCCGATATCGAGGCTGAGATCATGGCTAACGTTAAGAAGCTGGAAGAAATCACCGGCAAGAAGTTCGGCGATAAGGAAAACCCCCTGCTGGTTTCCGTTCGTTCCGGCGCCCGCGCCTCCATGCCCGGCATGATGGATACCATCCTGAACCTGGGCCTGAACGAGGAAGTGGTCGAGGTTCTGGCTGCCAAGTCCGGCAACCCCCGTTGGGCCTATGACTGCTATCGCCGTTTCATCCAGATGTATTCCGACGTCGTTATGGAAGTCGGCAAGAAGTACTTCGAGGCCCTCATCGATGAGATGAAGGAAAAGAAGGGCGTCACCCAGGACGTTGAGCTGACCGCTGACGACCTGAAGGAGCTGGCCAACCAGTTCAAGGCCGAGTACAAGTCCAAGATCGGCGT
>JAFVVG010000025.1 GCA_017502305.1 Clostridia bacterium | reverse complement strand
CCCTGGCCAACAGCGGCTTCTACGACGGGCTGATCTTCCACCGGGTGATCCCCGGCTTCATGATTCAGGGTGGCGACCCCAAGGGCACCGGCATCGGCGGACCCGGCTACCGCATCAAGGGCGAGTTCGCCATGAACGGCGTTCCCAATCCCCTGAAGCATACCTACGGCGTGCTGAGCATGGCCCGCAGCATGATGCCCGATTCCGCCGGTAGCCAGTTCTTCATCATGACCAGCGACAGCCCCCACCTGGACGGCCAGTACGCCGCCTTCGGCAAGGTGCTGGAGGGCATGGAGGTGGCCGACGCCATCGTCAGCGTGAAGCGCGACCGTATGGATAAGCCGCTGGAGCCCCAGCAGATGAAGTCCATCCGTGTGGAGACCAACGGCGAAACCTATCCCTTCGATCAGATGTAATCCATAGGCGCGGGCGAGCTTTGGCTTTCCTGCGCCTTCATTCATTTTTGCAGGGGAGGAAATCCCATGGAAAAGCAGAAAACCACCGTCCGCGTGGCGGGCCGGGACTATACTCTCGTGTCCTCCGACGCGCCGGAATACATCACCCGGGTGGCCGCTTACGTGGACCGCAAGATCACCGAGGCTTCCCTGGCCGCCCGCATGCCCGTGGACAAGGCGGCGGTGCTGGTGTGCCTGAACATCGCTGACGAGCTGATGAAGGCCCAGGACGAGAACAGCAAGCTCCGCCGGGAACTGGAAGCGTTGCGGGAGCGGTAAACAAACGATTTCTGGAAGGCTGTACGAAGGAGGCACATTACCAATGATTGAAATCAGAGGCAAATGCGGCACCGTATGCAACACTTGCAGCTTCAAAGACCGCTTAGGCTGCAAGGGCTGCGAAGCACAGCAGGGGAAAATCTTCTGGGGCGAATGCGATGTTTACAAGTGTGCAGTGAGCAAGGGTTGCCAGCATTGCGGCCTGTGTGCCCAGCTACCCTGCCAACAGCTGCTGGATTTCATCGAGAACGGCCATAACCCGGATCGGTTGCCCAACCTGAACAGATGGAAAAACGAAAGTCAGTAACCTCGGAGGAATGAAGATGGAAAACCTCGCCCCTGCCGGAACCTATGAAGCCCTTGACCGTGCCATCGCTGCCGGTGCTGACGCGGTGTATTTGGGCTGCTCTGCTTTCAGCGCCAGGGCCGGGGCGGGGAATTTCAACGAGGAAGAGCTGCGCAGAGCCGTGGCTTTTGCCCACCTGCATCATGTGCGGGTGCATGTCACGGTGAACACCCTCATCAAGGACAGCGAAATGTCTGAGGTGAAGGATCTGCTCCGCCTGCTGAATGAGGTGCGGGTGGACGCCGTGCTGGTGCAGGACCTGGGCGTATTGCGCATGGCCCGGGCTTGCTTTCCGGACCTGCCCATCCACGCCAGCACTCAGATGGCCATCCACAACGCCACCGGCGCCGCCTGGTGCGCCCGGATGGGCATGACCCGCGCCGTGCTGGCCCGTGAGTGCAGCCTCGGCGAGATTGCGCTGGCAGCCAAACAGCCCATTGAGATCGAGGTCTTTGGCCATGGCGCCCAGTGCGTGGGCGTCAGCGGGCAATGCCTGTTTTCCTCCATGATCGGCAGCCGCAGCGGCAACCGTGGGCGCTGTGCCCAGCCCTGCCGGCTGGATTATACCTACCGGGGCAAGCGGGGCGCATGGCTCTCTCCCCGTGACGTATGCCTGCGGGATTACCTGCCCGAGCTGAAAAAGGCCGGTGCATGCTCCATCAAGATCGAGGGTCGTCTGAAGCGGCCTGAATACGTGGCCGTGGTGGCTGGAAGCTACCGCCGTGGCATCGACGGCGCTGCCGCCGGTGCGGATGAAAAGCAGGACCTTTTGCAGATCTTCCAGCGCGGCGGCTTCATGAAGGGCTACGCCATGGGCGCCGAGGACGCCGGCGTGATTGATCACACCCGGGTGAACCACGGCGGTGTGCCGGTGGGCAGCATCGAGGCCGTCAGCGGCAAACTGGCAAGGCTGCGGCTGACCGCTGATCTCCACGATGGCGATGGCTTGCAGATCCGCCACGGATATGAGGATCACGAGATGATCTACGCCGGCAAGGACACCCCCGCCGGTGATGTGGCGGTGCTGCGCTTGCGGCCTGATATGCGTATTCACCCTGGCGATGAGGTGGTGCGCCTGACCTCTGCCAGGCAGCTGGAGGCGGCCAGGGCGCTGGAAATTCCCACTATCCCCTGCGATATGACCTTGGTGGCCCTGCCTGGCGAGCCGCTGACGCTCACCGCCACCGATGGGGAAAGCGTGGCCATCGCCACGGGGGATGTGGTTTCCCCAGCGCAAAAGCGTGCCATGACCGAGGCGGACGCCCGCCGCAGCCTGGATAAGACCGGCGACACGGCCTTTGTGCTGCGAGAACTGAATGTTTATACTGAAAACGCCTTTGTGCCGGTATCTGCGCTGAACGCCCTGCGCCGTGACGCGCTGGAGCAGCTGGAAAAGCAGCGCGCGGAGGATTTTACCCGGAAACAAGGCACGGAATACCCTGAAAACGACGTAACGCTGCCCATAGGCAATGTGCCGCCCATGACGGTATGCCGCACCCTGGCGCAGCTGGAGAAGGTCACGGAAGGCATCGCCTGCTGGTATCCCGAGGACTTCCGGCAGGAGGCGCTCGAGGCCGCCCTGCCGCGGCTGCCCCGGGGCACGTGGCTCCACCTGCCCATGGCCTGCGAGGAAGCCACCCTGCAAATGCTGCACAGCCTGGTGACAGAGCAAGCCGACCGCCTGAGCGGCGTGGTGCTGGGCAGCGTGGGCCAGCTGGGCCTGGAGTGGCCTGTGGCCTATGGCGCGGGCAGCGGCATTCCTGTGATGAATCGCCGGGCCGCCGCGCTGCTGCTGGAGCAGGGCTGCGCCTTTGTGACGGCCTCCTGCGAACTGTCCGGCATGGAAACCGCCCGGCTGATGGCGGGCCAGCCGCCCATCCTGGTGCCGGCCTATGGCTACACGCAGCTGATGCTTCTGCACCATTGCCCGGCCCGGACTTATCTGGGGCTGAACAAGGGCCACAAGGATTGCAGGCTGTGCGACGTGAATGCGCCCGACGCCCTGCGGGGTACCGTACTGACTGACCGCAAAGGGGTATCCTTTCCGCTTCTGCGCCAGCGCCTCCCGGAGGGCTGCCTGGTGCGGCTGATGAATGCCCTGCCCACAGACAACCTGACCCGGGTGAAGGCGGCGGGCTATGCGCCCCTGATTGAACTGACGCTGGAGGGCGGCGGGGAAGCCACCTCCGGCCATTGGAACCGACCCGTTGAGTAATTGGAGTTATTGTTATGATGAGTGAACGTACGCTCCGTGTACTGGAGTTTACCAAGATCCGCGACCAGCTGGCCGCCAAGGCCCTTACCCCCATGGGCGCGGAGCGCTGCCAGGCATTGACGCCCTCCTGCAACATGCAGGAGGTGCAGGAATGGCAGCAGGAGACCGAGGAAGCCGCGGTGATCCTGACCTACATCGGAGGTCACCCCATGGTGCCCTTCGACGATGTCCGTCCCTCCCTGGCCCTGGCGGACAAGGGCGCCACCCTTTCGCCCCGGGCGCTGCTTTCCGTGGCGGAGCTTCTGCGTGCCTCCCGCGCCGCCCGTGACGCCCTGGTCACCGACAGGCAGAACACCCCCCGCCTCACCCAAAAGGCCCAGGGGCTGTGCGTTCTGCGCCACCTGGAGCAGGACATTACCGACGCCATCATCTCCGAGGATGAGATCGCCGACCGCGCCTCCTCTGAGCTGATGAACATCCGCCGCCACCTGCGGGGCGCTACCGAGCGCATCAAGGATAAGCTGAACCAGATGATCCACAACCAGACCATCGCCAAGTACCTGCAGGACCCCATCATCACCGTGCGCAACGACCGCTATGTGCTGCCGGTGAAGGCGGAATACCGCTCCAATGTGCCCGGCCTGGTGCACGACCAGTCCACCTCCGGCGCTACGCTGTTTATCGAGCCCATGGCCGCGGTGGAAATGGGCAACGAGCTGAAGCAATGGGAGCTGAAGGAGCAGGCGGAGATTGAGCGCATTCTGGCAGCCCTCTCTGCCGAGGTGGCCCCCTATGCCGCCCAGCTGCGGGAGAACATCGACATTCTGGCGGAGCTGGACTTCATCTTTGCCAAGGGTCTGCTTTCCCGGGAAATGTTCGCTGTGACCCCCAAGCTGAACAAGGAAGGCTACATCAACATCATTCGGGGGCGGCATCCGCTGATCCCCGCCGACAAGGTGGTACCCTCCAACCTGTGGATGGGCAAGGATTTCACCACGCTGATCATCACCGGCCCCAATACCGGCGGCAAAACCGTGACGCTGAAAACCGTGGGCCTGTTTACCCTGATGGCGCAAGCCGGCTTGCAGGTGCCCGCCGACCTGGGCACGGAGCTGGCAGTGTTTGGCCAGGTGTTTGCCGATATCGGCGACGAGCAGTCCATTGAGCAGAGCCTTTCCACCTTCTCCAGCCACATGACCAACATCGTGACCATCATGCGCGAGGTCACCCCCCATGACCTGGTGCTCTTTGACGAATTGGGCGCCGGCACCGACCCCACCGAGGGCGCCGCCCTGGCCCAGAGCATTCTGACAAGGCTGTTGCACATCCGTGTGCGCACCCTGGCCACCACCCATTACAGCGAACTGAAGGCCTTCGCCCTCTCCACCAAGGGCGTGGAGAACGCCTCGGTGGAGTTCAACGTGGAGACACTGCGGCCCACCTACCGCCTGTCCATCGGCGTGCCGGGCAAGTCCAACGCCTTTGAGATCAGCCGCAAGCTGGGCCTGCCGGAAAACCTGATCGACGCCGCCAAAACGCTGCTCACCAGCGAGTCCATCCGCTTTGAGGATATCATCGCCAACGCGGAGTATCACCGCCAGGTGGCCGAAAAGGAACGTGAGCTGGCGGTGGAGGCCTCCAAGGAGACCACCCGGCTGCGGGACGAGGCTGAGCGCCTCCGCAAAGAGATGGAGGAAAAGCGGGAAACCGCCATGCGCAAGGCCCGGGAGGACGCCCGCCGGGTGCTGGAGAATGCCCGGCGCGAGGCAGAGAGCATCCTTACCGACCTGAAGAAAATGAAGAAAAACGCCACCCCGGACAACGACGCCGCTGCCCTGCGCCGCAAGCTGGAAAAGAGCATCGATAACCTCTCCGAGGGGCTGGTGCAGAAGGTGGATACCGTGACCGCTCCGCCCAAGACTGTCAAGCCCGGCGACCGGGTGGAGATCCTTACCCTGGGCAGCCAGGGCACGGTGCTTGCCGCCCCCAACGCCAAGGGAGAGGTGGAGCTCCAGGCCGGCGTGATGAAGTTCAAGGCCCACATCAGCCAGCTGCGGCTGGTGAAGCAGAAGGAACCGCCCAAGAAGTCCAGCGTCCGCACTTCCACCGGCGCCATGTCCCGCACCGTTTCCATGGAGTGCGACGTCCGCGGCATGATGCTGGAGGAGGCCATCGCCGCCGTTGACCAGTATCTGAACGAGGCTATCATGGCCGGCATGGGCGAGGTGCAGATTATTCATGGTAAGGGCACGGGCGTATTGCGCTCCGGCATCCAGCAGCACCTGAAGCGCCACATGCTGGTGAAGGAATTCCGCCTTGGCGTCTACGGCGAAGGCGAAAGCGGCGTGACGGTGGTAACGCTCACGGGCCCAGGGGCGCAGCCCCTGGACCCCGCCCCAGGGCGCTGCCCTTGGGAATCCCGCCAAAGGGCCGTTCGGCCCTCTGGACTCCCATTCGGGGGGGCATGCGGGTATCATATCAGCAGGGGTCACGGCGCTCAACAGGAGCGCCGCGACGCGGGGGATGCAGCACAAAAGCCTTGCGGCTTGGCTGTACACAAACTAAGCCTCCCTCTGCGAGGAAGGCGGCAGCTGCTTGCAGCTGACGGAAGGAGGGTTCTGCCATGGCTACCATCACCGTCCGCGAAGCCATGCCTGTCGATGCGCCTGCTCTGCAGCGCCTGAACACCGCCTTCAATGGCGAAGGCTTGCCGGACGAGGCGATGATCCGAACCATGCTGGAGCGCAACACGCAGGAATTCACGTGCATCGCGGAATGTAACGGAGAAGCGGTAGGTTTCCTGTGCGCACAGGTGAATTTCTCCTGGTGCTACGAAAAACCTACTGTGGAGGTTGCTGAATTGTATGTGGATGCTGCTTGCCGCCGTCAGGGCGCTGCTCGGCAGCTGATGCGCCTGGCCGAGGAAATCGCAGTTAATCGCTTTGAAGCGGAAAATATTGTGCTGCTTACAGGCCGGCGCAACCTGAATGCTCAGGCATTTTATGAAAGTCAAGGCTATATCAACGATGACGAAATCCATTATACCAAGCATTTACCACTCCGGAGGTGACACCCATGAAAGACAAGCCCTATATCCTGCTTGTTGACGACGATCCCAACATTTCCCGCCTGGTGCAGCTTTACCTGGAAAAGGAAGGCTTTGAGGTCAAAACCGCTGACCGGGGCGACGACGCCATCGCCCATTTCCGCAAGCTGCCCCCGGATTTGATGCTCCTGGACGTGATGCTCCCCGGCATGGACGGCTGGCAGGTGCTGAAGTCCGTGCGCAAAACCAGCAGCATCCCGATCATTATGCTCACCGCCAAGGACGAAACCTTCGATAAGGTGCTGGGCCTGGAGCTGGGCGCGGATGACTACATCACCAAGCCCTTTGATACCAAGGAGCTGGTGGCCCGGGTGAAGGCCGTATTGCGCCGCACCCAGGGCAGCGATGAGGAAAAGACCGACACCCTGGCCTTCCCCGGCCTGACGGTGAGCCTCGCCCAATATGAGGTGAACTATCAGGGCGAAAAGGTGGAAATGCCCCCCAAGGAGCTGGAGGTATTGTACTTCCTGGCCTCCCACCAGAACCAGGTGTTCACCCGTGAACAGCTGCTGGAACAGGTGTGGGGCTTTGACTTCTATGGTGACAGCCGCACGGTGGATGTGCACATCAAGCGCCTGAGGGAGAAGCTGCCCGAGTGCGAGCGGTTCGGCTGGTGCATCCGAACGGTGTGGGGCGTGGGCTATAAGTTTGAAATGAAGTGATGCTATGATACGACGCGAACGAGACATGTTTACCCGGATCATGAGCATGGTCATGGCGGCGATTGTGATGGTTACCATCGGCATTTCCGGCATGAGCTATTTCACCCTGCGCAACCAGCGGATTTCCGCCCGCCTGGACGCCCTCATGCAGGAGGCCCGGGAGATCTCCTACCTGGCGGCGCAGAATTCCGCCAGCTCCGCCGGCATCCTCTTCGGGCAGAACGATTCCACCATCAGGTACATCCGCTGGAAGGCGGATCAGGTTTTCCAGGACTACGGCGCGTACATCCTGGTGGTGGACCGCCGCGGCCGGGTGATGGACAACATGCGCACCGCCTATGCCGAGGATCCGGACTTTGTGGCCTCCCTGGATGGGCAGGAGCTGAACCTGGCCCTGACCATGGTGCTTACCGGCCAGGAGGTGGCGCTGCGCCTGCGCATCGGCGGCGATCCGGCCTTTATGGTGGGCGTACCCTTTGTGCAGGACGACGCCGTGCTGGGCGCCGTGCTGATCCAGACCAATGCCCAGATCATCGAGGGGAACCTCATGTCCATGCTGCCCCAGACCCTTCTGGTGGCCGCCACGGCACTGTCCATCGCGGCAGCGCTGGTGTTCTTCTATGTGCGCTCGGTGATGCGGCCCCTGAACGATGTGACCCGGGCGGCCCGCACCATGGCGGAGGGAAACTTCAACGTCCGTGTGTCCACGGAAACAGGCAGCCCGGAGATTACCGAGCTTGCCACCGCCTTCAACAGCATGGCGGGGAAGCTTTCCCAGGTGGAGAGCAGCCGCCGTGAGTTTGTGGCAAACGTGAGCCACGAGCTCCGCAGCCCCATTACCTCTATCAGCGGCTTTGTGGAGGGCATGGAGGACGGCACCATTCCCCAGGAGGAACACCCCCGATACCTGGCCCTGGTGGGGGATGAGACGCGCCGCCTGTCCAAGCTCATTGGCGACCTCTTGGCCCTTTCCCGCCTGGAGCGGGACGACGCGGCCATTGACGCCAGCGATTTTGATATCAACGAGATGCTGCGCCGGGCCATCATCCGCCGGGTGAATGACCTGGAAAGCAAGCAGATGGAAGTGGAGTGCGAATTCCACCAGGAGCCCTGCATGGTCCGGGCCGACAGCGACCGCATTGAGCAGGTGGTGGTAAACCTGCTGGATAACGCCATCAAGTTTACCCCCCAGGGCGGCAGAATCACCCTGACCACCCGGGCGGAGGGCGAGAAATGCACCGTTACCGTGGCAGACAACGGCGTGGGCATCGCCCCGGAGGATCGGGAAAAGGTCTTTGACCGTTTCTTCACCGCCGACAGGGCCCACACCGCCGGCAAGGGCACGGGCCTGGGGCTGAGCATCTGCCAGCGCATTATGGAAATGCACGGCCAGACCCTGAAATTATTGGAGACTCAGGAGGGAACGGCCTTTGCCTTTACCCTGGAGATGGTGAAGGACGCATAAGGAGGTACACGCGATGAAAGAGCTGAGTGCGATCCGGCTGGAGCTGGACAGCGTGGACAGGGAGATCGTCGCCCTGTTTGAAAAGCGCATGAACCTGGCCCGGGAGGTGGCGGCCTATAAGATCGCACACGGGCTGCCTGTGCTGGATCAAAGCCGGGAGAATATTGTGCTGGATTCCCGCGTCAGCATGCTGAAGGACGGCCATTGGGCCCCCAGCCTCCGCTGCCTCTATGAGGAGATCATGCGCCTGAGCCGCCAGGAGCAGCAGCGCATCCTGAAGGAGGCGGAAGAGCATGCTTGAGCGGCACGTATTCCTGATCGGCATGCCCGGCTGCGGCAAGAGCAGCCTGGGCCGCAAGGTGGGCAACATGCTCCATGTGCCCTATGTGGACATGGATCAGCGCATTTCCGAAACGGTGGGCTGCACGGTTTCGGAAATGTTTGAAATGTATGGCGAGCAGGCCTTCCGCAACGCGGAGACCAACACCCTTATCCAGCTGACCCGGGAAAAGCCCAGCCTGATCTCCACCGGCGGCGGCACGGTGCTCAGGGAGAACAACCGGGCCATTATGCGCAACCATGGCGTAATTGTGCTCATCGACCGTCCCCTGGAGGAAATCATGGGGGATATCAAGCTGGACCGGCGACCTCTTTTGGCCCAGAAGGGCCTGAGCGAGGTGGAGCGGCTTTACCATGAGCGCATTGACATCTACCGCTCCGTGGCGGATTTTGTGATGGACAACAGCAATGGCTACCATGCGGGGTTAAGAGGCTTGGAGCAGATTATGCGGCATATGGGATGCTGAAGCATTCGTTCAAATGGCAAAGCCATTTGAACGAGATATTGCACTCAGTCGTTGGTCGCTTCGCTCCCGGTCACTCCTTCGTGTAAGGAAAGTTTTCAGTAAAGCTGAAAACGCCCCGGCGGCAAAGCCGTCGGATACGATTACAGTCAGAGGGCTGCGGCCCTCCGACACCTCTGGAGCAAGGCGCTCAGAGAGGGATACCAATTTCAGGAGGTTATTCCAATGGATTATCAGTTTGACTTGGTTGGCAAGATTGGTTCCATGGCCCTGATCCGCAAGGAGGATCAGGACATTGACTATAATATTTTCTCCCGCCTGGGCGCGGAGCTCAAGCCCGGTATGATCTGGGTCACCTCCGGCGCCACGGAGATCGGCCGCCTGGATTACATCAAGCGCACCGGCTGCGAGCTCTATGGTGACCCTGAGCAGGACAAAACCGACTATGCCGCCCAGGGCCAGAGTATCCTGATGCAGAACTACCGGCAGTTTATTTCCCCGGAATACGGCGTGCGCCAGCTGCTGGTGGAGCATACCCACTTCAACGACCCGGAGAAGCGGGAGCACATCCGCAAGCTGCTGATCCGCGCAGCCATGCAGAAGACTGTTCCCATCGTGAACTACAACGACCCTGTATCCGACGAGGAAAACCGCAAGATGGAGCTGGCGGCCCGCCGTCAGCAAGGCGGCGAGGTTCACGAGTGCGTGGATAACGACGAAACCGCCGCCGTCATTGCCAACCTTGTCCGGGCCAAAACCCTGGTGCTGATGACCTCTACCGAAGGCATTTATCAGAACCCCGCTGATCCCACCACCCTGGTCCGGGACGTTACCGGCAAAACGGTGGAGGAAGTGGAGGTGGCTGTGCGCAAGCTGCAGTCCAACTGCGTTGGCGCCAGCCGTGCCGGGGCCAACGGCGCCCGGGCCAAGCTGGAATATGCCCTGGAATCTGTGCGCAACGGCACCACGGTGATTATCGGACATGCCCGCCACCGCCTTTCCGACCTGGTGGAGGGCAAGGTGGCCTGCACCCGCATCGGCGTGGAGTGACCAAAGGGGCTTTGCCCCTTTGGAAACCCTACCAGAGGCGCTGCCTCTGGACTCCGCGAAGGGCCCTTCGGCCCTCTCGACACCCATTTCGGGGATGACATGGGGACGGCATATAAGCAGGGGTCACGGCGCATAACGGATGCGCCGCGACGCGGTTTTTGGAGGTGAGGACATTGTCGCTCTACGACGCCATCGGGTATTTCACGGATGAGAAGCGCATCATGTCCTGCCTCAGCGTGACCTGCGGTACAGCGGATGCGGAATATCACGCCCTGCGGGGCGTGGCGGACAGAGCGGGTACGCCCATTCATGAGGATTCCATCTACGATCTGGCCAGCCTGACCAAGCTGTTCACGGGCCTTGCGGTCATGCGGCTGTGGGAAGAGGGTAAGCTGGATCTTACCAGGCCGGTGACGGACTACGCGCCCCAGTTTGCACGTCTTACAGGCGTGTCGGTGGATCAGGTGCTGGGCTTTGAGGTGGCCCTCATCACGCCCCAGCGGGTGGACGCCCAGGCGGATGTGGCCGGCGGCATCAGGCAGCTGTTTGCCATGGAAGCCAGACCGATGACCGGCCGGGCTTATTCCGATATGCATGCCATGGCGCTGAAATACGTCATCGAGGGCGCGGCGGGGGAAAGCTACATGGAGGTGCTCCGCCGGTGCATATTGAAGCCCCTGGGCATGGGGAATACCTTTGCCCATGTGCCCCCGGAACGGCTGAAAGACTGCATCTGCTATGATGGGGAGCACCGCATTGAGGGCGAAAAGTGGATTGTCCGGCAGGGTATTGCCCCGGGCACGCCCCACGACCCGAAAGCCCACCTGCTGATGCAGGAGGGCGATGTGTGCGGCCACGCGGGGCTGTTTGCCACCCGCGGCGATATGGTAAAGCTCTGCCAGGGCGTGCTGAAGGAACGGGTCGTCAGCCGGGCAAGCCTGCGCTATATGGCCCGCAACCGCACCGGCAGACCGCTGCCGGAGGGCGGCTGGACGCAGTTTCTGGGCTGCCAGTGCTATGTGAAGCATCCGGAGCAGTATTTTTCCGAGATTCCCCTGTATATGTCCAGTGAGGCCATCGGGCTCAGCGGCTTTACGGGGCATCATGTGGCTATCGATCCCCAGGTGGGGGTGTTCACGCTTTTCCTGGGCAACCGGGTGCTGGACCGCCTCACCGTTCTTGTGCCGGAGAAGGGCCGCTGCCGTGAGGATTACGGCCTTGCGGCGGACGGCTCGGGACAGGTGCGTTGGACAGACGGGTGCCAACTTTTCTCGTCAGTCGACTATGTTCATCAGAAGGATGCGAGACTGCACGCTCCCATTGGTGAGCTTCTCCGCCTGCCCCATTGGCGCCCGGCGGGCAATGAATGGCCATCATGTCCGTAAGCTCCTCCTGACCGTCCATGGTGGGGGGCATGGCGGGCATAAGTCCGGTGCACTCGGTGGCGGAAGCCAGCTTTTCCACAGAATAAAAAGAATGATCGATGTGATTGTCCATATCACCGCCTCCTTTTCATGAAGGCAGTATGCCCGCTTTTCCGTGAGGGAAAGCGGGCAATTTTTGCATGAAAAAGGCCGCTGCGTTTTTGCAGCGGCCAGGATGGGTTAATCGTTATTTGCTGTTGAAAGTATCGCACAGAGCCTGCCAGGCGGGCATAGCGGCTTCAATCAGCTCTGCGGGGCTGGAATCAGCCAGTTGCCACAGCAAGCTTGCGCCAAGGATATCGTTCTGGGTGCCCAGGTAAACAAATTTGTCGGCAACGCCGTGACTGGCTTTTCGCAGCATGGCGTAGGTTTCATCCACAGCGCGCTTGTCGGTGAGCGCATACTTGCCGCTGCGCCAGGAATCACCGCTGTTCACGCCGGGAGCGTCGTTGGTCCACAGGTCATAGAAGAAAGCGATGGTCTGCACGGTTTCAGCGTCATACACGTTGGGGATCAGCGCGGTGTTTTCAGACGGGTTGGTAATGTATTTGCTTCCGGCAGAAGGAACGGGGAAGGCCACGGCGCCCCACTCGTCTTCCATGCCGCGCATTTCAGACCAGGCGTTGAATCCGCAGTAGGCCTCGTTGATATAGAAAGTGAATTTACCTTCCTTCCAGGCTTCTTTGTACCAATCCCAGTTGGCGTCTTCCGGCTGGAGCATCCAGTAGGTGTTTTGAATCTCCTTTGCCCAATTCAGGGCAGCCATGCTGGCGGCGCTGTCCATGGTGGGCTGAAGCTTGCCATTGGAATCAAAATCAAAGAAGGAACCGCCGTTGCCCAGAACAGCCAAGAGGTACATATAGTCACTGCTGCCGCTCACGCCCCAGATATCGATTACGCCGTCGTTGTCGGTATCCAGGGTGGTCTTCTTCAGCATGCTTTCAAAGGCAGACCAGGTCCAGGTGCCGGCAGCCTGCATGTCGTAGATGGAATTCCAGTCAATGCCGGCTTCCTCAAGGAGGCGCTTGTTGAAATAGACCAGGGCGCGGGGTTCATGGGCGCCTACGGATACACCGTAATGCTGGCCGCCCATGGTCCACAGGTCGATTGTGCCCTTATTCCACTTGGGAGCGGAAAGGTCATAGTTTCCCCAGGAAGCGGCAATGCCGTTAGCGACCAGGCTACCAACTCGACCAGGCTCGATGATATACATGCGCAAGCTGTCATCGGGTGCAGAGGTGAAGTTGATCATTTCCTCGGCGTTGGTAGTCCAATCGCCCCCCGTTTTCTGCACGATCTTGACGTTGTAGGTGGATTCGATCCAATCATGATAGTCATAGTTTTTTTGCTCTATTTCATCTGGATAGAGATCACGATCGCCGTCGCCGGACCACCAGTCGTAAATGGTAAGGGTGGTGTGTTCGGGCTGGATCATGGAAGGCACAACGGGAGGATAGTCATCAAGACCGGCGATGACGATGGTCACGGTGCTGTCGAAAGCATCAGCGGCAATGGTGCTTCCCTTGGGCACATAAACTGTGGTACCGGCAAGGCCGGTGCAGCCGGCAAAGGCAAGACTGTCGATGATGACGGGGGTATCGGTGAAGGTGATACCGGTGAGCCCTGTGCAGTTGCGGAAGGACTCGGCGTCGATTTCCTGCACACCCGCCGGAACGATCAAGGTGCCGGTCAGCCTGGTGTCGTTCATGAAGGCCCGCTCTTCGATTTCCACGGTGCCTTCAGGCAGGATCACATCGGCCTGGGCAGGCAATGCGGCCAGCAGTACCGTCAGGAGAACGAGCAATAAGATCTTTGCTTTCATTTGTCTTTCCTCCATCAAAATGATTTAGGTACCCAATATTGAATCGTGACAGCACGATCGAAAAACAACGTCAGTCGGGCTGAGGATCAGCGGGCGGTTTTGCCGGAGCGGAAGCCATTGGCCACAGAAACGATGGCGCCCACGATCAGCGTGAAGTAATAGGTGAAGAAGCGCCACAGGAGCAGGGCCATCAGGCGGATGCCGTCGGGGAAAACCTGGGAGAAATACAGGGCGAAGACGCCTTCCTGGGCGCCGGAGGCGCCGGGCAGGGGTGTATAGGCGGCGGAGGTATACAGCATGATGCCCAGGGCCGTGATCTGCCCATAGGAGGTGCCGGTCAGCTTGAAGGCGTGATAAATGAAGAAGGTGACCGTCATCAGGGAGAGGATCTGCGCCGTGGAGATGAACAGCTGGATGACCAGATCCATGGGACGGCGGGTGATCATCATCACGCTGCTGTGGAAGGTGTCGATCACGTCCTCCCACTTGGCCTGGGTGGTGGCGGGGTCCTTGATCAGGCGCAGCTTGGCGCCGGCCTTGATGAACAGCATCACGAAGAAGCGAACCAGGCGCTTACTGGTGGCCATCAGCACCGTGAAGGCAACGACGACCACGTTGTAGACGTAACCGATGATCAGGATCCACATGTTGCCGCCCAGCTGCAGGGCGATATAGTCCTTATAGGCGATCCATAGAACGGTGCCCAGCACCGCCAGCATGAACTGGAAGGAGAAAAGCTTCACCGTCAGCGCCGAGGTGCCGATGCCGATGGGTACGTTGCGCTTTTTCAGGTAGTAGACCTGCATGGGCTGGCCGCCGGTGGCACCGGGGGTGATGTTGGAATAATACATGCCCTGGATGGCCACAAACAGCGAAGAGGCCAGTGGAATGGCATGTCCCTGGCACTTAAGGAAATGGTATATGCTCAGTGCGTCGAACAGAAGGTATCCGCACCAGGCCAGAACGCACAGGATGATCCATTTGGGAGCGATGCTTTTAAGCGCCTCAACCGCGCCGGACATTTCCTGCCCATTGAGGCCAATGAGCAGCACTACGGCCAGCGTACCGAAGATGAAGGCAAAATTCAGAATTTTTTTCGCGCGAGGCTTCATAAAGACCTCCTTAACAATCCCTATAACATCAATAGTATACCATATGATGGAGGCTCGGGCAAGTGCAAAAGCCATTAGAAACAGATAACGAACGGCAAAGAAAAAACGGCCGGCATCCCATGGCGGATGTCGGCCGTTGGTTATGATTGAATTACAGTGCTCGCATGGTGAAGGTCAGGGTATAAGGCTTATCGGCAGGGTAGGTATACTGGGGAAGCACGGGGGCGCCCCAGCTGTCGTCGCCGCCAACGCCTTTGCGGAAGAGGGCCACGTCCAGCACTGTGCGGCAGGAGCCCTGCAGCTCCTCGGGATGGGCAGCCGCCATGATTTCCTCCGGCAGGTAAGGCTGAACGCTGACCTCCAGCGCCTTGCCGGTGATCTCCACACCGTGGCCGGCGGCATCGGTCACAGCGGCGCGGTATACGCCCATGCGGTTGCCGCTTTCCTGGGGATTGCCATAGCGGGTCCAGCCGTCCCGCACGGCATAGGTATAGGTGTTCAGCAGCGCGCCTTCACGGCGATCCACATAGTTTTCCTCGGGGCCGCAGCCGTAATAGGTGACCTGATCCAGCCGGGGATCCAGCTGGAAGCTCAGGCCCAGGGCCGGCAGGTCAGGCTGGTTTTCCACGCCGGGCCAATGGAGGGTGACTTCCACCGCGCCGGGGGACTTGATGGTGTATGTCACGGTGATATCCGTGCCGGGCAGCACCGGGGCCGCGTAGTGGTAGGTGATGCTGAAAACGCCGTTTTCATACAACGGCTCATCGCTGGAAACAAAGGCATAGCGGCTCACCGTGTGCCATATGCCCTGACGGACGGCGTCGCCGTTGCCCCGGTCGTTGTCGGTGGGGGCGCGGAACAGGGAGAGCTGCGGCGCGCGCAGCAGGCTTTCGCGGTCCAGCTTGTCCTTGAAGGAAATCATGCCGAACTTTCCCTTCTGGAACAGCACGGACATATCGCCGGTATGCATGCCCACGTTTACATCGCCAATGACCGGCGCGGGGGCGCAGGCAGGCGTTTCGGGCACTGCAGCGGCTTCCCGCAGGATGGTCTGGCCCACGGCCATGATCTCGCCGTCGGGCAGGATGGGATGGCGCTTGTGCAGCAGCTGGCAGGTGGCTACCAGCAGGCCTTCCGCCGGAATCTCGCCATAGGGCAGCGCCAGGTGGAGGCTTTCGCCGGGGGCGATATCAGGCACCAACAGGCCGCCGGCTCGCAGCAGCTTGCCGTCGCATGCGATGGACCACTTCAGCGTCAGGCCGGAGAGGCTGGTGAACAGGCGGCGGCTCTGGATGGTGACGCCGGTGCTGTCGGGGGTGAGACGCACGTCCTGATACAGGAAGCGCACGTCCTGGGCCTTGGGGGAGAGGCTGCGGTCCGCCATGACGATGCCGTTGCCGATGAACTCCCAGTCGCAGGGCCTGTCACCCCAGTCGCCGCCGATGGTCATGCGGGTATGGCCGTTGGGGGCGGTGGTGCGCAGGAACTGATCCATATAGTCCCAGATGAAGCCGCCCTGATACATGGGGTACTTGTCCTCCAGGTCGGTATAGAGCCTCATGCCGCCCAGGGAGTTGCCCATGGCGTGGATATATTCGCAGTTGATGAAGGGCTTGTCGGGGTTGTTGTTCAGATACTTTTCGATGTCTGCGGCCTTGCAGTACATCTGGCTGTGGACGTCGGTGGTATCGGGGTAGCGGCTGTCCCAGGTCACGCCTTCATAGTGCACAAGGCGGCTGGAATCGCGCCCGTGGAAGAACCGGCTCAGCTCATAGATGTTTTTGCCGCCCCAGCTTTCGTTGCCGCAGCTCCACATCAGCACACAGGCATGGTTTTTGTCCCGCTCCAGCATGCTGCGGCCGCGGTCAATCACGGCCTCCTGCCACTGGGGCACGTCGCCGGGGAGCACGTGCTTGAGGTGGAAGGCCCAGGTGCCATGGGTTTCCAGGTTGGTTTCGTCGATCACGTAAATGCCGTAGCGGTCGCACAGCCGGTAGAACTCAGAGGTATCGGGGTAGTGGCTGGTGCGGATGGCATTGATGTTCATGGCCTTGCAGTTGCGGATATCCTGGAGCATCAGCTCCCGGGAAACCACGCGCCCGGTATCGCAGGAGAACTCGTGGCGGTTCACGCCCCGGAACACAATCCGCTTGCCGTTGAGGCACATGATCCGGTCGATCATTTCAAACTGCCGGAAGCCTACCTGCAGGCGGGAAACCTCGGCCACATCGCCGTTATCGTCGGTGAGGGTAATGGTGAGGGCATACAGATTGGGCTCCTCGGCGGACCAGAGCTTCACACCGGGGACCTCACGGCGCAGGCGCAGCTGTTCGCCGGCGGGCTGGGATTCCACCAGCAGCACCTTGCCCTGGGGGGAGGTCAGGGCCACGGTAACCATGCCCCGGGGGCGGTGAATGGTCATGTCCATGTCCAGGTGAGCGCGGGTATAGCCGTCCGTCAGGGGCGTGCGGACAAAAACATCCGCCAGGTGGGTGCGGGGCTCGAAGGTCAGGGTCACGCTGCGGTGAATGCCGCTGTAGCGCCAGAAATCCTGGTCCTCCAGCCAGCTGCCGGAGCAGCGCTTGAATATCCGGGCAGCCAGGCGGTTGCTGCCCTGGCGCACAAAGGCCGTCACGTCAAAATGGTGGGGGGTGAAGCTATACTCGCTGTAGCCCACGAACTGCCCGTTCAGGTACAGGGCCAGGGCGGCCTCCACACCGGCGAAGGTCAGCACCACACGGCCGCAGTCCAGCTCGGAAGCGGTCAGGTCAAAGGTGCGGATGGCCGTCACCGTGGGGTTGTATTCGCTGACCTGGGGCGGCACCAGGGCCTCCCGGCCGTCCCAGGGATACTGCACATTGGCATACTGGGGGGCGTCCCATTCCGGGTACTGGAGCTGGAACTCGCCAGGGACGGTGATGTCCTTGAGGGACGCATCCATCCCGGCGGAGGCAAGCAGCTCGTCGGGCGCTTCGGCGGGGCGAAGGGCCAGATGGGCCTTCCAGGCGCCGTCCAGGCTGCGCACCAGGGAGGAGATGTCCGCGTCGGCCTCAGGCACGGAACGGTAGATCTGGTGGTCGGACACGGCGGGGAGACGGTTCACCGCGAAAATGGTGGGATCAGAAAGCCAGGAGGTTTCAAACGTCATGGCAATGCACCTCGTAAAAAAATTATCAAAACCGGCGTGCAGGGAAACGCGCGCACGCCGGTGAGATTCGAAAAATTATTCCTCAAAGGGGACGTAATAATGGCTTTCGAAGGATTCCCGCATGGTGAAATAACGGGGATGCTCACGCCAGCCGGCCTCGGTGGATTTTTTTGTTTTGGTTTCGATGACCAGGTTGGGCAGGGCGGCCTGCAGGGCGTCGATCTGCTCCTGGGGCAGGTGCCGGTTGCAGGAGATCCACAGCCGCTGCAGGTTCACGCAGGAGTGCAGGGGAGTCAGGTCGGTGATGTCGTTGTAGCACAGGTTCAGGTCCAGCAGCTTCGTCTTGCCCTCCAGGGCGGAGATATCCGTGATGTTTTGCATGAACAGCTCAACATATTCCAGGTCGTGCATGTCCTTGAGGGGGGAAATATCCTTGACCTGGTTTTTCGAGTCCACGCAGATGAAGATCCGCAGGCCCGGCCACTGCTTCAGGAAGGAAAGGTCGGAAACATTGTTGTGCCCCACGTCCAGCGCCACCAGGTTTTTGCAATACTTCAGCGCGTCCAGCTGGTGGGGGGTATAGCGGGGCTCACGGCGGCCCTTGTTGGTGGAAAAGGCGGTGGCGTCGGTGGGAATCAGGTAGCTGTCCAGCTTGATGGTCCAGTGGAACTCCACCTCAGGGAAGGCGGCCAGAAGGGCCTCCATTTCCCACAGCGGGAACCGGTAGGAGTACATGGTGACCTCCTCCAGGCCGGAGAAAAGGCTCAGGGCGTCCTTCAGCTTGGCATAGCCGGTGCGGTTGGGCAATTCATCCAGGTTCAGGTGGGCAACATGGTTGTCCACAAAGGATTTGTTGATCTCCACCTGCCAGTAGAAATCCACCTGGGGGCACTTGGACACAAGCTTCAGCTGCGCGTCGCGGCTGATTTTCACGCCCCGCAGGTCACAGGCGGCGGCGCCGGAAGTGTTCAGCTGCTCTACCAGGGCGTTCACTTCGTTGTTTTTGAGTTCCGCCAGGTGGGTCAGATCCAGCATGCCGGAGGGCTGCTCCGCCAGGGCGGGCAGGGCCAGAAGCATAAGAGCCAGCAGGATGAAAAGCAGTTTGCGCATGGGTGCTCCCCCTTATGTTATTTGAGCATATCGGTATGAACCTGGGTGGACGTGCCCACGCCAAAGAGTTCGTGCTGGTTGCGGGGCTTGCCGATGGAGGTATCCTTGCCCACCTGGTTGAGCCTGCGGCCCATGAAGATCAGCACCATGGTGCTGCCGCCGTCCAGGTTGAAGGCTTCGCTAACGCCCTGGGTATACATCAGCATGGCCAGGTCGTTCACGTTCAGGCCGCGGTGACCGCCCTTGGGCATGCGGCCCTCCACCGTCAGGATACGGAAATGTCCGGGGGCCACCATGCCCACGGCGCAGCGGGGTTCAGGCGTCTCCCAGGACTGACCGGCGTAGATGCGCAGCTTGCCGTCGCGCACCAGATAGGGGCCGAAGGACAGCGCGTCGTGCACGTCGCCCCGCTCAGCCAGCTGGGTGGCGGTGATTTCATCCCGGGCGTAGACCTCCAGGGTGCCGTCGTCCAGCAGGGCCATGGTGTCCAGGTTGGGGAAGTTGCGCTTGTCCTCGCCGTTGAAATCATACAGGGCGGTGTAGTTGCGCAGGATGTTGCCGGCGGCCTTCCCCCTGTCCAGGCGATAGGGATAATAGTCGCCGTTGACAGCCAGCACCATGCCGGAGGTCTGGGCCAGGGTTTCAGGGTAGATCTGCTGCCCCTCGAAGGAGGCGTTGGCATAGACCACCTGCTGGAATTTTTCCTGCTCCGGCTTGAACTTCACATCGGTCTCGAACCACAGGCGGGGGATCTCCGGCTGCTCGTGGCGGACGATCTCCACCTGCACGGTGGGGGAAAGGTAGGCCCACAGGCCCTCTTCGGGATTTTCGTAGACGAACTCGCCTTCCGGCAGATAGCCGTCCTTCAGGCGATCGGCGGGGTAGGGGATGGCGGCGGGATCCGCGTGCACGGCGGAGGCGAACTCCGCCTGGCAAAGGGCCAGGAGGGCCTCGTTATCGCGGGGTGCCAGGGCGGAGACATGCTTTTGCACGTCATCGGTGATATGGCAGCTTTCGGGAGTGATCCACAGCCCCCAATCGGCGGCGGATTCGGTATCGAAGGCATAATCGGCGGCGTTGGCCTTCACAGTGGGGAGAAGCTGCTGGGTAACCTCGCTGCAGGAAACCAGCAGACGGGGCTGGAAGGTGCGCACCCAGCCGGTCAGGGCCTTCAGAACAGGCTTTTCATACCAGGCTTTCAGCTTCTGCTGGGCGGTACCCTCCATGGCCCGGAAGGTACCATACAGCGGCACGCAGCGCACGCCGGCGTCCCACAGGGCGTCGGTGAGGGAAAGGATATCCCCCGCAGGCCTGGTCAGCGCGGCTACCGCAACGGTGGCACCGTTTTCGCACCAGGCCTTCACCTGGGAAGCGTCCACATCGGTCAGCGAGTCTGCCAGGAGAAGCACATCTGCCATCTGGCTGCCGCGCCACTGGTGGAGGGAGGCAGGAAGCCGCCCGCGGCCAAAGAGCCGGCATTCCGTCAGCTGCAGGCGGGTGCTTTTCTCAAAGCGGATCACCAGGCGGATGCTTCCGGTGATGGGCTCGCTGCTGGTGATGGAAAACTCGGGGCCGGGATTCTGCACGCTGGCCATGGCCACGTACTTCCCCTTATCGTTCTTCACCTGGATTTCAGCTGAGGCAGGCAGCGCGTTCATCCGCAGGAAAACGCGGTGCAGGGGGCGCTCCTGGCTGATTTCAGCGGCAAAAACAAAGCTGTTGGCGGAGCGGGGATCATAGCCGGTGGAGTCGCTGCCATCCCGCAGGGCGGTCTGGTCCAGCTCGGTGCGGTTATCCAGGAGAATCACGTCCAGCTCAGCCGCGGCGGCGTTGTCCTCAAGGGCCGCGGAAGCGGGCAGGGGCAGGAGCATCAGGGTCAATAGCAGGCAGAGCAAGCGTTTCATGGAAAAGGCCTCCAGCTTTATTGGGGGTTATCAGTACGGAGGGTGGCGAAATAAATGATGTCGCCCACGGAGCGGTTCTTCGTTTCGGGCGAATTGATGCGCTGCCCGTTGAAATAGATCGTGGAGGAGTGGCCGCCGTCCAGGTTGTAGGCATGCTTGACGTTCAGGCCTGCCAGCAGCTCGGTAAACTGGGGAATGGACAGGCCGGTGTTTTCAACCTGCTCCGGGCCTTCGGTGTACACGATGAGGTAGCTCAGGGTATCCAGCTGGCAAAATGCCATGCGCTGGGCCGGGGTGGGATAACCGCAGGAGGTCTTCTTGCGGTATTCATACTCCTGCACCACGCCGTCGATGATCAGCGCCGGGCCGAAGGAAAAGATCTCCTTGGGAGTGCCGGTATAGGCCTCGTAATTGGCTTTGGTCACGGGGATGATAAACTCGAAATCGCCCTTATCGTTGATAATGAGCATATCACGGCCCCTGGACTTGGCGGAGGTGTTGTAGCGGAGCATCTCGCCCGAGCGCATGATGACGCCCTCGGAATGGTAGGAAAAGAAATCGCCGTTGATGGCCAGCACGGCGTGGTTGTCCTCCGCCATCTGGGGCACGGTGAGGGTTTTCTTGGAGGGGTAGGGCGCGGCCAGGGCGGTACGCAGCTGGCTGGGGTCTGTCAGCTGGACATAAACATAGGTGACCTTGACGCCATAGGCTTCGCCAAACTCGATCCGGATGGACATGGTGCCGTCATCATAGGAGAGACCGTCCTCGCCATAAGCGTCGGCAACGGGGCCGTAGGGGGCCGGGCCGCCCAGGGGCAGCGCGTTTTCCGCCAGGCAGCAGGCGGGCAGCATCATCAGAAGACACAGAATAGCGATAAGGCGTTTCATGTCGCATTGCTCCGATCAACATAATTTTTCATTATATATTATACTATTTTGTCCCCTGCTTGGCAAGAGCGGCGCGTGTAACAATGGGTGAAAAACAGGTTTCCTTTCCGTGGCGGATGTGGTATAATGACACAATATTGGAGGTGGAAGCGTGGCAAAGGAAAAAACGCTGTTTGCGTGCACGGCTTGCGGGTATGAGACGTCCCGGTGGATTGGCAGATGCCCGGGCTGCGGCGCGTGGAACACGCTGGAGGAAACGGTGGCGGCGCCCTCGGCCGCGCCGGCGAAGGCAGCCAAGCAGCGCCCCGGCACCGGCGCTGTGGCCATGCTGCTCAAGGAGATCCCCGAGGACGTGACCCTGCGCATTTCCACCGGCATCAGCGAGCTTGACCGTGTGCTGGGCGGCGGCATTGTGGAGGGCGGACTGATGCTCATCGGCGGCGATCCGGGCATCGGCAAATCCACGCTGCTTCTGCAGGTGTGCGCCAATCTCTGCCGGGAAGGCAAGCGGGTGCTCTACGTCAGCGGCGAGGAATCCGCCAAGCAGCTGAAGCTGCGTGCCCGGCGGCTGAACATCGACGTGCCGAACCTCTACGTGCTGGCGGAAAACTCCCTGGACGGCGTGGAGGAGAAGCTCCGTGAGATCCAGCCCGACGTGGCGGTGGTGGACTCCATCCAGACCATGTACCGGCCGGAAATGTCCTCGGCCCCCGGCAGCGTGAGCCAGATCCGCGAAAGCACCAGTCTGCTCATGCGCCTGGCCAAGGAAAGCGGCACCGCCATTTTCCTGGTGGGCCATGTGACCAAGGAGGGCGCCATCGCCGGCCCCCGCATGCTGGAGCATATGGTGGACGTGGTGCTGTATTTCGAAGGCGACCGCCAGCAGGAATACCGCCTGCTCCGGGCGGTGAAGAACCGCTTTGGCTCGGTGAATGAGCTGGGCGTCTTCCAGATGACGGAAAAGGGCATGCAGGTGGTCACAAACCCCTCGGAGCAGTTGCTGAGCCACCGGGCCAAGGGCGCCAGCGGCTCTGTGGTGTTCTGCGGGCTGGAAGGCTCCCGCCCCCTGCTTTGCGATGTGCAGGCTCTTACTTCCCAGAGCTACTTTGGCACGCCCCGGCGCACCGTGGGCGGCGCGGATACTGGCCGTGTGGCGCTGCTGCTGGCGGTGCTGGAAAAGCGGGCCGGACAGAAAACCTATAACCAGGATGTGTATATCAACGTGGCCGGCGGCCTGGAGCTTTCCGAGCCGGCGGCGGATCTGGCCCTGTGCGTGGCGGTGGCTTCCTCGCTGAAGGATGAAACCGTGGGCGCGGACGTGGCTGTTATGGGCGAGGTGGGCCTGGCTGGCGAGGTGCGCGCCATTCCCCAGTGCGAGCGCCGCATTGCCGAGTGTCAGCGCCTGGGCTTTACCACCATTATGATTCCCAAGGAGAACCTGCGCCGCGTGACTCCGCCCGAGGGCGTGAAGCTGCTGGGCGTGGATACGGTGATGCAGGCCCTGAGCGTGCTATTCTGACGAGGAGTTGACCTTATTTGCTGAAATCAAAAGTGATCCAGCAGCTGCTGCGCTGGCTCATCGCCCTGCTGGGCGCGGGCCTGGGCGTGGCGGTGACGCTGGGCGGACTGCAGATCGTGGGGCTTGTGTACAAGGAGGCCTCCCTTTCCCTGGGTGTGGTGCTGACGGCCTATATCGGCACGGCGGTGATCTTCGGCGGCATCTTTTATCTTTTGAGCCCCCGGATCATCAGGTTGTGCGTGGAGGGCGGCGCCGCCCTGGAAAAGCGGCTGGACCGCATGTCCTTCGGACAGGTGGTAAGCTGCACCGGCGGCCTGGTCGCCGGCCTGATGATCGCCGCACTGGTGAGCCAAATCTTTACCTTTATGGGCCAGAGCATGTTCACCACGGTGCTTTCTGCCATTATTTTCGTGGTGCTGGGCGTGATTGGCGTTACCGTGGGCTGGAAGCGTGCCGGTGACGTGACCAGCCTGATGGAACGTATGCCCGGCAAGCTGGGGCGCCGCCACCGCAAGGCAGAGGAAGATAACCGCCTGAAGGTAAAGCTGCTTGATACCTCGGTGCTCATTGACGGCCGCGTGCTGGATGTGAGCCGCGTGGGCTTTATGGAGGGCGAGATTGTTGTGCCGGGCTTTGTGCTGGGGGAACTGATGCACATCGCCGAATCCGCTGATGCGGTGAAGCGCAGCCGGGGCAAACGGGGCCTGGACATTCTGGAGCAGATGAAAACAGAAGGCCGCCTGCGCCTGCGCATGGATGAAACCGACTATGATGACCTGCCCGGAGCGGATATCAAGCTTCTTCGCCTGGCCCAGGAAACCGAGGGAATCATCATCACCTGCGACGGCAGCTTGCAAAAGGCTGCCGCGGTGGCGGGCATCGCCGCCTGGAACCTGAACGAGCTGGCCGGCGCCCTGCGCACCGCTGTGGTGCAGGGCCAGGAGATTACTGTGCAGATCGTGAAGGAAGGCAAGGAGGCCGGTCAGGGTGTGGCCTATCTGCCCGACGGCACCATGATTGTGGTGGACGGCGGCCGCCGCCTGCTGGGGGAAACCGCCGCTGTGGTGGTGGAAAACGTGGTGCAGACCAGCGCCGGCCGGATGATCTTCGCCAAGGTGAAATAACGGAGGACCATATGAGCTCGCTTTTGTCATCCACCTGCAACACCCGCTGGCTGCCAACGGGGGAGAAGCGCTTCCTCCGCAGCGACGCGCCTGTGCAGCTGACGGATGGGGACATCGCCTGGCTGCGTGAAAACAAGGTGACCACCCTGGTGGATCTCCGCTCGGACGAGGAGGTGCGGCACAAGCCCTGCTGCCTGGCGGGCGTGGAAGGCTTCCGCTATATGCACCTGCCGGTCACCGGCGGCGGAGGCACGCCCATTTCCCGGGAGCACCTGCATCAGGTGTACGCCGGCATGCTGGATGGGCAGATGGAGCGCATCCTGGATACCATCCTGAACGCAGAAAGCAACGTGATGTACTTCTGCACCGCCGGCAAGGACAGGACAGGCGTGGTGAGCGCGCTGCTGCTGCACCACCTGGGTGTGGACGAGGAAACCATCGTGGCCGATTATATGCTTACCAAGGATAACGTGATGGGCAGGCTGCTGGCTTATGTGCAGCTGCACCCGGAGGTCGATCTGGACATTATCGTGCCCCAGGAGGAGAACATCCGCGGGGTGCTTGCCTTGCTGTAAGGGCATGAAAAAAGACCAGGGCGAAGGCTCTGGTCTTTTGATATGCGCTGTTATTTCATGGCGGTGGTTTGTCCCTGGGTGACGCCCTCGGTACTTTCTTTTTTCATCATGATCTGCACCGTTTGCAAAATCAGCTTCACATCCAGGGCAATGGACATTTCGGAGATGTACATCAGGTCCATCTGCAGCTTTTCGGCAGGCGTGGTGTTGTATTTGCCGTTCACCTGGGCATAGCCCGTCAGGCCAGCCTTGACCTTCAGGCGGGCGTCAAACTGGGGAAGCACCTGCATATACTGCCGGGCAATCTCCGGCCGCTCCGGACGGGGGCCCACCAGGCTCATATCGCCCTTGAAAATGTTCCACAGCTGGGGTAGTTCGTCCAGGCGGGTGGCGCGGATCATTTGACCGATGCCGGTAATACGGTTGTCCTTTTCGGCAGCCAGGCGGGCAACGCCGTCTTTTTCGGCGTCGGTGCGCATGGAACGGAACTTCAGGATCTCGAATTCTTTGCCGCCGATGGTCAGCCGCTTTTGCCGGTAGAATATGGGGCCGTGATCTTCCCGATGGATCAGGATAGCTACCACAGCCATGATGGGGCTGGCAACAATCAGCAGCAGGCCGGAGCCGATGATATCCATGGTGCGCTTGATGAAGCGCACAGGCAGCGGTGCCGTGCCGATGCTGACTTTCAGCATGGGAATATTGGCGATGAAGCGCCTGCGGGCAGTGGAGAGCAAGACGTCATCCATGGTGGGATACAGGTTGACGGACAAGCGATGGTTGGTGGCATAACGGAACAGCAGGGAGCGGATTTCCTGAGGCACATCCGCCAGGAAGACGCTTTCGATGTCGGAAAGCTCTGCCAACAGCTCATCATAAGGTGCCTGGAAATCCTGTACGCAAATCCTCTTGGCGACAGCATATTTCCCGGTATACTCAAAAATGCCGTCAAAGGCGCTTTCATCCTCGGGACGGTCAAAAACCACAGCGGTGCGCTTGGGAGGCGTGATCGCGTGGAACAGCTGGTGGGCAAGGTAGCACCAGAGGAGGGATACGGCCACCTGCACAATGAATACCGCGATGAACAGCCAGAGGTTGGGCAGCTGCCGGATGGACAGGGTAGCAATCATCAACAGAAGGCAATTGCTGACAAACAGGGTAAGGAACTGTGCGGTAAACAGGTGGATCAGCTTGGAGGAACCTACCCGCAGGCTTTTGTAGGTGCTGTGCATCCAGAACAGAATAATGGCGTAGATCACAAACAGCAAAAGGGACGTCTGAGCAAAGAAACGGATTTTTGGCTGCATCAGATCCCATCCAATGACGAAAATGGCAACCTGCAGGGCGATCAGCAGCGCTTTGCACAGCGTCATAATATCTTTTGCCTGGTAGCGTTGGACTTTATGGAGTTCCTTTTTCATGGAGAAACCTCCTTTTGTAGGGGAGAAGAAAAAAGCGTGAATAAATGGCAGAAAAGGCCTCCTTCTCCAAATACAAGAATATGCCTATATAACGGCTTTGTCAAGCGGAAACATCGGTATGCGGAAACGAATGGTATCATTGAGGCAACACGTGATTTATTTGCTATATTATGTAGAAAAAAATTGACAGAAAAAAGCGGTGCGTGGTATTATTAACGATGAGATATTGTCTTTTTTTTCGACGATGGTATCGCATTATTCTTCAGGAGGACGCCGATGAGGGAACGACTGGATGGCAGGGGAAGCCCGGCCCGCCTGCAAGTTCTGTTGACAGCGGTGCTGGCAGCGGCTGTTTTTGCCCTGCTGCTTGGTGCGGTGTACGTCATCGGAGACCTGTTTGACGAGCATCAGCAGCCGGTGGAAACCTTCGGCAGCATTGAAGGGCGGTTCATGCCCACCTCCACGATGATCGTGGACGGTCGCGAATATGCCTACTACAAGAACTATTTCACCAATATCCTGGTGGTGGGCGTTGATAAAGAAGACATCGCTGCCCAGGCGACCTTCCGCAGCGGCGGTCAGGCGGACTTCCTGATGCTGCTGGCTATTGACCGCCATCACCGGACGGTGACGCCGATCCACATTGATCGCGATACGGTAACGGACGTGAAGGTTTACAGCCCCTTCGGCCATGCGGCGGGCATCAACCGGATGCAGATCTGCCTTTCCCACGCCTTTGGCAGCAGCAACAAGCTGAACTGCGATAATACCATATGGGCGGTGGAACGGCTGATGCATGGCATTGAGGTGGATCATTTCCTGGTGCTGGACATGACGGGTATCGCTATGTTGAACGATGCGCTTGGCGGTGTGACCGTCACACTGGAGGATGACTTCTCTCACCTGGACCCCACCATGACGCGGGGCACGACGCTGACCCTGCAGGGCAAGCAGGCGGAATATTACGTCCGGGGCCGTCATGAGGTTGGCGACAACTCCAACCGGCAGCGTATGAGCCGGCAGAGAACCTTCCTGGAGGGGCTGGCGGAGCTGTTCAGGAGCAGCCTCAAGGAAAATACGCAGACGGTGACGGAGCTGTTTGAAACCCTGGCGGATCACATGTACACCAGCCTGGACAGCGGCTGGGTGAGCGGCCAGAGCTACGTGATTGAACATTACGAGCAGAAAGAAATCATCGACCTGGAGGGTGAGCACAGGATCGGCGAGGATGGATACATGGAATTCCACGCCGGGGAAAGTGAACTGAAACGCCTGATCAGGGACGTATACATGAATGAGGAAAGTGAGGTGGGGATACAATGACAATGCTGCGGCGGATTCTTTCGCTGGCGCTGGCATTGCTGCTGGCATGCATGAGCACATCAGCACTGGCCACATCGGTGATCGTGGATACCTATTCCGACGCCCCTGCCACACCGACCCAGGACAATGTAAACGAAATCCTGGCGGCTTATCTGCCGCAGGGCCTGGAGAAGGTACCCTGCAGCATCCGGGCCATGGAGCCCACGGCGCTGACGGTGGAAATCCTGAAGGAAATCTTTGATTTTGTAGATATCAACAAGCAGCCCCCGGCCCGGTATTTCCCGGAAGAAACTCAGAAGGAAATCCAGCAGATCATCCATGCTGATCCTGATATTCTCTACATGCCTGAGTTTTTCTCTGCAGAGGTGGAAGATGCTCAGCTGGAAGCCGATGTGGATGTGGAAATGCACATGAATATCGACTACCAGCCTGGTCAGCTGGTGGTGCCTGTACTGGGCCGCGAGACGGAAAATGGCATTCAGTGGAAGGCGCAGCCTGCCCAGTCGGTGGAGGAGGATATCATCCGCTTCACCGTTCCCGCGGATGTGATGGCCCAGTATGCCGGCGGCGAAACCTTGCTGGCGCTGCTGGCGACCAAGCCGGGTGAAGGCCTTGCCGAAAGCGAGGAGGTCATCCGGGAGGAAGAAGTCTTCATCCCCAGCAAGAGCGCCTCGGATATTATTTACGTTGTGGACGAAGTGTTGCGGAACACGGAAGGCGAAGCTGTGGACTGCCAGATCATCATTGTGCCCCGGACAAAGGCCATTGACGCGGAGCTGGAAAAGCTCACGGCGCACTTCACTGATCCTGAAAAGAGACCCATCCGATATTTTGATGCGGAGACCGTGAACGAAACCGCTCTGCTCCTCAAGGAAATTGATATCGATACCCTGCTGCCCTATGAAATCACCCAGGTTATGGCGGTGGACTATAAGGAGCCTTATGGCGACGTGATGGCCAGGATGGCGTTCCCCACGCCCTTTGGCGAGAATCAGGCTATTGTGGCGCTGATCGGCATGCCGGACCAGGAAGAAGCGGGTGTGTTCAACTGGACGCCCCTCCGCGCAGAAAAAATGGGTCGTTTCCTGGAAATCACGTTCAGCTCCACTGTGCTTCCCGCCATGATGAAGGACGCAGGGATCCTGCTTGTGATGGGCGAACTGATTGAGGAATAAGATCGGGGATAAACATGAAAAATAATCATTCTCAGCAAGATCAACTGAATAACGAAAAGGCGAACCAGGAGTTTATGGTGGACGCTCTGGCCAAAGCATTGGTACAGGCTGCCAGTACAGCCGGGCAGAGTAACCTACAACCGGAGGGCGGCAAGGCTGAACCCAAAACCATTGATCTGGTGGAATTGTTCTATATGGTGCTCAGCAAGATCCAGTACGTGATTATTGCCGCTTTGATTGGCGCTATTTGCATGGGTGTGCAGGCCTCCCGGTCCGTACCCGTGTACAGCGCAACCTCCAAGCTGTACATCGTGGGCAACCAGGGTGCGGCACTGAACATTTCCGACCTGCAGCTGGGCTCCATGCTGACTATGGACTACGAAGAAGTCTTCCGCACCTGGGAGGTTCACGAGATGGTCCGCACTCAGCTGGGGCTGGATTATACCTACAGCCAGATGCAGGGCATGATCAGCATCAGCAATCCTGAGGACACCCGTGTGCTGTATATCACCGCCCGGAATTCCGATGCGCAGATGGCGGCGGACATTGCCAACGCCTATGCCTCGGCGGCGAAGACCTTTATTCTACAGACGATGGACTCCGAGGAACCCAATGTATTCTCTGTGGCCCTGGTGCCCAGCGTGGCTTCCAGGGTAAGCAAGGCCTCTCAGGCGGTGAAGGGCTTCATGCTGGGTGCTGTGCTGGCGGTAGGCATCATTGTGCTGCTTTTCGTGATTGACGATCGCCCCCGCACCCCGGAGCATATCCAGCAGGCGGCGAATATCCCCACGCTGGCGGTGATTCCTGCCCTGAGCAAGAGCCAGGTGATGAGCAAGGGCAAGACTGGAAAGAGGGGGCAAAAGCATGGCTTATCTTGAGATTGGCTTTCTGCCGAAGCTGGAATTCTCCTGCAATGAGGCCCTCAACACCCTGGCGACCAACCTTTCCTATTGTGGCGATGACGTGAAGACCATCCTTATCACCAGCCGTTACGCCTATGAGGGCAAATCTTTCATGGGTATGAATCTGATGCGGACGCTGACCACCCTGGGCAAACGGGTTGTGCTGGTGGACGCCGACCTGCGCCGATCCAAGATCATGAGCCAGCATCAGATCCATTTCACCTCCGAGCAGCATTTCGGCCTGGCCCATTACCTGGCCGGTATGTGCGAAATGGAGGACGTTGTTTATCAGACCAACATTACCGGCGCCTATCTGGTGCCCATCGGCCGCGAGGTAAGCAGCTCCCTGCAGCTGTTGTCCTCCAACCGCATGCCCCCCCTGATGCAGACCCTGCGGGAAAATTTTGACGTGGTGCTCATTGATGCGCCCCCCGCTGGCGTGATTGTGGACGCCGTGGAGCTTGCCAAGTATTGCGACGGCGCCCTGGTGGTGGTGAGCTACAACCGCGGCCGCCGCAAGGATATCACCGAGGTGGTGAACGCCATCCGAAAAACCGGCTGTCCGGTGCTGGGCTCGGTGCTCAACAATGTGGACTTCCGCTCCTTTACCAGCAGAAATCACTACTACAAATCCGAACGCTATGCCTCCTACTACAAGCGGGGGTATACCGCCTATGACGTGCAGAAGCACGCAAAGAAATAAGGCGATTCTGGCCAGCCGGTGAACAGTTTGTTTGCTGGCTGGCCATATTGCGCAAGACGGGAGGCAGCGATGATGACGCGGATGATTCCATATCTGAAGCCTACGGTGGAGCTGACCACGCTGCTGCGCCTGATGGGCGGAGAAGCCACGCTGCCGCCGGAGGCAGACAAAGAACGCTTCATGGTGCTGGTAAAGAAGAATCGCATGGAGCTGATGGCAGCGGAGAACCTGGCGGGCGGCATGCCCGAAACAAACCGGGATGAGGAAACCCTGCACATGATGCGCCAGGTGTCCATGCTGGGATATCTGATCAGATTTTTTGAAAAAGCAAGCATCCGCTGTCTTTCAGTCAAGGGGCCGGCCATGGTGTTGGAACTGTATGGTATCCTGGGCTTGCGAAGCTGTCACGACCTGGATCTGCTGGTGGAGAAAAGCCAGGTGGATCGTGCAACGGAACTGCTTCAGCGCGATGGCTGGCAATGGCACGAGCAGCAGACGCTGACTACCCCCAAACGCCTTGCGGAGAGCAAACATACCCAGAACCACTATCTGTTCCGGAAGGGTGAACTGTACCTGGAACTGCACTGGCGGCTCTTGCCCTGGCGCTGTGATGCCTTTGAGGTGCTTTGGACCAATCGCCGGAAGGTTACTCTGGGCGGCGCTCAGGTGCCGGTGCCTGGCAAGGTGGATCAGATGTACCTGCAGGTGGTGCACAATACCCGGCATGGCTATCATCGGCTGAAATGGCTGGCGGATATGCTTCAGATGGTACGCGGCAGTGCCGGAGAAATGGACATCCTGTGGCGCCGCATGGAAAAGGATGATCAGCAGCTGATGCTCCTGGTGGCGATGCTGCTCCTTCAGCGCCTGCCCATGCTGGAAGTACCAGAGGCGGTATTCGGCGGCTATCGCTTCAGCCGAACAGAGCAGGGTGTTCTGGTGGAAGCCGGTAGACAGGGAGATAAGCTGCTTTGCAAGGCGCAGCGCCTTACGGATGAATTGCTGAGCCTGATGGAGGGCACCGGGGATCGGGAAGCCTCACCGGCGTATTACCACTATTTCCACCAGCTGCCGCATCCGCTGAACCAGAAATACCTGCCCCAGCGCCTGCTGCTGCGCCTGCGGCCCCGGGTGTGGCTGTGGCAGTGGGTGGATCTGCCTGATGGCTGGTACTGGCTGTATTGGATTCTGAGGCCTGTTCACAAGCTGTGGAAGATTCTGCGCGGACAATAGGGAACCCTCCGGGGTTTCTTTTTTTTGAAACAAAAAAACCAGCTGCGCATGTAAACACAGCTGGCGGAATATGCATTTTGTGTTGCCGGAGACATCAGGGTGCGGGGGCTTCATTGGGCCAGGTGGCGTTCTGGTCGTAGGTGGAATCAAAGGCATCGTCTTCAAAATCAGGGAAAGCAGCCTGCTTTGCCATGAAATTGATGGAAACATCACCAAGGGAAAGATTCTGATATTCATTTCCGGCTGTTTCCTGCATGTGGAAAATGAAAGTACATGTTGTACCATTCTGGATCACCAGTCTGCGGGTGTCCTTTTCAAGGAAAACAGTCCCGGCGGGCAACCCCAAAACTCCATTGGAAAGGTCAAGTGCGAAATTGGAGGAAAGCAGGGTGCCCTTGGAAATATCAAGCACGCCGGAAGACAGATCGGAAAGCGTACCGGAATAATACCAACGGTCGTGATCAAAAGAAGTGCCCGGTACGAGCGGCTGCTTGCCGGAAGAAAGGATATCGGCACGTGTCATATCCTTAAAGGGATCTGCCGCGAAGGAGAAATATACATCAATGACATCAGCCAGATTTTCGCCGTTGGGGCCCAGAACCTCGTTGCTGCCCGGGAGGATGTTCATTTGGTAATCGAAAATCAGATTTCCCATATTGGACATACGAAGCGTTTCTGAGAGCATATAACCGGGTTCAATGCGGTTAAAATCAATAATCTTTGGGCAGTTGTCGCTGTCCACGTCATACCACTCGTACTCCGGTACTTCTTCATGTTTGGGGTTGATCCTTTTGCGAACCTCAACCTTCATATCCAGCTTGCCGGAACCGACAACGTTCTCCACGCTTTCGGAGCTGTCGGTAAACCAGGCAAAGGTGCCGCCGATAACGCCGCATACGGAAACGATGAGGACCAGAAGAGTGATGAGTGTGCGGCGGTAGTTTATCTTTTTCATAAGGACAATCCTTTCAAAAATCATAGGGTAGACAACTGCTATTATTATATATGAAACGAAAAGAGATTGTCAACAAGAGGTTGAAAAAGAAAGAAAGTCGCCGGAAAAAACTTGACAGGGGAATCTGCACGGTGTAGAATAATGGTGGTAATGTATCAGAATGCGGCGAGAGGAGGATTCAGACTTGAAAAAGGAATGGAACGTTCCCCGGATTGAGACATTGGACGTGCGTTTGACGTTCAGTGGGAATCACTACTTCCCTCTGGAAGGCGATGTGATTTTCAAGCCTGAAGATGCCAGCGACGCCAGCTATGGCCCAGTAAAACCTGAGCCCAGCTAACCAATGCCGGAATTGTATATTGTAAACTTCATGGATTCAGTGACCGCTGAATCCATTTTTGCTATGAAGCGTTTGCGAAAGAACGGAGATTACATGGATCATTGCTTCAAGGCCTTTGGGCTGAAGATTGCCTCGGAGATTCCGCTTGCCCTGCCGGAAGAGATGGGCGAAGCTGAGGTTGTGGTGCGCCGGGAGCGGATTGCGTTTCAGCCGGAGACGGAGGGCGTCAGGCTGGAGGTGGCGGGAGTGGCTCGTTTCCTTATCAGGGAGGGACGGGAGATCCTGGTGGACGCAGGCGAAGACGTGAAGCCAGAGCTGCTGGGCGTATATGTGCTGGGTTCCTGCATGGGCGCCATCCAGTATCAGCGGGGCGGATTGCTGCTGCATGGCAGCTGTGTAGCCAGGGAAGGCAAGGGTATTTTGCTGATCGGCGACAGCGGCGTGGGGAAAAGCACCATGGCTAGGGAATTGATCACCCGGGGTTGGCGCCTGGTGACGGATGACGTGGCTTCCATTGTGCTGAAGGATGGCTGTTACTGCGTGCAGGCCAGCTATCCCTCCCAAAAACTGTGGCAGGACGCTATGACGATGTACAGCCTGGAAGGCCGGCCCTTGTGGCAGAAGGAGCGGGAGGAGAAGTTCAACGTGGATGTTACCGCCTGCTTTCAGGCGGGACTGACACCCTTGCGCGCCGTGGTGCGGCTGTTTGCGGGAGAAATGTGTGAACTGGCTCCTGTGGAAAACATCGCCCGGGTGGATCAGCTTATGCGGAATCTGTACAGGCCATATATGATCCGGAAGGATGACAGAGAAAAATATTTTCAGCGCTGTGTTGATATGGCGGATGAAGTGCCCATGTATTTGGGTGTGCGCACCGGGGAAAAGGGCGGTACAAAGCAGCTGTGTAACAAACTGGAGGAGGCGTTCCGATGAATGAGAAGAAGCTGAGATTCACGGGGCTTTTGTCCCGGAACAAGCAAGGGCAGGTCTGGGTACAGGATCCATTCACCGGCAACTATCATGAAATGGACGAGGTGGGATACAGCATCTGCACCCTGCTGAAATCCGGCAAAACCCGGAGCGAGCTGGTCGCTGCGTTAACGGAGGAATATGAGGTGGAAGCGGCCCGGTGTGAAAAAGACATCACGCCTTTCCTTGAAAAGCTGATTGATTGCGGGCTGGTGAAAGAGGTTCAGGCATGAGTGGCATTTATGGCCTCAGCAGCAAACAGGGGAATAAGCGCCTGCGTGAATGCCTGGAGGCGCTGGAGGAAAACAGCCGGATCTATGGCGATGCGGGAAACGACAGCTTTATATCGGATGGTATGGCCATGGGCTGCCGGTTGGAGCATTTTTCGGAGGAATATCCTGCTTCCCCGCCGGTATTGCGGCAGGGAAAATGGGCAGCGGTAATAGACGCGCTATTGTTCAACCGTGAGGAATTGCTTCCTCTGGTCGGGATGGATAACAGCGCCGGGGACGAGGAACTGCTCTTCAGGTTGATTCAAAAAAAAGGAACCGCCGCGCTGAAACTGGTCAACGGTGATTTTGCCGGCGCGATGTACGACAAGGAAGAAAAAACATGGCTGCTTTTCCGGGATCACATGGGCGTGCGTCCGCTGTATGTATACATGAAGGGCGGAGAGATAGCCTTTGCTACGGATATCCGCGGCCTTTTGCGCATGCCAGGAATGGATGCGACGGTGAATGAGCGCCAGCTGTATCTGCGCATGATGGGCGGAAACGACAACAGCGCCACGCAAACAGCCTTTGCGAACATCAGCATGGTGGAAGCCGGGCGCTGCCTGTGGCTGAAGGAAACAAGGGATGGTTATTCCCGGCGAGAGGAAGCCTATTTTGTGCCCGGCAGCGAGAGAATACGCCTGGGCAGGCGGGAAAACTATGAAAAATGCATGTATGAGCTGGTGGAGGACGCCGTGTCCCGCCGGCTGAAGGCGGTGCCAGGCAAGGTTGGTGCGGAACTCTCCGGTGGGCTGGACTCTGCGGTAATTGATGTGCTGATCCATCGCATGGGCCGTGAGGCAGTATATTTCTCCTGGTCGCCGCCGGTGGAGGAGCATCCCCTGCAGGAGGAGGACGAGCGCCTGCTCATCGACAGCATTTGCCGGCAGGAGGGTATCCGGTGCGATTTTCTTCCCCGGAAGAAGGATTCTATGATGAGTCTTTTCCAACGGGATGATCCGCCCCATGTGCATACCATTCAGGTCGGCAGAACGGCTGCCTGGATGCGGAGCCAGGGCGTCCGGACGGTGTTCAGCGGCCATGGCGGTGACGAGGGCGCCAGCCACCGCATGGGCGAGATTGAGATGTGGCACCAGAGGGAGTACCTGGCCTATGCACGGGAAGTCTTCTGGCAAATGAAGGGTAGCGGCATGCCCCTGGCCAGAACGGCGCTGCATATCCTGCGCCGCATCCGTCGAGGAAAGGATTACGTGAAGCCCTTTGTTTACAAGAAGCAAACCAATGAAGGTCTGCTGAATCCGGCCTTCGCAGAGCGGTGGAAGCAAACCTCTCTGCCTGCGCTGACCTTCGGCTACGCAACGGACGAATATGTCCGCCAGGGCGGCCAGCGGCTGCGGCTGGAGAATGCAGCGTTCCAGGCTGCGGAACATGGCGTGCGGTATTTGTTCCCGCTGATGGATCATCGGGTGATGCAGTTTTCCCTGGGCATTCCACGGCGTATGTTCCTGCACCGGGGCGTGGACCGGCACATTTTCCGGCGGGCCTTTGCACGGCTGCTGCCCAGGGACGTGCTGAACCAGACCCGAAAGGACTCGCCAGGCATTGCAAACCAGCCGTCAGAGGGCCGCATGGAGGACTACCGCCGCAGCGTGGACGAGCTGCTGAACCGGCTTGACCGCGCTGTCTGGGGGCAATACTGGAACATGGCTGAGGTGGAGAAAATCAGAGGTATTGCCGGCACGGCGCAGTGCCCGCTGGACAGCCGGAGCATCAACGAGCTGTTTATCTGCTGGATTATCCAGCGCTGGCAGGAGGAAGCAAAGCATGGGTAAGATAAGAACCTTTCTGCGGTTGCCCCTTGCCCGCAAGCTGATGCTGGCAGAGGCACTGATGCTGAGCGGATACTATCGTTTCAAGATGCTTTGCACGCCTTTTCCTGCGCTGGCCAAGGGACTGGGAATGCCGGAAAAGGAGAGCCCCTGGGAGGAAAACTGCGGGGCGAAAGCACGGCAGGTAGGCTGGGCCGTAGGGGCGGTATGCCGCAGAACGCCCTGGCAAAGCCAATGCCTGGTGCAGGCCCTGACGGCCAGGAAAATGCTACAGCGCCGGGGAATCTCCTGCACAATGTATATGGGCGCACGGCGGAATGACCAGGGTCAGGCGGAAGCGCATGCTTGGTTACGCAGCGGAAAAACCTTTGTGGTAGGCGGCGATGGAAGCCGGAGCTATGCCATTACCAGCGTCTACTGCACGGAGCGATGATCGGCAGGCTGCCACTAAAGCATGTGCCCGCATAAAAGGAGCCAGAAAAAATATCCAGACTTACTACGAGGATTTATCTTGTGAGGCAATACTTTTTCCCGCGGAACGTAAGAAAAAGTGAAAAGGTTCGAGCGGGGAGCTCCGGGCCCTTGCGGAGGAAAGGATAGAGAGCGGATGTTCTATAAGCTGCACGAGAATATTTTCCTGCGCGGATGGGAAAAGCTGCCCTATGCCCTGGTGGAGAAGGGGGCTGGCCGGCCTGTGTTCATTACTGCCCGGGAGATGCAGGCGCTGCAGCTGTGCAATGGCCTGATTGACGTTTCCCTGTCGGTGATTCCCCGGGAGCTGCGGGATATTCTGGCGGAGGCAGAAAAGCGCGGAATGATTATCCCATGTCAGCGAGGCGACACCATTGATGCGGAGCAGGTATACAGGCTTTATCCTGCAAGGTATATCCGCACTGCCCACTGGTCCATTACAGGACGTTGCAATTACCGTTGCAAACACTGCTATATGTCCGCCCCTGACGCCAAGTTTGGTGAGCTTTCCCACCAGCAGGTCATGGACATCGTGCGACAGCTTATCGAGTGCGGTGTGATGAACGTATCCCTGACTGGCGGTGAACCGTTGGTGCGCAAGGATTTTCTGGAGATCGTGGATGCGCTGCTGGCAGGGGGGATCCGCATTACAACGATCTATTCCAATGGCAAACTGGTGACGGATCGACTGCTGGATGAACTGGATGATCGGGGCATTCACCCGGAATTCAACATGAGCCACGATGGCGTGGACGGCTGGCACGACTGGCTGCGGGGCATCCGCGGCGCGGAGAGGATCGTGGAGGAGGCATTCCTCCGCTGCAGGGAAAAAGGTTTCCCCACTGGCGCAGAGATGTGCATCCATCAGGGCAACAAGCACCTGCTGCGGGCCACGGTGAACTGTCTGGCGGAGCTGGGGTGCCGTTCGCTGAAGACCAACCCCATTTCCAATGTAGGCGCCTGGAAGGAGGGCGGCTATGGTCAGTCCATTTCGCTGGAGGAGTTGTACCAGGTCTATTTGGACTATATCCCCCGGTACTACGAAGATGGTATGCCCCTTTCCCTTCAGTTGGGCGGTTTTTTCAGCGCTGATGCGGAGAATCCTGGGGATTATGACATCCCCAGCATGAAGAATAGCAAGGACCCGACCAAAACCTGCGTATGTGGTCACGCCCGGCAGGTCATGTACATCTCTGCCGAGGGGCGGGCACTGCCCTGTATGTCCCTGAGTGGCCTGGAGATCCAGGAAGAATTCCCGTTGATTCCTGAAATTGGGCTGAGCCAGTGTATCACGGAATCGCGATACATGCAGCTGATTGATACCCGGGCCAGGGAAGTCTTGGAGCACAACCGGGAATGCCAGGAATGCCCCCATGCGCTGAATTGCCTGGGCGGGTGCCGGGCCTCAGCACTGGAAACGACGCCCGGGGATGTGATGGGTATTGACCGGGCTGCCTGTCTGCTGTTCAAGGGCGGTTGGGTGGAGAAGATAAACGCCGTGATGAAAGATATCCTGGAAAACGCGAAAAAGTAAAAAAACCACCCCGCCAGCAGGAGTGACGGAAAGGAAGGAGTTACCCTTCGCTTCACGCCAAAGAAATGCTGAAACAGCAAGCCCGCCAAGGCTTGCTGTTTCTTGTTCTGCGTGATAGAATGAAAGCGATAAACTATGAATTTGTAGGTGAATATATGAAAAACTTATATATAGTCGGTGGAACAATGGGTGTTGGAAAAACCGCCGTCTGTCAGCAACTTAAAATAAATTTATCAAATAGT
>JAFVVG010000024.1 GCA_017502305.1 Clostridia bacterium | reverse complement strand
TGGCCTGGCCAAGGACAACAACGGCACCGCTGCCATCGCTGGTTTCGTTTCTTACCTGATGATCAAGACCCTGGTCAACGCCGACATCGTGAAGATGGTTTTCCCCTTCATGTTGGAAAACCCCAACAACGTTGACGCTTACGGCAAGGTTGCCGGCAATACCTTCATCGGCATTCTGGCTGGCGTTATCGGCGGCGTTTGCTACAACAAGTTCAAGGACACCAAGCTGCCTGACTTCCTGTCCTTCTTCTCTGGCAAGCGCTCCGTTGCGATCGTGACCGCTGTCATCTCCATCGTTGTTGCCGTCATCCTGATCTTCGTGTGGCCCATCGTGTTCTCCGCTCTGGTGGCTCTGGGCACCGGCATCTCCAATCCGGGCGCTGTGGGCGCTGGTATCTACGCGTTCCTGAACCGTCTGCTGATTCCCTTCGGTCTGCACCACGCTCTGAACAACGTGTTCTGGTTTGACGCCATCGGCATCAACGACCTGGGCAACTACTGGAGCGGTGCGCAGGAAGCTGGCATGTACATGGCTGGTTTCTTCCCCTGCATGATGTTCGGTATCCCCGGTGCTGCTCTGGCCATGATCCAGACCGCCAAGACCGCGAAGCGCAAGATCGCCATCGGTGTCGTTGGCTCCGCTGCCCTGTGCGCCTTCATCTGCGGCGTGACCGAGCCCTTCGAATTCGCCTTCATGTTCCTGGCCTTCCCCCTGTACGTGGTGTACGCTGTCCTGTACGGCATCTTCACCATCATCACCGTGGCCCTGGGCTTCCGTGCCGGCTTCTGCTTCTCCGCCGGTGCTACTGACCTCGTCTTCTCCGCCTCTCTGCCCGCCGCCGCCAACACCTGGCTGATCATCCCCCTGGGCATCGCTGCCTTCGTGGTGTTCTACCTCGTGTTCAAGTTCGCCATCACCAAGTGGAATCTGAAGACCCCCGGCCGTGAAGACGATCAGGAAGGCGAAATGAAGATCGAGCTGGCCAACAACGACTTCACCGCTATGGCCGCCATCATCCTGGAAGGCCTGGGCGGCAAGGACAACGTTGCCTCCATCGATCACTGCATCACCCGTCTGCGTCTGGAAGTGAAGGATCGCCTGCTGGTGGACGAAGCCAAGATCAAGTCCTCCGGCGCCTCCGGCGTCATCCGTCCCGGCAAGACCTCTGTGCAGGTTGTTATCGGCCCCAAGGTTCAGTTCGTCTTCGAAGAGTTCAAGAAGATCGCTGAGTAAGGCAATCTTATCATGCTGCGGCCCACGCGGCAGATAATAGTGCTGCCCCGGAGAGAAATTTCCGGGGCAGTTTTCTATTGCTCAAAAATCGGTGCAAATTTTGCTTTGTCAAGCATTTCTTGCTTTACTTTTCAAGCACAATCGTTTACCCTGATGCCAACAACAAGGGAGGTGATCGGATGAACGTGGGACTTGCAATCCAGAAAATCCGGAAAGATCAGAATCTGACACAGGAAGCGTTTGGGGACATTTTTCATGTAACAAGGCAGGCCGTATCCAACTGGGAAACAGGGAAAACATACCCCGATCTGCAAATCCTTGTGGAGATCAGCGAGCAGTATGGCATCTCACTTGACGCATTGCTGAAGGAGGATCCGCAAATGGTACAGACAATTGATCGCCAGCGGGCTATTGGCGCACTCAGGCAGGAAAAAGGCGTGATCGATATGTTCACCGGCGCGGGAACAGGCATCATTGTATCGTGCTTGTTCGCACCCGCTTCCATCAGGCGAAGCGTCATGATTGCGGTTGGACTATTTTTGCTTTGCATCGGCTGGTACAAAAAAGCAAAGCATGATCAAAAGATGATCAGCTACATTGAAAAAGGCGAATAGCAACGTATAAAAAATGAGCGCATCAGAGTTGACGCGCTCCATTTTAATTACGCATCCAGCGCCCCCCGCGCTGCACGGATATTGGCTTCGCTGGTCTGCTGGATGTGCCACTCATCCAGTCCGGGAAGTCCCATGGGGACGCCTTCCCGGCGGAAGCACATGCCGCTTTCAATCTCCATTTTTCCGCTCATATGAAATGCTCGTGCCTGAGGGCAATCTGCCCTGAAGGCGGCAATAACGGAAGCATCCACCCCTGCGCCGATGAGTACCTCCGGCCCTTGGTGCGCATCCCGTAGCTGCAGCAGCTGTTCGATGGTCTCCATACCCTGCAAACAGCTGCCCGCTGCGCCACTGGTCAGCACGGTATCAAAGCCCAGCGCGTGGGCATCCAGATAGGTTTTGCACGGATCGCGCGATACATCAATGCATCGATGAAGGGTCAATCCGGCACCTTCAGCAGCTTTCAGCAGAGGTTCCATAGCGCATGCATCCAGATCACCATCTGCATTCAGACAGCCGATCACAAAGCCATCTGCTCCCATTTTCCTCAGATGCTCCATCTGTGCCGCCATCAGCAGGATCTCGTCTTTCGCGTAAAGGAAATCTCCACCCCGCGGCCGCATCAGACATCGGATGCTGATGGTGCTTTCCCTGCGGATCTGGTGCAGCAGCGCCGCATAGGGCGTCAAACCGCCCACCGCCAGAGCGCTGCAAAGCTCCAGCCGGTCTGCACCGCCAACAATTGCAGCCCGTGCTGATGCCAGCGAATCCACCGCTGCTTCCAGAATTTTTGACATAACAACGCCTCCCTGATGGGTATAATAGAACCGATGGGTATCCACAACAAATAGAACAGAAGAATGGACAAATACCTGATTAACGTGTATAATATACTAAAGTAGAGAAAACGCAATATCTTTTCTCAAAACGAATATAGGGGGATGCCGCTATGAAACTGATCATCAAGAATGACTATCAAGCCATGTGTGAATGGGCAGCTCAACACATCGCGGATGCCATCAACAACCACAAGGCTGATCGACCCTTTGTTCTGGGTCTTCCCACAGGTTCTTCTCCTCTGGGCGTTTACAAACGCCTGATCGAGATGAACAAGGCTGGCGAAGTTACCTTCAAGAATGTGATCACTTTTAATATGGACGAATACATCGGCCTACCCAAAGAGCATGACCAGAGCTACTGGTACTTCATGCACCACAACTTCTTCGATCATGTTGACATTCCCGCTGAGAATATCAATATCCTCGACGGCATGGCAGAAGATCCCGAAGCTGAGTGCCGGCGGTATGAAGAAAAGATCGCTGCCTGCGGCGGTATCGACCTGTTCATGGGCGGTGCTGGCGTGGATGGTCACATCGCCTTCAACGAGCCCTTCACTTCCCTTACCTCCCGCACCGGCGTCCGCGCCCTGACCGAAGATACGCTGATCGCCAACTCCCGTTTCTTTGACAACGACCCCAACAAGGTGCCCAAGACTGCCGTATCCGTGGGCGTCGGCACGGTCTGCGATGCCCGCCAGGTACTGTTGCTTATCAGCGGCCACAACAAGGCCCGCGCACTGCGTCATTGTGTGGAAGGCGGCGTTGATCACGCGTGGACTATCTCCGCACTGCAGCTTCATCCCGATGGGATCATCGCCTGCGACGAGGCTGCCTGTGGCGAACTGAAGGTGGATACCTACCGCTACTTCAAGGAAATCTACAAAAACGAAAAGTAATCCAGAAGATCACCGCCCTTCGGTTCTCCGAAGGGCAGTTTTTTGTACTTACAATTCCTGACCAGCCATAAAGACACGGCGGCTGGCATAATCAGCGGAGCAAACCAGGAAGTCCGCCACCTTGCCGGTTTCAATGGAGCCAACCAGCTTGTCCGCACCAATGGCACAGGCAGGGTTGTAGCTGGCCGCGCGGATCGCATCCTCCTCCGGGATGCCAAAGCGGATGGCGTTCACCATGCAATCGTAGAGGTTGGTGGCAGAGCAGGCAATGGTGCCATCGGCCAGCCTGGCCACGCCATCCACCAGCCAGGCATCCTGGCCGCCCAGTTCAAACTTGCTGCCATTGGGCATACCGCAGCAGCGGCCGGAATCGGAGATCAGCACCATCCGCTCACCGCCGAAGAGATGAAAGGCGAAGCGCACCATGGCCGGATGGGCATGGAGGCCATCGCAGATCAGCTCTGCCCTCACGTTGGGGTTCTCCGCCGCTGCCGGGATGACGCCGGGATTGCGGTGGTGAATGGCTGGCATGGCATTGTACAGATGGGTGAGATGGGTCGCCCCGGCATCGAAGGCTGCCTTGGCGTGGTCATAATCCGCATCGGTGTGGGCAACAGAAACCGTGCAAAGCTCCTTCGCCTGCCTCACAAATTCCTCCGCACCAGGCAACTCCGGCGCCACGTCCACAATGCGGATCAACCCGCCGCTGCCCTCCTGCAGGGCCTTGAAGCCCTCAAAGTCCGGTTCTTTCAAATAGTCAGGATTCTGCGCACCACGCTTCTTGTAGGAAAAATAGGGGCCTTCCATCTGAATGCCACGCAGCACGGACAGCCCCGCAGGCGTTTCCTCCACCAGGCGCTTCGCATTGACATAGGCTTTCTCCAGGGTCTCATAGGGCAGGGTCATGGAGGCAGGCGCAAAGGAGGTGACGCCCACGCTGGCGTAATAGGCCGCCATGGTTTGGAGGCCCTCGTAATCCCCATCGGAGAAATCCGCGCCGGAGTTGCCATGGCTGTGCACATCGATCAGGCCAGGGATCACGGTAGCTCCCTGAAGATCAACCGCATCCTCCGGAACATCGTCCGGCATAACCTGGCCAAACCTGCCGTCCTTTACTTCAAAGGCACCCGTGCGGAAAGTGAAATCGCTGCAAAAGATTCTGGCGTTTTTGTAAAACATGGTCTCTGCCTCCTGTTTTGTATTGATGCAACGGCAATCCCGTCGTGATCGCTTATATCAAGCCATGGTCGCAGCAATAGTGGAAGATGCCGTCCTCTCCCACGCTGCCGCACACATCGTCTGCCACGGCCTTTGCCTGGAGTGAAGCGTTGCCCATGGCCACGCCGATGCCCACAGCCCTGAGCATCTCCAGATCGTTCTGACTGTCGCCGAAGGCCATCGCCTGCGAGGCATCCAGCCCGAAGTGGGCAAGCACCTTCATGATGGCCGTCCCCTTGCCGCTGGACGCAGGAATCACATCGACGGCGCGATTCCAGGACACAGCAATCTTGACACCCTGCGCGTCCCTGATGATGGCCGGATGCTCCTCCTCCCGGCAGCCCAGCATGATCTGATACACATTCTCCCGGCAAGCCGCATCAAAATCCGGCGCCACGGTCAACTCCAATTCTGCCAGGCGGTAGTAATCCGCCAGATCCTGATCCCAGCCATTGGCCGCCAGCCTTTGCCGGGTAGCCACCGAAACCGGCCTGCCAATGCCGGCAGCATTCGCCAGCACCTGCGCTACATCCTGGGGCGCAATGGGATTGCTGTGCAGGATCTTATCGTCCGCGTAGCACAGCGAGCCGTTGTACGTGCAGTATGCATCAAATTTCAGCGAGCCGATGTCCGGCACTTCAAAGGGCGCCCTGCCCGTGGAAATGCACAGCCGGATGCCCTTTTCTCTCAACCTCAGCAGCGCCTGAATGGTTTTCTCCGGCACGCGCCCCGTTTGGGGATCCACCAGCGTGCCGTCAATATCAAAGAAAATGATTTTTACAGGAATCATCTGGATGCTCCCTTTTCTGCGATTTACCGCAAATAATCGGGGACTGCACGTTCTTTACAACATTGCATCGCACGGATTTCCTTTATCCCCATCTCTTCAGCGGTGAAACTCTATGGAATAGGCGATCTCCTGCTTTGCTCCGGCGTTCAGAACCTGAATCTCCTTCTTCTGGTCGATCGTTCCGGCAAAGCCTTCATCATCCGCCCGCCCGAACCAGGGTTCCAGGCAGATGAAGGAGCCGCTGGGATTGGCCCAGACCGCCAGCATGGGGAAAGCTTCACAGCGCATCGTAACAAAGGGCGTACCATCCGGGCCGGCAATGCCCACGGAATGCACCTGGTGATCCTCAAAGATCCAGGTGTCCGGGATATCCGCCTGCCAAGGCGCGAAGCCATCCCTGAGGGGCAGCGTCTTCTTCTGCGGCAGGATGAAGCCTGCAGCATTGGCAGAAATGTATTGCAGTTCCGTCTTCCCTGGGAAGAAAATCAGGCAGTCTTCCTTGCGGAGACCGTCTGGCACCATGAAGCCGGGATGTCCGCCAATGGAAAAGAACATTTTCTCTTCTCCAAGGTTCTCGATCGTCCATTCAATAGCAAGCTGCTTTCCGGAAAGCCGATGGCAAACGGTGAGGCGGAACTCATAGGGATAAATACCCCTTGTCTGCTCGCTATCAGTCAGGCAGTGGGTGACGGATCCTTCCGTCTTTTCAACGCATGTGAATACCTGATCCCGAGCAAAGCCATGCTGGGTTTTCATGGTATATTCATTCTCACCGATGCGATATTTGCCATCCTTCACCTTCCCCACAAAAGGGAACAGAATGGGGGCATGCCGGTTCCATACAGCGGGATCGGCGTTCCAAATACATTCGCGCCCGGTTGTCTTGTCCCACACGCTGATCAGTTCAGCTCCGGCGTCTGCAACAGTGACCTTTAAGTATTCATTCTCCAGCATATGATTGGCCATCATATAATCCCCCCAAGACGGATGTTTGATAACATGATTCTGAACTAATTATAATATAGGATGCAGCAGTAATCAAGCATTCTCCACTACATAGCGCTGACAACTTGTCTTTACGCATACGTATATCTATGGTATAATCCATTTGCTGAAGCGCGCCGGATTACGCATACCACAAAAGAAAACCCATCCCTCTGTTGTTAGCTTCCATCACAGCAGAGAGGTGGTTCTGCGGGATCCATATGCGTTCCAGAGGATGCGTGAAAACACCGTGTTTTCAAGGTCTATACGCCAGCAAACAGCTTCAGAAAAATCGGACAATAAGTTATAAATTTGAAACTAACAACCGGCGTTCGGGACCAAAAGGCCGCGGGTTCGAATCCCGCCACTTCGACATGACACGCCGGAAATCATCACGATTTCCGGCGTTTTTTCCAATGAAGCAGGAGGCGTATCCATGCTAAAGAAGATGATCCTTTTCCTGGCGGTTTTGCTGCTGCCTGTATATGCCCTGGCGGATGTGGTCATCAGCGAGGTTTGCGCCCTCAACGGCACTTATCAAAACGAACATGCCTATGACTGGGTTGAGCTGTACAACAACGGCACCAAGACAGTCAGCCTTTCCGGCTGGCATCTCAGCGACAGCAAGAAAAACCTGGAGAAATGGGCCTTTCCCAAGGGAGCCTCGCTGAAGAAGGGCGGCTACCTCACGGTGTACTGCACCGGTGAGGAGCTTGATCCCGGCAAGGGCAGCGCCTTCTATGCCAATTTCAAGATCTCCTCCGGCGGCGAAAAGCTCTACCTCTCCGATGCCCAGGGCAACCTGGTGCAGGAATTGGAGATTCCCCAGCAGTACGGCTGCATCACCTACGGCCTGCCCGCTGGCGGCACCGAGTATGGCTTTTTCGAGAACGACACCCGGGGCAAAAAGAACGACGCCGTAGCCTTCGCCATCCGTGCCGATGCCCCCGTGATCGTTACCCCCGGCGGCTTCTACGATGAAGCCATCACCGTTACCGCCACCGCCCCGCAGGGTGCTACCCTGCGCTACACCGTCAATGGCGCTACCCCTACCCTGAAGTCCAAGGAGTTCCCGGCAGAGGGTCTGGCCATCGGGAAAACTACCGTGTTGCGGGTGAAGGCCTTCCAGGAGGACGCCGTGTCCTCCGAAGTGGTCAGCGCCAGCTATTTCATCGGCGATACGCTGAAGACTCCCGTGGTTTCCCTGATCACCGATGAGAAGTACCTTTTCAACAAAAAGACCGGCGCCCTGGTGAAGGGCAGCGGCGAGACCCCCAATTACGCCAAGGAGCTGGAGTACCCTGTCAATATCGAATATTTCACCCTGAACGGTGATTGCGAAATCAACCAGATGGGCACCTTCACCTGCTCAGGCCATTCCGCCCGGGTGAACGCCCAGAAGTCCATTGCCCTGTATGCCCGCAACGAATACGGCAAAGAAACCTTCGCTTTCAACCCCTTCCCCATCCGGAACTATACGGAGTATAAGTCCCTGCTGCTCCGGGCCGCCAATTCCGATACCTATGCCACCCGCATCCGCGACGTCGTGGCATCCTCCCTGGCGGAGGGACAGGGCATCCTGTATCAGGATCATGTGGTGATCCAGGTGTACATCAACGGCGAATACTGGGGCCACTACAACCTGCGGGAAAAGATCAACAAGCATTTCATCGCCCAGTATGAGGGCGTGACGGACGAAACGGATATCGACAACATCGACATCCTTGCCCGCAACGGCACCGACCGCTTCACCCAGAACGGCGATAACGAGGACTGGGAGGCCCTGGCGGATTTCTGCAAGAAGAACGACCTGAACGACCCGGAAAACCTGCAGTACGTCCTTGATCGTCTGGATGTGGACAGCATGTTCACCCACGCCGCCTTTGAGATCATCCTGGGCAATGTGGACTATACCAACGTCCGTGTGTACCGGGTGCCCGGGGGCAAGTGGAAGTACCTGCTCTTTGACGTGGAGGCCTGCTGGCGCAACCTGGATCCTACGCCCATGGAGTATTACATCAAAAAGGTCAGCGCCAAGGTGCAGGGCTTCCGCCACGAACCCCTCAACGCCCTGCTGGCGGTGCCGGAATACAAGGCGAAGTTCCTGAACCGTGTGGCGGAGATCCTGGTGGACTGCTTCCAGTGGCCCCATGTGGAAGAGCGGTTTGACCAGGTCATCGCCCAGCTGGACCCCATCCTGGACAGGCACATCCGCCGCTGGGACAACATGAAGCGCTCCAACTGGAACAAAAACATCGGCGCCATCAAGTATTACGCCCGTGTTCGGCCCCGCAAGATCGCCGAGATGCTCCAAAAAGCCATGAAGCTCACCAACGAAGAGGTGGAGCTCTACTTCGGAGAGGTACAGGCCCTGCTGGAAGTGACCAACGCCAAGCCGGAATAAGGAGGCCCTATGACCCGGATTCTTGTTGACGCGGATGCCTGCCCCGTGGTGCGCCTGGTGGAGCAGGCCGCGAAGCAGTTCGGCCACCCGGTAACGCTGCTGTGCGACACCAACCATATTCTCCAGTCTGATTACAGCGAGGTACGCGTCATCGGCGCGGGAGCGGACGCGGTGGACTTTGCTCTCTTCAACCTCTGCCACGCCGGCGATGTGGTGGTCACCCAGGATTACGGTGTGGCCGCCATGGCCCTGGGCAAGGGCGCATATGCCATCCACCAGAGCGGCAGACTATATACCGACGAGAACATCGACCAGCTGCTTATGGAGCGCCACCTGGCCCGGAAGGCCCGGCAGAGCGGCAAGCACCACTTGCGGGGCCCCCGCAAGCGCACCCACGAGGACGACGAGCGCTTCCTGCAAGCCTTCACAAAGCTATTGCAAACCATTCAAGGAGGTACACCCCATGCTTAACATCGGCGACCTGGCCCCGAATTTCACCCTGAATGACCAGCACGGCAACCCTGTTTCCCTGAACGATTTCGCCGGGAAGAAGGTTGTGCTCTACTTCTATCCCCGCGACAACACCCCCGGCTGCACCCGGCAGGCCTGTGCCTTCGCCGGCGCCTACGAGGCCTTCAAGGCGGAGAACATTGTGGTCATCGGCGTCAGCAAGGATTCCGTCAGCTCCCACCAGAAGTTCGCAGAGAAGTACAACCTGCCCTTCATTCTCCTTTCCGACCCGGAGCGCCAGGCCATTGAAGCTTACGGCGTGTGGCAGGAAAAGAAAATGTGCGGCAAAACCAGCATGGGTGTGGTGCACACCACCTACATCATTGGTGAGGACGGCCGCGTGACCCACGTGATGCCCAAGGTGAAGCCCGATACCAACGCCGCCGACGTGCTGGCCGCCCTCGGCAAGTAAAGGAGAATCCCCATGGTTCAGCCTATTATGCACGATCCCCTTTTCCTGGCCCAACCCTCCGCTCCCGTCACCCCGGCCGACAGACAGGTGGCCATCGACCTGGTTGACACGCTCAGGGCCCACGAAGACGGCTGTGTGGGCATGGCCGCCAACATGATCGGCGTACATAAGCGGATCATCGTCATCAATGCGGGCTTCATGCCCATGGTGCTGATCAATCCGATCATCACCGGAAAGTCCGGCCCCTACCAGGCCGAGGAAGGCTGCCTCTCCCTGGCCGGCGTGCGGAAAACCACCCGCTATCAGGAGATCGACGTCGCCTTCCTGGACATGGATTTCAAGCCCCGGCAGCAGCACTTCAGCGGCTGGGCAGCGCAGATCATCCAGCACGAGGTGGATCACTGTGATGGCATTCTGATATAAGAAAACGGACTGTTCGTTTTGAACAGTCCGTTTCGCTTTAACAATCAACACAGTGGTAGCCCCGAAGGTTTCCAAAGGGCATCGTGCAGAAGCGACTCCCCAGTGGGGAGTTGCCGAAGGCAAAGCTTCAAGCGGTGTTGGATGACGGAAAGCCCTTTGGTCGCCTCCGCAGAGGCGAAACCCTTGTTACTTGCAGGTGACGCCAGCCTTCTTCGCCGCCTCCCGCATGGTGGCCGCAGCCGCCATGTAAGCGTCATGATCCGGCAGATGCTCCACAAACACGGGAATATCCGCCCCCAGCTTCTCCGCCTCGGCGCAGACCAGCGCCAGGTCGATGCCGCCCTGGCCGGGTTGGATCTCCTCGATCACAATAGGCAGTGCTCCGTCACGGAGCAGCACATCCTTGGCGTGAATGCTGACGACGTGATCCTTCAAAAGCGCGAAGCACTTGCGGATAAAGGCGTCGGAATCGCGGTAGCGGTCCAGGCCGTTGATCATGTTGCAGTAGTCCAGATGGGCCTTGAAGGCAGGGCGATCCACATCCTTGATGAGCTGCAGATATTCCTCCGGGGATTCCGGGCACATCCAGGGCATGGGCTCCAGGGAGTAGCTGGTATGGGTAGGCTTCACCGAGTCGATGATCTTCTGGCTGGTCTCCACGATATGGTCGTAGACCTCACGGGAGGCATTGCCGGGGTGATAGCCATCCCACAGGGTACCCACCGAGCCGGAAATGTTCACGCAGCAGTTGGCGCCCACTTCCTCCGCCAGTTCCAGCTGCCGGTAGGAGTAGTCCAGCGCCGCCTGACGTTCCTTTTCATCCCGGGCCATCACATTGCGCCAGATGCCTACCTCGCCGATAAGCAGGTCGTTGTCCCGGGCACACTGGGCATAATCCTTCCAGACCTGCCTGGGGGATGAGGAATCCACGGGGAAAATCACCGCGCTGTAGCCGTATTCCTTCACGTGGGCCAGCCACTCGCCGGGGCTGTTGTAGGGCTTCATCACAGAGCCGCCAAGTCGCATAACGTCGTCCTCCTCTTACCAATGGTGGATGCTGTTGCGCACCACCGTCCGGTCAAAATGCTTCAGGTCGGGGGTGGCTGTCTGGGTCATGGTGTATTTCAGTTCCCTGGTGATTTCCTCAATGACCTCCGTCACGCCGTCGGCGCCCTTTTCCTTGAGGCGCGGCATCAGCGGGCGACCCACGCACACGCCGGTGGCACCCAGGGCCAGGGCCTTGAAGGCGTCCAGGCCGCTCAGCATGCTGCAATCCACAAACAGGGGCACCTTGCCTTCGGTCTCCTCCAGGATTTCCGGCAGGATCATCAGCGGGGGCACGGCGCAGTCGATACGGCCGTTGTGGTGGGAAACCACCATGCCCTGCACGCCGGCATCCAAGCACTTGCGGGCATCCTGGCAGCTGAGCACACCCTTGATCACAAAGGGCAGCTTCGTCATCTTCACCAGCTCCGCCAGCTCCTTGCTGGTCACAGGGAACATGGACATCCCCTCGATCTCGTCATAGCCGCTGCGGTTGAAGGCGTGGTCGATATCAATGCCCACCGCCAGGCAGCCCCATTCCTCCGCCAGGCGGATCTTCTCGTGCACGGACTTGCGGTCGGCATAGGGCTTCACGATCTTGATCACGTCCGCGCCGGTATCCACCATGCGCTTGAACTCATCGTTGTGGCCCATGCCGCTGAAGCACACCGCGCCGGCCTGCCTGGCGCCCAGGGCCATCTCCTTCATGCCGTCGGGGTATACATTGTGCATGTGGGAAAGGGCGGCGGTCATCACAGGCGTGCGGAAGGTTTTTCCATAGAGCTCCAGGGTGGTATCGGGCAGCACGGCGTCCAGGTGGCGGACCTCCACCAGCAGGCTGTCGTTATACGCCCGGGTGATGTGGTCGGAAGAAGTGGAACGGCGGTCCATAAGAATACCTCCTTAATAATCGAAGATGCCGCCCTCCAGAGCGCTTCTGGCGGCGAGGATATACTTGCTTGTGTCCAGGGGATCCACGCCCCGGCGGACTGTGGTGGCCCCCAGCTCAATGGGGCACTCCCGGTAGCCCTTGAGGCGGATGCTCATGCCGCCCCGGCCGCTGGAGAGCGAGGCCAGGGTGGAGGCGTAGTCCATGCTGGTTTGCACCGGCAGCGTGGCGGTGAGGATCACCCGGTCGTCATCGGTGAGGGTCTCGGTCACCTCGCCCCGCATGGTGGCCACATCGCTCATCACGCGGCCCACGCATTCCGGCGGAAGCAGGAATTTCACATCCAGGATAGGTTCCAGCAGCACACTGCCGCCCCGGCGCAATCCATCCTGAATGCCCATGGGCGTGGCCACGATGAAGTCCAGCGGGTGGGTGTGGAACTGGTGGTGGCTGCCGCCGTTGAGGGTGATCTTCACGTCCGTCACCGGCCAGCCCAGCCGGCCCTGGCTGAGGGCCAGGGGCAGCGCCTGCTCCACCTGGTGCTGATAGTGCAGGGCAATATCCTTCACCGGAGCCACCGAGGCAAAGGTCACGCCGCTGCCACGCTCAGCCGGCTCGATGGTGAAATCCATAATAGCCCAGCAGGGCTTGGGCCAGGTGTAGGCCACAAAGCCATTGGTGGTTTGCGCAATAGTCTCCCGGTAGATCACCGTGGGCTGTGAGAAGCTCACCTTCAGGCCAAAGCGGGTGTCCAGCAATTCCTGCAAAATCTCCAGCTGGATGGCGCCCATGACGTGCAGCTGCATTTCGTTCAGGTTCCGGGCGTAGTGGGCCTGCAGGAGCGGGTCCTCCCCGGCCAGGGTTTCGCAGGCCTGGCGCAGGGCTTGCATTTCCTCGGCCTTATCGGGAATTACCTGCACGGTGATCAGCGGCGTGCGCAACAGGCCCGGCTCCACCCGGCGGGGCAGGAGCTTCTCATCCCCCAGCACATGGCCGATGCGGATGTCTCCCAAGCCGTACACAATGCCGATCTCCCCGGCCGCCAGGCTGCCCACGTCCTCGCCGGAAACAGACTTGATCTGCGTCACCTTCCGCTGCACCCAGCGCGTTTCGCCGCTGATGGGGTCCACCCCGGCAGGCAGCGTCACAGCAGCGCGGTTCTCCAGCTGGCCGCCATAGAGGCGCATCCATACGCCACGGCCCAGCACCTTATCCTGCTGGGCAGCAAAAGCCACGCCGCACAGGCCGTTTTCTTTTTCCGGCGGCGGCAGGTACTTCACCACCGCCTCCAGCACCGCCAGCACGCCCTCGTTCCGCAGGGCGGAGCCGGTGAACACCGGATAAAGCGCACCCGTCTGTGCCAGCTGGGCAAAGCTTTTCTGAATCAGGTTTTCATCTATCGCTTCGCCGGAGAGATACTTCTCCAGCAGTTCGTCGTCCTGCCCGCAGACGGCCTCGGTCACGGCAGCGCCGTCACCGTCCATCACCGCCATGGGCGAAAGCCTGCGGCGGATTTGCCCCAGGGTGCGCTGAACATCCGCGCCCTCCAGATCGGTTTTGTTGATGAACATCACCGTGGGCACCTTCTGCCGGGAGAGGGCCTCGAAGAGCACCTCCGTCTGGGGCTGCACGCCTTCCTTGGCGCACACCACCAGCACCGCTCCGTCCAGCGCCCACAGCGAGCGCTCCACCTCCGCGGAAAAATCCACGTGGCCGGGGGTATCGATGAGATTGATGGCCGTGCCCTGCCAATGGAGGCTCACGCAGCTGGCCTTCACCGAAATGCCCCGCCGCCGCTCCACGGGCAGGTTATCCGTGCGGGTGGTGCCGCTGTCCACGCTGCCCGCCTGGCGGATGACTCCCGCGTGCATCAGCAGGTGCTCCGTCAGGGTGGTCTTGCCCGCGTCCACATGGGCGAAAATGCCGATATTCCGCAGCTGCATGGTTGCTTGTTTCTCCTTTTGTTCTCGTCTGTTGAATGATTCGTCACCGAAGAAACAAACCCTTTTCACCCTTGAAAGAAATTTCCACATCCTGTATAATAAATACCAGCAAAACAAAGGAGAACCGCCGTGAAGATCGCATTCCGCCAACTGTATCTGACGCCCGAAAAGCAAGCGCACCTCACCGCCCTGGCCCAGGCCGCCGGTCTGGAGCCCGTCTGGTGCGCCGATGATGAAATCCCCAACGCCTCCGACCTGATGGACTGTGAAGTCCTGGCGGGTAACTTCCCCGCTCCGCTGGTGGAGCAGCTGCCCTCCCTGAAGTGGGTGCAGGCTTCCTTCGCCGGGGTGGACCGCCTGTGCGCCGTGCGGTGGGCCAACGAAGAGGCCATCCTCACCAACTGCTCCGGCGCCTTTGGCATCGCCATCGCCGAGTATATGCTCACAGGGCTGATGATGCTTTTCCGCCTGATGCCCGCTTATGCCAAAGGGCAGCAGGAGGGCAAATGGCAGCGTGTTGGCCAGTGCCGCACCCTGTGGGGCAGCACCGTGACCGTGCTTGGCACCGGTGACATCGGCGCCCGTTTCGCTCACCTGGCCAAGGCCATGGGCGCCACCGTCCGTGGTGTGCGCCGCACAAAGGGCCCCCTGCCCCCGGATTTTGACGAGGTATATACCTCCGATCAGCTTGCCCAGGCCGTTACCGATGTGGACGCCGTTGTCATGGCCCTGCCCGGCACCCCGGCCACCCGGCACATGGTAAACGCCGATATCATCGCCCACATGGACAAACGCACCATCATCGTCAACTGCGGCCGTGGCGCAACCCTGGAGGAAAGCGCTCTCATCGCCGCCCTGGGGGATGGCCGTCTGGCCGGCGCCGTGCTGGACGTTACCGAGGTGGAGCCCCTGCCGGCAGACAGCCCCCTGTGGCACATGGAGAATGTGATCATCACGCCCCACATTTCCGGAAGGAACGAGGATACCGTCAACGGTGAATCCATCTACCGCATCATCGCCGAAAACCTTGAGCGTTATGGCAAGGGGCTTCCCCTGAACCACGTGGTGGACCGGAGCGTCGGCTATTAAGGAGGACATGCTATGAGCAACCAGCGCGCCATCATCAGGCAGCTTCTGCCCCATCTTTACCTCATCGACGACGCGGGCGAAAGCACCTGCTATCTGATCTGCGGCCAGGAAAAGGCCATGGTGATCGATACCGTCAACGGCATGGAGGATCTCCACGCCATCGTCCGTACCCTGACCGACCTGCCGCTGATCGTGGTGAATACCCATGGTCACTGCGACCATATCTTCGGCAACGCTTTCTTCAAGGAAGCCTTCCTCCACCCCGCCGACCGCCCCCTGGCTGCCGAGCACTTTGCCATGTTCCAGGAGGAGTATGACAAGCAGGGCCTGCAGGCCTGCCTCTTCCGTGACGCCGCCGTCGGTCAGGTATTCGACCTGGGCGGCTTGGAGCTGGAAGTCGTTTCCCTGGCAGGCCACACGGCAGGCTCCATCGGCCTTGTTGACCGCAAGGACCGCATTCTGTTCTCCGGCGACGGCCTGATCCTCCACACCTGGATGCAGCTTGAGGAAAGCCTGCCTGTATCCGCCCTGCGCCAGAGCATTGTGAACCTGAAGCGTGAGCATGGCGGGGAATTTGACTACGTACTCTCCGGCCACGCCAAGGATTTCATCCCCGCCAGGCTGGTGGATATGGTCATCACCGGCTGCGATGAGCTGCTCTCCGGTCATCGCGAGAAGGACACCCCCTACGAATACTTCGGCGGCACCTGCTGGCAGCACCCCATCAGCGAGGTGCCCGGCGAGGTCATCGTATATACGGAAGAAAAGCTGTAAGCTCCCTCCCGCATCAAAAAAAGCATCGATTCATTCGATGCTTTTTTGCATATCGTTTTTCTTTCCCAGCGCTTCCCGGATCGTCCTGCCGCCGCACCAGATGAGATACACCGCCACGATCAGCGAACCGGCAAAATCCAGCCACCGGGATACCGGCGACGCAGGGGCGATGACCACCGACAAAAGCGCGGCCGAAACGCAGCCGTCCACCAGGCTTTTAGCCCTGTACAGCCGGGACTGCACCCGCAGAATGGCGTTGGGCTCGGCTTTGTTCAGCCTGGTGTATTTCCACCAGAAGGCGGAATTGGCAATAACGCCCAGCACCGCAATCACCAGCCCCGGGATCACATTGCCCTTGTCCCTGGCTTCGGAGGTCAGGGCCAGCAGGATCATGAATGCGCCGCCAACGCCCATCATGGCGCCCACAAAGGTGTTGGAGCACTTTTCCAGGCCGGCCCGGCGCTTCTCGTCGCACACGCCGTCCCTGGTGGTAATGCGGTACACCACATACGAAGCGATAATCGCCAGCAGTTCGGCGCTGCGGCGCACAAAATCAGCAATCTGTGTGGAGCTGCGGCCAGCCAGCAGCCCCAGGCCTACCACCAGCGGCCCGGGAGCACTCATCAAGACCGAAAGCAACAGCGTCCGCAGGCCGGATTTGGTTTTCGTCATACGTCAGCCTCCCAGCAGCTTCACCAGCGGCAGCATCACCAGCAGGGCCGCCGTGGGGCAGGTAATTGTATCAAAGCCGCCTTTGGTGCACATTTCCACCACCGTACATACGGCCGAGCCCGCCCCAGCCACCAGCAGGCACCCGCCAAAGGACAAGCCGCCCCGGACCAGCAGCACCGCCAGCGCCGCCAGGGTGGAAAACACAAACATGGCGGCGGAGCCTTCCACGCTCTTGCGGGGATCCACCCATTTCAGGCGCAGCTTGTGCCTGCCAAAGCGTTTCCCCACCAGGGCCGCGAAGCCGTCCCCCACACCCCAGGCGTAGATGCAGGCCAGGACCATATGGCGGTCTCCCAGCCAGCCCCAGCAGATGCAGATCGCCGCCGCCATCAATCCCAGGGCAAGGATGCAGCTGTCCCGGTACTCGCCTGCCTTGCGCTCGTTGACGAAGGCGCTGAAGTTGGGGCGCCGGCCCAGCAGCGTCAGCAGCGGATACGCCACCGCCAGCAGCAGCACCCCGAACAGCGCCGCGTGCCACCAGACGTCGTAGACAAAAACGATGGGTATATAGGCGATCATCAGAATGAAGTGCAGTATTTTCCTGAAAAGCTCGTCCGGAACCTTCAGCAGCTTCCGGGCTGCGATGGTCACTATCACCAGGGGACCGATATACAGAAGAATCATCCCTGTGCCTTGCCAGAACGCCTGCATGACCATGCTCCTTTCCGTTTTCAGTTGTGTTGATCCCTTGTTTTCATTATAGCATCGTTTCCCGGGGAGTACAAGAATCAATCCCCGGCATTGACAAGTTTCATCATTCATGCTATGATACTGCCAATCGTTTCCATGAAGGAAGCCTGGGGATAGAAATCCCGCTTTCTTCATGGACTTTTTTTGTGGAGGAGTAACTGATGCAAAAGAAAGATTCCCTTTATCGCATGATCATTACTGCCGTGCTGCTGGCCCTGGGGCTGGTGCTGCCCTTTCTCACGGGACAGCTGCAATCCTTTGGCCAGCTTTTGAGCCCCCTGCACATCCCGGCCCTGATCTGCGGCCTGACCTGCGGCTGGGGCTGGGGCGCTGCCCTGGGGGCAATCCTGCCTGTTTTGCGGATGGTTCTCTTTGGCATGCCTGCCGCCCCCGTGGCCTATCCCATGGTGTTTGAGTTGTGCGCCTATGGCCTGCTGACGGGGCTTCTCTACCCCTGGCTGCGCCGCGCCCTGTGCGGGAAACTGGGCGCCAGCCGGCTTATCGTCATGCTGAGCGCCCTGGGCATCGCCATGGTAGCGGGCCGCATCGTGGGCGGCGTAGCCAAGGCGCTGCTGCTGGCAGGGGGCATCATCCCCGGCGTACCGCTGACCATGGAGGTCTTTATCACCAGCTATTTTGTGGATACCGCCGTTGGCGCCGTGGTGCATCTGATCGTGGTTCCCGCCATTGTGCTGGCGCTGGAAAAGGCGCATCTTTCTCCCAACGCTTGACGAATCAGGCCCTGTGCTGTATCATGATAAATTGAAAACAACCTCCTGAAGGAGTTTATCATGCGCAACAAGAACCTGTGGATCATTCTGGCCGCTGTGGCCCTTATCGCCGCCGTATTCGCCGCCGGCATGCTGATGAAACCTGCCCCCGGCACCATCAGCAACCAGCAGATCGTGACGATTACCCAATCCTCCGACGCCCCTGATGCTGAGCCCGAAGCCTACCTGCTGGTTACCGTGGGCGGCGTGACCTATCAGCCCCTGCCCCTTTCCGGCGAAGGCGAGTTTTCCCTCACCCAGGGCGAAAGCGGCATGGTGAACACCGTGCACGTCACCCCGGACAGCGTGTGGATGGCGGACTCCACCTGCGATAACCAGGACTGCGTGGAGCAGGGCACCGTGTCCCTGGCCACCATGAACGACCGTGTTCTGGGCAATATGATCATCTGCCTGCCCCATCAGGTCACCCTGGAGCTCTACACCGCCGAGGAAATGAACGCGCTGATCGCGTCCCTTGAGGAGGCCCAATGATGACCAACCGTGAAAAAACGCAGCGCATCGCTCTCTCCGGCCTGCTGGTGGCGCTGATGCTTGTGCTGGGCTATGTGGAAACCCTGCTGCCGGTGGCCGCGGGCATTCCGGGCATCAAGCTGGGTCTGAGCAACGGCATACTGATCTTCGCCGTGTACATGCTGGGCATTCCCACCGCCTTTGTGCTGATGGTGCTGAAGGTGGTGCTCTCGAGCCTGATGTTCGGCGGCGTCAGCGCCATGATGTACGCCTTTGCCGGCGGCCTTCTGAGCATGATCTTCATGTGCCTGCTCAGCCGGGTGAAGGGCGTGCACGTCATCGTGGTCAGCATGGTCGGCGGCCTGATGCACAACGTGGGCCAGGTGGGCCTGGCCATGGTGATGCTCGCCACCCCCAAGCTCATGTACTACATGGCCATCCTGATGGTGGTAGGCCTGGGCTGCGGCGCCCTGACGGGCATCTGCGCCGACAGCGTGATGAAGCATTTGAAAAAGATGCGCAGATAAACACAAACAAAGCTGCGGCGGTTTTCCGGCGCAGCTTTTCTTATCGGATTCGTTAGCGTTTACGGAGGAATCAAAATGATTTACAGGCTTCCGGAATTGAGCGATCAGGCCGCTTTGCAGGAGTATATCCAGGAGCACCGCAGCTGCGGCGAAAACAGCATCAGCGCCAGCATGGGGCTGATCTCTGCCGGGTACCCCGACTGGGTGGAAAAGATGCGCGCCAACGCTTCAGCGGGCGATGAACTGTGGGGCAAATCGCTGTTGTATCTTTGCATTGACCGGGGAAAACTGATTGGCCTGCTGAGCATCCGGTACGATCTGCCCGAGGAGCTCACGCAAAAGCTTGGCGATATTGGTTACGGCGTGCGGCCATCCGAGAGAAACAAAGGCTATGGCACCGCCATGCTCCGTCACGCGCTGACCGTATGCAAGCAGCAGGGAAAGGATCAGGTCATACTCGGCTGCTACAAGGACAACCTGGCCTCCGCCGCAATCATTCGAAAGAATGGCGGCGTGCTGATTGAAGAAAACAATCATTATCAGGAAGGCCGAACCAGCCAGTATTACCTGATCAGTTTATAAAACGGCACATGCAAAACCCTCCGCACGGCGTCGCTCATGCGGAGGGTTTGTTATGCAGGGAATCAAATATTATACGCCCAACTCCCGGCAAGTCATTTCCCAATACTTTTCCGGGATGTCCGGCCATTCGCAGACGCCTTCACCCTGTTCACACAGGGCCATAGTTCGCCGCAGCGCTGCAGCCTGGGATACATTCATCCCCCGCAGCACGCCCACGGTGACCCGCATCCAGCAAGGGGCGATGCTGAACAGGTCTTCCTCCCGCATTTCACGGATGATCTGCTCCACATCATAATCCAGCCGCACCATAGTCTCCTGCCAGGCGCCATCGACGCCCTCCAGCAGCATATATTCCGCCTTGCCGCCGCTTTCCAGAGACACGCCCACCGAGCCAGGATTCACCGCCCGGCGGCCGGCATGCTCAAACCAGGCCTGGCGGTGCCGGTGTCCGCAGAGGATCAGCGGCGTGGCGGCGGCTTCCATGACATCCTGCGCTGTGTCGCCAGGGGGAACAAGGCACTCGCCTACCGCCCGGGGCGAGCCGTGGCAGATGGTCACCGCCAGCAAGCCGGGAATCTCCATCACCCGGGCAATGGGCAGACCGGCGAAAAACGCCCTGTCCCGCACTGTTATCCGCCGGTTCATATACCACAATACGCCGGTGGTGGAACTGCCCCGCTGCCACAGGCTTGTGTCCAGGGCGCCTAGCCAGTAGTTCTCCTTGTTGCCCCGGATGAAGGTGCAATCGTGCGTTTCCGCCCAAGCGTAGAGGCAGGCCATGGTGCGCTCCGGGCAGGGCAGCTCGCCCACGTAATCCCCCAGGAACCAATACGCCTCCGCGCCCTGCTGTTCCGCGTGGGCCAGGCAAGCTTCCAGCGCCGCATGGTTGCCGTGGATATCCGCCAGCACCGCGATGCGCATGGCTCACGCCTCCTTCGCCTTTTGCTCCGTCAGGTCCATCAGCTCTTTCTCGCCGATGATCTCGCTCTCGTGGGGATAGCTTGCCGCCATCTTGTCAAAGGCCTTACGGATCTCCGCCGCCTTCTTCTCGTCCTTGTCCTTGAGAAGCGCCAGGGCATACTGGGCCCGCAGAATGGTGGGGAAGTTCTTCATGGCCTTGGCGAACTGCTGCGCTTCCTTCTCCTCCAGTTTGGCCACCCAATCGCCGCTTTCGCCGCTTACCAGCTCCAGCCAGGCCAGCTCGAAGGTCATCAGCTGCCGGTAGATGCCGGGCACATGCTTGTCGTCCACCAGGGAGAGCATGGTCTCCTTGGCCTTGTCAAAGTTCTGAGCATCCCACTGCCGGTTGGCGGAAAGCACCTCCATGGAAAGCACCATGGCGTTGGCCCGGCTCTCCGGCGGATAGGGCGCGAAGTATTCCTCCGGCAGGTCACGCAGGCGCTTGCCCCAGGCGATCTGCTCGTTCACCTTCATCTGCAGCCAGAAGGCCCGCCTGGCCTCCGGGCTGCGGCTGATGGCCAGGATGTTGCTGCCATCGTTGTTCAGCTTGCCGCTGGGGTCGGGCAGGCCATTGGTCACACCCGTGAACACACCCACCAGCAGCAGCATCCAGCACAGCACCTTCAGCCAGCCGGCCATGGGCAGCAGCCATGCTGCCAGGCCAAACAGCAGCGCCAGCAGGATGTTCACCACCGCACCGCCCAGGTTGTACCACACATAGGGATAATTGCCGCCGTTGTAGTCCGGCGGGCTCATCAGGCACTGGCCGCCGGTGCCAGCCAGGGAAAACCGGCTGAACCGCACCTGGCCATCGGCGCCCTTCTCCCACATAAAGCTGCCCACCCGGTAGCTGAGGAACTTATAGCCCGTCAGCATGCCGAAAAGGGCATGACCCGCCTCGTGCACAATGATGTGCAGGAAAAGCGCCGGCACAAAGCTGACCATGATCCAGGCAAAGGAGAATAAGTCAAACTCCACATCGTTCTTGCCCATTACCACGCCGATGCAGCCGCCGATCAAGGCGCAGACCAGGATATAAATCACCGCGCCCCAGGGAAACTTTTTCTTTTTCTTCTGTTCAGCCATAATATCAGATCTCCTTAAACGCTTCTTTCCCAATTTCACGATAAACAAAATGCGCCGCGCCCTCCGGCTCGTTGAGGATGAAGGGCACCACATCCGGCGGGTAGATCTCCAGGCCGGGCAGCTCTTCCAGCGGAATCCACTTGTAATCCAGGTCGATGCGCTCCCCGCCCAGTTCGTCACAGCCCCGGAAGGAACCCTCCAGGGGGATGGCTGCCAGGTCGTCCAGCTGAACCTTGTAGTACAGTCCGATCTGATGGGCAGGCCGCTTGCCCCAAGGGATGAACACCTCCCCCACCGCCAGCAGCTTCACCGGCGTCACGGGGGCGTGGATCTCCTCCATAAACTCACGGACAAGGGCCTCGGCCTGTGTCTCCCCGATCATCACATGGCCGCCGATGAAGGCATGCTCCGTGGTACCGGGCGGACACTGCACCAGCACCTTGCCATCGTGTACCAACACACCGGAAACCCGGCTGGAAAAGACGAAGGTGTCTTCTTTGAAAAGGATATCCCGGCTCATGATTCATCCCCCTTTTTACAGCGGTTTACTTCATTCCTTTATCAGGCTACATTATGAAATTATATCATACCATTTGTTCTTTTTCAATCAAAAAACCGCCTGATCGCTCAGGCGGCAAAATTCAATGCACATAAACCAATCCGCAGGCTTTGGGGCCAACATGGGTGCCGATGGCGGCGCCCACGTTGATGATCCGCTCCTCCGGCACCTCAATGCCCAGGGCGCGGATACGCTCGGCCAGGGCCAGGCCGTTAACACGGTCATCGGTATACATCACATAGAAGGGAAACTCACCGTCCGGAGGCAGCTCCTTCACCTTTTCGCACATGAAGGCCATGCCCTTTTTCATGCCCATTGCCTTGGCAGGAATGGCCAGCTTGCCCTCGGCGTCCACCTGGAGAATGGGCTTGATCTGGGCCAGGGAGCCCACGCGGTACACCGCGCCGGAAATGCGGCCGCCCTTGTAGAGGTACTCCAGGGTATCCATGCAGGCGTAGAGCACCACACGCTTGCGCATTGCTTCCAGGGCGGAGACGATTTCCTTGGCGGTTTTGCCCTCGTCCCGGAGCTTCACGGCATATTCCACCACCATGCGCTGGCCGCCGGTGCCGTTTTCGCTGTCTACCACATAACAGCCGGGCAGGTTCAGCTTCTGGCGGAGCAGCTCGGCGTTCTGATAGGTGCCGCTGAAGCCCGAGGAAATGGTGATGTAAATGGCTTCATCGCCAGCGGCGTCCGCCTGGCGGAACAGGTCCTTCAGCAGCTGGGGCGAGGCCTGAGCCGTTTTGGGAAATTCACCGCTGTCCCGCAACAGGTCGTAAAACTGATTTTTATTCAGATCCACGTTCTCCTGATATTCCTTCGTGCCGAACATAACCGTCAGCGGAATGCAGGTAACGTGCATTTGTTCCATCTCTTCCGGCTCAAAATCAGCAGCGGAATCGGTGATGATGCGTACCATGGTCTCCTCCGAATGAAATACTGGGCACGGCAGTTGTTGAAGCCGTACAGAATATTCTACCACATTTTCAGTAAAAAGCAAATAGCCAAATGGAAAAAGGGGCGTATTCCGGAAAACACACCCCTTTGGCTTTGCATCCGTATATGCGATCAGCAGAAATAGCAGTTTTCTTCACCGATTATTTGAGCAAGCATGTCTTTGATTATTTCTCCATGGGGCGGCGGTTCTACTGTTCCATTAATTGTTCTCAAGCACCGGCCTTTGGTACACACTTTAAGCTGCCAACAAAAGCCGTCGTCAACACAAACCGAGTAATCATCACTGGTCCATGCATGAATACAACTGTCCATAAAGTTGAAAAGTTCCAGCTTTCGCTGATCGGTCATCGGCCAGATCCTACCACTGATCAGGCTGCCATATCCATCATAAAACCTAACCTGAATCTCGGTTTGCAGGATTCGTGTAATGACCTTTGATATCTCATCTGCATGCGCTGCTTCACACTTCTCCCATGCAATCGTGCAACTGGTTATGTGATTGGTAATCATCTTTTTCATGCTTCTTTTCCCATCGTTCTGTTTTGAACAATACAGCAATCCGCCACGAAAAACAGCAAAGCAATTATGCTTTTCTCACCCACACAGCCATCTCGCCCCGGCCCCGGTTGCCCCATGCGTAATAGGGCACAAAGGTCAGCTGCTGGGCTTTTTCAGCGTATGCGTCCTCGTTGTACAGGTCGCCTTCGCCTTCCTGGCGCAAGCCCTGGCAGGTAATGGTGGTCACGCCGCCCAGCAGATCTTCCCGGTGAGAAGCCTCCGCTTCAACCGCCTTCACCGAAAGGTTCCACAGCTCACCGCCGTTGTCCTTTTCCTCCAGGCAATACACCACGGGGCCCCGCATGAGGGCAGTTTTGCCCACATAATTGGGGCTGCGCAGGGTAGCGTTCATGAAGCGTACCTCCATGGGCAGATCCAGCTCAATCACATCCCCGGCGGCAAAGGCACTCTCCAGCGTCAGATAGCCGTTTGCCAGGGAAGCTTCCACCAGCTCGCCGTTGAGGGTCAGGCTCCAGGTCTTGGCCCACCAGGGCTTGCGGAGCATCAGCCGGAAGGAGGCCGCACTGTTCATGGTCATTCTCACCTTGCCGTCCCAGGGGAAGTTGGCTTCCATGGTGAAGGCAATCTTTTGTCCGGCGGCTTCCGTATCCACCTTTGAGGCGATGTACTGATCCACCAGCAGGCTTTCCTCGTCAGCGGCGTAGATGTAATTGCCCAGGCCCGTCAGGGTGCGCAGCACATTGGGCGGGCAGCAGGCGCAGCCGAACCAGCCCATGCGCTCCGGGTCCACATGCATGTCCTGCCGGCGGACGCAGCGGTCGGGCCACACCTCAAGGGGGTTAATATAGAAATACTTGGTGCCGTCCAGGCTCACACCGGAGAGGATGCCGTTATACAGCGTGCGCTCCACCGTATCGCCATAGCGGCCATTGGGAGCGATGCGGTTCAGCCGTGAGGCCGTCATGGCCAGGGCGATGGAGGCGCAGGTTTCGGTATAGCAGCGCTCCGGGGGCAGGTCGTAATCGAAGGAGAAGGCCTCGCCCTCGTGGGTGGAGCCCACGCCGCCGGTGATGTACATCTGCTTGTGGATGATGTTGTCAAACACCGTATCCGCCGCCTCCACCAGGGTGGAGTCGCCGGCCATGCTGCCCACGTCCGCCATACCGGAAAGCAGATACAGCTGCCGCACAGCGTGGCCGTTGGCTTCCTTCTGCTCACGGACAGGCACATGGGCCTGATAGTAGGTGTAGGGCTTTTGCGGATAGCGCAGATGACTCCAGGCGATCTGCGTTTCACCCCGTTTGGCAGCCTCCTGATCGTAATAATGGGGCTGCTGGCCGCGGACGTCCAGGAAATACTTGGCCAGGCGGATGTATTTTTCCTCGCCGGTAACGCGGTAGAGCTTGGCCAGGCCCACTTCGATCTCCTCGTGGCCGGGATAGCCGTGGAGTTTTTCCTCCTCCGGGCCGAAATTGGCGTCGAAGCAGTCCGCCACACGGCAGGCCATGTCCAGCAGCTTGCGCTTGCCGGTGGCCTCGTAATAGGCGGCCGCCGCCTCGAACATGTGGCCCGCCACATACATTTCGTGGTGGTCACGCAGGTTGGTGAAGCGCTTGTCGATGCCCTTCACGATGTAGTAGGTGTCCAGGTAGCCGTCCTCCTGCTGGGCCTTGCCCGCCAGGTCGATGGCTTCGTCCACGGTTTTCTCCAGGTCGGCGTCCGGATGGGTGGCCAGGGAATAAGCCACGCCCTCGATCCACTTCCACAGATCCGTATCCTGGAACCAGAAGCCGTGGAACTCGCCCTCCTGCAGGCCGGCGGCGATGCGGAAATTCTCAATGCAGTGGCTGGGCGCCACGCCGGGAACGCGGTCGTTAAGGGTTTCCCACATATAGGGGATGGTCACCTTGCGGGCGGTCTCGATGCGGGCGGTGAAAAAGGGATCAGTAATCTGAATGTCCTTCAGGGGCAGTGAGCGGTACATAAGCCTTCTCCTTTATTCTTCGATCTTCTCAAGCACGGGAATGACCTCCAGGGGCGCGGGGACGGTAACCCGCCGGCCGCCCCGGAGTACCTCACCGGTATCCACATTGCGCCAGGCGCCCTCCGGCAGATAAACGCTGCGGCTGCGCTGGCCCGCTTCCATCACGGGCGCCACCAGATACTTGCCGCCGAACATGTACTGATCCTGCAGCAGAGCACAGTTCTCGTCCTCCGGGAACTCATAGAACATGCCGCGGAGCAGGGGCGTACCCTCCTCGTGGGCCTGCCTCATCAATTCCCGGACATAATCCCGCAGTTCCTCGCGGCGGTTCATGTACTTCACCAGAATGGGATAGGCCTCCTCGCCAAAGGACCAGACCTCATTGTTGGTGCCGGTAAACAGTTGCTGGGTGCCGTCCTTGCGATAGACAGGGCCGCCGGGCTGGCGGTCGCCGTGGAGACGCATCACCGGGCAATAGCAGCCCCACTGGAACCAGCGCACCAGCAGCTCCCGGAAGCCTTCGTCCGCGGGATGTCCGCCATGGAAACCGCCGATATCCGTGGTCCACCAGGGGATGCCCGCCACGCCCATGCTCACGCCGGCGCAGACCTGGCGGCGGAAATAAGCCCAGTCGCTCATGATATCGCCAGACCACACCAGGGCGCCGTAGCGCTGGCTGCCTGCCCAGGCGCAGCGCACCAGGTTCACGGGATTCTCCTGGCCCGCCTCCACCATGCCTTCGTAGAACATACGGGAGTAATACTGGGGCCACACGTTGCCCACCTGCTGGTTGGTGCCAATGTGGTAGCGATAGGCCTTGAAATCATAGGTGCCGTATTCCGGCTCCGCCTCATCCAGCCAGAAAATGCGGATACCGTGATCGTAGTAATTCTTTTTGCACTTCTCCCACACATACTTGCGGGCCCGGGGATTGGTGGCGTCGAAGAACATGGAGTCCTCGGCGAAGCGCATGCCGATCTGCTCGCCGTATTCGGCGCGAACCAGAAGACCCTGCTGGAGCATTTCGCCATAATTCTCGCTGGTCAGGGCCACCTGGGGCCACACGGAAACCATCAGCTCAATGCCCATGTCCTTAAGCTCCTTCACCATGGCGGCGGGGTCCGGGAAGAACTCCTCGTCAAAGCGGAAGTCACCCATATGGGGCCAGTGGAAGAAATCGCAGACGATCACGTCAATCGGCAGGCCCCGGCGCTTGTATTCCCGGGCCACCTCCAGCAGCTGCTCCTGGTTCCAGTAGCGCAGCTTGCACTGCCAGAAGCCCAGGCCGTATTCCGGCATCATGGGCACAAAACCGGTGGCGCGGGCGTAATTGCGGCTGATATCGGCAGGCTTGTCGCCAGCGGTGACCCAGTAATCCAGCTGCTTGGTGGTCTGGGCATGCCAGCTGGTGCGGTTGCGGCCGAAGTTCACCCAGCCAATGGCCGGATTGTGCCACAGAAAGCCATAGCCCCGGCTGGACATGATGAAAGGCACGCTGGCCTGGGAGTTGCGGTGCGCCAGCTCCAGCATGCAGCCCTTCCAGTCGATATACTCCTCCTGGTACTGGCCCATGCCGTAGATGCGCTCGTCGTCAAAGCCCTCGAAGGAGGCGGTAAGCGTGTGGTCGCCGCCCAGGATGGGCTCAAACTTGCGGCTCTGAAGTACCAGTGCGTTCTCGCCGTCCGTCTCCCGGAGGAGCACCTGGCCCTTCTGGTTCACAAAGGTGATCTTCACCCGGCCCTTCCAGCCGCACACGTCCATCCTCGCGGTGATCTTGCCGCAGCGCAGGGTAGCGTGGCTGTCATCAATAAGGGTGTATTCCACATCCTCGCAGGGCATGGGATCCAGGAGTGCAAAGCGATCATCCCGCACATCCCCCATAAGCACCGCCCGCACGCGGAGGCTGTCCGGTCCCCAGGGCTCCACCACCACCGTCTCGCCGTGGTTGCGCCAGATTACCTGGCGGCCGTTGTATTCAAAGAAATTCATATGTACTTTCTCCTTTGGGCGTCAAGCGCTGCGCCCGAATCTTTCCTGTACCACCATACTATCATGACATACCCAATAAAGCAAGCCACGGCAGCAAAGATTGCCGTGGCTTTGAATATATCGCGTTGGCCGGCGTGTTTACAGCGCCTTGCCGGTGGCGCTGTGGTCCGTGGAGAAGGTCACGTCCCGGGTATCCTTCAGCCGGGACGTCAGCCGCCTTGCCCGAAGAAGCCGGGCAAACTGATCCTCGTCAATGGGCAGGGTCACGGGCTTTTCCAGCCAGGCGGAAAGGTGCATGGCGTTGGAGAGCATCAGCGCCCGAAGGCCTTCCTCGCCCCTGGCCACCAGCGGCGTACCGTGAAGGATATGGGCCGCGAAGGCATTGGTCACGCCGATGTGCTGGGGGTTCTCCCCATCGGTTTCCACCTCCACAGGCTGGATATCCGGCGTGGGGTAAGCGTCTGCGCCATGGCGGTAGCCCTCGCTTTCACTCATGGGCAGCTTCCACATCATGAGCCTGCCGTTTTCGCAGATAAGTTTGCCCCTGTCGCAGGTGATCTCCAGCCGGTTGGTGCCGGGAAGATCGCCGGTGGAGGCGATGAACACGCCCGTGGCTCCGTTTTCAAACTCCAGGTAGGCGGTCACGTCGTCCTCCACCTCGATGTCGTGCCACTTGCCCTCGTGGGCAAAGGCCCGCACCTTCACCGGCAGACCGCAGATCCACTGCAGCAGATCCAGCTGGTGGGGGCACTGGTTCAGCAGCACGCCGCCGCCTTCCCCCGCCCAGGTGGCGCGCCAGGAGCCGGAATCGTAATACGCCTGAGCCCTGTACCAGTCCGTGATGGTCCAGGCCATGCGCTTCATGGGGCCCAGCTCACCGGAATCCATGATTTCCTTCATTTTGCGATACAGGCAGTTGGTCCGCTGGTTGAACATCAGCGCGAAGGTTTTGCCGCTTTCCCTGGCCGCGTCCAGCACAGGCTGCACCTGCCGGGTATAAACCGCCACCGGCTTTTCACACAGCACATGCAGGCCCTTTTTCAGCGCCGCCACCGACAGTTCCGGATGCGCGTAGTGGGGCACAGCGATGATCACCGCCTGACACTCGCCGGCGTCAATCAGCTCCTGACCGGATGCGTATACCGTCACATCCCCAGGCAGCTTTTCCCGGGCCCAGACGCGGCGATCCTCCCGCAGGTCCGCCACACAGCACAACTTGATCTCCTTCGCTTTGCCGGAAAGCACCAGCTGGCAGTGTTCCGATCCCATGTTCCCCAGGCCAATAACGCCCAGGCGCAGCTTGTTCATCTCAGTTTCCTCCGTTTTGCACGGTTATACGCGGCATCTATTTCGTGATGAGCGCTGATTTATCCTCCTTAAATCCTCTTATCTTCCAAAATTTTGCGACCTTATATGCCCATTTTAGGCACATTCTGCATGTTTGTATGTTTTTCTTGCACACTCACAAGAAAATACCATGCAAATCCTGTTTCATGTGGTATAATGACAATAACATACAAAACCAGAATAACCCGGAGGTAATTCGCTATGGCTCACGAGCAGGAGAATCTGTTTCAGTCCGCCTATGAATCCATGGCCCCCGATCGTCACGATTATGACGCTTACTATTCCCTGGACGAAACCTGGGGCCTGTACGCGCTGCATTGCCACGATTTTTATGAACTGTACATCCACTTCAGCGGCGCCAAGTTTTACTGCGTGGACAACAACGTTTATCCCCTGGAAAGCTGCCAGCTGATGGTGCTTCCGCCCTTTTGCATGCACGGCCTCATCGGCGACAGCGCTCCGGTGCACTACGAGCGCGCCTTCCTGTATATCACTCCCTCCATGCTGCGCAACTGCGGAGGCGGGTTTATTGACCTTGAACGCTTCCTGAACAAATACCATACCGCGGGCCAGTATCACTTCCTCCTCAAGCCCGAGGACGCCCAGGTCTGCAAGCAACTGATCCAGGAGATCCACGCCAATCTGCGCACCCAGTCCTCCGTGAGCCGCTTTGCCAACTATACCAAGGTGCTGCACTTTTTGCAGATCGCCTGCCAGACCATGAAAGCCACCCAGGAGGTCATGGAGCCCGTTGTGGTCAACGAGGCCATGCACGAGATCCTTTCCTACATCAACGATCATTTCACCCAGCCCCTCAAGCTGGACGCCCTGGCCCGCCAGTTTGGCGTGAGCATGTCCTTCCTCTCCCACGAGTTTGTGAAATACACCGGCCGCAGCGTTTATGATTATGTGCTCTACCGCCGGGTACTGCTGGCCAAGGCCATGATCACCACCAACCATTCCCTGAACGAAGTGGCCTATCAGTGCGGCTTTAACGATTATTCCTCCTTCCTGCGGATTTTCCGCAAAATGGTGGGCATGTCCCCCTCCGCCTACCGCAAGGCCAATCAGCTCAACAGCCAGGGACAATAATGCCAAATGCACGCACAACCAAGCAGCATCCACATAGACACGGCACATTTGGTTTTGCTACAATCAACTCAACAAAACGCGACAATCACATAATGGAGGTGCCCCAAATGATTCGCATTGCCATTGTTGGTACCGGCAACATTTCCCACGCCCATGTGCAGGGCTATCTGCAGTTCCCCGAGCGCTGCAAGATCGTTGCCCTGGTGGACATCGTGCCGGAAAAGGCACAGGCCATGAAGGAAAAATACGGCCTGGACGCCCAGGTCTACGATGCCCACGAGAAGATTCTCCCCCTTACCGATATCGACCTGGTGGACGTATGCACGCCCCCCTATGTGCATGCCTCCATCAGCATCAACTGCCTGAAATCCGGCAAGAACGTGGTGTGCGAAAAGCCCATGGCCGCCTCCCTGGAGGAATGCGACGCCATGCTCCGCGCCCGTGATGAAAGCGGCAAGAAGCTTTCCATCATCGCCCAGAACCGCTTCCGCCAGCCCATTGCCGACCTCAAGGCCCTGCTGGACAGCGGCCTGGCCGGCCCCGTGCGCTCGGTGCAGGTAGATTCCTTCTGGTGGCGCGGCCATTGCTACTACGACCTGTGGTGGCGCGGCACCTGGGAGAAGGAGGGCGGCGGCTGCACCCTGAACCACGCCGTGCACCATATCGACATGCTGTGCTGGATGATGGGCCTTCCCCAGAAGATCACCAGCGTGATGGCCAATGTGGCCCACGACAATGCCGAGGTAGAGGACCTTTCCGCCTCCATCCTGCAATATCCCGGCGCCCTGGGCCAGCTCACGGCCTCGGTGGTGCACCATGCCGAGGAGCAGCAGGTGGTCTTCCAGTGCGAAAAGGCCAAGATCGCCGCGCCCTTTGCCTGCTATGCCTCCACCTCCATGGGCAATGGCTTCCCCACCCGCAACGAGGCGCTGGAGAAGGAGATCGCCGATTACGTGGCCGCCCTGCCCCGCGTGCAGTATGAGGGTCACACCGGCCAGCTGGAGAACGTCCTCACCGCCCTGGAAAAGGACGTGGACGTGGCCATCACCGGTGAGGAAGGCCGCCGCACCATCGAGTTGATCACCTCTGTGTACAAATCCGGCACCCTGGGCCAGACGGTGGAGCTTCCCCTCAAGAAGGACGATCCCTTCTACACCGTGGAGGGCATTATGGCCTCCGTGCCCCACTTCTTTGAAAAGACTACCTCCGCCGCCGACCTGGCCGGCGAGATCACCCTGGGCAGCAACTATAAGAAATAAGGAGGCCTCCCCATGAGCAACGCCAATGGCATGACCTACGCCCCCAAGGGCAAGCCCGCCCCCGTGGTGAAGCCCGGTGAATTCGTCTTCTCCGCCGCTCACCTGGACCACGGCCACATCTACGGCATGTGCAACGCCCTGCTGGAGGCCGGCGGCACCCTGAAGTACGTCTACGACCGCGATCCCAACCGCGTGGCCCAGTTTGTGAAGACCTACCCCCAGGTGCAGGTTGCCCTCACCGAGCAGCAGGTGCTGGACGACAAGGAAACCCACATGGTCTGCAGCGCCCACATCACCAGCGAACGCGGTCCCTTCGGCCTGCGGGTCATGGGCGCCGGCAAGGACTATTTTGCCGATAAGGCCCCCTTCACCACCATGGCCCAGCTCAACGTCGCCAAGGAAATGGTCAAGGCCACCGGCCGCAAGTACATGGTCTACTACGGTGAGCGCATCCACTGCCAGGCCGCTACCCTGGCCGGCGAAATGATCCAGTCCGGTGAGATCGGCCAGGTCATCCACGTGGAAGGCTTCGGCCCCCACCGCCTGATGGCCCATGCCCGCCCCGCCTGGTTCTTCGAGAAGGAAAAATACGGCGGCATCCTGTGCGACATCGGCTCCCACCAGATCGAGCAGTATCTGTATTTCGCCGGCGAGGAAGAAGCGCAAGTCACCTACAGCCGCATCGGCAACTACGCCAATCCCGACCACCCCGGCCTGGACGACTTTGGCGATTGCAACATCGTGGGCGAAAAGGGCACCACCAACTACTTCCGTGTGGACTGGTTCACCCCCGACGGCCTGCGCACCTGGGGCGATGGCCGCACGCTGATCATCGGCACCAAGGGCTACATTGAACTGCGCAAGTACGTGAACGTGGGCACCGACATGGAGGGCGGCGACCACGTATACCTGGTCAACGGCCAGAAGGAGCAGTACTTCAATGCCAACGGCGCCGGCTGTCCCTTCTTTGGCAAATTGGTGCTGGACGTTCTCAACCGCACCGAGAACGCCATGACCCAGCACCACGCCTTCAAGGCCGCGGAGCTGTGCCTGCAGGCCCAGGAAAAGGCTATCGTTATCAAGTAAGCAATCAGGCAGGCGTGTCATTCCGCCTGCCTTTCCTTCAATAACGCACAAATGGAGGTATCCACATGGACAGACTGCAGTATCTTCAGCAGGTGGTAGCATCCGGCAAGCTTCACATGGCGCCCACGGTGGAAGAAGCCATGGCCCATAAATCCTATCACGGCGTGGACTCCTTCCAGGGCCTGTATTACGACCTGGCCCTGATGGAGCTGGCCGCCGCCGAGGGCACCGTGCCCACCATCCGCGAGTACATCATCGATAAGGCCCTGGACCGCATTGATACCCGGCTGGACTGCGCCGATTTCATCATCCCCGCCCTGATCCGCATGCTCATGGCGCACCGGGGCACCGGCCGCCTGCCGGAAGAGATGGCTCAGCGCATCGAGAAGAGCCTTATCGGCTTCAAGTACTGGCTGGATGAGCCCGGCACCATCCAGGCCTGCTTCTTCACCGAGAACCATCAGGTGCTGTTCTACAGCGCCGAATACCTGGTGGGGCAACTCTTCCCCGATGCCGTCTTCCCCAACAACGGCATGACCGGCCGCGAGCACCATGCCCACGGCGAAGCTTTCCTGCGCCGCTGGCTGGATTGGCGCATCCGCTTCGGCTTTGCCGAGTGGCTCACCCAGGGCTATTACATGGATGACATCCTGGGCCTGGTGAACCTGATGATCTACGCCCAGGACGAGGACATCCGCGTCAAGAGCCGCATGATCGTAGACCTGCTGGTATTCGACCTGGCCATTCACGGCTTCCAGGGCCACCTGCCCACCACCCACGGCCGTGTGTACACCGATTTCATCATCGAGCCCGACCATGAGGATTGCTCCCACCTGATGCGCTTCCTCTTCGACGAGGGCAGCAACGAGGGCCTGTGCGGTGCCGCCGTGATGCTGGCCGCCGTGGATTACCAGATCCCCCAGGCCATCCTGAACGTGTATCACCAGAAGGAGCTTTCCACCCGCGAGCGCATGAGCGTGGATGCCGCCGACGCCGCCGCCTTTGGCGTGGACCCCAAGGATTTCGACAACATCATGTTCTTCTGGGGTATACAGACCTATTCCGACCGGGTGTGCATCGACAACTCCCTGAAGGTTTTCCCCCAGTGGAACTGGATGACCAACCGCATCCGGGCCTACAAGGAGCGCTATGAGCTGTGCGACGAGGCCGGCGCCCCCTGTCCCGACGCGCCCGACTTCACCGCCATGACCCAGGTGGATATCCACACCCGCCGCACCGAGGATTACATCATCTCCTGCGCCCAGGACTTCCGCAAGGGCCGCATGGGCTATCAGCAGCACCCCTGGACGGCTTCCCTGGGCGGCCGCGCGGTGATCTTCACCACCAATCCCGCCTCCCTGGAATACGCAAACCGCCCCAACCGCTGGGCCGGCAACCTGGTGCTGCCCAAGGCCGTCCAGCACGAGAACACCCTCTTCTGCATCTACCGCATCCTGCCGGATTTCGTGGATTTCCTCAACAGCCACCTGTACTTCCCCAAGCATGAGATGGACGAGGTGGTGGAGCGTGACGGCTTCATCTTCGGTCGCAAGGGCAAGGGCTACATCGCCGTAACCGCCGTAGGCGTGGGCGACAAGTATTGGGAGCCCAAGGATATCGCCATGTTCCGCCACGTGTACGGCCAGGAGGGCGACGCCCTGTTTGAGAAGGCCCAGGACTATGAATACATGGTGCAGGGCCACGCCACCGTGTGGGCCGTGGAAATGGGCAGCGAGAAGGAGAACGGCTCCTTCGAGGCCTTCATGGCTGGCTTCAAGGCCAATGCGCTTGCGGGCGATACCCACGATTTCACCTTCCAGTCCCCCACCCACGGCGAGATGCGCTGCGGCTGGGGCAAGCCCCTCACCGTGGCAGGCCAGGAGGTCGCCATCCACAATTACAAGCGCTATGACAACCCCGTGAGCCAGACGGAATTCGACGCCCGCAGCATGGACATCGCCTGCGACGGCGCGAAACTGCGCTTTGACTTCGACGCCCTCACCCGCAGCGAGGCATAAGGAGGCACCATGAACGGTTACATTCCTGCCCCGGAAAGCGCCGCCGCCCTCCTGGGCGACAACAGCGCCGCGGTGATCCGCCTCCTGGCCGACCGCTTTATGCGGCTCAATCCCCCTGCCCCCTATGTGTGGCGCACCTTTGACGAAACCGGCATCCAGGCCGACAGCAAGGGCGGCTACCACTTCAACTTCGGCGATCGCTTCCCCAAAGCCGAATGCGGCCAGCGGGGCGTCGCCGTGGGTGACCTTTTCTGCCCCCAGGCCAAGGACTCCCGGTTTGTGATCACCTGCCACAACCCCGTGGAGGTGTACCTCAACGGCGAGAAGGTGTTTACCTCCGTGGGCTCCAGGGAGCGCAGCGGCGATGCGGATGTATTCTCTGTAACGCTGAATGAGGGCTTCAACCGCTTTGCCATCCTGGCGGAGAAAACAAAGATCGGCTTCTCCTGCGTGCTGCAAAACGCCATGCCCCAGTGGGAGCCCTGCAACTATGTGATGCCCTTCACCGACCGGGGCGGCGAGTCCGGCTGGGTCTATGCCCTGCTGCCCGCGGACAGCCCCCTGCCCGATGTCTGGGGCGAGGAGGAGCCCCTGCCCTTCCTGCCCACGCTGGAGACTGCGCCCCTGCAGGAAGAAGGCTCATTCGCTGCTTCGGCCTGTTTCGACCTGGCGGAGCGCCGCAGCGTGGCCTGGCACAAGCCTGAGGGCGTCACCCTGCTGGTGGACGGCGGCGACGCCAACGCCACCTTGTCCGCCGGCACCCACGAGGTCATCATGCGTGGCAGCCTCAGCGACCTGGCCGCCGTCACCGCCGATGTGGCCCTGCGGCCCCCTGTGTCCACCCATGGCCGCTGCACCCCCTATCTGGTGTATGGCCCTGTGTTGGATGAGCCCATCCCCGCCTTTGGCCGGGTAGGCAGCGCCGGCGTATGGCGCCCGGCGCTGGAAAACATGGCCCTGCGCCCCTATGTGGAAACGGCGCTCTTCGCCCGCTGGACCTACCCCCTGGGCGTGACGCTCTATGGCATGCTCCGGGCTGGCGCCAGCCTGGATATGCCCGACCTGACGGATTATGTGCTCCGCCACGTGAAGCAGGTCACCGGCATTGATGAATACGCCATCTACGATACCCAGCGCTATGGCTTTGCCGGCGTGAACCAGCAGCTTTGCTGGCTGGATGCCCTGGACGACTGCGGCTCCTTCGGCGCGCTGATGCTCCGCTGCGACCCCACCGGCGCCGATCCCGACGTCCGCCGCATGGCCGACCGCATCGCCCATTACATGATGCAGGAGCAGCCCTGCACCTCCGCCGGCGCCTTCTGCCGCCGGGATGACACCATCTGGGCCGATGACATGTACATGTCCGTGCCCTTCCTGTGCCGCTACCACGAAATGACCGGCGACACAGCGCCCCTCGATTTCGCCGCCCGGCAGCTTTTGCACTACAAGGATCTGCTCTTCCTGCCCGAAAAGCAGGTCATGGCTCACATGCGCTGCCTGATCCATGGCGAAAACAACGGCATCCCCTGGAGCCGCGGCAACGGTTGGGTGATCTTCTCCCTCTCGGAGCTGCTCACCGTGCTGCCGGAAAGACATCCCCAGCGGCCGGCGCTGCTTCAGTTCTTCCATGAGCTGACTGAAGGCTACCTGGCCCTGCAGGACGAATGCGGCCTGTGGCACCAGATCCTGGATGATCCGGTGAGCTACCTGGAAACCAGCGCCACCGCCATGATGATCTGCGCCTTTGCCCGGGGCACCCGCAACCACTGGTACAATGAAGCCACCGCCCAGCGGGCCATGGCCGCCGCCCACAGGGCCTGGAAGGGCCTCACAGAGCTGGCCATCGACCGGGAGGGCAACCTTTACGGCGTGTGCCAGGGCAGTGGTTTCTCCTTTTCCCGCACATATTATCGCGGGCTCTCCTGGCGGTTCAACGATACCCACGGCATCGGCATTGTGATGCTCTCCGGTGTGGAACTGATGGAAACCATGTAAACAAAAGCCCTCTGCAACCAATGCAGAGGGTATTTTGATGCACGAAAAAGGAACCGGTCTTTCGACCGGTTCCCTGTTTGTTTGCTTGTTTAAGCGGGATTATTCGGCAGCGCCGGGGAAGGTGCCGCGGAATTCACCAGCCTGGTAAGCAGCGCGCTGTTCCTCGATGATCTCGGAAGCGCCGGTGTTCAGGGTATCCTGGATAGCGGCGTCATAGATGGCATCGAACTCGGCGGGATCGCAGGTCACAACCTTGGACAGGAATTCGCCCTGCTTGGACTTAACCATGGCGCCGTAGTCGGTAGAAGCCTGGATCGGGATGGAGAAGGAAACCTGGGTCCAGGCGTCGGTGTAAGCGTCGGCCACAGAGGCAACCAGCTCGGGCTGATACTTCTCGTCGAAGGCCAGAGCCTTGGCGGCAGCGTTCTTCTCGTCGGAGCCATAGTACAGGCCATTGGCGATGAAGCAAATGTCGCCAGCGTGCATCTTGTGCTCGTCCGGCACAGCGTCAGCAGACTGAACCTGAGTGGGAATGCCGTCCGCGGTCACGGCCAGGTAGTTGATGCCTTCCACGCCGTTCTGCAGGGCAAACATGTTCTCGGGCTGGCACATCCAGTCGATGTACTTGATAGCGGCGATGGCCACTTCTTCCTTGGAGTCCTTGGTCTTGGGCAGGATGACGCTCAGGCCATTAGCAGCGTACACGTCGTGCAGGTGCTTGCCCAGGGATTCGTTCTTGAAGCAGTTGACAGAGGTCCACCAGGCGCCTTCCACGGCCTTTTCCATTTCCTTCTGGTAGTTCTTGTCAGTACGCCAGGGCTGATCGGGCTGCATGGAGAAGAAGCCGAAGTAGCCGTTCATCAGAGCAGAGTCGGTAGCCTGGTCGTCGTTGATGTCGAAGTTTTCGTACAGCAGGCCCTCATGGAACAGGGTGTTCAGCCAACGATAGCCTTCCTTGGAGCCGGGCAGCATCTCGTGCAGGCCGGAATAAGCATACCAGTCTTCCGCGGTAACCTGGTTGAAGTCAATGAAAGCGTCGATGAAGCGAACGACGTTGTACAGGGGATCAGACTCATACAGGTCGAACTGCATGGGGATGGTGCGCTCGCCGCCCAGATTGGCAGCCTTGGCAGCACGCAGATACTCGGTGAAGGAAGCGATATCGGTGGGTTCTTCCATCTCCAGCTTGTCCAGCCAGTCCTTACGGATGAAGTTGCCAACGTTGGATACGTCCAGACGGCGGGCGGGCAGGAACCACTGTTCCTTCACACCGTCGCCATCCTGGTCCTGCTGGCCGAACTTGAGCAGTTCATCGCCCAGGAAAGCCTTGATGTTGGGACCATACTGATCCAGCAGGTCATCCAGCTTCCACAGGCCTTCGTAGGTGATATACTCGTTCACCAGACCGCCGTTGTAGGTCATGCAGATGTCGGGAGCGGTGCCGCCGCCCAGCTGGGTGGTCAGAACGTCGCCCTCAGTCCAGCGGGGCACAGCCACGAACTGCAGCTTGATCTTGTTGGGGTTGCCGAAGTGCTCCTGGGCATACTTCAGCTGCCAGCAGTCTTCCACGTTGAAGCCGGCGATGGAACGGTCGTAAGCTTCCACGCGCAGGGTGATCCAGCCCTCTTCCTCAGCGAAGGCAGGGATGCTGATCATGCTCAGAAGCATAACCAGCGCCATGATCAGGGACAGAGTCTTTTTCATGGTTAAGTCTCTCCTTTGATTATATTTTTACCGCACCTGCGGTAAAGTACGTTGTAATTAGCCCTTCACAGCACCGATGGTCACACCGGAAACGAAGTAACGCTGCACGAAGGAATACACCACCAGGATGGGCAGGGTGGCGAAGATGATGGTAGCGGATTCGATAGACTCGGAAACGCTGGTGGCAACAGTCGAGGCGCCGCCTTCCATCATGGCCACGTCCACCGCCTGGGAACCCTTGATCAGGTTATACAGCTTCAGCTGCAGGGGCTGCAGGGAACGGCTGGTGATGTAGTACAGGGCGTCCTGGAAGCTATTCCACTTGCCAACGGCATAGAACAGGGTCAGGGTAGCCAGGGAAGCCAGGGACAGGGGCAGATAAATCTGCAACAGGATCTGGAAATCGTTGGCGCCGTCGATGGTGGCAGCCTCCTCGAGAGATTCGGGCAGGGCCGAGAAGAAGCTCTTGAGGATGATCATGTTATAGGTGGACAGCGCGCCGGGGATGATCAGGGACCAGGCAGTATCCAGCATGCCCAGCTCCTTGATGTTCAGATAGATCGGGATGGTGCCGCCGGAGAAATACATGGTGAACAGCGCCATCAGGTTGAAGAACTTGCGGCCCTTGAGGCGCTTCTTCGTCAGGGGATAAGCCATGAGGATCGTCAGCACCATGGCGATGACCGTGTAGCTCACGGTGATGCCCACGGTATACCACAAGCTCTGCATCATGGACTTATCGTTGAAGATCGCCTGATAGGCCATGGTGGTGAACTCCACCGGCCAGAAGCCGACGTCGCCGCGGAGAATGGCAGACTTGGAAGAGAAGGAAACGGCGATAACGTTCACAAAGGGAAGCAGGCAGATCAGGGAGGCGCCCAGGATGAAGATGGCCAGCACAATCTGATAACCGGTCCAGATCTTTTCCTTTTTCATCTTAATGGGCTGAGCAGGATTTACAGTCGTCATTTTTCATCCACCTCCTTACCAGATACCGTCTTCGCCGAGGCGCTTGGTAACGAAGTTGGCGGTGCCAACCATGATCAGGCCAACCACGGACTGGAACAGGCCGATGGCAGTAGCGCGGTCGAACTTGGAGTTGGTAATACCGGCGCGATACACGAAGGTAGACAGCACGTCGCAGTAGTTCTGCACGCGGGTGTTACCCATGATGTAGGGGCGGTCGAAGCTGATGTTCATCATCTGGCCCACGTTCAGGATCAGCAGCACCACGATGGTGGAGCGGATGCCGGGCAGGGTGACGTGCCAGATCTGCTGGAGCTTGTTGGCGCCGTCGATCTTGGCGGCCTCGAACAGCTCCATGTTGATGCCGGTGATGGCAGACAGATAGAGGATCGTGCCCCAGCCCATGGACTGCCACACACCAACCAGGGTGTAGGTAATGCGCCAGGGCCAGCCTTCGGTGAGGAAGGGAACGTTCTGGTCGATCCAGCCCCATTTCAGCAGGGTGGCGTTCACCACGCCGGTGGTGGGGGCGAAGATCTGCAGCACCATACCGCCGATGATAACCCAGCTCAGGAAGTGAGGCAGGTACAAAAGCGTCTGGGAGAGCTTCTTGACCTTAATGGAGCGGACTTCGTTGAGCATGATGGCCAGGATGATCGGAACCGGGAAGCCAGCGATCAGGCCCATGAAGTTCAGCAGCAGGGTATTGCCCAGGGCCACAGGGAAGTCGGGCATCTTCATAACAAACTTGAAGTTGTCAAAGCCCACCCAGCGGCTGGCCCACATGCCCTTTACAGGGTTGTACTTGGTGAAGGCAATGCCGACACCGATCATAGGCTTATAGCAGAAGATGATATAGAAGGCAACCGGCAGAAGCAGCATCACATACAGACGCCAGTTCTGTAAAATGGAATACATGACGCCTCGACGGGCACGACGAAGATCCGTCATAATCCTCCCCCTTACATGTGTGATATTTTGCTTGATAACCAGAATACCATAAATCCATTATAGAGTTATTGTTCTCCCAGTTCTATGCAAATCCTGCTTGATACTATGTGAAAGATGCAATTTTTGTGATAGAAACGTGCGCAAAGTGACAACTATTTCCACTCTAACGTTTTCGTAACTTATGACATCATGCTGCAGTGAACCCTTCTTTTATGGTTATTATTCACAAAACAGGAAAATCTGGCTTCTGTTTCCAGCCAGATAGTACCCGACAAGAAACGCATAGTCACCGGCAGCAGGATTTCCCTGCACCGGCGTCCTTCTTTGCCTCTTTCAAAAGAAAATTTCTCCAGCCCCCTTGCAACTTCTGTTCTTATATGATATAACGACATTGAAAACGTTACCAATCATTCCGAAAGGAGTCTTCCATATGCAGCGCAACGCAGGTATCCTGCTGCCCATTTCCAGCCTGCCTTCCAAATACGGCATCGGCTGCTTCTCCCAGTGCGCCTACGATTTTGTGGACTGGCTGCACGATGCCGGCCAGACCTATTGGCAGATTCTTCCCATCTGCCCTACCAGCTACGGCGATTCCCCCTACCAGAGCTTCTCCACCTACGCCGGCAACCCCTATTTCATCAGCCTTGAGGCGCTGATCGAGGAGGGCGTGCTGACCCAGGAGGAGTGCGACGCCGCCGACTTTGGCTCCAATCCCGCCGATGTGGACTACGCCGCCCTGTGCAACAACCGCTATCCCCTGCTGCGCAAGGCCTATGAGCGCTCCGACATCAGCAAGAATCCCGATTACCAGGCCTTCCTGGCGGAAAACCACTGGTGGCTGAACGATTACGCCCTGTTCATGGCCCTGAAGAATTTCTTCTGCGGCCAGAGCTGGTCCACCTGGCCCGAGGACATCCGCCTGCGCTGGGATTTCGCCCTGGATCACTACCGCCGGGTGCTGTATTTCGACATTGAATTCCAGATGTACCTGCAGTTCAAGTTCTTCCAGCAATACCGTGCCCTGAAGAAATACGCCAACAGCCGCGGCATCAAGATTGTGGGCGACATCCCGATCTATGTGGCCATGGACAGCGCCGACACCTGGGCCAACCCCCAGCTCTTCCAGCTGGACGAGACCAACACCCCCACCGCCGTGGCCGGCTGCCCGCCGGATGGCTTCGCCGCCACGGGCCAGCTTTGGGGCAACCCCCTGTACCGCTGGGATTACCACAAGGAAACCGGCTTCCAGTGGTGGACCACCCGCCTGTGGTATTGCTACCAGCTCTACGACGTCACCCGCATTGACCACTTCCGCGGTTTTGACGAGTATTACGCCATCCCCTATGGCGAGCCTACCGCCGTCAACGGCAAGTGGATGCCCGGCCCCGGCATGGACCTGTTCAACGCCCTGGAGGAAAACCTGGGCAAGCACGAGGTCATCGCCGAGGACCTGGGTTACATGACCGATACCGTCCGCGAGCTGGTGAAGGATTCCGGCTTCCCCAACATGAAGGTGCTGGAATTTGCCTTCGACGCCCGGGACACCGGCTCCGCCAGCGACTACCTGCCCCACAACTATTCCGAAAACTGCGTGGCCTACACCGGCACCCACGATAACGAAACCCTGGTCAGCTGGCTGGACAACATCAGCCGTGCCGAGGTGAAAATGGTCCGCAGCTACCTGTGCGACCACCACACCCCCAAGAAGCAGCTGTACAAGTCCCTCATCGCCCTGGTGCTGCGCAGCCCCGCCAAGGATTGCATCATCCCCGCCCAGGACTATCTGGGCCTGGACAACTCCGCCCGCATGAACTTCCCCTCCACCATCGGCACCAACTGGCGCTGGCGCCTCACCCCCGGCCAGCTGGACGAAGAAATGCGCGAGTTCGTTTTCGATATGACCCGCCGCTACGGCCGCCTGAACCCCATCCTGAAGAAGGAAGAGGAAGAGCGCATCGCTGCCGAGGAGGCCGCAAAGAAGGCTGCTGAGGAAGCCGAAAATGAAGCGAAAGAAGCTGAAACCACCGAAGAAGCCTGATATCAGCAGCAAAGGAGCCTTGTCATACGACAAGGCTCCTTTTTCATTTACACATGCAGTTCGAAGCTCTTCAGCGACATATACCCGCCGCCCTCGTAAGTGAAGTACAGGGCATTCACGCCGTCCGGCAGGGCAACGTCCTGCTTCAAAATGTGCCAGTAGTTTTCCTTCCCCACGGGAATGCGGCACAGGGCCTCGCCGTCCCAGGCGGTCTTCACCAGCACATGACCGTTCATCTGGCCCCGCACCGTGATGCTGATGGCCTTCACGCCCTTCATATCGAAGTACTTGAAGCCGGCGGTGGCGCCATCCTTCATGTTGAAGATATAGGCAGGGTCCGTATCGCCATCCTTGCCGTCCTGGGTGATCTTGGGCACCAGGCAGTCCACCCAGTCACGGGCGTTTTCATCATAGGCCCGGGGCTCTTTGGCAAAGAGGTTGCAGGCGATGTACGCCGGCCATTCGCCCACGCCGGGCAGGGGCGTGGAACCGCAGGAGGTCATTTCCACCTGGGGGATATGGCCGTTTTCGTCAAAGGCAATCTTCTCCAGGCAGCCCTGGCGGGAGAAGGCATGGCCATTGGTGTGGCGGTGATAGAAGATATACCACTGCCCCTCGATCTCCACCATGCTGCCATGGTTGTTGCCGCCGAAGTACATGGGCTTTTCCGCCGGCTTGTAGGTGGAAATGTTGGTATCGTTGTTGGCCACGATGACACCGCCGTATTTGAACCCGGAGGTGGGGTTGTCGCTGATGGCATAGCACAGCTCGCAGAAGCGGATGGAGGAATAGATGAAGTAATACTTGCCGCCCCGCTTGCGGATGGAGCTGGCCTCGAAGAACTCGTGGCCCTCATAGCCGCTGCCGGCGCTGTAAGGCGCGCTGGGGGCGATGAACACCGGCTCCTCCACAATGGTGAGCATGTCCTTGTCCAGCACGGTGACCATGGGGCCGTGGCGATCCTTGCGGTAGTGCCAGCAGAAGCCGGTGTACATGTAGGTCTTGTCCCCCTCGGTGAGCACACCGGGGTCGAACTGGCCCTCGTCACCGGGGCGCTCGCCCAGAATGCCCCCGTCCTTGTCGTGGACGTAACCCAGGAATTCATACCGGCCGGCAGGGGTATCGCACACCGCCACAGAAACGATCTGCTCCTTGTCCAGCACGTAATAGAGATAGTATCTTCCATCAGGACCCTTGGTCACGTCAGGCGCGTAAAGGCAGGAGCGGCCTTCCCGGTTGCGGGGATCCTGCTCCTTGCGGTAGATCACGCCCTCGTAGCGCCAGGAACCCAGGTCATCCACCGGCGCGGACCAGCAGACGTAATCATTCAGGCAGAACAAGGCGCCGTTGAAGGCGTCGTGGGAGCCGTACACATACACACGGCCGTCAAACACATAGGGCTCGCCGTCGGGGATGTACTCCCAGGAGGGCAGATAGGGGTTCAGCACAGGCTTTTTCATTATTCTTGACTCCTGACTTTTTTCTGTATGGCAAAACCAGCCCGGTTGGGGGCTGGTTTGCAGGATTACAGATACTTGAGCATCTCCTCGCGCACACCGTCCAGGCGGGTGTCGGAAGCGCCGAAGTCCATCTGCTTGTAGCTCCACAGGGCGCGGGCGATACCATGCTTCTCCAGCACAGCGTTGATGGTCTTGAGCCACTTCACGGTATCCTCGGGCTGAGCCTGGTCGATCACACCGTATTCGCCGCAGTACAGGGGCGTGTTGTGGCTGTTGGCCTTCTCGATGGCGGAGGCAAACAGGCCCTCGAAGTATTCCTCGGTGGCGCCGCTTTCCTCAAAGGAAACACGTACATCCCGGGGCAGGCTTTCCACCCAGGGCGCGCCCTGATGGGTGAACGCCATGGGCTCGTAGCAATGGAAATTGTAGATCACCTTATCGTCGGCGGGGGCAGCCAGGTCCTTCACGGAGGATGCGCTGTTGTTCCAGTAGCTGCCCACCAGGATGATCACATCGGGCGCGATCTGCCGGATGCGGCGGATGGCCTCGTTGGAGATCCGGTTCCAGGCGTCGATGAAGCGAGCTTCGGTGACCTCGTTCAGCAGTTCGAACACCAGCAGATCCGTCATCCGGCCATAGCGGCGGGCAAGATTCTCCCACAGCACATAGAAACGCTCCTGATAGCTTTCGCTGTCGAAGAAACCGCTCTCGGCCTCGCCCTTATCAAAGGAGAAGCCAGCGGTCTTGTGCAGGTCCAGCACCATCTTCAAGCCATACTTGCGGCACATTTCCACGGCGAAGTCCAGCTTCTCATAGCCGCGTCCGTCGTCCAGCACGTTATAGTCCACGGGAATGCGCACATGATCCAGCTTCCAGGAAGCGATGGTGGCAAAGTCCTCTTCCTTGATGAACTCATTCAGGCGTTCATCGCTGTAATCGCACTGGGAGAGCCAGCCGCCCAGGTTGATGCCCCGGTAGATACCCATCTTCTTCAGCATGGTGATTCCTCCTGATGTATGAGTAATGCGTTGAGTTCCTTCATGGTTTCGCCGGAGGGCTCCGGCAGATGCCCAAAGGCAAAGGGAATGCCCAGCTGATCGTACTTCACCTGGCAGATCTTGCGGAAGGGCAGAAGCTCCACCTTGTCCACGCAGGGGTGATCGGCGGCGATCTTCCCCAGGGCAAGCACGGTTTCCCGGCTGTCCGTCAGGGTGGGGATGGTCACCTGGCGCAGCCACACGGGAATGCCCCGCCGGTTCACCTCATCCAGGAACGCCATGGGGGCGGCCATGCCGCAGCCCACGTGGCGGCGATAGTCCCCGTCGGAGACATATTTGATATCCAGCAGCACCCGGTCAGTTTCCTCCAGCTGGGCAGCGACTTTTTCGTTCCATATGCTGCCGGAGGTATCCAGGCAGGTGTTGATGCCAGACGCATGGCACAAACGGAACACTTCCCTCACGAATTCCGCCTGCAATAGCGGTTCGCCGCCGGAAACGGTGATTCCTCCCGCCGTGCCAAAATATTCCTTGAACCTCACCGCCCGCTTCACTACCTCCTCCGGGGTGTAGGCGGTGCCGGCGGCACAATCCCAGGTATCCGGGTTATGGCAGCAGCCGCAGCGCAGGTTGCAGCCCTGCATAAACACCACAAACCGCACGCCGGGGCCGTCCAGGGTGCCCAGGCTCTGAAAGGAATGAACGCGGCCTTCCATTACACGGCCTCGTGGAAGGTACGGCTGATGACCTCACGCTGCTGCTCGCGGGAGAGCTTGTTGAAGTTCACCGCGTAGCCGGAAACACGGATGGTCAGGTTGGGATACTCCTCAGGGTTCTCATAGGCCTTCAGCAGGGTTTCCCGGTTCATCACGTTCACGTTGATGTGATGGGCCTTCTTGGCAAAGTAGCCGTCCAGGATGGCCACCAGGTTGGCGATACGCTCCTCTTCGGTGTGGCCCAGGGCCTGGGGTGTGATGGAGAAGGTGTTGGAGATGCCGTCGCGGCAGTCGTCATAATCCAGCTTGGCCACGGAGTTCAAAGCCGCCAGAGCGCCGTTTTCCTCGCGGTTGTGCATGGGGTTGGCGCCGGGTGCAAAGGGCGCGGACGCCTTGCGGCCGTCGGGGGTAGCGCCGGTGTGCTTGCCGTAAGCCACGTTGGAGGTGATGGTCAGAACAGACAGGGTGTGCTCCGCGTGGCGATAGGTGGGGGTCTTGCGAAGCTCGGTGATCACACGGTGGGTCATGTCCTTAGCGATCAGATCCACCCGGTCGTCATCGTTGCCATACTTGGGGAAGTCGCCCACGGTTTCGAAATCCGTAATGAAGCCATCGGCGCCCTTCACGGGATGCACCTTGGCGTACTTGATGGCGCTGAGGCTGTCCGCCACCACGGAAAGGCCGGCGATGCCAAAGGCCATGAAGCGGTGCACGTCGGTATCGTGCAGGGCCATCTGGATCTTCTCGTAGGCGTATTTATCATGCATGTAGTGGATGATGTTCATGGTGTTGACATACAGGTGGCTGAGCCAGGCGATGTAAATGTCGAACCGCTCCATCACCGTGTCGAAATCAAGGGTATCGCCCTCCAGCACGGGCATCTGGGGGCCGATGTGCATGCCGCTGGTGTGGTCATAGCCGCCGTTGATAGCAATGAGCAAAAGCTTCGCCAGGTTGCAGCGGGCGCCGAAGAACTGCATCTGCTTGCCCACCTTCATGGCGGAAACGCAGCAGGCGATGGCGTAGTCGTCACCATAGGAGGGGCGCATCACATCGTCGTTTTCATACTGGATGGAGTCCGTGTCGGCGGAAACCTTGGCGCAGAAGCGCTTGAAGCTTTCCGGCAGGGCGGTGGACCAGAGCACCGTCAGGTTGGGTTCGGGGGAAGAGCCCAGGGTGTACAGGGTGTTCAGCACACGGTAGCTGGACTTGGTCACCAGGGTACGGCCATCCTCGCCCATGCCGCCCACGGCCTCGGTAATCCACATGGGATCGCCGCCGAAGAGCTCGTTGTATTCAGGGGTGCGCAGATGGCGGGCCATGCGCAGCTTCATCACGAAATCGTCCATCAGCTCCTGGGCGCCTTCCTCGGTGAGGGTACCGTTGCGCAGGTCACGCTCGATGTAGATATCAAAGAAGGTGCTCACGCGGCCCAGGGACATAGCGGCGCCGTTCTGCTCCTTGATGGCGCCCAGGTAGGCGAAGTAGGTCCACTGGATGGCCTCGCGGGCGTTGGCGGCGGGCTGGCTGATATCGAAGCCGTACATGGCAGCCATTTCCTTCAGATAGCCCAGGAAGGCGATCTGCTGGTAAAGCTCCTCATCCAGGCGGATGTGCGCGGTATCAAAAGCGCCGCCGGAAAGGTTGCTTTTATCCTTCTTCTTTTCCTCAATCAGCTTATCCACGCCATACAGCGCCACACGGCGATAGTCGCCGATGATGCGGCCGCGGCCATAGGCGTCGGGCAGACCGGTGATGACGTGGCACTTGCGGACGGCGCGCATTTCATCGGTATAGGCACGGAACACGCCGTCGTTGTGGGTGGTGCGGAAGCGGAACTCCTCCTCCACCTTGCGGGAAAGCTTGTAGCCATAGGCTTCGCAGGCCTGGCGCACCATGCGCATGCCGCCGAAGGGGTTCACGCCGCGCTTCAGGGGGCGGTTGGTCTGCAGGCCAACAATCAGCTCGTTTTCCTCGTCCAGATAGCCGGGAGAAAAGCTGGTCAGCGAGGACACGGTGGCGGTGTCGATGTCCAGCACGCCGCCGAACTGCCGCTCCAGCTTGAACAGACCCTGAAGCTTTTCCATCAGGGCTTTGGTGCGGGGGGTGGCTCCAGACAGGAAGCTCTCATCCCCGGTGTATTCGGTATAGTTGCGCTGGATGAAATCGCGGACATTGATCTCATTCTGCCAGGCGCCTCCATTGAATTCATGCCACTGCTTGAAATCCATATTCTTCCTCCTGTAAATAACAAAACTGGGCAATCCAGCTCTGCACTGAATTGCCCAGACGGTCGGCATTTGTATCTTCCACACTTCCCCGCGGTGACCCGCGAAAATCCGTCAGTCATGCAGAAGCATTTATATTGTAGCCAAGAAACAGGGGTTTGTCAAGGTAGGAAAGCACCGTTTACCATACAGAAAAAAAGCAGCCCCATCGTACAGAATATCGTATAATATTTTCTGAAACCAATTTAAGTTTTTTCCTCTCCCTGCGTCTAATTGGTTGAGGAGGTGATCTCCATGGGCATGATTCAGGCGCCGAATCAGACCCCATTGGAAAGGTTGGATCAATGGATCCTGACATATGAAAAGGATCTGCTGCGTATTTGCTGCCTATACCTGCGCGATTGGCACGCCGCCGAGGACGCGGTGCAGGAAACCTTTCTGAAGGCATACAAGCAAATGGATTCCTTCCGTGGAGAAAGCCACGTGAAGACCTGGCTGACCCAGATTGCCCTGAATCAATGCCGGGATATGCGCCGCAGTGCATGGTACCGATTCATTGATCCTCGGGTATCCATTGATGATCTGCCCCTTGCCTCCCCGCCGCCCAGCGCGGATCACCTGGCTCTCCATACAGCCATCATGAAGCTGAAACCCCGATACCTGGAAGTGGTGCTGCTGTATTACTACGAGGGCTACCGGATGAACGAGATCGCCCAAATGCTCCGCATCACCGAGGCAGCCGTTTCCACCCGAATCCGCAAAGCCAAACAAAAACTGAAACTTGACCTGGAAGGAGGGAATGACCATGAAGAATGACCGGGAGATCATGCAACAGGTGCGTTCTGCCATCGATGACTGCACCCGGGGCATCCATGAGGCTCCTTCCCTGCGATACCAGATCCTGAAGCAGGCGAAAGGAGAACCCCCTGTGAAAAAGAAGATTTCCGCAGCCCTGGCGCTGGCCATGGTCATGATCCTGTTGGTTTCCGGCGCATTCGCCGCCACGCTGTTCAATTCCGACGTACTGAGCTGGCTGTTCCGTAATGATGATATTGACCCGTCTCAGGAAGTCCTTGATCTGCTGGATCAGCCCAATCAGCACCAGCTTACCGATTACATCGACCTTACCCTGACCGAGACCCTTTTTGACGGCAGGAAGCTGTCCGTGAGCTTCACCCTGCAAAACCCCACCGATGAGCTGCTGATCTACACCATTGGCGATGCCAGACTGAACGGCGAAGATCTCTTTGCCGAAAGCGCCCTGCTGCCCTTTGCCAAAGGCTACGGCCAGGCTCTGAGCGGTGAAGTGGACGGCCAGGCCATCTCCAGCACTGCCCGGGTGGTAGCGACCTTTGCAGGTGCTTCCGCGCCCCGGGAAGAACCTATGGTCGCCGCCACGCCCGCGCCGCTGCACTCTGCCGATCCGGCTGAGCTTTCCATTCAGGTGGATGTGTACCGCGCCCATGCTCCCCTGGCCTATCTGGCCGCCGGAGAGACCCTGACGGAAAGCACCTTCCTCGGCCAGGGAACGCTGGCCATCGAGCAGGAAAGCAACCTCCTGCAGCTTCGGGAACTGCTGGCACACCCGGATGCAACGCTGCTGGAAAAGGTCGAGACCAAGACCTTCACCTTCCCCATCCGCATGGGCAAGGCAAACCTCACGACCGTGAGCGCCCTTCCCGGCGTATACTGGAATGACCTTTTCTCCCTGGAGATGCAGGAGTTCACCCTCAGCGCCACCAGCGGCCAGCTGAAGGGACGCATCACCATTCCCTCCCCCGTCAAGGTGAAGGACGCACTCCCCGCCGATCTCTCCTTCTTCTATGCCTTCCCCGAAGAGACGTTCGAGCAGGCCAGGGAACACGATGACTTCATGATGTCCCTGCCGATCCGCACCCAGAACGGAGCTGGGGCGATCGACCCGGAATCCGATCAGCCTGCCACCTTCGACATCGATGCGTCCTTCGGTGCCACCCACGGCACGCTTCCCCGCGGTGTATACCTGGTATGGATGACGGATAATCTGGGCAAACTGGATTGGAACACATCCCTATATGTACCCATGCAATAAAACAAAGCCCGGCATGACAAGCATCATGCCGGGTTCATTTCGTATCAATACCTCACCCGCTTGGCAGGCAGCAGCATGTGCAGCACATCCCGCAGGTTGCCCTCGTCGGATTTGGACTTCTCCATCCGGGGCACCAGCAGCATGGTAAAGCCAAAGCGCAGCGCCACAGAGAGGAGGATCAGCACCTTATACCGGTCGAAGAAGCCCACAAACCAGCCCGAGGCGTTCCACCACTCCAGCAGCCAACCGCCCACCATGGTACCCAGGGCCGAGCCCGCCAGCGCCGTCACACAGGAATAGATGGCAATGTAGGTGGGGCGGCTGTCGTCCGGGGAGGTGGAAAGCTGCATGTTGTTGGCCGCCAGGTTGCTGCCGCACCAGAACAGTGCGCCCACCAGGTTGTGGAGGAGCGTGGGCAGCACATTGCCCGGGGTGGAAATCAGGTAGAACAGAGGCGTCAGCGAAGCGCCGATGCACCCCAGCAGCATCACGTTCCGGGCGCCGTATTGATCCAGGGCCCGGCCCCAGCGGGGGACGATGATAATCGTCGCCACCGAGGCCGCCACCGTGCCGAACAGGGTGATCTGCATAAAGTTCAGGCCCATGGTGTTCATGGCGTAGGGTGTCAGGTACGCACCGGAAAGGTTGGCGGTGAAGCACCATGCCGTCCACATGATGGTCAATTGGCGGAAGGGCTTGTTTTTCAGGGCTTCCACCATGGTCTTGCCCATCTGGATCTTCTTGGAGGCGGCAGGCTTCACCTCCGGCGCGAAACCGAAGCAAACCATGTCCATCACGCCCAGGGCGCCGCCGATGAGAAAAATCACAATATACTTGCTGTCAATGGGCAGGGCATCCAGCATATAGGCTACCAGCAGGCCAAACAGCAGGCTGCCCACCGCCAGAATGCTGTCGCGGAAGGAAAGCCATCGTCCCCGGATCCGGATGGGGCAAAGATCCGAAAACCAGGGGAACCAGCACACATTGATTACCGAGCCGCAGATGGACACCACGCCCAACAGGGTGATAAGGGTATACAGCTTCATGGTATTGGCCTCCATGCCGCCCAGAAGCGGCAGGAAACCGAAGAACATCCACAGGAAGCGGGAGAACAGACCGATGGTGAGCAGCCAGATCTTGCGCTTCTGCGTTTTATTCACCAGCATGGAAAAGGGCAGTTGCATCAGCGCGGCAATCTGGGGCAGGGCCACCAGCAGGCCGAATTCCATGTCGCCGGCGCCCAGCTCACCCGCCAGGCCAACCATGGCCGCCGTGCCGCCCGCACAGATAATGCCGTGCAGCGTGCCAAACATGTTGCCGCCCATGATCCAGTTCAATCCCCGGCGGACAGGCTTTTCCAGGTGTGCCTCATCGTAGAGGGTGTCCAGGGGGCCTTTGCCCAGGCTGGCTGAAAACCGTCTTTTCAGAAACGAGAGATTCATCATGTACGCTCCTTTGTGTCAATTCAGGCATACATGGTAAGGATTCGTGGCGGCCATTGCAATTCCTCCCGAGAGAAAAATTGTTTTCTATACAAATGGAAAACCCCGGCGCAAAGGCCGGGGCAAAAAAGCTTATTTGTCCTTCAGATAGTGGTCCAGCAGGAACCCTTCCAGCTTCTCCACGGGCCAGGGCTTAGGATTGGCGCTGTCGGCAAAGACCATCCAGGCGGGAGCGTCCGTTTTCAGCTCGGGCCACAGGGGCAGGATCTTGCCCTGGCTGTCCGTACCGTTGGGATCGCCGTGCCTGATGAAGTTCACCCAGTAATCGCACATCTGCCGGGCCAGGTCGTAATGCTTGCCGGTGAAGGGCCGCCAGCACTTGGCCAGGGTTTCAAAGAAGAACCACAGGTCCACCGAGTGGAAGGTGCCGGGGTTATCCCAGCCGGGAATCTCCGCATCGAAGTTGTAGGCAAACAACGGCTGCCGGACGCCTTTCTTCTCGTTCATGCGGGCAGCTGCACGGATGGCGAAGCCAATGGCGTGCTGGGTACCTTCCTTGCGCAGGCTCTCCTCCGTAGCGGGGCGGGTGAAGAAAGAAAGCAGCTTCTCAGCGTCCTCGCCAAAGTTTTCCCGGGCCAGCGCCTCGAACTCAGCGTCCGTCCTGGCCATAGGGGCGGCGGTGAATTCCGTGCTGGTCTGGCCCAGCATCACGGGGCAGAGCACACGATCCTCGTGGAGGTACCATTCGCCGCTGGGATAGGTCGAAAACACGCCGTCCACCGCCTCGCTCCAGCAGCCCCAGGGCCAGGAAAGGGACATGTTTTCCACCGTGCGGGCATCCAGCTGCCGGGCTTCCTCCAGAGTCTTCACGCCCAGGGCCTCAAAGAAGCGCACGCCCTGCTCCTCCGCTTCCTTCAACCCACGGGGTGCCAGGCCCATCCGGTTGCCATAGGGCGGTGTGAAGGTGCCGCTTTCCACAATGGCCCGCTGGAACAGGCCCTTGTTCTGGGGAGAGGTCATCTGGGCGCAGACGCTCATGCCTCCGGCGGACTGACCTCCGATGGTAATGTTCTCCGGATCGCCGCCAAAGGCCGCGATGTTCCGCTTCACCCACCGGGTGGCGAATTGCTGATCCAGGAAGCCGAAGTTGGCGGGCGCCTCGGGCTGCTGGGCGGTGATTTCCGGGTGGCACAGGAAGCCGAAGCAGTTCAGGCGGTAACCCACGGTGACCACCACAATGCCGCGTCGGGCCAGGCGCTCGCCGTCGAATTCCATCTCGGTGGTGTTGCCCACCTGCAGGCCGCCGCCGAAGTACCACACATACACGGGCATGTCCTTGCGGCCGTCAGCGGGGGCCCACACGTTCAGGTACAGGCAGTCCTCGCTCATAGGCAGCTCCTTGTCCACGGCCCACTCGCGGGAATAGATATCCTTGGCAGGGTCACCAGCACAGTTGGCCTGCATGGCAATGGGGCCAAAGTCCGCCGCGAAGAGCTCGCCCTCCCAGTCCGGGCAGGGCTGGGGCGCGCGCCAGCGGTTCTTGCCGATGGGCTTATCCGCGAAGGGGATGCCCTTGTAGCTTGTAATGCGTGGATCCGCTGCGGGCAAGCCGCGAACCCAGCCGTTTTCAACCTTCACTTTGCGAATCATTTTCTTCACTCCTAAAGAAAATGCGGAACGCGCTTACTTTCGCATTCCGCATTAAGAATTACTGATTAGCCCTTAACGCCGCCCAGCACCATGCCGGTAACGAAGTAGCGCTGCAGGAAGGGGTACACGATCAGGATCGGCACAGCGGACACCACGGTGGTGGCGCAGCGGACGGTCACAGGCGTGGACTTGCTGGTCTGCACCAGCGCGTCAACAGAGGTATTGGCCGCGTTGGCGCTCTGCATAGAGGTTGCCAGCTTCATCTTCAGCAGGTACTGAAGGGTGTAAAGGTTCTTCTTGCTGCCGTTGTACAGCTGGGTATCGAACCACTGGTTCCAGCTGCCCACAGCCACGAACAGGGCCACGGTAGCCAGCACGGGGGTGCACAGGGGGAAGATGATCTGCCAGAAGATGCGGAAATCGTTGGCGCCGTCGATACGGGCGGATTCTGCCAGGGCTTCCGGCAGGCCCATGATGTAGGTGCGGATAACGATCATGTTGAAGCAGGAGAACATGGTGGGAATGATATAAACCCAGAACGTCTTGGTCAGCTTCAGGGTCTTGGCGATCAGCAGGTAATTAGGAATCAGACCAGCGTTGACGTACATCGTCATAACCACAATGAAGGTAATAAACTTGTTGAACACATACTCCTTGCGGCTCAGGGCGAAGGCCAGCATGGAGGTGAGCAGCAGGTTCAGCAGGGTGGTCAGCACAGTACGGGCAACAGAGATGCCGAAAGCCGTGTAGGTCAGCTTATCGGAAAGCAGGGCATTGTAGGCTTCGGTGCTGAAGATGCGGGGCCAGATGCCGATGCCGCCGCGAACGGCGTCGATACCATCGTTGAAGGAAATGGCCACGGTGTTCAGAACGGGGAACAGGGTTACAAACATCAGCACACAGAGGAAGATACCATTGACCAGCGGGAACGCGATATCATGGTTCTTGCTCTTTCTTTTCTGGATCTTAGGCATGGTAGCAGCAGTCACAAGATATCCCTCCCTTACAGCAAAGTATCTTCATCCAGCTTCTTGGCAATGAAGTTCGCGCCAAACAGCAGGATGATGCCAACAACGCTCTTGAACATGCCCGAAGCAATGGCACGGCCGTAGTTGCCGGCGGAAATACCATACTTCATGACGAACACGTCGATGGTCTGAGAAAAATCGATGTTCAGGTCGTTGCCCATCAGGTACTGGATTTCGAAGCCAGCTTCCATCAGGTGGCCGATGTTCATGATCAGAAGCACCATGAACGTGGACTTGATGCCGGGCAACGTAACGTGGAGGATGCGCTTGAAGCGGCCGGCGCCGTCAATGGAGGCAGCCTCGTAGAGAGTGGGGTCGATGGAGGTCATGGTGGAAATGTAGATGATGGAGTTCCAGCCAACTTCCTTCCACACGTTAATGATGGCCACCAGGAACCAGAAGTACTTGCCTTCACCCAGCCAGTAAACCGGCGAATCCACCAATTTCGCTGCGATCAGCATGTTATTGATGGGGCCGTCGCTCATAAACATGTTCTGAGCCATACCCACAACGATAACCATACTCAGGAAGTGGGGCAGATAGGTCACCGTCTGCACGGTGCGCTTGAAGGCCTTGTTGCGGACCTCGTTCAGCAGAATTGCCAGAACGATGGAGGCGATGGTGCCAACGATCAGGTTGATGGTGCTCATCGCCAGGGTATTACGGATGCTGTTGATGAATTCGGGGCGATTGAACAGCCAGGTGAAGTTTTCAAAGCCGATCCAGTCTGCGCCCTTCTTCAGATTATTCAGGTTGAGGTTCTGGAAAGCATACCGCCAGCCCCACAGGGGATAATAGTTAAAGAAAAGCACATAAAGAAGCACCGGGATCGACATCAGCATCAGGTACTTCTGATCCCAGAGAGTTCTCCATATTTTCTTTCTCTTGGCAGCCTGGGCCGGCTTATTATTGATCGCCTTGGTTGTCATTGCTGTACCCCTTTCCGAAAAAACTATGGGGAGAGAAGGATCTCTCCCCATAGCTACGAAAGCATTTGATTACTTGTTCACGAGCTTCATGACTTCTTCCTGCATGAAGTCTTCGTACACCTTGGCGCTGGGAGCGATCTCAGCCTGGAAGGCATCCCAGTTGGCGTCGAAGGTAGCGTCATCAGCACTCATGATGCAGATGGGCAGCCACTTATCCTGGATGGAGTTGAAGTCGGTGTAATCGTCGTTGATGGGAGCCTTGTCAATCTGCCAAGCCTCGCCCCAAGGAGCCAGTTCGCAGGGAGCATTGAAGAAGTCAGCCCACTTGGTGAAGCCGTACTTGCCCAGGAACTCCTTGTCGTAGTCGGACATGAAGGCCATCAGGATTTCGCCCTGGTCGCCGGGAGTCCAAGCATTGCCGTCGTCCATCAGGCCCTGCTTCTTGGGAGAGGATTCCCAGATGGTAGCGGCCATGTTGGCCATCTTCCAGGTAGCGTCAGCACGCTGGTTGTACTGTTCCTTGGTCATCAGCAGGCGGCCGTTCTCGACATAGTAGTCTTCGCCTTCGATGCCCCACTGCAGGATGGTCTGCCACTTGTCGGACAGCAGTTCTTCGAACATCATGACCAGACGCTCGGGATATTCGCAGGAAACGGAGATACCGAAGCCGCGGTCCTTGTTGGGCACGCCGCCGTTCAGGTACTGCTCAGAGATGGCGCCGAAGCCGTAGGACTCGTCATACACCAGGGGCAGAGCCACATAGGTGTTGCCGAACATCTCAGCGGTGTTCAGGGCGTCGGTAGCGGGGCCGAAGTCCCAGGTCTGGTCGAACATGCCCAGCACCACGCCGGAAGACAGCTTGGCGATATACTGGTCATAGTTCATAACGAAGGTATCGGCATTGATCAGGCCCTTGTTGAACATTTCGTTCAGCTTCTTGTAGTAGGGCTTGGCATAATCCTGCACGATGAAAACGTCAACTTCGTGGTTGCCGTTCTCGTCGGCGGTGCGGTTGATGAACACTTCGCCTTCGTTGGGCTGGCCCATCAGGTGCTGCACGGGGTTGATCAGGCAGAAGTGACGCCAGTCTTCGCACAGGATGGCGAAGCCTTCGTACTTAGCGCCGTTGGCGTCGGTGGGGTTCTCAGCGATGAACTTCTCGATCAGGTCGAAGTACTCGTTGAGGGTCTTCACCTGGGGATAGCCAGCCCAAGCCAGAACCTGCTTCTGCAGGAAGAAAGCGGGGCCGTTGCAGGCGTTAACAACCTGCTCGTTGTAGTTGATGCCGTAGTTGGGGATGATGAACAGTTCGCCGTTTTCGTTGACGATCTGATCCTTGATCGCGGCAATGTGATTCCACAGGTTGGGGGTCTTTTCCTCGGACATGTAGTCCAGCAGGTTGATCAGGGCGCCGGCATTGATCAGCTTCTCAGCAGAGTTGCCGCCGTCGAACAGATCGGGATAGTCTTCGTTCATCAGCTTGGTGCCCAGGGTCTCGTCCAGGTCGCCAGCGAGGAACTCGAACTCAAACTTGATGCCGAATTCTTCTTCGATCAGCTTGTAGATCTTGTTGTCGTCGGTGGGCTGATCGCCGGGATCGCCGCGGAACACGGTCACGGTGATGGGCTCTTCTGCCACAGCGAAGCTGCACAGGGACAGAACCATAATCAGCGCCAGAATGCCAGCCAGGAACTTCTTCATGGTGGGTGCCTCCTCTTTTCATTTCTGGGAATTTCTTTCCCGTTTGACACAAGTATAGACAGGTCTTTTGTTTTCCGCAATGCTCTTTCGAAATTTATTGAGGACAAAAATATCCTTTCTCTTTACTATGCTAAACTTTTCATGTACACTAACAATGAAGTAATTTTTGTCCCATGTTTTCTGCAAACGATACCAATAACCGAAAGGAGGCGGGTGTCCATGTCCAGCGTTTTTTATGAGAAACGTCCGGAAAATCGATTCATCGGCACCATCTGTGATCATCCCTTCCCTGCCCACGTGCACGACCCGGTGGAAATTGTTTGTCCCACCACAGGCACACTGAGCATGACCATCTCCGGCAAGAAATATCATCTGATGCCAGGTGACATTGCCGTTGTTTTCCCCGCCGTTCCCCACAGCTATGATTTCGTTTCCGAGGACATCCAGGGCCTGACGGTGATCTTCCTGCCAGACACCATATCCGAGTTCAGCCGAACCTTCCGCACCATGATCCCCGCCAATCCCGTTCTGCTGAAAAAAGATAAGGCCAGCGAGGTCAATGTGGTGGTCCGCAACCTGATCAAGCTTTCCGCCCAGGAGAACAGCCCCCTTGAATTGGGTTATCTGCACCTGTTCCTGGCATATCTGTTCACCTGTATCACCCTGCAGCCCATCGAAAAGCATGTGCAGGCCAACCTGAGCTACCAAGTGCTGCACTATATCTCCGAACACTTTACCGAGCCGCTCTCCCTGGAGAGTACCGCCCACGCCCTGGGCATCAGCCGGATTCACCTGAGCCACATCTTCTCCCAGCAACTGCATATCAACTTCCGGCAGTATATCAACACCCTGCGCATCGATAAAGCCTGCACCCTGCTGAAGGATCCCAGCTACTCCATTTCCCAGATCGCCTATCTGTGCGGCTACGGCAACCCCCGCACCTTCCACCGGGCTTTCCTGGCCCAGTGCGGCATGCCCCCGAACCAGTTCCGCGCCAAGCTGTCCATCCACAACGACCTGGATGACCTGGAATCCGAGGAATAACCGCCTCTATAGCACACGAAACACCCGCCGATACTCCGGCGGGTGTTTTGTATGTTTGTCCGACGCGGGAAAAGAACGTCCCGCCGCCTGTCTTATTCAATCTCCACCGTTTTCAAAAGGTGTCCTTCCCTGTCCGTCACCAGGCGCACACCGCAGGGGGACACATGCGTTTCCCGGCCGTTCACCAGCACCCGGGCGGTGTGACCGTCGCTTTCGATGCGGTATACCCTTTCTCCCCAGACCTGCTCATAGCTGTATGGTCTGCCGCTGCCCAGGCTGAACCAGACTTCCCCCATGCTCATGGTCACGCCCCAGATGTGGGCGATATACTCCAGCACCGCCAGCAGCGTTGGGCCGTAGCTGTCCTGGAAGGGATCGTCACTGCCTGGCGCCATGGGCTCCTTGGTGATGGAGGACACCCGGCTGGGCTCCCCGGTAAAGGGATCAAACTGCTGGGTAAAAACGCAGCCGGCCTCCATCACCGCCGCCAGCAGCTTTTTGCCCAAGGCCGTCACCAGCTTCTCATAGCCGTATCGCTCCAGGGCAAGGATGGTCCGCTGATAGGTCAGTCCCTCGCATTGTCCGCTCCAGTTGTTTTCCGGCGCGTTGCGGAACAAGGGATCATTCGCCGCCACCGAGGGCAGGGGCAGCGCCGTCCAGAATTCCTCGGGATTCAGCAGATGTTCATGCACAAACCTGTCCGCCATTTCCTGGGAGAAGGAGCCCCAATACATGCACCGCAGGTTGTTGTGGGTCAGCGTGGGCATCGCATAACCATGCTTGTCCTTGTCGAAGCAGGCGCCACGGGCCTCATCCCACAAATGTTCCTTCAGAGCAGCGGCAACCTCCTGCGCAGCAGCCCTCCAGCGGTTTTCCTGACCGTCACCCCGGATGCGGCTGATCTCCGCCAGGGTGTCCCGGGCCGCATAGGAAAAGGACATGATGTCCATAGAGGCCATGGGCACCACGCTGCTGCCTTCCGGCGGCGCATCGGTGGTGCAGTAGTTGGGGGCATCGCCATAGCGCAGGGCGTTGTCCTCGCCGGTATCATACACGCAGAAGGATTCCAAGCAGCCATCGCCGTCGCTGTCCCGGGTGCGCCACAAATAGGCGTCGAACTTCTCAAGCGCCGTGGCCAGCTCATCCAGATAGGCACGGTCCTCCTCCGCCCAGTAATACATGTTCAGCGCCGGCCAAGGAAAGCAGAACCCCTGGAATTTGTTGAACTGCGGCTCCACCCAGCCATCGGCGTGGCACTGGATGGATCCCGCCAGCCGCCCGTCCTCCCGCTGGGTGCGGATGAACAAAAGCTGGTTGTTCATGGCGGCGGTCATGTTGTGCTTGGCATACATTTCACCGCCCATGGGCTGGGTCTCCAGCCAGATCTTCTCATAGCCGCCGCCCTCCACCAGCACCTGGTCGTCCCCGAACATCTGCAGGTTGTTCAGGCATTTGCGGCAGGCCACATCGTAGAGGTGCTGCAGCGCAGCGTCTTCGGTGGCAAAGCTCACCCGGGTTACAGGATACTTCATCTGTTCCTCCGAAAAAAGGCGCACCCCTTGCGGGAATGCGCCGTTGGTGTCTTGCGTTCAGATCACGTTTTCCGTTTCGCCGTCGAAGAGGTAAACGCTCTCCACGGGGATGGAGAAGGCAACCTCCGTGTCCATTTCGGGAATCTCGTGGGGCGTCACCTTCAGGATAACCTTGTCGCTGTCCACATCCACGTAAACATTGGCGTTGTCGCCCAGCATTTCGGTGAGCTCCACCATGCCGGAGATGGTGTAGGCGTCCTGCTGCTCGCCCAGAACAACAGCCTCGGGCCGGAAACCAAAGACGATCTCCTTGCCCTCGTATTCGGCGGCCTTTTCGCCCAGCTTGCCGGTCAGATCGAGGCTGCTGCTGCCGATGGTGACGCAGCCCTTTTCCACCTTGCGGCGGATGAAGTTCATGGGCGGCTCGCCGATGAAGCCGGCCACAAACATGTTCACGGGGTTGAAGTAGACCTCCTTGGGGGTGCCCACCTGCTGCACATAACCGTTCTTCATCACCACGATGCGGTCCGCCATGGTCATGGCCTCGGTCTGGTCGTGGGTAACGTAGATGGTGGTGGCGCCGGTTTCCCGGTGGATCTGGGTAATCTCGGAGCGCATGGTCACGCGCTGCTTGGCGTCCAGGTTGGAGAGGGGCTCGTCCATCAGGAAGATACCCACCTTGCGGATGATGGAACGGCCCACAGCCACACGCTGGCGCTGGCCGCCGGAAAGGGCACGGGGCATACGGTCAAGGTAGTCCGTCAGGCCCAGAATCTTGGCGGTTTTCTGCACCCGCTCCTCAATGACGTCCTCGTCCACGCCCTGCAGGTTCAGGCCGAAGGCCAGGTTATCGTAAACCGTCATGTTGGGGTAAAGGGCATAGCTCTGGAACACCATAGCCACCTCGCGCTGGCGGGGGCCCCAGTTGTTGGCCAGCTCGCCATCGATGAGGAACTCGCCCTTGCTGATGTCCTCCAGGCCGGCGATCATCCGCAGCGTGGTGGATTTACCGCAGCCCGAGGGACCTACAAACACGATAAACTCGCCCCGTTCGGCTTCCATGTTGAAGTCGTGCACGGCGTGGAAGCCGTTGGGGTAGATCTTGTTAATGTTCTTCAGCGTAAGGTATGCCATAGCGCTTTGCTCCTTTACTCGACGGCATTTTCTGCCATGGGATAGACAAAACCGACTTGTTTTGGTACAATATTCATCACGAACAACCATTGAGGTGACATGATGAACGACATCATTTTCGCCGGCAAGCATGTGCTTACCTACAACGTGAGCCGGCACAAGCATAAAAACTGGGAGCTGGTCTACTGCACCGGGGATTCCGGCAAGTTCGTCTTCAGCGACTTTGAACTCCCCTATGCGGAGGGGGATATCGTGATCATCCCCCCGGAGGTGCCCCACGAAAACGTGAGCAGCGACGGTTTTACCAACATCCACCTGAATGTTGAAAACGCCACGCTGTCCTTCCGCCAGCCTACCGTGGTGAGGGACGACGGCAACCAAACCATCCTGCACCTGTTTGCCGACGCCTATTACCTCTTCTGCGGCGATGCGGAGCGCCGGGCGGCGCTGCTTTCCTCCTATGGCAACCTCATCGTGCGGCACATCGGCCTCAGCCGTGCCTCCCGCCCGAAAAACCGGGTGGTGGAAGCCATTGAGCAGAGCATCGTGCAGAATTACGCCAACCCCAATTATGAATTGGACGAGGTGCTTTCCTCCATGCCCTACTGCTATGATTACCTGTGCAGGCTCTTCCGGCAGGAGGTGTGCACCACCCCCCACAAGTATCTCACCAACCTGCGATTGCAGGTGGCGGCGGACATGCTGCTTTCAGGCTATGCCGAGGGGGGCATCGCGGAGATCGCCCACCTGTGTGGCTTCCGTGATCCGCTTTACTTCTCCCGGCTGTTCAAAAAGCGTTATGAGGTCTCCCCCAGCGTCTACTGCCGGCAGAAACTGCAGGAGCAGCCCCCCGAGGAGGATTCCGACAGCCAGAAGATCAACCTCACAGAGTGAGCCGGCGGATCTCCGTATAAGCCAGCACCAGGGGCGCCACGCCCTTGGCGTCGTTATTGACGATGGGCTCGGAGATGTAATACCCGTAGGTGCCGTCCCTGCGGCGGTTATCCTCCGGCCCCAGGCCCGCCACCAGGCAGATGCCGCCCAGGTCGATGCCCTCGTCATGGAAAGTCAGATATGTTTTCACAATGCCGTCGAAGGTCTTCTGGCCCTTGGCGGCATATTCTTTGGGCAGAATACCCAGCCGGGCGGCCTTCAGCATGGCGTAGGCGATCATGCTGCTGCCGCTGGTTTCCAGGTAGTTGCCTTCGCGGCCCGCCTGGTCCACCACCTGCCAGTACATGCCGGTGGCTTCATCGGCATAGGCGGCCACGCCCTGCAGCATCTCGCTGAGGAGCGCCGCCACTTCGCTTTGCTCCGCGCCCTGGGGCAGGATCTCCGCCAGATCCGCCAGAGCGATGGCGTACCAGCCCATGGCCCGCAGCCAGAAGCTTTGGGAAAGGCCGGTTTCCTTATCCGCCCAGAAGGCGCTCCGGCTGGCGTCGTAGCCGTGGTAGTACAGGTGCTTGCCTTCATCAAACATATGGCCGCGCACAACGCGCAGCTGTCCGATGATATCGCTGTAATCCCCCTGGCCGAAGTGCTTCTCATACAGGGCAGAGAACACCTGGGCCATGTAAATGCCATCCAGCCACACCTGGTTGGGATAGATGGCCTTGTGCCACCAGCTGCCCTGATGGGTGCGGGGCTGATTATCAAGGGCCTTGCGCAGGTTCTCGGCAGCCAGGCGGTACTTTTCCTTCCCCGTCATTTCATAAAGGGGGAAGAGCACCCGGCCCTCGTTGATGTCGTCCAGGGTTTGCTTGTCGGCTTCAAAGGTGCGGATGGTGCCATCCCCGCCGATGAAGCTGTCCACGAACATCTCCACAAAATCCGCATACCGGCTGTCCCCAAGGATCCGGGACATTTCCAGCAAAGCGGTAAGCATGCAGCCGTCGATATAATTCCAGGAGGCCGGCTTGCCCTGGCGGACACGCTCGATGTTCCAGGCGGTCTTTTCCGGGGAGGATTTTTCAATCAGGCCCAGCACATAGCTGTCGATCTTCCTGTACATCCTTTTTCCCTTTCCGTTACTTCTTTTTGGCGTCCTCCACGATCTTCATGAAGGTACGCTTCAGGGCCACGCACAGCATATCGGCCCCCGTGGCGATCAAGCCAAAGCCAATGGGCTCCACGCTGAGCAGCCTGGTATTGGGATCGCCGCCGGTGATGGCGAAGATGCCGCTGTTGATGGCGTTATACACCGTCACCACCAGGAACATCAGCAGAAAGCCGTACATCAGGTTCAGGCCGAAGCCCATCGCGCCCCTGCGGGTGATCAGCATCCACCGGGCGCTGCCGCCGGGCAGCTTCTCCGTGAAGCGGAGAAAGTGGTTGATCAGCAGATCTGTCACCATGCCCATGATGATGGCGCCGATGAACATCAGATCAATCTGGTTGGGCACCAGCATGCCCAGGCCCATGAACACAAAGAAGCATACCGCGCCATAGAACCAGAATTTGATGAGGATCACCTTGAGCCACTCGGGGAAATGCCATTTCACCTTGCCGGAGCGGTATTTCTCCAGCTCCTCGCGGGAATACCGCGGGGTGTTTTCCTTGTCGGCGGAAACCAGATCCTCCACGGCCCCTGTATGCAGGTCATAGTAGGAGGATTGCTTTTCCTTCTGCTTGTCGCTCATAGGATCAGGCTTCCTCGCTGAGAAGGATGGCCTCCATCTGGCCCACTTCTTCCACCGGCAGGGAGGTATCGATCTTCCGGAGCAGCTTGCGCAGCACAGGCACCAGCAGCGTCAGCACGGCGCCGACGGCGATGATAATGCGGTGCACGCCCAGCATGTCATAAGCGGTGGTGATATACTGGGTGCTGGCGTCCACGGTGATGGGGTTCACCTCGCGGGTCAGGGCCCGGGTGATGCAGTCCATGTAGTAGGTATCGCAGAAAATAAGCAAACCCAGCATCAGGAACATCAGCGTCAGCATGGGGATGTTGGTCTTCTTGCGGTGGGGATAGGCATTCAGGAAGCAGACGAAGGACAGCATGGAGAACAGCATCGTGCAGAAGCCGCTCAGGCCCATGCCGCTGAGCTGCAGCTTGGCCGTGGTATCGGACACATGGGTCAGGTTCAGGGAATAATAGAGGAAGCCCACCGCCAGCACCAGCATGGGGATGGTCTGGGGCTTACGCTTAAGGGAAACGATAGTCTTGCGGATGAACTCTTTCAGTCCGCCGCGCTGCATTTTGCCCTGTTTGGCCATGGTGACTCCTCCTTTCAGCGGATGGCGTTGGTGGTTTCCTTGTCAAAGAAGTGGCACTTGCTGAACTTCACGTTCACGTGGTCGCCGGATTTGTAATCGCACCAGCCGCGGAGCTTGCAGGTGATCTGCGCATCCTGGGTGTTGCGGCCCATCAGGCGGCCATGCACCAGGGTGCTCATACCCAGATTTTCATTGGAGAAAACCTGCACGTCGATGTCGCCGCCAGTCTCGATATCCTCGGGGCGGACGCCCAGCACCAGTTCCCGGCCCTGATAGTCCTTCAGCAGTTCCTTCTGCTCTGCTGTGAGCTTGTAGGCAAAGAAGCTGCCCTCCAGCTGATCGCCTTCCATGCGGACGTTGAAGAAATTCATGGGCGGCAGGCCGATGAAGCTGGCCACGAAGAGATTGGCGGGGGTATCGTATAGCTCGAGGGGAGTGCCCACCTGCTGCACATGGCCCATGGACATGCACACAATGCGGTCAGCCAGGGTCAGGGCCTCGGTCTGGTCGTGGGTTACATAAAGCATGGTGGCGTTCATGCGCTTGTGGAGCAAAAGGATCTCACGGCGGGTGGCGCCGCGGAGCTTGGCGTCCAGGTTGGAGAGGGGTTCGTCAAAGAGGAACACCTTGGGGTTGCGCACGATGGCGCGGCCCATGGCCACACGCTGGCGCTGGCCGCCGGAAAGCTGCTTGGGCTTTTTGTTCAGCTGATCCGTCAGGCCCAGGATCTCCGCCGCCGCCAGCACCTTCTTGTGGATCACATTGGGATCCTCCTTGCGCAGCGTCAGGGAGAAGGCCATGTTCTCGTAAACGGTCATATGGCCATAGAGGGCGTAGTTCTGGAACACCATGGCCATGTCGCGGTCCTTGGCGGGGGCGGAGGTAATGTCCTTGCCGTCCAGGAGCAGCTTGCCGGCGGAGATATCCTCCAGGCCGGCCACCATGCGCAGCGTGGTGGATTTGCCGCAGCCGGAGGGACCCACCAGCACAATAAACTCGCCGTCCTTCACCTCCAGGTTGAAGTCAAACACGGCCTGCACTTTGTTATCGTAGATCTTGTCCAGGTGCTGTAAGCTGATATTTGCCATAGGGCATCTCCTTTACCTTTACGCCTTCTCCACCAGAGAAGCATTATAGGCCGCCAGGGTGCGGCTGCGCTTCACAGCCACCAGGCCCGCGGCAAAGCAGCACGCGGCGGAAAGGGCCAGCAGAACGATGGTCAGCACATACTGGGGCGTCTCCATCACGGGGACTTCCACAGCCTTCTTTTCGATGACGCGCTTGGTCACAGCGGCATGGGCCATGGCCGGCAGGATGAACATGCGGACGATCTGCCCCACGCCCAGGCCCAGCAGCAGATAGCCGTAGCCCAGCTTGTAGTTTTTCACGCCCTCGGAGCAGAGGAAGGAAATCAGCATGAACACCAGGTTATACACAATGGACACGCCGATGATCCAGGCGTAATACCAACTGCCCACGTCGGATTCGTAGATGCTGACGAAATAGAGCACGTTGAAGAGGATCGCCAGATACACCATGCTGGAGGAGAAGGTATTCTTGGTATAGCGCATCCGGTCCAGCTGGATGGTTTTCTTGTCTTCCAGGCTAAGGGTCATCATGCTTTCAGCCCCTTTCCTTCGTCGATGAGTTTCTTTTCGGCCTTCATCAGGTAAAGCTTCCAGACAAAGTTGATGATCAACGCCAGGCACACCAGCGCCACCACGGCAAAGACCACATAATGGGCGTCGAACCAGAAGGTGGAATCGATGTACGCCTTCTTGCGGCGCTTGGCATACTTGGCATAGGCCTCAAAGTCCATCTGCAGGAACTGCGCCTTGAAGGCTTCCACCTGCTGGTGGGCCCACACGCTCAGGGCGATGCCCGCGCCGGCAAAGGTGAAGGTGCTCACCGCGTTGCCGATGTAATAGCGGCGGCGGCTGTGGGTACTGGTGATGAACAGCAGACATCCCAGCAGGATCAGCACGATGGAGCTGTTCAGCAGCGCGCGGTTGAAGGGCTGGATGTTGTAATAGATCTCGGCGCCGGGCACGTTGACCTTGGCGGTGGCCAGCTTCGCCTCCTCGGGCAGGGCATAGAACAGGCCGTCGTAGAGGTCCGTGGAAAGGCCCAGGGCATACAGGAACACCAATCCGCCCGCTGCCAGAGCAGCGAAGCAAAGGATCTTCTGCCACGTCAGTTGCTTTTTATACATACGAACCTCCTGTAAAACGCAAGCCGGCAATCTGCTGGCGCGGAAATAGCACACATGGGCTCCCATCAGCCTCCGGCTTGCGGAGGCTGATGGGAGCCCATGACGGGGCTGGAGCCCCGCCATGGTAAAAGGTTTTACTTGTTGAAGTACTCGATCAGACGGTCGAAGGCTTCCTGCTTCAGGAACAGGTAGTCGGCGCCGCCCAGAGTTTCGGAGATGGTGGTCACAGCTTCATCAGCGGAGAACATGCCCTCGAAGGCGAAACCGGAGACGATCACGTCAACGAAAGCGTTAGCGCCGCCCTTGGCAGCGTTGAACTTCTCAGTCAGCTGAGAATAGCTGGCCAGGGTCTCGTTCTCGTTCTTGGTGTTGGGCAGCACGGTGGGCACGGAGGTGTACCAGCCGTTCTCGGTCACAGCCAGCTCAGGATGCTTGATGGTGCCCAGAGCGATAGCAGTGGAGATCTTGCCGGCGCCTTCCTTGCCGACTTCGTGGGTGCACTGATACTCGAAAGCCTGGCTCTTGGCGAAGGACAGGGTGGAGCCCAGGAACTGACGGGCATAGTTGGTGTAGTTGCCGGAGGCCTTCTCCCACAGCTCAGCGTAAGTGGCGTCAGCGATGACGGGCATTTCGGTGCCGTTGAAGTTGAAGGTGGCATAGGTGCCGTCTTCGTTGGTCTTGATGAAGGCGTCGGGGCCATAGCTCATCAGGATCATGCCTTCGGGGCTGTAAGCGTAGTCGATCAGCTTCAGGGCAGCGTACAGCTTATCCTGGTTGCCTTCCACGCCAGCCACGGAGATGCCCCAGCCGTCGGTCTTCACAGAGCGCCAGGACTCGGTAAAGCGCATGAACACGCCTTCCTCGTTGGTGCCGTCGAACCAGCGGGCCACGGGAACCATCACGGCCATGTACTTCTCGCCGTCCTGCAGCTTGGTCTTGTTGTACACGGTCTGGGTCTGGTTGTAGTCATAGTGCATGAAGCCCAGGTCGTTCTCCAGGTAGGTGGCGGTGGACTCTTCGGCCATCTCCACGAAAGCCTTGGAGATCAGGCCTTCCTGAACCATTTCGTTCATCTTGGCCATGGCGTTGTAGGCGTCCAGCTCCTGGCGGGCGTCATGCAGCAGGCCCTCGGAGTCGATCCACAGGAAGTCCTGACGGGATTCCAGGCCGCGCACGCCGAACAGGGTGCCGGCAAAGCGGAACATATCCACACGGCGCTGGTTGTTGTTGTCTTCACGGGAGAACAGGCCCTGCACAGTATCGGTGCCATTCAGGGTCTGGGGGTTGGCGACCACGCAGCGCAGCAGGGCAACCATCTCGTCAGCGTCCCAGGCAGCGTTCTGACCGATGAACAGGTTGGAACGCTCGGTGCCGTAGTAGCCGTTGTAAGCGGTGTCGATGTAAGCGCGCAGCATGTTGACGGCGGCAACGCCATCCAGTTCGCCAGCGTTGTTCATCTTATCGACGATGTTGCCGGCGGCGTCATAGTTCTTGGTCACCTTTTCCACAGCGGTGCCTTCCAGGTTGACAACGTCAACTTCCACGGCGCCGGAAGTGGGCATGTAGGGGGTGTACACGGCGGCAGCCAGCTTGTTGGAAGCCTCAGCGGTGAATTCGCCTTCGCCGTCCAGCAGCTTCTGCACCCAGTCAACGCGCATCAGGGGCATACGCTCGATGTCGTTCACGCCGTCGAAATAGGGGGAGAAGTAGATGGCGCCGGTATCGGTGTTGCCGGTGATGGACAGCTTAACGATGGGGTTGGCTTCCATGTAAGCCTTGAAGTTGGGCATCATGTCCAGGTACTCGGCAATGTTCACGATGGAACCAGCCTCGCCGTACTCGGTCAGCTTGGCAGCGGTACCGCTGATCATGTCGACCTCAGCCAGGCGATCCTTCCAGAAGTCAAACTCCTTGGAAGCGCTGTTGCCCTGGTACTGGTTCTCGAACTTCACGCCCAGAACGTTCTCGACCTCAACCCAGGTGGGCTTCAGGTCGCCAGCCAGATAGGTCTTGCCGTCGGCCAGGGTCACGCCTTCGCCGGCAACGCCAGCATCGAAGAACAGACCGGTCTTGGCATTGTTATAGCCGGTGGCCATGCGGAGCACGGTGCCCTCGGCGTAGGTCAGTTCGGCGCCTTCAGCGGCAGCCGTGCCAACGAACATGGTCATGATCATGGCCAGGGTCATCAGCAGGGAGAGAATACGCTTCATATGTTTTTCCTCCTTTTTTGTCACCGTTTTTCTACGGTGCAATAAACGATTTATGCTGACTGGCAATGCCAGTAAACACCGGGATGAAAAGCCTTTACTCCTTCACGCCGCCGGCGTTGACGCCCTTGGCGAAGTACTTCTGGATGAAGGGGTAGATGATCAGGATCGGCACGATGGAGCACACGATCAGCGCGTAGATCACCGAATCGGAAGAGAAGATCTCGTTCCAGCCGGCCATCTGCTCTGGGTCGGTGTATTCCTCCAGGCGCAGGCGGATGAACACCTGCAGGGGATGCTCGTTGGAGTTGGAGATCATCTGGCGGGCCCAGAAGTAACCGTTCCAGCGGGAGATGGCGAAGAACAGCGTCACCGTGGCGATGGTGGACTTGCACATGGGGATGTACACCCGCTTGAGCACCTGGAATTCCGTGGCGCCGTCCACGATGGCAGCTTCCTCGATCTCGCTGGGTACGCCCTCGAAGGCGTTGCGCAGCAGGATGATGTTCATGGCCGCCATACCCATGGCAATAACCACCAGCCACTTATCGTCGGTGATGCCCACGGAGTTGAACACGTCCTTGGTAGCCAGGTAGTTCAGGTACTGGGGCACAAGGCCGGCGGAGAACAGCATGGTGAACACCAGGAAGAAATTGAAGAACCGGCGGAACAAAAGGCGCTTCTTGGAAAGGGCGTAGGCGCCCAGGATGGCCACCGCCAGAGCCCAGATGGTGCCGTAGAAGGTCAGGAACAGGGTATTGGAATAGGAATTCCAGAACATGTTGTCGTTGAACATGCGGGCGAAGGCGTCGAACTGGATATCCTTGGGGAAGAGCACCACTTCGCAGTAGTCCACCGCGTGCGCGCCGCTGATGGAAGCGGAAATGGCGTACACGAAGGGATACAGGCAGGCCAGCGCAAAGATGCTCAGCAGCGTGTAGCTGATGACCTTGAAAATCATCTCGGAGGTTTCAAGCTTTCTTTTCATATCACTTATCCCTCCTTAATACAGCGACGTGTCAGAAGCCTTGCGGGCAATGGTGTTGGCGCTGATGACCAGCAGCATGCTGATGACGTTGTTCATCATTTCAGCGGCGGCGGCCAGGCCCTTCTGGGAGCCCTCCAGGCCCTTGCGCTGGGCAAAGGTGGAAACCACGTCGGCCGTCACATAGGTGGTGGGGTTGTACAGCAGCAGCACCTTTTCGTAGCCGATGTTCAGCAGGGCGCCGATACGGGTGATCAGCATGATGACCACCGTAGACAGGATGCCCGGCAGCACCACATAGCGCATCTGGGCCATTTTGCCGGCGCCGTCGATCTGTGCGGCCTCGTAGCTGGTGGGAGAGATGGCGATGATCGCTGCGAAGTACACGATGCTGTCATAGCCCGCGCCCTCCCAGATACCGGAGATCTGGTAAATGGCACGGAAGAAATCCGGGTTGTTCAGCAATCCGGCCTTAGCCACCTCGTTGCTGATGAGGCCCAGGGACTCCAGCGCCTGGCTCACAATACCGTAGCCCGAGGTGATGGCGCCCTGCTTCACCAGCATGGTGACCAGGGAGGTCATTACAACCGTGGACATGAACTTGGGCAGGTAGGTCAGCACCTGGCAGGTGCTGCGCACCAGGTTGGAGCGGATCTCGTTGAAGAACAGCGCCAGGATGATCGGCATGGGGAAGCCGAAGCACAGCCCGTAGAAGCTCAGCAGGAAGGTGTTGCGCAGGGCACGCCAGAAATCAGGCGCGTCCGTACCCACCAGCAGACTCTTGAAATAAGAGAAGCCGGAGAAATACTGATCCGCCACGGGAAGCACCTCATCGGGCACCTTGAAGCAGCCCAGCAGCTCGTACATGGGCAGATAGCGCCAGAAAAGGAACACCAGCAGCATGGGCACCAGCATCAGATACAGACGCCAGTCCTTGAGGATCGTCAGACCCACATGGCGCCAGGCGTGCTTTTCCACATCGTCACGCACCAGCTGTTCCGGGTTTTCACGGTAAACACCGGCTGCCTTGTCATAGACAAGAAAGTCCGCTGCTTTCGCTGCCATAACCCTTACCTCCTTGTTCATCAGGGCTCCCAGCCGTGGCTTTGAGCCTTTTCTCTTTCCATTTCCTCTTGTACCCGCTTGAGATAGTGCCTTTGCTCCTCCAGCACGCCGTCCAGCCTGCGGGTGATCCACACGATCAGCACCGCGAAGAGAACAGACAGCGTATCCGTGGTGATGAATCCGATGCACAGCCGCAGGCTGTTGCCCATCACCAGCGCCAGAAGGAAGCGGCCCAGCTGCATCGCAAGCGCCGTCAGCAGGCCATACAACAGGGTAAAAAGCACGTTTTCGTGTAAGCGCTTCCATCCATCCCGACAAAGAACCTGTGTCAGCACAAGCGATGCCAGATTGCCGACACAGTAGATGATATATTGCGGAAGCGTGGCCCCGGAAACGAGGCAGAACACGAATGCCCCAAGAACTGCGGGTATCGCGGCAAAGCCGCCCCAGCGAACCATAACGATGGCCGTTACCGCCGGCGTGATGGAAAGCGTGTAGGGCTCCCCGGTAAACCAGCGGGTAGCGCTCAGGGTAATCAGCGTTTCACAAACGCACAAAAGGGCGCTGAACAGAAACAGATCCATCGCGCGGTACTGCCGGAAGGTGATCTGCTGTTTCATTTCTTGCCCTCCAGGGAATCGCGAAATAAACATCTCCGACAGGTTCTTTGCAATTCACGTTGTTCAAACCAGGCAAAAACGGCCTGATTCGAACCATTTCCAACCTTATTTTACCTTCTATGCCCCTCACAAGTACATATACAAAACAAATCTTTTTATGTACAAACCCGACATTTCAGACGAATCCCACGAAAATTCGGACAAAAAACAATGCAAAAACACCCCCGCGCGGCAGCGGGGGTGTAACAGGTTACATGGTTTTTTCAGGGCTTACCAAAGCGGTACTTCCAGGTCCTCCGCCTTGGCGAAGGGGCCGGGCAGCACGCCGATGCCGCGGGTATTGCCGTAATAGTCGCGGTCGAAGGTGATGGCGGAACCATCGTTATTCTCAAAGCGCTGCTCCGGTTCAAAGGCACAGCCCAGGATATCGCTGTTGATCATGCCGGCGCGGAAATCCCTGATCAGGTCATAGACGTTGGTGCGCAGCACAGGACGGCCTTCCTTCTCCACCAATTCCACCACGGGCATTTGGTTGGACACCAGGCACTCGCCTTCGTGCTTCCAGGGCTTGGCGCCGCCCAGGTACACATTGCCCTTGGCCCACACGGGCAGGTGCTTCATGTGGAACTCGCCCAGCTTCATCATGTTGGGGCGCTTCACATCCAGGTCGAACCAGCTGATCCACTCGTCATAGGTGGGATACTCGTCAAACTGCCAGGTGCCGCAGACGCGCTCGTTTTCCCCGGGCTCGCCCCGGCGGATTTCGCCATTGGGGTCAAAGCCCTGCACAAAGATATTATTATAGAAGCGATCATCGCCATGGAGGATGGTCATGAAGCCGGCCACCTCCGTGCGGTGACGGATATGATAGGGGGTGTAACGGTCGCCGGTGCCTTCTCCCACAAAGGTAAGGGTGCCCATCATGAGATTATGCACCATGGCCACGCCCTGGGTGGCGATGCGCAGGGACACCTGGGACAGCAGGATGTTGTTGTCAATCAGCGTGGGGCCGTGGCTGACCTCCACAAAGATATCCTGGCTTTCCATGCCGCCCTCGGCCCACTCGCAGAAAGCGGGGCGCTGGTTATCATGCAGCAGGTTTTGGGTGATACGGGTGCCCTGGGCCTGCCAGTCGCACCAGATGCCCATGGTGGAGTGGTGGATGTGGTTGCGGCGCATGGTCACGTCGATGGCGGCATGGAGCTTGATGCCGGAGATCTCGGCGCCGCCCAGTTCCTGCATGTTATTGATGTGATGGATATGATTGTCCTCAATCAGGGAGAACACAGCGCCCATGCGGCCCACGATGCCGGTCTGCTCGCAGTGGTGGATGTGGCAGCGGCGGACGATATGGCTGCCCACCTTTTCCTTCAGCCAGCCATGGTACTGGCCGCGGCACAGGGCGTCGCGCTCCATCTGGGTGGGAGACTTCAGATGCTTGGTGGTGAAGTAGTGGTCGTTCTCCGGGTCGTAGTACTTGCCCAGGGAGATGCCGCAGCACTTGCTGTTGGAGATATCGCAGTCCTCGATGATCCAGCCTTTGGACCAGTGGGGGCCCACCATGCCGTCCTGGAAGGCGGCGGGAGGCGCCCAGGTGGTGGCGGCCTTCTCTACCTTGAAGCCGGAGAAGGTGATGTAGCCCCGGCCGGTTTCCTCGGGGAAGAAGCAGCGGCGGCGCACGTTGATCTCGATCTTTTCCTTGTTGGGGTCCTTGTCCTGGAAGTTGGCGTAGAGCACGGTCTCGTTGCCTTCCTGCACGCTGATCCACTTATAAATGGAATATTCCGGCTCCCAGGAAGGCTTGTAGACCTCGCCGGCCTTCAGTTCTTCCATGGACAGGGCTTCGTAGAGAGCGCGGTCGTTCATGTAGACGCATCCGGTGTGACGCACGGTGGGGGCGAAGTACCAGTCGCCGTAGACTTCCTCCACATAGGGGTTGAACTTGCCGAAGATAGCGTTGTCCACCCGGACGGTCCACACGCTGCCTTCCACCCGCTGCCAGCCGGTGATTTCCTCGGCGCCGGTGATCACCGCGCCCAGGGGCTCCACGGAGCGGTACACAATGCGCTTGTCCTCGGTGCCGCCGTTGCGGGGGGAGACGTTCTCGCGGTAGACGCCGGGATATACCAGCACCTCATCGCCGGGCTGGGCCAGGTAAGCCGCGTCGCTGATGCGCCGGAAGGGGCGCTCCCTGGAGCCGTCGCCATCGCGGGGAGCAGACTGATTCACATAATAAATCATAGTGGTTCCTCCTTACAGTATATTCAATATGGTAAGAACGGGTTTTCTGCCATCATTATACAAGAGGTTTTTCCCCTTGTCTACGCGGATGCTGCGCACATTTGAAAAAATGCTGCTTATTTTTTGCATAAGGGGTTGACAAAGATTGGCTTCGGTGATATGATGCTATCAGTTCATCGCGCTAAAGCGATGAATCAATAAAGAAAGCAACTATTTGATCAAGGAGGATATCCCTATGAAGAAGATTCTCGTTGCGCTGCTGGCCCTGGTGATGGCCTTCTCCATGCTGACCGCTTCCGCCGAGGGCGCCAGCGACAAGCAGTACGTTATCGACAAGGGCGTGCTGGTGGTAGGCATCACCGATTTCGAGCCCATGGACTATAAGGACGCCGAGGGCAACTGGATCGGCTTCGACGCTGACGTGGCCAAGGCCTTCGCCGCTGAGCTGGGCGTTGCGGTTGAGTTCGTTGAGATCGACTGGGACAACAAGATCCTCGAACTGGACGCCAAGGCCGTTGACTGCATCTGGAACGGCATGACCCTCACCGACGCCGTGAAGGCCGCCATGGAAACCTCCAACCCCTATATGAACAACGCCCAGGTGGTGGTTGTGCCCGCCGAGAAGGCCGCCGATTATCAGACCATCGAAAGTCTGAAGGATCTGGTCTTCGCTGTGGAAGCCGGCAGCGCCGGCGAGGCTGAAGTCGCCGCCCTGGGCCTGGCCGCCAACCCTGTGCTGGCCCAGGCTGACGCCCTGATGGAAGTGGCCGCCGGCACCTCCGACGCCGCCGTTATCGACGCTCTGATGGCCGCCGCCATGATCGGCGAGGGCACCAGCTATGAGAACCTGACCTACACCGTCGGCCTGAACAGCGAAGAATACGGCGTAGGCTTCCGCAAGGGTTCCGACCTGGCCGCCGAGCTGAACGCCTTCCTGGTGAAGTACTACGCCGAGGGCGAGCTGCAGAAGGTTGCCGAAACCTACAAGGTGCAGGCCGCGCTCATCGAGCAGAAGTAAGCTTTCTCCCTCTCTTTTTAGCAGGGGAAACCGTTCAGCAGCGGTTTCCCCTATATTCATTCATCTGATTGAAGAAAGTTGGATTTGATATGCAAGAGCTGCTGCAGCAGATATCCCAGCAGATGCCCATCGTGCTCCGATCCCTCAACAACGGTTTCGGTCAGACGCTGCGCCTGTTTTTTGTGACCCTGGCAGGCGCGCTGCCCCTGGGCCTGGTGATCTCCTTCGGCTCCATGAGCCGCTTCAAGCCCCTCAAGTGGCTCACCCGCATGTTTGTGGGCATTATCCGCGGCACACCGCTGATGATCCAGCTGCTGATCTTCTTCTATTTCCCCGGCCTGGTGCTGAAAAAGAACATCTGGGGCAGCGGCGAGGCAGGCCGTTTCGCGGCGGCATCCATTGCCTTCATTATCAACTACGCCTGCTATTTCTCCGAAATCTACCGCGGCGGCATCCAGGGCATTCCCGTGGGTCAGGAGGAAGCCGGCCTGGTACTGGGCATGAAGCCCGGGCAGATCTTCTTCCGTGTCAAGCTGATGCAGATGATCAAGCGCATCGTACCGCCCATCTCCAACGAGATCATCACCCTGGTGAAGGATACCTCCCTGGCCCGCATCATCTCCCTGCAGGAGGTCATCTGGGCCGGCCAGGCCTTCATGAAGGGCAGCCAGGGCATTTCCGGCGCCATCTGGCCCCTGTTCTTCACCGGCGTATACTACCTGGTGTGGAACGGCGTGCTCTCCTGGCTGCTGGGCCGTTTGGAAAAGAAACTGGATTATTTCAGGTAAGGGGGTGAAGCAGATGGCATTTTTGCAGGTGGAAAACATTCAGAAATCCTTTGGCGATACCAGCGTGCTGAAGGACATCTCCTTCACCATGGAGCAGGGCGAGGTGCTGAGCATGATCGGCTCCTCCGGCAGCGGCAAAACCACGCTGCTGCGGTGCCTGAACTTCCTGGAGCGGCCCGATGGCGGCCGTATCCTCATGGGTGACGAAGTCCTTTTCGACGCCGATGACAAGCACACCCTGCGGGAGAGCGAGATCCGCAAAAAGCGGCTGCACTTCGGCCTGGTGTTCCAGAACTTCAATCTCTTCCCCCAATACACGGCCCTTCAGAACGTGATGCTGGCCCGGGAGCTGCTGGCCAGGGAGCAGCCCGACTACAAAGACAACAAGCGCCTCATCCGCCAGGAGATCCAGCAGCAGGCCGAGGCGCTGCTGATCCAGATGGGCCTGAAGGACAAAATGCAGCATTATCCCCACCAGCTTTCCGGCGGTCAGTGCCAGCGCGTGGCCATCGCCCGGGCGCTGAACCTGCACCCGGACATCCTCTGCTTCGACGAGCCCACCTCCGCCCTTGACCCGGAGCTCACCGGCGAGGTGCTGAAGGTCATCCGGGAGCTGGCGGACAAGGACACCACCATGATCATCGTGACCCACGAAATGTCCTTCGCCCGTGACGTAGCCAGCAAGGTGATCTTCATGGACGACGGCAACATCTGCGAAATGGGCACGCCCCAGCAGGTGTTTGAAAACCCCCAGCAGGAGCGCACCCGGCAGTTCCTGAACAACTACACGAGCAATAATCTGTAACGCAAACCCCGGAGCGAGCACATCGCCCCGGGGTTTCTCATGCCTGCATCTGCTGTAAAAAAATATCCGCCTCCCGCAGAATCCGCCTGGAGCTCTCAAACTGAAACATCCCCATGGCCTCTTCATAGCTTACCAGGTATGCCCCGGAAAGCTCCTCTTTCTGATAGGTGATTTCTTGTCCCTCATACTCCGCCAGGAAATACACAATCTGCTTCATGGTATCTGTCTTTTCGGGGATCAGGTGTTCATCCACCGTGCGGAAGCCCGCCAGCAGCGTCACCCGCAGGCCGGTTTCCTCCCTGATCTCCCGCAGGGCAGTGGCTTCTTCCGTCTCTCCGGCCTCCACATGGCCCTTGGGAAAGCCATAGATTCCCTTCAGGTTGGCAATTAGCAGGTATTTTACCTGGTCGTTCACCCTGGTGAACACCACCGCGCCGCAGGATTTTTCCCAGGTCATGTTTTCCGCTCCTCCAATGCTTGTTTTTCAGGATGGTGCATTATAGCATAAGGCTTCCATGCCGCGCAAGTTTTTGTTTTTCCCATCTTGTGCGCCACCGCCAGTTGATGTACAATATTGCAAGTATCACCAAAGATTGGAAGTATGATAATGAACACACTGCTCAACCGCGACGCCTTCCGCAAGGAACGGGGCGTGAAGCTCTTTCTGCTCTCGGTGCTGATCACCGGCCTCTCCTGCGGGTTGTACAAGGGCGTGCTGGACAATTTCCTGGCTGAGGTCGTCGGTATGGGCGAAATGGACCGGGGCGTAACGGAGTTCTTCCGTGAGATTCCCGGCATCCTGCTGATGTTTATCCTGGCGGTGTTCTATATGCTCTCCGCCGAAACCATGTACAAGGCCGGCGCGCTGATCATGCTGGGCGGCATGACCATGCTGGCGGGCCTGCCCCCCACCAAGGTGCTGATGACCCTGGCCATCTGCGTATACTCCCTGGGCGAGCACATCCAGCTGGGCATGAAGAGCACCCTCTCGCTGAAATACGCCACCCCCGGAAAGGCTGGCGCGGCCATGGGCGTATTGGGAGCCAGCGGGCAGATCGGCACCCTTGTGGGCTATCTGACTGTGGTAGCGGCCTTCAGCCTTCTCACCAAGGATCAGCCCTATCGGCTGTTCTTCGTGCTGGCGGCGGGGCTGGCCGCCGTGAGCGCTGTGTGCTCCTTCGGCATTTCCGGCAAGAGCGAAACCGACAGCACCAAGCGCCGCTTCTACATCCACAAGAAGTACACCAAGTATTACATGCTGGAGATGTTCTACGGCGCCCGCAAGCAGGTGTTCCTCACCTTTGGCCCCTATGTGCTGATCCTTTTCTACGGCGCCAACGCCGCCACCATCAGCCTGCTGTTTGCCATTTCGGCGGTGGCGTGCTTCTTCGCCTCCCCCATTGTGGGCCGCATCATCGATAGGCTGGGCTACAAGGTAGTCATGGTGGCGGACACCCTGATCCTAGTCATCGTATGCCTTTGCTATGGCTTTGCCCACCACGTTTTCCCCAAGGACGTCGCCTTCATTATCTGCTGCGTGAATTACGTGCTGGACGCGGTGATCTCCCTGGCCTCCATGGCCTCCAACCTCTACGTGCAGGATCTTTCCGATTCCAGCGACGAGGTGAAGGCCACCATTTCCACCGGCGTTTCCATCAACCACGTGATCACCATCTTCATCGCCCTGTTCGGCGGCTGGATCTGGCAGACACTGGGGATTGAGCTGCTGTTTATCGTCTCCGCAGTGCTGGGACTGTGCAACAGCGCCTACGCCGCCACCATCAAAATGAAGAAACCTGCCTAAACACATAAAGAGAAGCTGTGACCCATCGTCACAGCTTTTCTTTCATTTCCGTAAAGTGCATGCGCATATCATCCGTCACCCCGGCATACAGACCCGTGGTAAAGCGCCCGGTGGTCAGGTAGTGCTCCATCATCAACCTGGCGGAGAAGGGCATTTCCAGCGCCATCACCTCATTCAGGGGTACCCAGCGCAACTCGCCCTCGTTGGAGGTGAGGGACACATCCTCCGCCAGCTGGGCGAAGAAATAGTAGTTCTCCCGGATCTCCTCCCCTACCCGGCGCAGGGTCACATAGCGCATAGCCAATCCACGAAGCTGCTCCGGGGCGATGCCCAGCTCTTCCTTCAGCTCCCGCAGTGCACAGGCGGCGGGATCCTTCATCTCCTCCTGCTCAAAATGCCCGCCGGCGGAAGCCACCCACAGGCCGTCCACCACCCTGGAGCCATGGCGGTGAAGCATCAGGATGTGATGATCGTGCAGCAAGTAAATGCCTGTCATGGGGCGCAGGGTGAACATCAGCATTCCTCCTTGTGGGTGTCCAGATATGCCTGGAACTCCGCTGTCTGGGTCCAGTATTTCACGCCCCAGTTTTCGAAGTTCCATTCCTCCATATATTCGTTGCACTCATAGTCAATGTACCACAGAAGACCATTCCGCGCAATGAAGTTGGTGGGGAAATAATCAATGTTCAACCCGGCAGCAAAGGCCTGCCGCGCCATCTCCCGCACCTGGGCAAGATACTCCTCCCGCATGCCGCCATCCCGCACCAGCTCATAGATGGCGGGCCCATCGATATACTCCTTCACAATTCGCTCTTGTTCCACGTCCACATCCAGCATCGCGGGGATACGGATGCCAGCAGCGCACAGCCGGGCATAATCGTTTCGTTCTGCCTCGATCTTGTTACCGAAGGTGTAGTAATCGCAGGGTTCGTGATGGATTTGCTTGAGGACGACCGGCGCGCCATCACCCTGCGCCAGATAGGAGTAGCCGCCCTTTCCCTTGCCCAGCAGACGAAGGATCCGGTACTCCTTTCGGTTGACGGTCAAAATCTGCTCCATATGCACATCCCCCCTCCAACAGGAAAAGGGAACCGCATCGCTGCGATTCCCTTTTTTGTTAAGCCATTAGGCCTGAGCCATCTTGGCGATTTCTTCGGCCAGGTTGTCCTGACGCTTCTCGATGCCCTCGCCGCGCTCGAAGCGGGTGAAGCGCACGATGTCCAGCTCAGCGCCGGTAGCCTTGGCGACCTCAGCCATGTAGGCCTTGATGTTCTTGTCGCCGTCCTTGACGAAAGCCTGGTCGATGAGGCACACTTCCTTGTAGTACTTCTCGATACGGCCTTCGACCATCTTATCGACGATCTTCTCGGGCTTGCCTTCGTTCAGGGCCTGAGCGCGCAGGATTTCCTTTTCCTTCTCCAGCTTGGAGGAGTCAACCTCTTCGCGGCGGACAGCCTCGGGCTTGGCGGCGGCGATCTGCAGGGCCAGGTCGTGGGCGAATTCCTTCACGGCTTCGTCGTCCTTGTGGGCCTCGTCGCAAGCGACTTCCACCAGCACGCCAACCTTGCCACCCATGTGGATGTAGGTAGAAACGGCGCCTTCGGTCTTATAGCGGGCGAAACGGCGGACGGAGATCTTCTCGCCGATGGCGACGGTGGCGTCGCTGATCAGGTCGGAGATGGTCTTGGTCTCGTCGTCAACGAACTTCTGCTCCAGCATTTCCTCAACGGAAGCGGGATTGGCCTTGGCGATGTGCTTGGCCACGTTGTTGGCGAAGTTCTTGAAGTTATCGGTCTTGGCAACGAAGTCGGTCTCGCAGTTGACCTCGACGATCACGCCGGTGCAGCCGCAGGGAGCGACGTACTGGGCCACAACGCCTTCAGCGGCGATACGGCTGGCCTTCTTGGCGGCCTGGGCCAGGCCCTTCTCACGCAGCCACTCGATGGCCTTTTCCATGTCGCCATCGGTAGCCATCAGGGCCTTCTTGCAATCCATCATGCCAGCGGCGGTGCGCTCGCGCAGTTCCTTAACCATAGCAGAAGTAATAGCTGCCATTGGAATCAACCTCCTATGATGTAGTTGAGTTCAGGCTTGCGCCCGGGAATTATTCCTCGACCTTGGCGGCTTCTTCGGCCACTTCGGTCTGCTCGCCCTGCTTGCCTTCCAGCACAGCGTCGGCCATCTTGCCGGCGATGAGCTTCACGGCGCGGATGGCGTCGTCGTTGCCGGGGATGACGTAGTCGATCTCGTCGGGATCGCAGTTGGTGTCAACGATGCCCACGATCGGGATGTTCAGGATGCGGGCCTCGGTCACGGCGATGTGCTCCTTGCGGGGGTCAACCACGAACAGGGCGCCGGGGAGCTTCTTCATCTCGCGGATGCCGCCCAGGTTGGCTTCCAGCTTTTCGCGCTCGGCCTTCAGCTGGATGACTTCCTTCTTGGGCAGAACTTCGAACTGGCCGTTCTGCTCCATGCGGTCGATCTCGTTCAGACGCTTGATGCGGGTCTGGATGGTGCGGAAGTTGGTCAGCATGCCGCCCAGCCAGCGGTTGTTGACGTAGAACATGTTGCAGCGCTTGGCCTCGGACTCGATGGACTCCTGGGCCTGCTTCTTGGTGCCCACGAACAGGATGGACTTGCCTTCCATCGCCACGTCGCGGATGAAGGCGTAAGCTTCGTCCACCTTCTTCACGGTCTTCTGCAGGTCGATGATGTAGATGCCGTTGCGCTCAGTGAAGATGTACTGAGCCATCTTGGGGTTCCAGCGGCGGGTCTGGTGACCGAAGTGCACGCCCGCTTCCAGGAGCTGCTTCATGGAAATGACTGCCATTTGGGTATTCCTCCTTGTTTTTCCACCCTCTGACCCTGCGCGACCAGCCACCGCCGTGTGGCGGCACAAGCAATCGCGGGACAAAGGTGCGTAATCGAATGAATTATAGCACGTTGCGCAACGAATTGCAAGCCCCATTTTGCAGGGTTTTCCACGTTTTTTCGCCACTGTAACAGCTTGTCCCCCTCCCTTGCCTTTCCGGCGATTTTATCGTATACTTATCATTGGATATTCAGAGAGGAATTAACATATGAAGGACATCAAACGTTTCATCGGCATGGCCGCGCTGGCTGTGCTGGTCATCATTGCCATTGTGATGGGCGTCCGCGTGGCGAATCTGGTGGACCTGACCCGCGTGGAGATGGCCACCACCCCCACCCCGGTACCCCCCACCCGGAACATTATGCAGGTCACCATCGACCCCAATGCCCCCACGCCTCCGCCGGTGCTGCGCAGCGGCTCGCAGGGTGAGGAGGTATGGCAGCTGCAGACACGCCTGCAGGAGCTGGGCTATTACACCTCCTCGGTGGACGGTCAGTTCGGCCCCGGCACCCGCAGCGCTGTGATTGATTTCCAGCGCCAGCATGGCCTGGACGCCGACGGCATCGTGGGCGAGGGCACCAAGGCCGTTTTGTATTCCGCTGCCGCCCAGCCCAAGCCCACCGCGCCCCCCACCAACCCGCCCACCGCCGTGCCGGAGGTGATCCCTGCCTGGGTCCGCTCCGACGGCATGCCGCTGCTGGTAAACCGTGAGCACTTCATGCCCCAGGGCTATCAGCCCCAGGAGCTGGTGGATATGTCCAGCTACTGCCCCGGCAATATCGTGAAGATCAAGTATTCCGGCACCCAGGCCGAGCGTGTGGCGGTGGACGCCCTGATCCGCATGCTCAAGGACGCCCACACCCAGGGTATCACCGTGTGGCAGGTCAGCGCCGCCTACCGGGGCGAAAGCTACCAGCAGCAGCTGTTCGACCAGCAGGTGAAGGAATACATGGACAAGAACGACCTGAGCTATGCCGACGCCGTCAGCGCCACCAAACTCACCGTGATGGAGCCCGGCTCCAGCGAGCACCATACCGGTCTGGCCTTTGACATCACCGTGCCCGGCGTGGCCTTCAAGGGCACCGAGCAGGCCGAATGGCTGGCGGACAACTGCTGGGATTACGGCTTCATCATCCGCTACGCCGCCGACAAGGAAGACGTCACCGGCATCCTGGCGGAGCCCTGGCACATCCGTTATGTGGGCACGGAACACTCCCTGCCCATGCGCCAGCAGAATCTTTGCCTTGAGGAATACATCGCCAAATACGGCAGTTATTGATAAGGAGCGACCCAAATGATCCAATACGCCATCGCGTGGCAGCCCCACTCCGACAACCTTGGCGACGACCTGCGCACCTACGCGGCCATGCAGCTCCTGCCCCGTGTTGACCGGGTGCTGGACGCCGACAACCTGGATGCGCCCCTGGAAGGTCTGGCGGATGACGACCGCGTCATTGCCCTGCTTTCAGGCAATGTGCTCCGGGAAAACACCCACTGGCTGCCGGAGAAGCACATCGCCCCGGTATGCGTGGGCGTGCACCTTTCCCAGGAGGATGTGTGGGGCATGCCCTTTGCCCGGCTGAATGGCGCCGGAAAGGATTATCTCGCCGCCTGCGCGCCCATCGGCTGCCGTGACCAGCGTACCGTGAAGCTGATGGAGCAAACAGGCATCCCCCACACCCTGACCGGCTGCCTGACCCTGACGCTCAAGCGGCCCCAGGTGCGCACCCAGAATTATGTCTGCTGCGTGGACGTGCCCAGGGACGTGGTGCAGACGCTGCGCACCTACGCAGCCGGATGCGACGTGCAGGAGCTGACCCACCAGCTGGATAACCCCTCCGCCGATTTTGACGCCCGCATGGAAAACGTGCGGCAGATGCTGCGGATCTACGCCGGCGCCCGGTTCATTGTCACCCGGCGGCTGCACTGCGCCATGGCCTGCCTGGCCGTAGGCACTCCGGTGCTGCTGCTCTACAACAGCGATTATGAGGACGTGACCCGCTTCGCCCCCATGGATCAGATGGTCCGCACCATGCCCGTGGAGGCGTTCATCGCCCAGCTGAAGCAAAACGGCATGCCGGAAGCCTGGACCAACCCCATGGGTCACGAGGCCTGGCAGGAGAAGCTCACCGCCGCCGTGGAAAACGGACTCAGTGCCGCGGAGACCATGCCCCTGCCCATTCTTCCCGGGGAAACCATCCAGGCCTGGCGTACCCAGCGGCTCCGCCAGCTGGCTGTGAGCAGCGCCGGAAAAATCCGCCGGCTGGAACAGCAGCAGCTGACCGCCCTGCACGAGAAATTCTCCTTCATTCTCCGGGAGGACAGCGCCAAATCCGTTCTCACCGCCATGCTGAACGAGCCGGAGGTCCGCTCCGCCCTGCAAAAGGCCGCCCGGCGCAAGCTCCTGCGGGGCTATCCCCTGCACCAGCGCCCCCTGGCCTGGCTGCAGATGAAAAAGGGCAAGCTGACCCCCGAAGACTGGCATGCCCAGGCCATGGAGCAGCTGCAGCTGCTGGGCTGGCCCGAAAGCGACGAATAAGCGAGGAACCACACCGATGCGCATCTTTTTTGTCCGCCACGGTCATCCCAATTACGAGCGCGACTGCCTGACGGAGCTGGGCGTGAAGCACGCCGCGGCCGCCGCCCTTCGCCTGAAGAACGAGGGCATCGAGCAGATCTTCTCCTCCACCTGCGGCCGGGCCTATGAAACCGCCTCTCACCTGGCGGAAACGCTGGGGCTCCCCATTGTGAAGTGTGATTTCATGCGGGAGATCACCTGGGGCGGCACAAACGGGGAGGAGCTTCCCCTGAACGGCCACCCCTGGGATACCGCCGACCGCATGGTGGCTCAGGGGCAGCCCCTGATGGATCCCACTTGGGCCACAGGCGAGATCTTCCGCCGCAATTCCGTGGTGCAGTGCGTGGAAAACATTGCCCATTGCACCGATGAATGGCTGCAAGGCCTGGGCTATACCCGGGAGGGTCACTACTACCAGGTGACCGGCACGCCGCCCCAAACCGTTGCGGCCTTCGGCCACGGCGGCGCCTCCACCGCCATCCTCAGCCACCTGTTCAACCTGCCCTTCCCCCTGGTGTGCACCACCATGGGGCCGGATTACACCGGCATCACCATCGTCACCCTGCCGGATACCCCCGGCGCCCTGGTGACTCCCCGCTTCCAGATGCTCAACGATGCCAAACACATCCAGGGCATGACCGTGGAAAACTACTTCGGCAACTGAAAACGCACTTCCATCCCCTCTGCCTTGCGCAGGGGATTTTTCACGTCCGGCGTTCCCGCGCATAGTCTGATCATGCAGGCACCGCCTGCAATTTCCACAGAAAGGATGAAGCTCCTATGCGTAATGAATATATTGGCGTCAGCATCGACGGCGACGCCCGCGGAGCAGGCCAGAGCCGCTCCGCCGGCTGCGGCTGCGGCGCCCGGCAGCCCCGCTATACCGCCTGCGAAAATCAGCGTACCCAGCCCTGCTCCCGCTGCGGCCAGGTGAACTGCACCTGTCAGAACCACTCCGTCTGCGACGACGGCTGCTACCAGACCAAGCCCTGCTCCCGCTGCGGCAATGACAACTGCACCTGCCAGAACCGCTCCGCCTGCGACGACGGCTGCTACCAGACCAAGCCCTGCTCCCGCTGCGGCAATGACAACTGCACCTGCCAGCATCACGCCGGCAACACTCGCTGCAACGGCCATACCCCCGCCATGGTTTATGCCGCCCATCATGATCTGGATTCCCTCTACTGCGCCGAAAAGGCCCTGTTCCGCGGCACGCTGTTTGGCTGCCTCGACAAACCCATGTGCCACGAGCGCTGCATGGAAAACCCCTGCTTTACCCAGTGCCAGGCGGACAAATTCGCCATCTGGGAACTGCGGCTGTACCTGAACACCCACCCCTGCGACCAGCAGGCCCAGGCGCTGATGCGCAAGCTCGTCTCCCAGATGGACGAAGACTGCGGCTGCGCCTTCAACCCGGATTGCGGCAACCGCTGGTCCTGGACAGAAGGCCCCTGGCCCTGGGAATATCAGCATTGCTGCGGAAAGGAAGCATAAGCCATGTTTGTCTATGAAAAACAGCTGCAGTATCCCGTTCGCATCCGTAAGCCCGACCAGCGCATGGCCTCGGTGATCATCAGCCAATACGGCGGACCCGATGGCGAGCTGGGCGCCTCCCTGCGTTACCTGAGCCAGCGTTACTCCATGCCCTATGACGAACTGAAGGGCCTCCTCACCGACATCGGCACCGAGGAGCTTGGACACCTGGAGATGGTTGGTAGCATGATTCATCAGCTCACCCGCGACCTTTCCGACTGCCAGATCCAGGACAGCGCCTTCGCCCCCTATTTCACCGATCACGGCCTGGGCGTGTACCCCCAGTTTGCCAGTGGTCAGCCTTATCATGCCGCCGCCATGGCCGTGAAGGGCGACCCCATCACCGACCTGCACGAGGATCTTGCAGCAGAGCAGAAGGCCCGCACCACCTACGAGAACCTGATCCACCTGGCCGATGACCCGGACGTCATTGACGTACTGCGGTTCCTGCGGGCCCGGGAGATCGTCCATTATCAACGCTTCGCCGAGGCCCTGGCCCTGGTGCAGGATCGACTGGAGGAGAAAAACTTCTACGCCTTCAACCCGGCTTTCCAGTGCGGATGCGGCAAGTAATCCCAGGCATAATATTCCTGCGGCGTGTATGTGCACGCCGCTTTTTGCATACCATTGCAGGGGGAGGTTATGCTGCCATGAAGGAATGCCGGGATGATTTGGCGAAAAAGATGGAGGAGCACCTGCAGCGTCTGGAGCGGCTTCGCCTGGCGGAGTACATTGCCTATGTGGATGACCGCAGGCGGCTAATGCGCAGCCATTTTCTCTCGGGCCTGGCCCGGGGCGTGGGCATGGCCATCGGCTTCACCGTGCTGGGCGCGGTGCTGGTGGTGATCCTGCGGCGGCTGGCGGAGCAAAACCTGCCCCTCATCGGCGATTTCCTGGCGCAGATCGTCACCGTGGTGCAGCGGAGATTGGAGTAAGCATGCGAAAATTCGGTTGGATCGCCCTGGTTGTGCTGCTGGCAGATCAACTCACCAAGCTGGCCGTCCGGGGCCTGACGGTCCCCGTTCCCCTGATCCCCGGGGTGGTGGGCCTGCGGTATGCCGAAAACACCGGCATGGCCTTCAGCCTGCTTTCCGGCAAGCCCTGGCTGCTGGGGCTGCTCAGCGGGGCGCTGATTCTTGTGGGCTTTCTGGTTCTCAGGCGTTATCGCCTGGGTACGCTGCCCATGATCGCCGCCATGCTGATGCTGGGCGGCGCCGTGGGCAATATGATCGACCGGCTGTTCACCGGCTATGTGGTGGACATGATCGAGATTCTGTTTATTGATTTTGCCATTTTCAACGTGGCGGACGCGGCCCTGACCGTGGGCTGCGGACTGATGGCCTGGTCGCTGATCTTCAGGCCCGATGATTGGAGCGAAAAGCATGGAGATACAAAAGGAAACCCTGTTTGAGGCCATAGGCGACGGCCGCCGGCTGGATGTGCTGCTTTCCGAAGCCACCGGATTGACCCGCTCCCGTGTGGCCACCCTGATAGAGGACGGCCTGTGCACCGTGGACGGCAAGATTGAAAAAAAAGCCGGCGCAAAGGCCAAGCCCGGCCTGCGCGTTGCGCTGACCCTTCCCGCTCCCAAGCCGGCCATTCCCCAGGCCGAGGACATCCCCCTCGAGATCCTGTACGAGGATGCCGACCTGGCCGTGGTAGTGAAGCCCTGCGGCATGGTGGTGCACCCCGCCGCCGGCAACGAGGACGGCACCCTGGTCAACGCCCTTCTGCACCACCTGGACAGCCTGGGAGGCATCGGCGGCGAACTGCGGCCGGGCATCGTCCACCGGCTGGACAAGGATACCTCCGGCCTGCTGCTGGTGGCCAAGAACGACGCCGCCCAGCTGGCCCTGAGCCAGCAGCTCCAGGACCGGCTGATGGAAAAGCACTACCGGGCCCTGGTGGACGGCAACTTCAAGGAAGATGCCGGCCGGGTGAATGAGCCCATCGCCCGCAGCAAGAAAGACCGCAAGAAAATGGCCATCGATCCCGAGGGCCGGGAGGCCATTACCGATTGGCAGGTGCTTGAGCGCGGCCGGGGCGTAACGCTGGTGAATGTGCATATCCTCACCGGCCGCACCCATCAGATTCGCGTGCACATGAAGCATCTGGGCCACCCCGTCTGCGGCGATCCCATCTACGGCAGCCCCCGTGGCGCGAAGGTTCCCCGGCTGATGCTCCACGCCTGGTCGCTGGCCTTCACCCACCCCACAACCGGCGAGCGCATGACCTTCACCGCCCCCCTGCCGGCAGAGTTTGTGAAAGGGCTGCACAGCAACGGGATTGATTTATGCTGACCACCGCCATTGACATCATGACAAAGCGCATCGCCGCCATTCTGGCAGAAAACGCGCCATCCATCCTTCTCTACGGTTCCGTTCCCCTGGATGATTTCCGCCCCGGCTGGAGCGATATTGACCTTATGGTGCTCACCCGCCAGGCCATTTCCCCCGCCCAGGCCGCCGAGCTTGTGACCCTGCGGCAAACCCTGGCGGCAGAACACCCGGAGAACCCCTTCTTCCGCTGTTTCGAGGGCGGCATGCTGTGTCTGGAAGGTTTCCTTTCCAGCCAGGAGGATACCGTGGTTTACTGGGGCACCAGCGGCCAGCGGGTGGATACCCGCTACCGTTGCGACAGCTTTTCCATGCTGGAACTCTGCCAGCACAGCCGCCTGCTTTGGGGCGAGGACATCCGCCCCCAGCTGCCCACTCCCCGCCGCGAGGACCTTGTGGCCGGTGTGGCCGCGCATCTGGCCACCATCCGCCGGCACGCGCAAAAGACCAGCGCCAGCCTGCATTCCTTCGGATGGCTGCTTGATATTGCCCGCTGCCTGTACACGCTGCGCACCGGCGGCATCGCCGCCAAAACCCAGGCAGGCCAATGGGCGTTGGAGCAGCATCTCTGCCCCATCCCTGATGCGCTGAAGGCAACGCTTTCCGCACGACAGGATCCCGCCGCCGCCCTTGATGATCCTCAGCTTATGGCTTTGGCCGGCAGCCTTGGCCCCGATATTCAGCGCTTTGCCGATGTGCTGGAAGCAGCGCTGCGCCGCAACATGATTGATCTTTCATCCGCCGCCCATGGCGGATTCTGACTATCAGGAACCTGGGTGGCGTCGGAGGGCCTGCAGGCCCTTCGACTCTGTATCGGAAATCGGCGACATGTGCGGCGATTTCCGTGCGATTTCGCTTGCAAAATCGCTTCCTTACACGAACGAACGGCCGGTCGGGCTGCTTGCAGCGCGCCCAGTGAGAGAGTGCACAACTCAAAAAAGTGGAATGTGATTTGTCAAGGATAAATTTATCTCGATCAAGTTACTTTTTCACAAAGACTCTCTTTCTCCATAATATTACTTATACTTGTCAGATGTCGCAGTCATTATACTGCTGCTGGTGGAAGCATGAAAAACACACCTTAATCATGTGCGTCATCTAAGCAAACACGCATAACAACGCTAACGACGAAACAGTTAAGCCCGGCTGATGCAATCATCAACCGGGCTTATTATACTTTAGAAGATCGGCTTCATCCGTGCCAGATAGATCGACCGGATCTGCACCGCGCCCTCCGCTGCAAGGGTGATGCCCTCGGAATCGTGCTCTTCGGTGTACGCGCGGATGGTCAGTGCCTTGTGGTCATTGAAGAATGCCTCCGCCAGGGAACGATCCACGTACAGCTCCATGGTCAGAATGCCGTCCTGCACTGTCAGCGGGCCGGATACATAGCTGGTGGGTGCGCCGTCGCCCTTGTTTTCGGTCGAGCCGTGGATGATTTGTGCGGCTGCGTCGTAGGTGTAGGTGGTGCAGTCCCAGCGGCCGCCCTGCAGGATGTTCACGGTGAAGCTGGATGCGGCGGAAACGTCTGCCGTCAGCCGCAGGCAGTACATGTCCTCCTTCACGGCGGAGAGCAGCTGGTTGGCGTCCTCCAGGGAGATGTTCTGCTGGTCGATCAGCACCTCGCCGTGAAGGCTGTTCATGGCTTCTATCGGAGCGATCATCAGATCGGTGCCGTCGTCGCTGAGCCAGATGCGCCTTGCAAGGCCAGCGGTGTGCGCCCAGCCGGACGCGCCCTGATCGGCAGCGCTGCGCTGATCCTGCATGATGCTGAACATGACCACATCGCCCGAAACCGGATCGATGAAGGCGCTGGGGCCGGTGAAGACGTTCGCGCCGTAATCCAGCAGGTCAGGAATGCCGCCGAATCGCTCGTCAGGCGTGAACTTGCCGGTGGTCACGTCAAAGTCGCCCACGAAGTAGTACACCTTGTTGTCTGCGATGCTGGCGGGAGCGGGAGAGAAGGCGAACATGTACTTGCGGATGGTGCCCGTCTCGTTGGTCACGGGCAGCAAGATGGGCAGTTCCCAGGTCTTGCCGTAGAGCATGGACTGGTTCTTCATTTCGAAGATCGGGCCGCGGTAGGTCCAGTTCTGGGCAATAGTGCCGTCGGACTGCAATTCGAGGGTGTCCGTGGTGTACAGCAGCGCCGTTCCGCCATTGGAAGCGGTCGAGCCGGAGCAGATCAGCATGCACCAGGTGCTGCCTTCCTTCCAGATGTGGGGATCGCGGAACTCGCCCCGACGGCCCTGACCGCCCTTCTGGATGATGGCCAGATCATCGCAGATGACCCAGTCGGTCAGCTCGGGATCGCCAAGATCGGCGGGATAGGCCACGCCGATGTTCTGGTTGGAGATCAGGCCGTCCACCCGGCCAAAGGCGTCGTTGCCGGCGGTGAAGAACAGCAGCGGCACGCCGTTTTCATCCAGCGTCGCGCCGCCGGACCATACGCCGTCCGGGGTGACGGAATCAGCTGTGGGGACGATGGCCTCCTTCACGGGCTTCCAGTTCACCATGTCGGCGGAGACCCAGTGGCCCCAGCCGATGTTGCGCCAATAGGAGCCGGTCATGTTCTGCTGGAAGAAGAGATGGTACATGCCGTTATAGTAAACAGGCGCATGGGGCTCGTTCATCCAGAACTGGTAGGGCGCAGCGTGGTACTGGGGGCGGGTATAGTCGCCGGTGAGGAGATTCTGCAGCCAGATGTCCTCAAAGGCGATCTCCGGAACGGTCGTCTTTTTGTACTCCGCGGCGATTTCCTTTTCGGTCAGGGCAGCGCTGTACACCTTCAGCTCGTCCATGTAGCCGCTGGCAACGTTGAGGAAGCCTGCCGTCAGGCGTTCGCCCTCGCCGTTGCGGCCGATGAGGAGGGTGCGGTTCTTTGCCGGGGCGATCTGTGCGCCGGCGGGCACGGAACGGGAGGTCACCAGTTCGCCGTTGAGGTAGAGGCACATCTGCCCGGCCTTGGCGTCAAAGGTGGCAGCGACATGGTTCCAGCGGTACTTTTGCAGATTGTCGCCGTTGGTCCAGATGGACAGCCACTCGCTGCCTGTGCCGACCTGGAAGCTCAGCGCGCCGTGCCGTTGGTAGCCGAGGATGAAGCCCTGCTTGCTGTCCTTGACGGACTGGCTGATGATGCCGGTCAGCTTGTCATTTCCGTTGTCGGCGGCGCTGGGGTCATCCCACTCGAAGGTGCGGGGGGCGATCCACACGCTGATGGTCAGTGCGTCGCCGGAAACAGAAATGTCGTTCTTCTTGTAGGACAGGTAAGTGGTTGCGCCGTCAAAGAGCAGACAGCCGCCCTTGACGCCCGCGCTCCGCCACTGGGGCTCCTGGTCCTCCATGAATACCGCGTGGGCAAAGCCGTAGTTCATGTCCGTGTCCGGCAGATTCCCGGAGGAATCGGTCAGGGTCAGGCCCTTGCCTTCGTCAAAGGCAAGGTGGAGCATCAGGTCCCCGGCGCGCCTGTCGCCGCCCAGGAGCAGCACCGCCGCCGTCACGCCGATGGCCAGCACGAGCACCGCGCACACCGCGGCGATGATGATTTTCTTCTTCATGAGTGCCTCCGATGGAAAGGAGCCCGGGCAGCGAACTGTCCGGGCTTTGATGTTGGATTACTTCAGGTTGACAGCCAGCTGCCAGGGGAAGAAGACTTCCTCGCCGGTGACGCTCTGGTTGACCTTGTCGGACAGATTCGCGTAGTCGGGAGCAGTCTCGTAATAGGTGACGATCTCGTCGAAGAAGGCATGCGCCCAGCCGCCCTCGATCACCTCATCGCACAGGACGATGTACATCTCCTGGCCGATGTAGGCGGACAGATCCATCACATAGGTGCCCATATCCGCCCAGGAACCCATGCCGGGGCCGACGTTGGGGAAGTTGGCGTCGTTGAAGCGGTTCTGCTTGTAGTAGCCGATCTCGGTGCCGTCCGCCAGGCAGACCTTCACGGAAGCCGCCGCAGCGCCCATGCGTACGGAGATGAAGCCGGAGCCGCCCAGGGTGAAGTTGGTGGACTGGATCGCCCAGCCTTCAGGCTCACCGATGCCGGTGTTCCAGCCGTCCAGGTGGTAATTGTCCGCCTGGTTGTAGGGCAGGTTCTCGCCCCAGTAGGTGGCGGCGGAGATGACGCCGGTGGGCTGGCCTTCGACGTAGCCCCAGTTGTCGGCGAGGATCGTCCAGCCCGCCAGGTTGCCGGACTCGAAGCCGCCGTTGGCGATGGTAGTGCGATCCGCCATGGCGACGACGGTGAAGGTCGCCTCGATGGTCTTGCCGTTGTAGGAGGTGCCGTAGGTCACATGGTAATAGCCGGGCTTGGACATGTCAACCGCCTCGAAGCCGGAGGTGATCTCGGTGCCCTCGAAGGTGACCTTACTGACCGCGAAGTCGGTCACGGCGGTCTCGCCGTAGGTAGCAGCCGCAGCGCCGATCATGGCCGTCACGTCCACCGTGCCGCAGTCCACGACCTGATGGGGGGCGTAGGCGGTCATGGTCAGGCTGGCCAGCGGGATGGGGTAGGGGTAGTTGGTGTAGTAGTTCAGAAGGGCTGCCAGATCGTCATAGGAGGCGGAGTTGTAGGTCTCGTTCTGGATCTTTTCGATCTGCTCGACCTCCAGGGCCGCCACTTCGTCGCGGGTCAGGGACACGCGGAAGTCGTCCACGTTCATGAAGGCGAAGGAAGCGGTGTCGTTGGCGTCCACGACCTTCAGGTACACAACTTTGCCCAGGTACTCGCTGGCATCCATATAGTAGCGCAGCAGGGTCAGGGCCAGGGAAGGATCGGAGAAGTAGGTGTTTTCGACCTTGATCAGCTCTTCATCGGTCGCGCCGTCGCACAGGGCCACATAGCAGTTCTTGTTGCCCGCGCCCATCATGAAGGTGATGAAGCCATCGCCGCCCAGGGTGAACTTGCTGGAGCGGATCGCGCCGGTCAGGGACTCGGCGATCGCGCCGTTGTTGTTGCCGTCCAGGTAGTATTCGCCCTCGCCGTAAACGGCGCGGTCGGTCCAGTAGCGCTGGGAGGTGGGAACGACGCCGGCACGCACCAGCGCGGTGCCCTCAAGGGTCTTCCAGCCGGTCAGATCGCCGGTCTCGAAGCCGCCGTTCTGGATGGTGTTGGAGGTCTCGTCCTCGACGAAGGGCTTCTCGCCGTATTCCTCGATCTGACGCTTGTAGTCCGCGCGGGCCGCTTCCACTTCAGCGTCGGTCTGGCACAACTTGAAGGCGTCCAGGTTGACGTAGGAGAAATCGGTACCGTCGTCATTGTCGGTGACGCGGATGTAGATGTTCTTGCCCTTGTAGGCGCTCAGATCAACCACCTTGGTGATCAGGTGATCGGTAATGAACAGGCCGTCGCAGTCCTCGTTGGCGACCTTGGCCAGCACCTTGTCGTCCTTGGCGTCGATGAACTCAACGTAGACCTTCTCGGTGTTCTTGCCGGCGCCCATCTTGAAGGTGATGAAGCCGTTGCCACCGAGGTTGAAGACGTCGGAGGTCAGCGTGCCGCGCATGGTCTGGTTGCCGCCGGCGGTTCCGCCGAAGTACAGGCTGCCGCTCTTTTCCATCACAGCGCCGTTGAGCTTCTCGTCGCCCACCAGGCCGCGCACGTTGAAGGCTGCGTCGGAACGGGTCCAGCCGTTCCACTTGCCGATCTCATGATCCAGCTCGAAATCGCCGTTGGGGATCTCAGCGGGATACTTAGGGCCCGCGTTCAGCAGGATGCAGACCACCGCGATGGCGATGACCACGACTGCCGCAGCCGCGATGAGCCACCAAAGCTTCTTGTTGGACTTCTTGGGGTTCTTCGTCATGACGAATTCCTCTCTTCCTGTCGTTAGTGTGTATCGGATGCGTGTAACGTTTCACGGGTTGGTTGCTTATAGTATATGCAGGAAGAACCGGTTTGTCAATACACTTTTTCAAAAAAGGTCAAAATAGTGCCTGTTATTACACCTGCTGACGGTTTCTGCATCAAAATACGCCGCGAAAGGTTTCACGGCGTTGGCTTTAGTTTATACGGTTTCCACTTCATCCAGCGTGGGCATGGCAGGAATCGCTCCGCGCCGGCTGGTGGTGATGCTGGCTGCCTTGTTGGCGAAGGCGATGGCTTCCTCCAGCACGTCCACAGGGATGTCTGCAACCTTGGCGTACCTGCACAGCTTTGACAGCAGCGCACCGAAGAAGGTGTCGCCCGCGCCGTTGGTATCGCCCACCTTGCAGGGCACGCCGGGCACATGACCGGTTCTTTCACCAAGGCGGTAGAACGCGCCGTCCGGGCCGAGGGTGACGAGGATCAGCTGCACGCCGCTCTCTGCCAGGATGCGGGTGCCTTCTGCCGGGTCAGTCGTCCCGGTCAGCAGGGGCAGCTCCTCGTCGGACACCTTCAGGATGTCTGCCAGCGGCAGCGGCGCCTTCATCTGTTCGATGGCCTCGGCCTCACTCTTCCACAGACGGGCGCGGTAATTCGGGTCATAACTGACGATTTTGCCCAGAGCCTTTGCCTGCCGGGCGGCATGCATCGTGGCGCTGCGGGCCGGTTCCGCCGTCAGGCTGACCGAGCCGAAATGCAGGATCCGGGTGTTCTTCAGCAGGGCTTCCGGCACATCTTCCGCGGACAGGTTCACATCTGCGCTGGGATCGCGGTAGAAGCTGAAATCCCGCTCGCCGGTCTTGTCTACCGACACCACCGCGAGGGTCGTGTGCTGCACCGGATCGGTCTGCAGCGCGGATACATCTACATGGTTCTCCGCCAGAACATTCTTCAGATAGTCGCCGAAGCTGTCCTGTCCGACCTTGCCGATAAAGGCGGTTTTCGCGCCCAGCCGGGATGCTGCCACCGCCAGATTTGCCGGGGCTCCGCCGGGATTCGCCGCAAATTGCGGGATGCCCCGCTCGTCCGTGCCGGTCTGGGTCAGATCGATCAGGATCTCGCCGATGGTCGTGATATCAAGCATGGTGTTTCCTCCTTATTCCCGGGTGGTGCCGCCGGGGGCGTAATGCACGGGCAGACAGATCAGGGAAGGCGCTTTGGCGTCCCGGTCCTCCAGCACCAGCTCCACGCAGGTGCGGGCGATCTCCTCAACCGGCTGCACGATGGTGGAGCACACATACTCCAGATCGCCGAAGGCCTGCAAGCCGTCAAAGCCGATGATCTGGATGTCCTCCGGCACCCGCAGCCCCATCCGTTTCAGGGAGCCGGTGATGCGGTGCGCCAGCGCGTCGGTGACGCAGAAGATGCCGTCAAAATCCCGTTTGCCGTCGGCCAGATGCTCCTGCAGGAAGTCCTCGAAGGCCTCATAGGGCGTGCCGTCGTCGAGGATCTTCATAATGTAGGGAATCTCCGCTGCCTCGCAGGCCTGCACGAAGCCGTCGCGGCGCTTGTTGGGCTCGTTGGTCAGCCTGGAGCCGATGCGCAGGAATGCCAGACGTTTGCAGCCGTTTTCGATCAGCTTCTGCGCTGCCAGCATGCCGCCACCGAAGTTGTCGCTGGCCACGCAGGGGATGTGCGCGCCGAAATAGCGGTCGATGGAGATGAGCGGCGTCTGGGGGGACACCTGCAGTTTCGGGTTGTAGGACAAGCAGATGATACCGTCCACCTTCTGCTGTTCGGCCATGATGACGTAGGCCTGCTCCTGCTCCGGGTCATAGTCGGTGGCGCACAGGAGCATACGGTAGCTGCGTTTGGCCAGCTCGCGGTTGATGCAGTTGACCACCTTGCAGAAGTAGGGGCTGACCAGATTGGGCACCATCACAGCGATGGTATAGGTCTTGTTGCTCTTGAGCCCCTGGGCGTAGCTGTTGATGCGGTAATTAAGCTTTTCAATGGCAGCTTCCACGCGGACACGGTAGCTTTCGCCCACGGGAATGCCGTTGATTACCTTGGACACCGTTCCCAGCGCGACGCCGGCCTCGCGGGCTACGTCCTTCATCGTGGGGGCGGAGTTCTGCTTGGACAATTGGATCGCCTCTTTCGTCAGAGTTGTCACCATTATAGCCGGGTTCGAGATATTTGTAAAGGGAAAAATGAAACGTTTTCACGGATTTGCGCATTGTTTTCAGGCTGGGAACGCGTTTTTTATTGGGGTTATGTGTAGAAAATGTCGAAAAAATCGTCAGATTGTGCAAAATTCTATTGACAAGCACTAAAAACTGTGCTACTGTTTTGCCGTAAGCTCATATAACGTTTCACGAACGTCGTCCGAGCTCTGGCACAGGTTGGTGACCCGGCCATGACGCAGCTGCGTCGGGAGCAAGGATCCCCCCGCATTCCCCAACAAATGAATACGAACCTGAAGGAGGTCCTCCGGATGAGCAAGGGCACATCCGCTGCTGCCTCTGTGGCGATGCCGCCGGTACGCCGCGGCAAGTCGCTGGGCAGACGAATCCTTGAACACTGGCAGCTGTATCTGCTGCTGCTGGTTCCCGTTGTCATTACCGTCATTTACAAATACATCCCCATGTACGGCGTACAGATCGCCTTCCGCGATTTCAAGGCAAGCCGCGGCTTCCTCGGGAGCGAGTGGGTGGGCTGGGAATGGTTTGAGCGGTTCTTCACCGCGCCGACCTTCAGCCGCATGATCAGCAACACGGTGCTGCTGAGCTTCTTCAGCCTGCTATGGAGCTTCCCCATCCCGATCATCCTGGCGCTGGCGATGAACCAGATGCGCTTCAAGCGTTACCGCCGGGTGGTGCAGACGGTGTTGTACGCGCCCCACTTCATTTCCATCATGGTCGTGTGCGGCATGATCCGCATCTTCCTCAGTCCCTCGGGTGGTTTGCTGAACCTGCTGCTGGGCACGAAGATCGACTTCCTCACCGAAGCCTCGGCCTTCCGTACGATCTACATTGTCTCCGGCATCTGGCAGGAAGCGGGCTGGGGCACCATCGTGTACCTCGCGACGCTCTCCACCGTAGATCCGGCGCTGTACGAGGCAGCAAAGATCGACGGCGCGTCCATGTTCCAGCGCATCGCCCACATTGATTTCCCTGCCCTGGTGCCCATGGCCGTGCTGATGCTCATCATGAGCGCCGGCAGCCTGATGAACGTGGGCTTTGAAAAGGTCTGGCTGCTGCAGACGGATCTGAACAAGGCCACCAGCGACGTCATCGCGGTGTACGTCTACCAGCAGGGTATCGAAAACGCCAAGTACAGCTACGCCACGGCTGTCGGTCTGTTCAATACGGTGATCAACATTGCACTGCTGTTCATCGTGAACACGATCGCCAAGAAGGCCGCGGACGTCAGCTTCGTGTAAGGAGGGCAGCGATATGCAGGTCAAAGAAAAGAAGCTTCGCAGCCTGTCCGACAAGACAAGCGACATCATCCTCGTTGTTTTCTGCACGGTCATCATGCTGATCGTCGCCTACCCGCTGTATTACGTGCTCGTCGCGTCCTTCTCTGATCCCTACGACGTGTACGCCGGCAAGACCTTCCTGCTGCCCAGCCAGTTCACCTTCAAGGGCTATACCTCCGTCTTTGCCGACCAGCGTATCTTCTCCGGCTACCTCAACTCCATCAAGTACACCATCATCGGTACGATTTACTCTGTGGTGCTCATCTTCTGCACTGCTTATCCGCTAAGCAAGAAGTCGCTCCCCGGCCGCAAGTGGATCAGCATCTTCTTCATCATCACGATGTATTTCGGAGGCGGTCTGGTGCCGACCTATCTGGTGGTCAAGAACACCGGCTTGCTGAACAACATGTGGGCGCTGTTCCTGCCCGGCGGCGTAGCGGTGGGCAACGTGATCATCGTGCGCAATTTCTTCGAGAACAGCCTCCCCGGCGAGCTGCTGGAGGCGGCGGAGATCGACGGCGCATCCCATCTGCGTACGTTCGTGAGCATCGTGATCCCGCTGAGCCGGTCGATCATGGCGGTTATGGTGGTTTTCTCCATGGTGGCCTACTGGAACGACTGGTTCACTGCCCTGATCTACCTCAAGGCCGACCAGGCGCCCCTGCCCCTGGTGCTGCGCAACATCCTCATTCGTTCCTCCGCCTCTGCCAGCCAGGCCAGCACCATTTCCGGCGGCTATGCAGAGCTCAACAAGGTAACCGAAATGATCAAGTTTGCCTCCATCATCGTGGCGGCCGCTCCCATGCTCATCATCTATCCCTTCGTGCAGAAGTACTTTGAGCAGGGTTTCATGACCGGCGCGGTGAAGGGCTGACGAACCATCAAGAAAGGAAGAGATACCATGAAGCGCAACTGGAAAAAGATCCTGAGTCTGATGCTGTGCCTGTGCGCCGTGTGCGCGCTGATGACCAGCTGCTCCTCCTCCGGCAAGGACGACAAGAAGTCCGGCGAAGCCCAGAAAGACTTCTACATCATGGGCGGCATGAGCGCCCTGTCCGCAGGCTACGACAGCAATGTCGTGCTGAACGAGTTGGCCCAGAAGGCCGGCATCAACATCGAATGGGATACCATGAGCGACTCCCTCGCCGAGCAGGTGAACATCCGCATTGCCGGCGAGCAGTACCCTGACGCGTTCATGGGCGTGGGCTTCAGCAACTACGACATCGCCACCTACGGTGCTGACGGTGTGTTCATCGACCTGACGCCCTACCTGAACAAGGACGTCATGCCCAACCTGACCAAGATCCTGGAGGAGAACCCCGATATCCGCTCTGCCATCACCATGGCGGATGGCAAGATCTACGGCCTGCCCGCCGCCGAGCAGATGGGCACTGCCGGCATCGGCCTCCAGGACGATTACAGCATTTACACCATTCCCCAGTTCTCCATGATCAACAAGGCATGGCTGGATAAGCTGGGTCTGGAGGTTCCCACCACGCTGGATGAGCTGAAGGTCTGCCTGCAGGCGTTCAAGGACAATGACATGTCCGCCACCTTCTACGGCAATGCGCCCGGCTCCACCATCCCCATGTCCACCGGCTTTGACCAGTGGTGCTGGGGCCAGAACGTGTTCTATGCGGGCTTTGGCTTCACCAACTGGCCCAACGACGTGTGCAACGACCTGCTGCTGGGCGACGACGGCAAGGTATCCTTTGTCTGCGCGACGGACAACTACCGCAAGGCCGTCACCTACTTCCATGACTGGTATGCCGAGGGCCTGATGGACATCGAAATGTTCTCTCAGGACACCAACCAGCTGATCGCCAAGTGCTCCCAGGGTCAGGTCGGCGTGGCCACCTGGTGGTACATCGAGGAGGTCATGGGTGACAAGTCCGGTGACTATGTGTTCCTGCCCATCCTGGCCGGCCCTGACGGCACCTACAACGTCACCGTCCGTGACGGCGGCGCGGTCAACTCCGGCAACCTGAACATCACCTCTGCCTGCTCCAACCCCGAAGCGCTGCTGAAGTTCTACGATATGTGGTACGACGGCGAGGTCGTCATGCAGCTGCAGTACGGCCCCAAGGGCGTGTTCTTCACCGAGCAGGACGAGAAGGGCATGTGGATCTCCATCACCGACGCCCAGGCCCGTGAAAAGTACGGCAAGTCCGCGGGCGAGCTCAAGGGCGTGCATGAGGTGTACGGCCCCAAGCTGATCCTGAGCAAGTACTACAACGAGAACTTCTACATGGAGGATCGCGCGATCGTCCGTCTGGAGGATCTGTACTACAAGTGGATGCAGCCCTATGTCAAGTCCACCACCACCTACCCCATCGACTGCGTGTATACCCAGGATGAGCTGGACGTGATCGACCGCTACAAGGCGGACTTCGAGAGCGCTGTCTCCGAGCAGGAGGGTCTTTGGCTCAAGAACGGCGGCCCCACCGATGAGGAGTGGAACGCCTATGTGGAGATGCTGACCAAGAACTGCGGCATGGAGAAGCTGCTGGCTGCGTACCAGAGCGCCTATGACCGCTACAGCGGCAAGTAATCCCAGCGGCAGCCGTGTCCCGGTGATGCGGCTGCCCTTTTCAAATCACTCGCAGAAAGGAGTGCTCCGGATATGAGCACCATCCTGCAGAAAGCCCGGGAATATGAACAGAAGTACCGGGTCTACATTGCGCCGGAAGAACGGCCCGGCTATCATCTGACCCCGCAGGTCGGCTGGATGAACGACCCCAATGGCTTCTCCTTCTACGGCGGGGAGTATCACCTGTTCTACCAGTACCACCCCTATTCCACCGAGTGGGGCCCTATGCACTGGGGTCATGCGGTCAGCACCGATCTGCTGCGCTGGAAGTACCTGCCGGCTGCCATTGCCCCGGATACCGAGATCGATCAGGTGGGCTGCTTCTCCGGCTCGGCCATCGAGCTGCCGGACGGCCGCCAGCTGCTGATGTATACCGGCGTCCGCCAGGGCCGCAATGAGGATGGCACCCGCCGCGACCAGCAGACCCAATGCCTGGCGGTGGGCAACGGGCTGAACTACGTCAAACATGCCGACAATCCCGTGCTGGATGATAAGGATCTGCCGGAAGGCTTCACCACAGCAGACTTCCGCGACCCCAAGCTCTGGCGCGAGGAAGACGGCAGCTACGCCTGCGTCGTCGGTGCACGCACGGAGGACGGCAGCGGCGCGATCCTGCTGTTCACCAGCCCCGACGGCTTCCGGTGGAAGTACGAGACCATTCTGGACCGCAGCTACAACGAGTACGGCCGCATGTGGGAATGTCCGGACTTCTTCCCCCTGGACGGCAAGCAGCTGCTGATCACCAGCCCGCAGGACATGAGCCCGCTGGGCCTGGAGTTCCACAACGGCAACAACACCATGGCACTCATCGGCAGCTATGACCGGAGCACGCACCATTTCGTGCGCGAACAGGTACAGGCCATCGACTACGGCCTGGAGTTCTACGCGCCCCAGACGATGCTGACTCCCGACGGCCGCCGGGTGATGATCGGCTGGCTTCAGAATTGGGATACCTGCTCTGCCCAGCCGCCGAACGCAAAGTGGTTCGGCCAGACCAGTACGCCCCGCGAGCTGTCTCTGAAGGATGGCCGGCTGATTCAGGTGCCCGTGCGCGAGATAGAAGCGCTCCATGGCCGCCGCGTCGCCTATCAGGATGTGACGGTGCAGGAGGAAGTCTCCCTCAAGGGCGTGTACGGCCGCATGGTCGATATGACCGTGACCCTGCGCCCAGCGGACATTGACGGCTTCCAGCAGTTCACCATCAAGGTGGCAAAAGGAAGCCAGCACTACACCAACATCACCTTCTTCCCCAAGAACTCCGTGCTGCGAGTGAACCGGGCACACTCCGGCCTGGCCCGCGACATCATCCACGAGCGCGACTGCCTTGTCCGCCAGCAGAATGGCGAGATCAAGCTGCGCATCCTGCTGGATCGCTTCAGCCTGGAGATCTTTGTCAATGACGGCGAACAGGCCATGTCCACAGCGATCTACACGCCTCAGACTGCAGACGGCATCAGCTTCGAAGCCGACCGTTCGGTCATCATGTCTGTGGAGAAATTCGACATAATTGCGGAATAAAACGACGCCCGGCTGATCATCAGTCGGGCGTTTCCATATTTTGATTCAATCCGGTCGCTGGCTTGCCGCATAATGCTGCCAGAAGTCGCAGAAGATCGTCACAGCGTCCCTGTCCGCACAGGCTTTGCTGCCAAGAAACCCCACCTCCCACGAGTAGCCCGTGAGCCGCGCCGTGTGCCTGGGATCAAAGCCGGGCGCGTCCGGGCGGTAAATGTCAAAGGCGGCGGCCAGTCCATGCCGGATCTGATAAAAGGCATCTACGGTGGAGTGAATAGGGGCGTAGTCCAGCGTGACGCCCTGCGCAAGGCAGGCCTGATGGACAGGCCGCAGCGTCTTTTCCAGGCTGCCCATGCCGATGCAGCGCATTCCAGTCAGGTCGCACAGCTGCACCTCGGCTCTGCTGGCCAGCAGGGAATCATCCGCGAAGTCAACGCCCGCATCGAAGGTGACCAGCGTGTGCTGCAGGGGCGGCTGATCTGCGCAGGCCATGCGGATGATGCAGGCACAGTCCAGCTGCCCGGCCTCCACTGCTTCGATAGCCTCGTCGTTGGTCAGGTGGGTGACCTCCAGGCGGATGTTGGGGTACTGCTCCTCAAAGGAACGCAGCGCCGACGTGGTGTCCGGCAGGATGAAGGGAAACAGGCTGACCGAGAAGCCCACCCGCAGCTGCGTCTGCCGGTTGGCAAAGCGCTCGAAGCCTGCCAGCATGTTGTCGAAGGCCTGCACGGCTTCTGCACCCGACACTGCCAGATACGCGCCGTACTGCGTCAGGGAGAGCTTGTTGTGCTCGTTGTTGAACAGGGGCAGGCCCAGCTCCTTCTCCAGCGCGGCGATGGACTGCCGCAGCGACTGCCGGGCGATGAACAGCTGCTCCGCCGCCCGGGAGTAATTCAGCAGCTCTGCCGTTTTGAGAAAATACCGGATCTGCGTGATGTCCATGGTTTCCTCCACAAATGCAGGCTGAGCCTGCGTTTATAAGCTGATTATATCTCCTTTTGAGGAAAAAGTAAAGCTGATATAATGAAGCCAGCCGGGCAAAAAGGCCCGAAAATGCAGAAGAATGGAGGATTTTCTATGGACAACAAGCTGATTTCCCGCCGCGCGTTCCTCAAGGGCGCAGCTGCCGCTGGCGCTGTGGCCACCGGCGCAATGGTC
>JAFVVG010000001.1 GCA_017502305.1 Clostridia bacterium | reverse complement strand
TTATCCTTGCGGAGCATCAGCTTGGTCAGGGCCACACGGCCCTTCTCGCCACCGGAAAGGGTGCTGATGGGCATGAGCACCTCGTCCCCCGTGAACAGGAACAGGCCCAGTGCGCCCCGGACCTCTGTCTGGTCCAGGCGGCGGAAGTCATCCCACACCTCATCCAGCACGGTTTTATTCTCGTGCAGGCCTGCCTGGTGCTGGTCATAGTAACCAATGTCCACGCCTGCTCCCAGGCGGATGGTGCCGTTGTCGGGCTTCTGTTCGCCAATAAGACATTTGAACAGCGTTGATTTGCCCACGCCGTTGTCGCCGATGAGGGCAATGCGGTCGCCGGCCCGCAGGTGCATCTTCACATGGTCGAAGAGCACCCGGCCGTCGAAGCCCTTCTTCAGTTCCTCCACCATCAGCACATCCTCGCCGGTGCGGCGGCGGATGTCAAACTTGAAGCGGATGGCGCTTTCGTCCTTGGGCTTTTCCAGGCGCTCGATCTTCTCCAGCCGCTTCTCCCGGCTTTCCGCCAGGCGGATCGACTTCTCACGGTTGAACTGCCGGTAGCGGGCAATAATGGCCTCCTGCCGGGCGATCTCCTTCTGCTGGAGCTCATAGGCCTTCATGCGGATCTCGAAGCGCTCGGTGCGCTGCTCCATGTATTGGGTGTAATTGCCATCGTAGCATTCGGTGGCGCCCAGCAGCAATTCGCACATTCTGTCGCAAACGTGATCCATGAAATATCGGTCATGGCTGATGAGCAGTACCGCGCCCTTGTAGGAGCGCAGGTAATCCTCCAGCCAGGCGATGGACTTCAGGTCCAGGTGTTTGGTGGGCTCGTCCAGGAGGAGCAGGTCGGGCTCGGTAAGCAGCATGCGGCCCAGGCACAGGCGGGTACGCTCGCCGCCGGAAAGCAGGCTGGCCAACTGCCCCTGCTGATCCTTGCGGAAGCCCAGGCCCGCCAATACGCCCTGCACCGTGGAGCGCCAGCCATAGCCGTTACGGCGCTCAAACTCGCGGGTCAATTGGTCATACTGGCTGCCCAGGCGGCGGAGCATGGTTTCGTCGGAGCCCACCTCGGCCATCTGCTGCTCCAGGTCGCGGAGCTGCTGCTCCATCTGCACCACCGGGTCGAAGACGCTTTCCAGCTCCTCCAGCACGGTGCGGTTTTCGCCCACCTCGCCCTGCTGGGCCAGGTAGCCCAGCTTGAGGCCCTTCTGCATGGTGATGGTGCCGCCGTCGGATGATTCAATCCCGGCGATGATCTTCATCAGCGTGGATTTGCCGCAGCCGTTCACGCCCACCAGACCCATGCGTTCACCGTCCTGCAGGGTCAGGGACGCGTCCCGCAGCACCTCGTTGGTTCCAAAGCTTTTCTGCACGCCCTGCAGCGATAAAAGAATCATGGTTTCACCCCAATGCTATCAAAGAATCTCAGGTAAATACATGGCCGCCGCGCCAAGGATGATCACGCCCAGCATGACGCCCTCCTGCCAGGAAACCCTGCGGTAGCGCCCCCGCCAGAGAATCCGGGAGAGCATCCACAGCACAAGGGCCGCCAGCATCAGCGCCAGGGGCAGCACAGGCGTCAGCGCTGGGGAAACATCCCGCAAAAGCAGCGCCGCGCCGTTGTAGCACATATGAAGGATAATGGGCGCCCGCAGCCTGCCCTTGGTCATCATGGCCAGCGTACACAGAAGGCTTACCGCCATGTGGGCCGGGAAGCCTGCCAGGGAGCCGTGCATCAGCGCGAAGATCACCGTGGTCAACAGGGTGGCGTTCAGGGCGCTCGTGGTGTCGCACAGGCCGGTGAGCAGGCCGCCCCGGAAGAAGGCCTCCTCTGTTACAGCCGGAATCACCACCAGGGCCAGCACCGCCAGCGCCCATTGGATTTCATTCTGCGGCAGCATAATCGCCGCCTGACTGGCGCCGGTGAATGCCACCCACCGGGGCGTCAGCGCCATCAGCGCCCATTGAGCCGCCAGGCCCATGAACACTGCCGCCACGCACAGATTGCCACATTTGCTCCGCACCGCCAGGCGGCGGCTGCGCCAGGGCAGCAGGAGCAGCGCCGGCAGGCCCCACAAAAGGGTTTCCTGCAGGATCAGCGCGGCATAAAAAATGGCCGGATCACCCTCCGGGTTGGGCAGCAAAAGCTGAATCCCCCACCCCACCGGCAGCCGCAGGAGCATCACCCCCAGGGTTACCAGCAGAGCTTTGCGGGTCTTGCCGTTGATGTCAGCCACCTTCTTTCAGCGTATACACGCCGCCCACCCGGTCGCGCCAGGCCAGGTCCAGGCTCAGGTCATAGCCCAGGCGGATGCCCGCCTCCTCGGCCCGGTTCTCGCTGGTCTGCAGGGCCAGCTCCGGCAGGTTGTTTTCCCCGCTGAGATGGCCCAGGATCACATTATGCACGCCGCTTTCCACCAGCTGCACAAGGGCGTTGGCGCAGCTTTCATTGCTCAGGTGGCCTTTATTGGAAAGAATGCGCTGCTTCAGACGGGCGGAATAATGGGGATTCTGCAACAGCATATCCGGGTCGTGGTTGCTTTCCAGCAGCACCAGGCTGCTGCCCGCCACCGCGTCCCGCACGGATTTTGAAAAATACCCCAGGTCCGTGGCGGTGGCAATGCTCACGCTGCCGCACCACAGCCGGTAGCCCACAGGGTCCGCCGCGTCGTGGGGAATGGCAAAGGGCGCCACCCCCAATTGGCCCAGGTAAAAATCCTGGGATCTGTCAAACGTGCAGCGAAGCTCCGGCGCCACAGCGCCCAGCTTCCTGTCCATGGCAGCCCAGGTCCCTTCGGTGGCGTACACCGGTATATGGTACTTGCGGGCCATGACCCCCGCGCCGGCGATATGGTCGCTGTGCTCGTGGGTGATGAGGATCGCGTCCAGCGTCTCCGGTTCCACGCCGATGAGCCGCAGGGCATCCGTCAGTATTTTACCGCTCTTGCCTGCGTCAATCAGCACCCGTGTCTGCCCTGCCTGCACAAACAGCGCATTCCCGCTGGACCCGGAATACAGCGGGCAGAAAGTCATTTCCATTGGTATTTCACAGCCTCCTGCCCACATTTCATTCCGAATTCATCATTCCAGATTAAATATCCAGGTGCTTGGCCACCCGCTCTTCCGGCGGCGGCGGCGTCATATAGTCAGGGCCGAAAAGGATCGTCAGCACTTCGTCGTGCCTGGCGGGGATCAGCACGTCCACGTCCTCGAACTTCACGGTGATCTTTTCCTCAAACTGCTCCGGATGCCAGATGTGCATCATCAGTTCGAAGGCGCCGTTGCTCATGCACAGGTCGCTGCCGGCGGGATTCTGGGTGGAAATCTTCTCATACATCCTGGATTTCCACGCCGTGGAAAAGGGCAGGCCAAGGATGTGGGTGCCCCAGAGCAGGATTTTGTTCTTCAGGCTGAAGCGGCTGTAATCCACATTTTTCTTCATCATGCCCTGCAGGATATGCAGCTTCAGGAACCACCACTTGCGCTTCCAGCCCTCGGCGGGCACGGAATCCAGGATGAAGAAATCCGTGAAGGCAGCGGCCTTTTCAGGATCCCGGTTCATAACACGGGGCGTCCAGGTGTTCAGGTAGGTGAGCTCAAAGCGCTTGTCGCACTCCTGAGGATAGATCTTGCGCAGCTTCTCGAAATTCTCGCGGGTGATGAGCAGGTCAATGTCGTCATCCCACGGGATAAACCCCTTGTGGCGCACCGCGCCCAGGAGGCTGCCGCACATCATGTTGTATTCAATGCCGTGGCGATCGCAGATGACCACAATGTCCCTCAGCTGGCAGAGCAGCTCCTCGTGGATTTCCTCCAGGGACAGCTTCTTTTCTTCCATTACTGACCTCCGAGCCATGCAAGCGTTCTTTCGCAGATGGCCTTGTCATCCATTTGATATTCGCTCCGCAGGTACTGCTGCGTACCCACAATGCAGGAGTACACGTCCGGCATGCCGATGCGGTGCAGCCTGCAGCCCGTGCCCATCTCCGCCAGCACCTCGCTGACGGCGGAGCCGAAGCCGCCCACAACGCTGTGCTCCTCCACCGTCACAATGTGGCGGAAGCGTGAAGCCAGCTGGGCGATTTTATCCGTATCAATGGGCTTGATGCAGGGGAAGGACACCACCTCGGCAGAGATACCCTTTTCCGCCAGCATGTCGGCGGCGCCCAGCGTCTGGGTCATGATGCCGCCGGCGGAGAGCAGCGCCACGTCGGTGCCTTCACGCATGGTGAGCGCCTTGGGGATCTGCCAGTCCTCAAGCGGCCCTTCATGCAGATAGGGCTCGCCGCCCCGGCCCAGGCGCAGATAGCAGGTGCCGGGAGTTTTCAGCATGATGGGCACAATGGCCCCCACCTCATGGGGATCGCCGGGGGTGAACACCGTCACACCGGGCAGGGCGCGGAGAATGGCCATGTCCTCGGTGGCGTGGTGGCTCATGCCCAGGCTGCCATACACAAAGCCGCCGCCCACGCACACCACCTTCACATTGGCGTCGTGATAGGCGCAGTCATTGCGGATCTGCTCCAGGCAGCGCAGGGTGGGGAAATTGCCGATGGAGTAGGTCAGCACCGTGCGGCCGGTGCGTGCCAGGCCCGCGGCCAGGCCGGTCATGGCCTGCTCGGCAATGCCGGCGTTGATGAACTGGTCGGGATACGTTTCCCAGAAGGGCTTCAGCACGCCAAAGCCCAAATCGCCGGTAACCAGCGTCAGCTTGGGATCCCTGGCGGCTTCCCGCATCAGGGCCCGGGTGAATGCGTCTCTCATGGCCGCTGTGCCTCCAGTTCCTTCAGCGCCGCTTCGTATTCCTCGCCCTGGGGCGTACGATAGTGCCACAGAATATTGTTTTCCATAAAGGATACGCCCTTGCCCTTGGTGGTTTCGGCAATGATAACGGTAGGCTTTTCCGTGCCCAGATTATCCTTGGCCTGGGCAAAGGCGGCCTGCAGGGCGTCCGTGTCATGGCCGTCTGCCACGATCACGTTCCAGCCAAAGTCGCGCCACTTATCGGCAAAGGGCTCCAGGGCCAGGGTATTTTCGCAGAAGTCCAGGGACTGCATCCTGTTGTGATCCACCACGGCGATGAGGTTATCCAGCTTGAACTGGTGGGCCTGCAGCGCAGCCTCCCACACGGAGCCCTCGTCGCACTCGCCGTCGCCCAGCACAGCGTATGTGCGCCAGGCGGCCTTATCCAGCTTGGCGCCCATGGCCATGCCGGCAGCCACCGCCAGGCCGTGGCCCAGGCTGCCCGTGGAGAATTCCACGCCGGGAATGCCCTTGTGGCTCACATGGCCGGAAAGCCGTGAGCCATTGGCATAGTGGGTGCTCAGTTCCTCCACCGGGAAGAAACCCTGCTCCGCCAGGGCAGCATACACCGCCGCGCCGGCGTGGCCCTTGGAATAGACCAGCCGGTCACGGTCAGGCATGGCGGGATCGGCGGGATTCACGTGCAGCACGCCGGTATACAGCGTGGCCACCACCTCCGCCACGGAGAAAATCGCGCCAATGTGGCTGCCCCGGCTGATGTGGGTCATCTCCAGGCCGTGGCGGCGGATCAGCCACGCCAGCACCTTGGGGTCGCTCACGTCAATGAACTCACCGCCAAAGGCCGCGTGGGTTTTTTCGGTATAGGAAGCATAATCAGGCATGCTTACTTTCCTTTCTGCTCATCGGCCATTTTCTTGGCCTTGCCGAACACGCCGCCAATGGTCTCAAAAAACAGCTGCATGTCCAGCATGAAGGATTGGTTCAGGGCATACTCCACGCGGAGGCGGTTCTTCTCCGGCAGGATGTACTTCTCGAAGTTCTCCACCGGGTTTTCCTCGCCCACGATTTCATCCTGAGCGATGTACACAATGCTGGAGCGATCGGTAATGCCCGGGCGCACCCACAGGATGCACTCCTGCTCCTTGGTGTACTGGGTAGTGTAAAGAAGAAGCTCCGGCCGGGGGCCCACAAAGGACATATCGCCCTTGATGATGTTGAACAGCTGGGGCAGTTCGTCCAGCTTCAGCCGGCGCATGATCTTGCCAGCCTTGGTCACACGGTCGTCGTTGAGGGCCGTGCAGCCGCCGGATTTGTCTGCATCCACCACCATGGAGCGGAACTTGAGAATATAGAAGGGCTTGTTGTGATAGCCGCCCCGGATGGCGCGGTAGAACACCGGGCCGGGGGAATCCAGCTTCACCCAGATGGCCAGGGGCAGCATCACGATGCAGCCCGGCACCAGCAGCACCAGTGCCAGCAGGAAGTCCAGCACACGCTTGACCACCTTGCTGTAGAAGGGATGGGACAGGGGGCCGTCCCAGCGGGGCAATTCAGGGATCTGACTCATTGGTATGTCACTCCTCCAGCCGCAAAAGCAGGTCGTTGAGGTGCTCCAGCTCTTCCTGCGAATAGTATTGCAGAACAATCTTGCCCTTCTTCACCGTGCCGGTGAGGGTGGCGCGAACGCCCATGGTCTCCCGGATACGGCCTTCCAGCTCGCTGAGCTCGGCAGGCAGGGCAGACTTCTGCTTCCTGGGCTTGGGGGCAGCTTCCCCTTCCGCCTTGCCGGCGGCGGCAATGGCCTCCAGCTGGCGCACGCTGTATCCCTGCTCGATGGTTTCCTTGGCCAGGGCAAGCTTGCGTGCGTCGTCGTCCAGGCCAGCCAGCACACGGGCGTGGCCGGCGGAAAGGCTCCCCTGCCGCACCAGCTCGATAACTTCCTCAGGCAGGGTGAGCAGCCGCAAAAGGTTCGCCACAGCGGGGCGGCTCTTGCTCAGGCGGTTGGCCACGGTTTCCTGGGTGTAGCCGCACTGCTGCATCAGGCTGCGGATGCCCTGGGCCACTTCGATGGGGTTCAGGTCCTCGCGCTGCAGGTTCTCGATCAGCGCGATCTCCATCTGCTGGATCACGTCCAGGTCACGGACGATCACCGGCACCTTGTCCAGGCCCGCCACACGGGAGGCCCGCCAGCGGCGTTCGCCGGCCACAATGCGGTAGCGGCCGCCGTTTTGCGACGTGACCAGAATGGGCTGCAGAACGCCCTGTTCGCGAATGGACTGGGCCAGCTGGGCAATGCTTTCCTCCGAGAAGGTGCGCCGGGGCTGGTCAGGGTTGGGGTCGATATCCCCCAGGGAAATCTCCTGCACGCCGCTGGAGAGAGCTTCCTCAGCGTCAGGGAGCAGGGCTTCCAGGCCGCGGCCCAGGCCGCGCGTTTTCTTCGCCATGATCGTCTCTCCTTACTTTCTGGCCTTCATGCCGTTGCGTTCCAAGACTTCCGCCGCCAGCGCCCGATAAGCCATGGCACCGGTGGAACGGGGATCGTATACGTGGATGGGTTCGCCGTGGGAGGGTGCTTCGCCCAGGCGCACGTTGCGGGGAATGGTGGTGGCGAAGGTCTTCTTCTTGAAGTGCTTCTTCACCTCGTCCACCACCTGCAGGCCCAGGTTGGTGCGGCCGTCCAGCATGGTGAGCAGAATGCCCTCGATATCGATGCCGGGGTTGAAGGTCTTCTTCACACGGCTGACGGTGTTCATCAGGCTGGTGACGCCCTCCAGGGCGTAATACTCGCACTGGATGGGGATCAGCACCCGGTCGCAGGCAGTGAGCGCGTTCAGCGTCAAAAGGCTCAGGGAAGGCGGGCAGTCGATGAACACAAAATCATAATCCTTCTGCACGGTGGTCAGGGCATTCTTCAAGCGGAACTCACGCTGCTCCACCGCCACCAGCTCCAGCTCGGCGCCGGCCAGGCGGATGTCCGCCCCGGCAATGTCCAGGCCCTTCACGTCGGTCTTCTGGATGCACTTTTTCATGGATTCACGGCCCATGAGCACCTCATAGATGCTGCGGTCCTTTACCTTCATGCCCAGGCCGGAGGTGGTGTTGCCCTGGGGGTCCAGGTCCACCACCAGCACACGCATGCCCATATCCGCCAGAATCGCCGTCAGATTCACAGAGGTCGTCGTCTTGCCCACGCCGCCCTTCTGATTGGTGATCGCAATAATCTTCGCCATAAGCTGCTCATTTTTGCCCGTTGATAGACAAAGCAATACAGTTTATTATACAAATAATTATCATAAAAGTAAAGAAAAAAACAGCACGCAAGCAGAGCGTGCTGCGGGGCGGTTACTCGCCCATCTTGATCACATGGGAAAGATTATCCACAATGGCCTTGGTAATCCAGGGTTTGTTCATGGTGTACAGGTGGATGTTGGTAATACCGTTGGCCACCAGGTCGATAATCTGCTCGGTGGCGAAGGCAATGCCCGCCTGAGCCATGGCCTGCGGATCATCAGCGAAGCGGTCGGCAATAGCAGCGAAGCGGGGCGGCATGATGGAGCCGGAGAGCTTTACCACACGGTCCACCTGCTGGATGGTAGTGATGGGCATGATGCCGGCGCACACCGGCACGTCGATGCCCGCCCGCAGGGCACGGTACAGGAAGTTATACAGGATGCCGTTATCAAAGAACATCTGGGTGGTGAGGAAGTCCACGCCTGCGTCCACCTTGCGTTTAAGATACTCGATATCCTTCCGGCGGCCGCCGCTTTCCGGATGGCCCTCCGGGTAGCAGGCGGCGCCCACGCAGAAATCACCCTGCTGATGGATGAACTCCACCAGCTCGCTGGCATAGGCGAAATCCTTCACCGGCTCGCCTTCCCTGGGCAGGTCACCCCGCAGGGCCAGCACGTTTTCCATGCCGGCTGAGCGCATGTCCGCCAGCACCTGCTTCACGTGCGCCCGGGTGGACTGTACGCAGGTCAGGTGGCACAGGGGCGTCACGCCCCGTTCCGCCACTGCCTGGGCCACCGCCAGGGTGTGCCCGGGGGTGGAGCCCGCCGCGCCGTAGGTCACGGACATAAAGGCGGGGTGCAGGTCGGCGATCTCCCGGGCTACCTGGGAGGCCTGGGCGATGCCGTCGAACTTCTTGGGCGGGAACACCTCGCAGGAGAGGTGCACTTTTCCATCCCGCAAAAGATTGCCAATCTTCATCAGTAATTCTCCCTCTGTCGCAGGCTGCGCAGCGCACGGCGGCGCATGCCCGCGTCCCATTCAGCGTAATCTTCTTCGGTTTCCAGCGTCAATTGTGGAACCGGCACAGGCTTTTGATTTTTGTTCAGGGCCACCATCACCAGATACGCCCGGTTCACCCGGTGCCGCGTGCCGCCCAGCGCCTCCACAAAGGTATCCACCCGCACCTCCATGCTGGTGGTACCCACGCAGGTCATGCGGCCCTCCAGCACAACGGTATCGTTGGCATGGGCCGGGGCCTGGAATTCCAGGTGATCCACCGAGGCGGTGGTCACCTCGCACCCGGAGTGCCGGCGGGCTACCACGGCGGCCACCACGTCGATCCACTCCATCAGCTTGCCGCCGAAAAGGCGGCCATAGCCGTTCAGGTCCCCGGGCATGAGAATGTGCACCTGGGTGCTGCGGCTCTCCGCCACGGTTTTAGCTGTAGACATGGGCTTCCTCCTCCCGGTTCATCATGGCAAGGGTCAAAAGCTCCCGGTTGCCGGGCAGCTCAATCAGCTCAAACCAATCCTTGTGCTCCCGGATGAGCATCAGCCACAATTCCGTTTCCATGGGCAGATGGCCCCGGGTACCGAGCTCCTGCTCGCACAGGGCGGCAATCTCCCGGCACAGCGTCAGCAGCATGGCGTCGGGCACCACCAGCATGGATACATCCGGCACGCCGTTCACCGTGCTGAGCATGATCTTATCGTGGCACACATTGGCCCAGTCGATGGCCGCGCCCTCATAGACAGGATACCGCAGATAGCCGAAATCAATCCATATATAATGGCTGTGATTCAGGAATTTCTCACGGCTGCGGGCCAGGATGAAGGGCTTGGAGAGCTTGATGTAGTTCATGGTCTCCTCGCTGGGCACCTCCCCCTCCAGGGGCAGGCCGTAGCGGCGCTTGAACTCCAGCACGTTGGGGTGCAGGGGCATGATCTTCCTTGTGGTGTCCCCATCGCCATAGCACAGGAGCGAGAGATTCTTCAGCCGGGACATATACCGGAACCAGCACATGTACTGTTCGTGCATGTTGGGGCCTTCCATGGGCATGGAGAGGTAGGCCGTCACGCACAGGGGTGAAACGTCATTCTTGCGCCGCAAAAGCTCCCGAATGGTTTCCTGGGCTCGGACGGCGACGGGCACCCGGGTGGGGAAAGTCAGGTCGGCGGTGAACACGCCTTGCCGGATCATGGACGTCAGCTGCCGGGTGGCGAAGCGCATGCCGAAGCGCTTTTCAAAGCGGCTCAGGGCGGTAGCGTCCTCGCCGGAAACCGCCAGGGGCTCGCAGGGCATCAGCGCCATGTCGTCGCCGATGTGGATCACCGGGCGATGCAGGGTAAAGATATCCCACTTGCGGCGGAAGGCCGCCAGAAACAGGGGCGTGATCTCTTCCCGCATCTCGCGGAAGAACGCTGATGGGGCAAAACAGAAATCCGGATGCAGAAAGGCGCTCCGCTGGGGCTGGGTGGCATAGCGCAGGGGCGTTCCCCGCTGGAAATGCAGCCTTCCCTCGCCATCGAAGCTTTCCGCCGCCACAGGGCACACCGCGTCCACCGGATCCTGCCTGCGGGGCAGGAAGCCTGTGAGCACCGCGCTGAAAAGGCTCTCCCGCCGGCACTGGCGCAGGGCACGCAGGAGCTGCATATCCCAGTTCCTGGTGAAGGTCATGGCGGGATGAGCTACCAGCACATAGCCTTCACCCTGCCACAGGGCCTCCACATCATCCCAACTGGAGCCGCCGGGGCAGAGAAACTGCACCGAGCCCAGCGCCCGCATGGCCAGGTGAGCTTTCTCGTCCGGCTCCACCTGCAGGGAAAGCCCATAGGAAAGCCGCGCCGGCGAGGCGGCGTTTTCCCGGGCGGAGCGCAGGGCTTCGTCCGCCTGGCAATAGGCACCGGCGGACATCAACAACAAGATACGATCCATGGCGGTTTTCCGCCTCCTGTGAAAAAGGATAGTAGGGGCAGGGGAACCTCCCCCGTCCCTACATCATTGAATGAATAACGCTCTGTCAGGTATGCTGCTGGGCCTTCCAGGCCATGCCGCGGATCTCCGCGCGGATCTCCGCCAGCACCTGCTGGGGCTTTTCCCGGGGCATGCCCAGGTAGAAGCCCTGAAGATAATCCACACCGAAGGAGATGATGGCTTCCATCTCATCCCTGGTTTCGATGCCCTCTGCCAGCACGGCGATGCCGCGGGCGTGGGCATAATCCACCAGGTTCTTCGCCAGGGCCTGCTTGTTGGGATCCTTGTGCACATCACGCACAAAGGAGGCGTCCATCTTCACATACTCGCAGGGGATATCCACCAGGGCCAGCTCGCTGTTGTAGCCGGTACCGTAGTCGTCGATGGCCACCTCACCGCCGTTGCCGCGGATGAAAGCCATTTTCCGCTGGGTATAATCCTTGTTGTTGTCCTCCGCCTCGGTAATCTCCAGCACCACCTGGCGCAGAAGGTCCGTATAGCTGTCGATGACGTGCTGGCGTTCGATCAGGTCCATCTTCTGGCTGGCGATGGAGTTGATGAACAGCTTCACCTCGCGGCTGAGCATTCCGCGGTCGATCATCATCCTGGCGGATTCCAGCGCGCCGAACCAGGTCAGGCGCTCGATATGGTGCATCTTGCCCTGCTCCTTGGCCAGGCGCAGCACAGCGCCGGCACTCTTGAGCTCGGGCACGTCGGGGCGCATGAGCAATTCATAGCCCCACAGATCCGCTGTTTTTACCGATACAATGGGCTGATAGGCAAAATGCAACAGCTGGTTGTCGATCATCTTGTCCAGGGCGGCCCGGGCGTCGATCAGATAGCTGTCCTCGTTGAAGATGTTGCTGTCGAACTCCTGCAGAGTGCCCTTGGCGTCCTGCTTGACCTTGTACATGGCAAAGTCAGCATAGCGCAAAAGCTTGGACAGGGTGGCGGCGTCCCCGGGGAACCAGGCCATGCCGCCGGAGGCGCGGAAGCGGTAGAAGCTTCCGTCAGGCAGCACAATGCCTTGGGTGCTCACCTGGCTCCAGGCCTGCTGGATATGCTCCTCCAGCTCTCCCCTGGAATCATAGCCGTAGAGCAGCATATAGAATTCATCGCCGGAGCGGCGGGCCACAATGCTCTGGTTTGCTTTTTCGAAAACGCCCAGGGCATGGGCAAAGCCGCGGATGAAACTATCGCCGGTATCGTGGCCGTAGGTGGTGTTGAGGAACTTCAGGTTATCCAGGTCCACCATCACCAGTGCCGCGTTTTTCAGCGTTTCACGGCGGCGGCCGAAGAGCTCCTGGGTCATGCGGGCGAAGGCACGGCGGTTAAGGATGCCTGTCAGAGCGTCGATGTCACGGGCGCGTTCCAGTTCCCTGCGGGTCCGGATCTCGTCGGTCACGTCCACCAGGGTACCGACGATGCGATCCTCCCGGTCAACCTGCTTGTATTTCAGGAAGATTTCCTTGTCCCCTGTCCGGAAACGCCAGACGTCCTCGTCCACGCCGTCGGTAAAGCGTTCCATCATCAGCCGGCGGAAAACTTCCAGGCTGATGCGGCCGTTGCGCTGGGGAACCTCGCTGCAATCCAGCAGCTCAAAGAACACAGGCGAGCAATATACCGTGCCGGTCTGCCTGTCAAACTCGAACACGCCAACCTTCAGGCCCGTCATCTGCATGATGGTCTCAAAGCGGTCGCCTTCCAGCAGGGCGTTGTGGTTCAGCGTCTCAATGGCGTCCGCCAGGGTATCAATCTCAGCAATGTTGGTTTCACTCAGGCTCAGTTCCTCGCCAGGCTCGGCCTCCTTCACCTGCTTGACCAGCCGGGTGATGGGGCGTATCAGCCTGCCGCTGGCAATGGCCGCCACCATAACGCTGAACACCATGGCTGCCACCACAGCGATCAGCACCGTGCGCCGGAACTGTTCAGAGAAGGTCATCAGGCGCTCCGCAGGCTGCATGCCCACCAGCACCCATTCATCATTTTCAAAGGCCGTATTGGGGCTGTAAAGATCCAGCGGAACCGCCGCAGCATACATTTCCCGGTTATTCCGGGTGCCTGTCATGGCAAAGCAGCGGCCTTCCATGTTCTTTTTGGGGATCAGGCGGGTATCCTCCGCCTGGAAAAATTGCTTATAACTGGTGCCGGCGGCACAGGCCACCTCGATGCTGCCATCCCCAAGGCGCTTACCCAGCACAAAGCTGCCCTGATCCTCCCGGGAGAAATCATCCGCCGTCATCAGGCTGGTCAGGTAATTGATATCCATGTCCACGCCGATCACCGCCAGCACATAGCCGTCCTGATCCAGAATGGGCATGGAGTAGGTCATCACCGTCACGGGGTTGCTCTTGTTCAGCTGGAAGGGCATGCACCAGAAACCGTAATGGGCCGGATCATCGGAGGTACCCTGCTGGGCGGCCTCCAGGGGTTTGAAGAACACATCCCGGTTATACTCGTCGAACACGCAGGAGGCTGTCCAGTAGCTGTCCAGGGAGATATCCAGCGCCCGGCTCACCGGGGGCAAACCGCGAACCAGGAGAATATCGCTGTTGGCGGCGGTGTTGGTGGTAGGCTCGCTATCCCGCATGTACACGCCGGCCCAGCTGTCCTCCCGTCCCGCTACGCCGATGCCGTTGAGCACCACAAAGATACCCGTGGTACCGCCGGCCCGCAGCCGGGAAACCAGGGTAGGCGCCACCTCCAGCATGATCTGAGCATTCAGGGAGGCGTTGGTCTTCATGCTTTCGGGCTCGGCTCCCGCCAGGCGAAGCTGCCGCCGGATGACGGTCTCCACCGTGTCCGCGGTGGATTCCAGGTTGCTCCAGCGGTTGATCATATCAAATTCAAGGGTTTCCGCACGGCTCTGGGTGCGCTCCTCCAGCATTTCCAGGGCGCTGGTGCGCAGGTTGCTGAATGCGCCGCCCAGGTTCAGGGAGCCCACCAGCAGGGCAATGGTCAGCGCCACAATAACGATCAACGGCAAAAGCAGCCTTACAAAAACCGAACTCTTGCTCTTTTTGTTGCGCGCCATCGTGGTCCTCCCCTTTCCTGTTATGATTATTTCAAGCTTTGCGCCATTTCAGCACAGAAGCTGTCCATCCATTCCTTGAACGCCGCGTCGCCGGTCAGCAGCTCCACCGCCTCCTGGCGGGACAAGCCTTGCTTTTCCAGTTCTTTCACGCCCCGGGCTGCCTTTCTGGCGGCCTCCGCCATGCTGGAGTCCACCACCAGGCGGGCCTCATAGCCATGGTCAAAGGCATTGTTGGTGTACAGCCGATAGGTGCTGGTGATCTGCACGCCGATATCGATGATCTCGTGCAGCAGGCCGTCGATGCCGCTTTCGGCCATGGCCTGATCCAGAACCTCTGGCTGGTTGGCGCTCTTTTTCACCGGCAGATAGCCGCTGCTCAGCGAGAAGGCGATGTTGTTTTCCTGCTGGGTAAACCACTTGAGGAACGTCACGGCGGCATACTCCCGCTCCGGCGTGGAAGCCGTTACCACCAGTCCGGCGCCCTGCTGGGCAGCGCAGGGCTGCGTCCCCTCGAAATTGGGCAGGGGCAGGGCCATGCACTCGATGGGATAGGTGGTCCCGTCATCCCGGGTGACCTCCGTGGGGAAATACAGCGCGCCGCTGGTGGAGCCCACCAGGGCCACGATCTGACCGGTCTTCACGTCGTCGGAACGGTAGCGGCCGTAGGCGCCGTACCAGCCGTTGGCGTAGGGCACCACATAGTTGTCCCACAGCCGGCGCAGCACGTCCTCCCGGATGTTGAGCACCAGCACGCCGTTTTTCACTTCGAACATTTCCACACCCAGCTGCAGGCTGCCGATGAGGATATAGTTGGCAAAAGCATCGCGGCCAAAGAAGGTCTTGCCGCCGCTCCACTCATAATACATTTCTGCGGCCCGGGCCACGCCTTCCCAGGTCGCCAGCAGGCTGACGTCCGCGCCGGTTTCCGCGGCAAAGGCGTCCCACTCGGTCTTGTTGACCAGCATCATTTCGGTGGACTTGGCCACAGGGAAAACCTTCAGTGCGCCGGTGGCGTCCAGGCGGCCCTCCTGCATGTAGGAGTCCATGTATTCCGCTTCTTCCGCCTTTGTCATATACCGGGAAAGATCGGCCACCATGCCCATCTTGTTCAGGGCGTGGGCCGTATCGGCATAGGCGGCGAAAATATCCGGCATCCGTGCAGCGCCGGTTTTGCCGTTGGCGGAATCCATCAGCTTATCGGCCAGGGCATTCACCTCGCCCTGACTCACAGGAGAGATAATGATGCCCTTCTCCATGCCGACGGTCTCGTTGAATTCGGTTATCATCTGGTTGAAGCTGCGCTGCTGGGCACCGTTGTAATAGTGCCAGAGCGTCAGCACCTGGGGATCGTCGGGCGAGAGCTCCACCGTTTCAGCCGCTACGCCCAAGGGCAGCATCAATACTGCCAGAAGCACGCAAAGCATCCTCTTCATGGATATACCCCCTCAACCTATAATAATGCGCCTTTTGGTGCATATTGTCAAGCCTTATCTTTCCGGTTATCTATTTAATAGGTTACGACCCGCCAGGGAAAGGGCGTAGCACGCCGCGGCAAAAAGCACGATGGCCGCGCCGGCGGAGGTGTCCCAGGCATAGGCGCTGATAAGCCCTGCCACACCGCTGCCAAGCGCGATGACCACGCTCCATATCGCGTGCTGCCGGCTGCTGCGGGCCAGGTTGCGACCCGCGGCGGCAGGAAGGATCAGCAGCGCGTTGATGAGCATCACACCCACCCACTTGATGGCCAGCATCACCGCCACAGCCACCAGCACCACAAAGGCGCATTCCGTCAGCCTTGTGCGGACGCCGCGGCTGCGGGCCAGGGATTCATTCACGCTGGTAAGCAGCAGGGCGTTATACATGTGCACCCACAGGGCAATGCCCGCCACCAGGGCGATGAGCAGCCACAGCAGATCCTCCGGCTTCACCGCCAGCACATCGCCGATGAGCAGCGAGGAATACTTGGCAAAGCCGCCGCCCCGGGAGAGGATCAGCAGGCCCGCCGCGATGGAGGTGGAGGAAAACACGCTGATCACCGTGTCCGTGGAAGCAGCGCCTGTCTGCTTGATGCGGCAGATCAGCACCGCCCACACCACGCCGAAGACGATCATGCTGAGCAGGTCGCTGCTCACCCCCAGCACAATGCCCAGGCCGATGCCCGTCAGGGCGCTGTGACCCAGAGCGTCGGAAAAGAAGGCCATCTGCTGGTTCACCGCCATGGTGCCCAGCAGCCCCAGCAGGGGCGTCAGAAGCAAAATCGCCAGGAAGGCGTTTTTCATGAAGGAAAACTGCAGCGCCTCCAGGGGCAGCACAGCATCCATGATTGCGTAGATCGCATCCATCACCGTGCCTCCTTTCCCTGGCCAAACACCGTTTCAAACTGCTCGGTGGCGAAAACCTGTTCCGCTCCACCCTGGGCCAGCACGGTTTTATCCAGCAGCACCACATGGTCGGCATACTCCCGCACCAGGTGCAGGTCGTGGCTCACCAGCAGGATCGCCATGTGGTGGGTCTCCTTCAGCCGCATGACGGTCTCCAGGAACATGCGCAGGCCGTTCTGATCCACGCCGGAAACAGGCTCGTCCAGCACCAGCAGGTCCGGTGCCGGGTGCAGTGCCAGGGCCAGCAGCACACGCTGCAATTCACCCCCGGAGCACCGTCCCAGGGGGCGCCGGGCCAGATCCGCCGCCTCCACGGCAGCGAGGGCTTCCTTCACTGCCCCGCGGGTGCGGCGGCTGATCCCCGTCCACACCGGCCGGCGGGTAAAGGCAGCGGCCATGAAGTCCTCCACGGTAACGGGCATCTCTTTATCGAAATGCAAATGCTGGGGCACATAACCCGTGCGCAGGTGGGGAATATCCCGGCCGTGGTCATCCACGTGGCGGATGCTGCCGCTGTGGGGCATCTCCCCCAGCAGGGCGCGGATCAGCGTGGTTTTGCCCGCGCCGTTCTGGCCGATGAGCGCGGTGAGCTGTCCGCAGTGAATATGCATGGAAACATCGTGCAGAAGCGTCTGTCCGCCCCGCTGCACGCCCACGCTCTCCAATCCTATATGACAAAGGGAACAATGGTGTTCCGGCATGATGGTCCACCTCTGAATATTTTCTCGATTTTATTATAGCATACTCCGGCAGGAGTTGTAAGCTATTTCACGTATATTTAATAATGTAATATTACTTTCAAGGAGGCCGCCCCCATGATCGCTCTTGCCTGTGACCATACGTCCATTGAACTGAAAAAGGAAATCATGGCCCTGCTGGACAGCATGAACCTGGAATATAAGGATTTCGGCACCAACGAGGCCGTCAGCTGCGACTATCCCATCTATGGCTACCGCGCCGCCAAGGCCGTGGCCTCCGGCGAGTGTGACCGGGGCATCCTGCTTTGCGGCACGGGCATCGGCATCGGCATCGCCGCCAGCAAGGTGAAGGGCGTGCGCGTGTGCACCTGCTCCGACGTTTACAGCGCCGAGCTCTCCAAGCGCCACAACAACAGCAACATCCTCACCATGGGCGCCCGCGTCATCGGCACCGACGTGGCCAAGATGATCGCCACCCACTGGCTCACCGCCGAGTTTGAGGGCGGCCGCCACCAGCGCCGCGTGGACATGATCACCGCCATCGAAAACGGCGAAGAACTGTAAGAGGGGGATTCTCCCCTTGTCAGGGCGCTGCCCTGACAACCCGCTTAAGGGGCATCGCCCCTTAAGAATCCCATTCGGGGGCAGCATGCGTACGCCTGCCATGAAGGGGTCACGGCGCGCAACAGGCGCGCCGCGACGCGTGCATGCTGCTTATGGAGTGTAGGGGGGCAAGGTGTGTTCGCCCGGCCTGATTACTCAATTCATCATTCATCATTCCTAATTCACCATTTCCCCGGAGGTTCTCATGTATATTGCCGACACCCATTCCGATACCCTCTTTGCCATGGCCCTGGCCCCCAACGATCCTTTGATGATCACCCCCCAGCGCCTCCGTGATGGCGGTGTGACCCTGCAGGTCTGTGCCCTGTGGACGGGCCGCAAAGGCAACAAGGGCGACGTGGACGCCATCGTCAGCGCTGAACTGGCCGCCATGCCCCGGCTGATGGAGGCCGGCATCCGCAAGGTGGACGACCCTGCCGAGGCCAGGCCCGGCGAAAACTGCTTCATGCTCTCCATCGAAGGCGGCGAGGTCTTCGAAAAGGGCATCCATACCGTGCAGGAGTGGCGCGACAAGGGCGTGCGCATGGCGGCCCTTCTGTGGAACAACGAGAACGCCATCGGCTATCCTGCCAAATCCGGCGACAAGCGGGGCCTCACCGCCTACGGCCTGCAGGTTGCCAAGGAGATGCAGCGCCTGGGCATGGCGGTGGACGTCTCCCACCTGAACGAGGCCGGCTTCTACGACCTGTTCAGCAAGACGAACAAAGTGCCCATGGCCAGCCACAGCTGCTGCCGCAAGCTCTGCGACCACTTCCGCAACCTTACCGACGAGCAGCTTAAGCTCATGATCCGCGAGGGCGGCTTCGTGGGCGTGAACTTCTATCCCCATTTCCTTTCCGAGGACGGTAAGGCCGACGCGGCGCTCATCGCCCGGCACATCGACCACATCTGCCAGCTGGGCGGCGCTGAGATCGTGGGCTTCGGCTCCGATTTCGACGGCATTGAGGTCACCCCCGCCGATGGGAGCCACCCCGGCGAGGTGCCCAATATTTTCACCGAACTGCGCAAGCTGGGCTACGATGACAAGGCCATCCAGGGCATCGCCGGCGAGAACCTTGTGAAATACTACGCCCGCATCGCGTAACAATCCCCTGTTCCCACCCACGGTGGCGTGCAAAACGCCGCCGTTTTTTTTTGTGCCCGGAAACCGTTGACGCCGGAAAAATGACCGTTGGGGCCGATTTCCGCACACGCGCCGCAGCAAGTGATATAATCGCTGAGAAAACACAACCGGGAGGAGCCTATGAACGCCATTCAAACCACGAACCTGACCAAACGCTACAAGAACCTGGTGGCCGTTGACAACGTGAACCTGAGCATCCGCCAGGGTGAGTTGTTCTCGCTGCTGGGCGTTAACGGCGCCGGCAAAACAACCACCATCAAAATGCTTTCCTGCCTATCAAAACCCACCGGCGGCGACGCCTTCGTGGGCGGCCACAGCATCCTGCGTGAGCCCCTGCTGGTCAAAGGCCAGATCGGCGTTTCGCCCCAGGAGACCGCCGTAGCCCCGCACCTGACTGTGCAGGAAAACCTGGAGCTCATGTGCGGCATCCACGGCTTTACCAAGGAGAAACGTCTGGCGAAGATTCAGGAGCTTTCCGCGCAGCTGAACCTTGGGGACGTGCTCTCCAGAAAGGCCGGAAAGCTTTCCGGCGGCTGGCAGCGCAGGCTCAGCATCGCCATGGCGCTGATCACGGAGCCCGACATTCTGTTCCTCGATGAGCCCACCCTGGGGCTGGACGTGATCGCCCGCAGCGAACTGTGGGATGTGATCCGCGCGCTGAAGGGCAGGATCACCATCATCCTCACCACCCACTACATGGAGGAAGCCGAGGCGCTTTCCGACCGTGTCGGCATCATGAAAAGCGGACGGCTGCTGACCGTCGGTACCCCTGAGGAACTCATGAAAAGCACCGGCGCTCAGCGGTTTGAGGATGCCTTCATTGCCATTATCAAGGAGGAAAAATCATGAGAATGCTCACCTTCTGCAAACGCTGCGCCATGGAAATTCTGCGGGATCCCTTGAACCTGCTTTTTGGTCTGGGCTTCCCCATTGTGCTGTTGCTGCTTCTCAGCGCGATTCAGGCCAACATCCCCGTCCCCCTGTTCGAGATCGCTCATCTCGCCCCCGGCATCGCCGTATTCGGCCTTTCCTTTATGACGCTCTTTTCCGCCACCCTGGTCGCCAGGGACAGGGAAAGCGCCCTGCTGCAGCGGCTCTACACCACGCCGCTGCGCTCCGCCGATTACATCCTGGGCTATATGCTGCCCATGCTTCCCATCGCCGCCGCCCAGAGCGCCGTGTGCTATCTGATCGCCATCCTGCTGGGGCTGCCTGTCAACGTCCGCATCCTCTCCGCCATCCTGCTGGGCCTGCCCGCAGCCCTGTTCTACATTGCCCTGGGCCTTCTGTGCGGCAGCGTGTTCAACGTGAAGCAGGTGGGCGGCATTTGCGGCGCGCTGCTGACAAACCTCTCCGCCTGGCTTTCCGGCGTGTGGTTCGACCTGGAGCTGGTGGGCGGTGCCTTTGGCAGGATCGCCAACGCGCTGCCCTTCGTCCACGCGGTGGAGCTGCAGCGCGCCGCCGTCAGCGGCAGCATGGCGGGGGCATGGCCGCACCTGCTGGTGGTGCTGGGTTACACATTGGCTGCCTCCGCCGGCGCCTCCTGGCTCTTCCTGCGGCAGATGAACAAGCAGTAAACCCGTATCGCCGCCGCCCCCTGGCGCCATAATGATGAGGACGATTCAACCGGGAGGCGCCTGATGATCCGCACCGAAAACCTGACGAAGCTCTATACCATGAACGGGAAAACCCTGGCGGCCCTGGACCATGTGAGCCTGCATGTAGAGAAAGGAGAATACGCCGCCATTGTGGGGCCCAGCGGCAGCGGCAAAAGCACGCTGATGCATATCCTGGGCTGTCTGGATACCCCCACCTCCGGCCAATATTTCCTCCACGGGAAGGACGTCTCCACCCTGGGCCAGGATGAGCTGGCCCGGGTGCGGGGCGAGGAGATCGGCTTTGTGTTCCAGGGGTTTCAGCTGCTGCCCCGGCTCACCGCCCAGGAAAACGTAGCCCTGCCCCTGATGCTCTGCGGCGTTCCCCCGCAGGAGCGCATGACCGCCGCCCGGGATCTGCTGGAGCAGGTGGGCCTGGGCCAGCGGCTCCGCCACACCCCTTCTCAGCTCTCCGGCGGCCAGCAGCAGCGGGTAGCCATCGCCCGGGCCCTGGCCCGCAGGCCCAGCCTTCTCCTGGCCGATGAACCCACCGGCAACCTGGACGCCCAGTCCACCGAGGATGTGCTTGCCCTGCTGGATCAGCTTCACCGGGCGGGGCACACCATTGTACTCATCACCCACGATGCCGTGGTGGCCCGGCGCGCCGAAAAGCAGATCGCCATCGCCGCCGGGCGGATTCTCAGCGATTCTGCCAAAGATATTCATGCTTTCACCAAATTTTCTCCAAAAATTATTACAAAATGATTGCAAAACCTCTTGATTTATTTTACAAATTGTCGTACAATCATGTTAGCGCCATCTATTTTGGGCCGCAAACGAGGAAGGGTGTACGATTATGGCGAAGCGCATTCTGTTGGTTGACGATGAGCCTTTGATTCTCAAAGGACTGAAATACACTTTGGAGCAGGAAGGTTACGAAACCGACAGCGCCATGGACGGCGAGGAAGCCCTCGCCAAGTTCTTCGCTGCGCCCTACGACATGATCCTGCTGGATGTGATGCTGCCCAAGCTGGACGGCATCAGCGTTTGCCAGCGCATTCGCGAGCACAGCAATGTGCCGATCATCATGCTCACCGCCAAGGGCGAGGATATGGACAAGATCCTTGGCCTGGAATACGGCGCCGACGATTACATGACCAAGCCCTTCAACATCCTGGAGGTCAAGGCCCGCATCAAGACCATCCTGCGCCGCGCCGGCGGCATGCTGCCTGTGGAGGAAAAGAAGGTTCTCCGCGTGCGCGACATGGAGGTCAACCTGGTGAAGCGCACCGTGACCCTGGCCGGCAAGGAAATCCGCCTCACCGCTAAGGAGTTCGATCTGCTGCAGCTGTTCATCAACAACCGCGGCAAGGTCTTCAGCCGCGAGCAGATGCTGGAGACCGTATGGAAGTATGACTATACCGGCGACGCCCGCACCGTGGACGTGCATATCCGCCGCCTGCGTGAGAAGATCGAGCGCAACACCTCCCAGCCGGAGTTTATCTTTACCAAATGGGGAGTTGGTTACTATTTCACGGACAAGGACTAATAAGATCCTGCCTTGGGCCAGCATCAGGTGGAAAATCCTGCTGGCCTTTCTTTTGATTATAGGCACTTCCTTTGCCATTATGGCCACCTCTCTCACCAACCTGGTCAGCGAGCATCTCTATGAGCAGCGCATCCGTCAAGACAGCCTTTCCGTTGAAAAGCTGGCCACGACCTTTGCGCCGCTTTTTCAGTCTGCCCAGGCGGATGCCCTGCAGGAAGCCCTGGTTTCCTCCGGCGGCGAAATGGGCGGCCGGCTGATGATCATCGACGAGGACGGCAAAGTTCAGTTCGACAGCTTCTCCCAGCTGTGCGGTATGCGACTCCAGCTGCCGGAGGTGCTCAGCATCCTCACCGGCGGACAAAGCACCGCCTATGGCATCCACCACCTCGAGGGCGGCGCCCAGGCGCTCACCGCCAACGCGGCGGATGAATACGTGGCCTATTGCGCGGCCAGCATTATCGGCACCCGCGGACGGCTGGGAGCCCTGCTTTTCGTTGCCCCGGTGCAGGAGATGATGACCAGCCTGCAAAATGTGCAGCAGCAGCTGCTGCGTGTATTTGTGCTGGTGGCCGCCGCCGCCCTGACGGTGGCGCTGGTCTTCTCCCAGATCATCACCAAGCCCATCTCCGCCCTGACCCGCACCATTCAGAAGATGGGCAAGGGCGATCTGAGCGCCCGCGTCACCGTGCGTGGTTCGGGCGAAATGCGCCAGCTGGCGGAAAGCTACAACACCATGGCCGAGCAGCTGGAGCGGCTGGACCGCAGCCGTAACCAGTTTGTTTCCAATGCGTCCCACGAATTGAAAACACCCCTGGCCACCATGAAAATCCTGCTGGAAAGCCTTATTTATCAGCCGGACATGCCCGCGGAGCTCCGGGCTGAATTCATGCAGGACCTGAACCACGAGATCGACCGGCTCACCGGCATCATCACCGATCTGCTTACCCTGACCCAGATGGACAGCCGCCGCATGGAGCTGCGGCCCTCCATGGTGAACCTATCCGAGCTGGCAGAGGAGACCCTTCGGCTCCTTGCCCCTGCCGCCGAGCAGCGCGGTCAGGTGCTCACGGGCAGCATCCAGCCCGGCTGCAACCTGGTGGCCGACCGCTCCAAGCTGGGGCAGATCATCTACAACCTGACGGAAAACGGCCTGAAGTACACCCCCGATGGCGGCAAGGTTTCCGTTTCGCTACACACGGATGGACGCACCGCCGTTCTCACCGTGAAGGACAATGGCGTTGGCATTCCCAAGGAAGACCAGGGCCACATCTTCGAGCGTTTCTACCGTGTGGATAAGGCTCGCTCCCGCGAAACCGGCGGCACCGGCCTGGGCCTGAGCATCGTGCGCCAGCTGGTGACATTGCACAAGGGCATCATCACCGTGGAAAGCGCCCCCGGCATGGGCGCCACCTTCACGGTGAAGCTGCCCATGGATGGCAAGGAGGTGTCCGGATCATGAAAAAGCTGCTGATCCTTCTGCTGGTATGTGTGCTGCTGCTCAGCGGCTGCACCGCCGCCCTGCCCCTGGCGGGCTCCACCGCCACCAGCGTTCCCGGCGTGTCCGTCCGCCTGCCGGAAGCCCAGGCCCCCGCTGAGCTGGACACCCGCGAAACCGCCACCCTGTATTTCCGTTACCTGGCAGAGCCCTTCCTGGCCCCGGAAACCCGCATTATCACCGCTTCCCCCTCCCGGGCCTACGAGATGACCCTGCTCACCGCCCTGCTGGCCGGCCCCGGCTCCCATGCCACGGATCTGACCGCCCTGTTTCCCGCCGGCACACGGGTGCTTTCCACCGTGACCCAGGGCCGCACGCTTTTCGTAACCCTGAGCCAGGAGATCCTTTCGCCCTATCCCGATGACGCCGGCATTTCCGCTGCCGAGCAGCAGCTGCGCCGGCAGCTGTGCATGCAGAGCATTGTGGCCACCGTGACCGAAAACTGCGATATCGACCAGGTGCAGATCCTGGTGGAGCAGACAGGCGCCGCCTCCGGCAGCCTGCGCCTGCAGGAGAGCTATTTCCTGCAGGATCCCGCCTCCACCCGCCCAGTGGGCCCCATGACCCGCAACCCCGACCTGCTTCTGACTCCTTCCCGCACCATGGAACTTGTCTGCTCCCTGTGGAAGAGCCGGGACTGGCAGCGGCTTTATCAGTACATCGCCCTGCGGGATCCCACCACCGGCGCCGGGCGTGTCAGCTACCGGGATTTTGTGACCGCCATGGAGAACCTGCCCCTGCTTTCCGGCTATACCATTTCCGGCGGCAGCGTCACCCTGGACGGCACCCAGGCCACCTATGTCTTTGACGCCGCCACCCTGCAGGGCAGCCGTGAAACCTTCCATCAGGGCTGCATTCTTCGCCTTTGCCGCGAAAGCGGCCTATGGCGCGTATCGCTGCCCCAGCTGACCGGCTGGCTGGAGGAATGATCATGAAGAAACGAATCCTTTGCCTGATGCTGGCCCTCGCCTGCGCCCTCGGGCTTACGGGCTGCACTTCCGTGGAGATGGGCGCAGCCCCTGCGGCTACCCTCCCCCCCGCCGAAAGCAGATTCCCCGCCCCCAGCGGCGACGACCGGCTCACTTATACCGCCAAGGTACCCCTGTATCTCCCCAGCCTGGACGGGCAGCGCCTGCTGACCCAGTACATCACCCTGCCCCTGAGCCACAGCCAGCACAATGCCGATGTCATCGTCCGCGCGCTGCTGGGGCATACTGCCACCCGGGAGACCCAGTCCCTGGGCAACGGCGTCAGTCTGGGGCTGTTCAGCAGCCGGCCCGTTGAGATTTCCAGCGGTATCTGCACGGTCAACCTTGCCGCCACCGCCCTGCAGCTGAGCCAACAGGAGCTTTACAATGCCTGCGCCGCCATCACCGCCACCCTGTGCGAAATGGACGGTGTGCAGTATGTGAACTTCCTGGTGGCGGACCAGGCCGTGGGCATGGACATCACCGGCAACCTGCCCCTGGGCAGCCAGACTGCCCGCCCCGGCGAGGAGCTCACCGCGCTGTGGGAGCAGATGGAAGCCCGCCGCGCTCCCCTGGGCGAAAACCCAGCCAACACCCCCGTCACCGCCGTCGCCACGCTGTATTTCCCCCTGGCCGGCGGCTCAGGCATTGCCTGTGAAACCCGCACCCTGACTTTTGCCGGCCAGTCCCCCGCCCAATTGGCCGAGGGACTCATCGCCGCCCTGTCCGGCGGCGCGCAGTATCTCTCCGGTGCCAGCCCCATGCCGGACGTCACCGCGCTGATGTCCGCCCCGCCCCAGATCACCGAGCTGGACGACGGCGGCAGAATGCTCAGCCTGTATTTCCACACGGGGCTGGAAGCCAGCCTGCGCCAGGCCGGGGTGGACATGCCCAGCTTTATCAGCGGCCTGGTCTACACCCTCTCCGGCTTCATCCCCTCGGTTTCCTCCATGCGGATGTACATCGGCGATACGCCCCTCACCAGCCTTTACAGCGCCGCCCACGGCAACCTGATCTTCCAAAGCGGCCTGATGCTGCGCCAGCAGTTCGCCCCCTACCTGATGGATCAGGTCACCCTGTGCTTCTCCTCCGGCAGCAAGCTGAAGGAAGTAACCCGCGCCCTGCCCTTTCAGCAGACCCACAGCCTGCGGGCGCTGCTCACCGAACTGATGAAGGGACCTACCCGCCAGGAGCTGGATATGGGTTATGAACCCGTTCTGCCCGACGGCCTTGACGAGGAGGATATTCTGGGCCTTTCCCTGGAGGGCGACACGCTGCTGATCAACCTTTCCGGCCGCTGCGCCGAATTGATCCGCACCCAGGCCGCCTCCTGGGAGCAGATCGTCTGCTACGGTATGGTCAATACCCTGGGCCAGGCCGCCGGCGCTGCCAGGGTGCGCTTCTTCTTTGACGGACAGATGCTGGAGGAGCTGGGCGGCACCCTCTACTGGGCCGGCGAGTTCCTGGTGAATCCCAGCCTGATCGACAAGCCCCTGGGGTGATTCTATGCATTTGATTTTGTTTTTGCTCGTTCCTCTGGCCGCTCTGCTGCTGGCGCCCCGGCGCTGGAAGCACCCGTGGCGGCTCAGGCTTCCGCTGTGCTTTTTGCGCAAAGCCGTGGTGGACGCCGAGCTTCTGGTGGAGCCTCGCCGCATGATTGACGCCCACCTGCCCTTTGAAGCTACGGAGCAACCCCGGCTGCAGTCCGGCGCGCTGCTCTGGGCTTCCGCCGCCCTGGCAACCCACACCCTGGCGGAGGAAGGCGACCAAGCCGCCATTCTCGGTGCTGTGAAGCCTCTGGGCTTCACCCCGGAAAAGTTTCTGGCCCGCTGCCCCATCCAGCAGGAGGTGCTGCACAACGGTCACCGGGGCTATATCCTCCGGGACGGCAGCGGTTACCGTGCCTACTTTCTGGGCAATCCCGCAGGGCTTTTTGCTGCCTGCGAGCTTGTATGGGATCAGAAGGAGCGAAGCGCCACACCGCAGGACGCCATGCGCCTGCCCCAGGGCGATGGGCTCTATGGCCTGGCCATGGCCCCCGTGGCCGACGGCGCCGTCGGCCCCATGACCTACCTGGGCTCCCTGCGGTTCGCCGCGCCGGCAATGGATCCCGCTTTGGTGCAGGCCTTGCTGCCTGACCATTGGCGCCTGGACGTAGACGCCCCCGCCACGCCGTTCACCCTGGTCATATCCCCCGCACCCCGGGCCATGAACAGCTTCACCGCCGACATGCCCGATTGGCGAGCGCAGCTCGCCGCCGGCTTTGAGCGCTCACGCCGCGCCTCGGGCTCACGAAGCATCATCGCCCTGGCATGGCTGCTTCTGTGGCCGCTGCTCATGGATGCGTTCCTGCAATATGCTCTTCCTGGCACGCAGGCCCTGCTGCTGGCCTTGCCCGCTGCCATTGCCTGCCTGTGCGCCGACGAAACCAACCGCAGATGGCTCATCCCCTGCGCGCTTGCACTCACCGCGCTTTTTTGGCTGATCCTCCGGCCCGGTGTGACCGCCGCCGCCTTCTGCCTGGTGGCCGGCGTGCTCCACGGCTTTGTCGCCCGGCTGATCAGCCCCATGGAATGTTCATGAAATCGCGATAAGTGTTCATAATCCGTTCACGATATGGACAAAATCATGCCGTATACTATGCTCACAACCACAAAAGGAGGTTTTATGATATGAAAAAGCATCTGCTTGGATATGTGGCCCTGACCCTGGTCTGCGTGATGATCGGCTCCGCTGTGGGGATCACCACAGCCCCTGCGGCCCAGGCCGAGACCACCATCGTCACCAGTCCCTTTACCGCCGCCATCGCGGAGGTACGCTCCAGCGTGGTGGGCGTCAACAACTATCAGAACGTCCGCTACTCCAACCGCAACTCCTATTCCATCGAGGATTTCTTTGGTGATTTCGGCTTTGGCGGTTTCGGCGGCTTTGGCGGCTACGGCAACGGCTATGGTAACGGCTATGACCGCAGCCCCCAGGAACAGGTGCAGGAAGTGCTGGCCGGCACCGGCTCCGGCGTGGTGGTTGGCAATGGCTATGTGCTGACCAACTTCCACGTGGTGGAGGACGCCACCCGCCTGGAAATCTCCGTGAAGGAAGAGGGCAAGGAGGATCCCACCACCTATGCCTCCACCCTGGTGGCCTATGACGAGAACCTGGACGTGGCCGTGATCTACGCTCCGGAGCTGAAGCTCCCCGCCGTGAAGCTGGGCGACAGCGATTCCCTGCTGGTGGGCGACTGGGCCATCTGCATCGGCAATCCCCTGAGTGAGCAGTTCACCGGCACGGTAACCGTGGGCATCGTTTCCGCCCTGGATCGGGCTGTGTCCTCCACCAATTATGACAAGTACGGCCGCAAGGAAACCATCACCAACACCATGATCCAGACCGACGCGGCCATCAACGCCGGCAACTCCGGCGGCGGCATGTTCTCCGTCACCGGCGAGCTCATGGGCATCCCCACCCTGAAGTACACCGGCTCCGCTTACAGCGGCTCCACCATCGAGGGCATCGGCATGTGCATCCCCATCAATGCCGCCAAGCCCATCATCGAGGATGTGCTGAAGAACAATCTTACCACCAACGTGAGCAAGACCGCCTCCTCCGCCGAGGACGCCGCCAGCGCTTCCCTCGTCGGCAAACCCCGCATGGGCGTGACCGTGGCCAACATCAACCAGAATTATTCCCTGGTGGTGCAGGGTCTGATCCCCCGGGGCGTGCTGATCCACGAGGTGGAGGCCTTCTCCCCCGCCGAGAAGGCCGGCATCCGGGCCGGCGACATCATTGTGGATATCAATGATACCGTCATCACCAACTATACCCAGATGAACGAGATCATCGCCTCCAAGAAGGCCGGCGATACCCTGCAGGTGAAGGTCTACCGGGCCGAAGGCATGCTGGATCTGCTGGACGGTGAATCCATCACCGAGCAGGACGTACCCGAAGGCGAGTATGTGGACCTGGAGGTCGTGCTGGCCATCGTGGATGAAGTGAAGCAGTAAATAACCGCACCAGAAAAGGAGAGGCACATGCCTCTCCTTTTTCATTTACGCTTGTTCGATTTTCTCCAGCGCCTCATACACCCTGAGCATCTCCCCCACGCTCCAGGCCTGGGCGAAGCAGCCCCGGCTGAAGGAAGGCGCGTCGCCATCGTAGATCTCCGGCAGCTGGCCGATACAACCTTCCCGCAGGGTGGCTTCCATGGGCAGCAGGGCCTGCCGCACCGTTTGCGCGGCTTCTTTGGTGTAGCCCCGGGTTTTCAGGTAGGCCAGGTAATAGGCGCCCAGGGGGAAGACCCAGCTGGTGCCCTGGTGATAGGCCATGTCCCGCACCTGTTGAGGGCCGCCGTAGCTGCCGTGGTACTGGGCATCCCTGGGGGAAAGCGTCCGCAGGCCGCAGGGGGTGTACAGGTGGGCATAAACGGCGTCCACCACCGCCTTCTCCTGCTCCGGGGAGAGCATGGTGAAGGGCTGGGTCACCGCCCAGATCTGATTGCAGCGGATCTGTTCATCCGCCGCCGTTCCGGAGATCACATCCCTGAGGCACCGCTTCTCCGCCATCCAGAAGGCTTCCACGAAGGCGCTTTTCACCTTTTCCGCCAGCTGGCCATAGGCGCTTTCGCCGGTGAACACCTCCATGATGCGCAGGGCACTGTACCAATAGGCGTTGATCTCCACGGGCTTGCCGTGCCGGGGCGTGGGCAGGATCTCCCCCACCCGCACGTCCATCCAGGTCACCTGGTCCAGGCCCTCGCCGGCGCAGATCAGCCCGTCCTCATCCATGTGAATGCCATGCTTCGTCCCCCGCTGATAGGCAGCCACAATGCGCCGCATCACCGGCAGGGCTTCCGCAATGAACGCCTTGTCGCCGGAGGCCTGCACATACTGATACACACCGCCGATGAGCAGCAGCGCCGCGTCCACGGTGTTGTACATGGGCTCCTGGGTGCCCTCGGGGAACAGATTGGGCACCAGCCCGTCCTTTTCATATTGCAAAAAGGTGCGAAGGATGCTCTTGGCGTCCTCCCACCGGCGGGTGGAAAGGGCGCAGCCGGGCAGGGCGATCATGGTGTCCCGGCCCCAGTCGCCAAAGAAGGGGTAACCCGCCAGGATGGTCTTGCCCCCGGTGGATGCCCGCCGGGCCACATAAGCGTCGGCGGCACAGGCAAGCTGCAAAGCCACGGTATCCTTAAGGCCGCTCTGTTCCCGCAGGGTTTTCATGTAGCGCTTCTGTTCAGCGATGATCTCCTCAGCGGTGTCAGCGCATTCCCCGTCAGAAAAAACAACGGTGAGCACACGTTTTTCCCCTGGCTTCACCTGTGCCCGGATGCCGCACACGCTGCCCTGCAGGCCCGCTTCCGGCCGACCGTCGGGGGCATCGTGCATGTAGAAGCATTTGGCGAAGCGGGGTTCTTCTGCCATCAGCTCACCATCGGTGGCGATGTGAATCACATGGCCGTTGGTGTGGACGCACCCAGCCTCCATGGTCAGGGGCCATTCTTCCTGGGGCGCGTGCCCCTTCTCAAAGCCCAGCACCCAGGGCCGCAGCGCCAGGGCGCAGGCCTCGCCGGTGCGGTTCTCGATCACATAGCGCAGGCCCACGGCGTTCTTCTCCCGCGCCATGGCGATCTCCCTCGTCACGCGAACACCCTGCACGTCATAGCTCCAGCGGGGCGTGTCCACCACCACCAGGGAGGAAAGCTGCCGCCAGCCCTGCTCCGCCCGGGTTCCATCGGCGAACTGCTGGGTGGAAAGATGATCCTTCCTGCGGCCCACCCGCAGCGTTTCCTCCAGGCGGCCCACCAGGGTCACCCGATCATTGGGAGCGGTGCGGGCAGCCACCAGCAGACCCTGGTCGCCCCTGGTCATGGAAAAGGCCGCGGACAGCGAAGAATACCCGCCCAGGCCGTTGGCGCAAAGATAGCAGTTCTCCTGGCTGCGGGCAAGGCAGGGCATATCCTGCCTGCCGTAAATGAATCTCATGGGATATTCCTCCCGTTCCTCTGGTGGTTTATGCTTCCTGGCAATAGGCCACCAGAGGCTCAATGTACTTCCTGTCCGTCAGGTCATAGGACTTGCACAGCATCATATACATTTCGCTGTTTTCGCCCTCCTGCTTCTTCACCATGGCACGGAAAGCAGCCATCAGCATCCTGTCCATCCGGCCCATGTTTTCATAGTTCAACCCGCCGGGGAAATAAAACGTTTTGATGCGCCCCCACTGCTCAGGGGTGAAGTTCTTCTTCAAAGAAGATTCAACCTCCGGGTTCTCCGCAGGGCTGGCGCCGGTGGCGAATACCGCAAGCTTCTTGCCCAAGGGAGCGGCCTTTGCCAGAAATTTCTTCAGCCCCATGATGGAGCCCGCGTGGAACCAGCCGCCGTAAATCAGCGTGTCACAGGCCGCCAGATCCATGCGCTGGGCGTCCTTCCAGGCCAGGGCATCGCAGCCCAGCGCGGCAGCGATCCACTCTGCGTAGCGCTTGGTAAAGCCTGTCTTGCTCTGATAAATCACCATCGTCTTCATTGGTTCTCCTCCTTATGCTTTCTCCACAACAACCTTGCCATCCCGGGCAACCAGCTTCACCGTATCGCCCAGGGCGATGCGCCCGGCGATGAGTTCTTCGCTGAGGGTGTCCTCCACCGTGCGCTGGATCACCCTGCGCAGGGGGCGCGCGCCGTACTTGGCGTCGTAGCCTTCCTGGGCCAGGAGCGCCGCGGCCTCCTCATCCCAGGTGAGGTGAACATCCCGGTCCTTCAGGCGGCTGGCCACCTGGGAAAGCATCAGCTCCGCGATGGCGCGGATATGCTCCTCGCCCAGGGCATGGAACACGATCAGCTCATCCACACGGTTGATGAATTCCGGCCGGAACAGCTCCTTGACCTGCTTCATCACGGTGTCCTTCATCATCTCGTAGCTGCGCACGTCCGTCATGGCGGAGGCGCCAAAACCCATGCTCCTGCCGCTGCCCACGGTGTGCGCCCCGGCGTTGGAGGTCATGACAATGATGGTGTTCTTGAAGCTCACCACCCGGCCAGTGTTATCCGTCAGTCGGCCGTCCTCCAGGATCTGCAGAAGAATGTTGAACACTTCCGGGTGGGCCTTCTCCACCTCGTCCAGCAGCACCACGCTGTAAGGCTTGCGGCGCACAGCCTCCGTCAGCTGGCCGCCCTCCTCATAGCCCACATAGCCGGGGGGCGAACCCACCAGGCGGGAGGTGGTGTGCTTCTCCATGTATTCGCTCATGTCGATGCGGATCACACTGTCCTCATCGCCAAACATGGCCTCGCCCAGGGCACGGCAGAGTTCCGTCTTGCCAACGCCCGTGGGGCCCAGGAAGATAAAGCTGCCAATGGGGCGCTTGGGGTCTTTCAATCCCGCCCGGGTACGGCGGATGGCACGGCTCACGGCGCTGACGGCCTCCTCCTGGCCAATGACGCGGCCATGGAGGGTTTCTTCCAGCTTCAGCAGACGCTGGGCCTCGCTCTCGGTCATGCGCTGGGCCGGGATGCCCGTCCAGCTGGCCACAATGGAGGCGATGTCCTCCTCCGTCACCACATCACGGGCGGTGGACTGCTTTTCCGTCCAGGCGGCCCGCTTCATTTCGATCTCCTGCCTGAGGCACCGCTCCTGGTCCCGCAGGGCGGCGGCCTTCTCGAAGTCCTGGTGGCTGATGGCGTCCTTCTTCTCGATGATGACGCTCTCCAGCTGCTTCTCCTGGGCCTTCACGTCCGGGGGCGCGGTGTAGGTCTGGATACGCACCCGGGAAGCTGCCTCGTCCATCAGGTCAATGGCCTTGTCCGGCAGGTAGCGATCGGCAATGTACCGGTCGGAGAGGCTCACGGAGGCCGCCAGGGCCTCGTCGGTAATGCGCACCTTGTGGTGTGCCTCATAGCGGTCCCGGAGGCCATGCAGGATAGCCAGGGCTTCCTCGGCGGTGGGTTCGCCCACCATCACCGGCTGGAAACGGCGCTCCAGGGCGGCGTCCTTCTCGATGTGCTTGCGGTATTCGTCCAGGGTGGTGGCGCCGATGCACTGCACCTCGCCGCGGGCCAGGGCAGGCTTCATGATGTTGGCGGCGTCCAGGCTGCCCTCCGCCTGGCCGGCGCCCACGATGGTGTGAATCTCATCAATAAACAGCAGGATGTTCCCCGCCTTGCGCACCTCCGCCAGCACGGTTTTGACACGTTCCTCAAACTCACCCCGGAACTTGCTGCCGGCCACCATGCTGCCCAGGTCAAGGCTCAGCACCTTCTTGCCCACCAGCATTTCGGGGATGTTCCCCTGCACAATGCGCTGGGCCAGGCCCTCCACCACGGCGCTCTTGCCCACGCCAGGCTCGCCGATGAGCACAGGATTGTTCTTCGTGCGGCGGATGAGAATCTGCACGATGCGCTGGATTTCCATTTCACGGCCAATCACGGGGTCCAGATCGCCGTTGCGGGCAG
>JAFVVG010000023.1 GCA_017502305.1 Clostridia bacterium | reverse complement strand
CGCCCGTTTGAAGGGGGACAGGTCCCCCTTCAATACATCCTCCTCAGATTTGCCTGAAATCGCAGGCGATTTCCGGGCGGCAAATCTGCAAGGAAACCTTTTTTGCTCTGGTCGACAGGCTCCCTGCCGCAAAAAAGGCCCCGCCCGCGGCGTACACGCCGCCGCGTACGATTGAAGATCGGGGCGCTCCGCCCCCGATACTCCCGGTAAGTTAGCCAAAAGCCTCCCCTGCGACGCGAAGCTAGTGGGGAGGTGGCCCCGTCGCAGACGGGGTCGGAGGGGTTCCGCGTGCTCAGCATCAACGCGACAAATCAGAATTTACCTCTTAATCCGCTTATCCAACTTTACCGCCAACCTCGATCCGACGCTTTGGAACACCTGCACCACCAGCACCAGCACGATCATGGCGATGTAGAGCACCGCGTACTTATAGCGGCTGTAGCCGATCTGTATGGCGATGTTGCCCAGGCCGCCGCCGCCCACGGCGCCGCTCATGGCGGTGTAGCCCAGGATCGTGGTAATGGCCAGGGTGAAGTTGTTCACCAGCGAGGGCACGCTCTCGGGCAGCATCACCCGGAACACGATCTGCAGCGTGGAAGCGCCCATGCTCTGGGCCATCTCGATGATGTTGGGGTCCAGCTCCCGCAGGGACGATTCCACCAGTCGGGCCACGAAGGGGAACGCCGCCACAACCAAGGGCACGATAATCGCCACCGAGCCGGTGGCAGTGCCCACCAGGGCGCGGGTCAGCGGGATGACCACCACGATCAGGATCAGGAACGGCACCGAGCGCAGGAAGTTGATGATGACGTTCAGCGCCTTCATCAGCGGCTTGGGCAGGGGCCGGATGCCGTTTTCATCCCCCGTCACCAGTATGACGCCCAGGGGCAGGCCGATGATGATGGCGAACAGCGTTGAAAGCAGCGTGATGTACAGCGTCACCCACAGCTCGTGGGGGAAGTCTCGCACGACGATCTCCCAGGCCTCGGACAGCTTTTCCGGGGTAAAGGCCTTCAGAAAGGGATTCATTCCACCGCCTCCTTTGCCGCGTATTCCACCTCGGCCTGGGCCGTGACGTGGGGCACGTTTGAAATGTACTTCATCGCCCTGGCCAGCTCGTCAGGGCCGCCGGGAATCTCGATCATCATATAGCCGTATTCCTTCTTGCCCACGGTGCGGGTGGAGGCCCCCAGTATGTTCGCCGCGATGCCGCAATCCATGGCCATGGAGGCGATCAGCGGCTTCTGGGTGGTCACCGAGCCGTCGAAGATCAGGCGTACCAGCTGGCCGTAGCCCGAGGAGGTCTGGCCCTCGGCCATGCCGGGGAACACCAGCGCCCGGGTGGCCGCGGCCTGGGGACGGGAGAACACCCTGCTGACCTCCCCCTCCTCCACCACGCGGCCGTTCTCCAGGATGGCCACGCGGTTGCAGATCTCCTGCACCACGCTCATCTGGTGGGTGATCACGATCACGGTGATGCCGGTGTCCTGGTTGATCTGGCGGATCAGCTCCAGGATCGACTGAGTGGTCTTGGGGTCGAGGGCGCTGGTGGCCTCGTCGCACAGCAGCACCCGGGGGTTGGTGGCCAGGGCGCGGGCGATGGCCACGCGCTGCTGTTGGCCGCCGGACAGCTGGGCCGGATAGGCCTTCGCCTTGTCCGGCAGGCCCACCGTCGCCAGCAGCTCCCGGGCCCTTTCCTCCGCCTGGGCTTTGGCCATGTGGGCCAGCTTCAGCGGGAACATCACGTTTTCAAGGCAGTTGGACTGCATCAGCAGGTTGAAGGACTGGAAGATCATCGTCACCGTGCGGCGGACCTCCTGCATCTCCTTCTTGCCCAGCGAACCCAGGTCCCGCCCATCCAGCAGCACGTTGCCCTCGGTGGGCCGCTCCAGCATGTTGATGCAGCGCACCAGCGTGCTCTTGCCCGCGCCGCTCATGCCGATGATGCCGTAGATATCGCCGTCATTGACGGTCAGGTTCACGTTCTTCAGCGCCTCCACCGGCCCCTCGGCGGTGACAAAGCTCTTGGAGAGGTTGCGAATTTCTATCATCCGTTGATCACCCTGTATCGACATAATAAAGGACACGCCGGAGTTCCGGCGCGTCCGAAATACCGTTCAGGTTCTATTATACGTTGAATCGGGCATTCCTGCAAGGGGAAATTTGCCGGCGATCGTGTCAAGTAGTTCTGGGGAATCAGACAACAGAACGCAGAGTGCCGAGAGACTTGCGGATGACATAGGACGCATCAACCTTGCCGAAGGACAGGGCCTCCTTCTCGAAGGTGCCGGCCCAATCGGTATCGAGAATCAAGTCAATCTGTCGGTTCATGTAGCCGTTGTATTTATCCCAACCGCCACGGTGGAGCAGGGCCTCTCTGTCCTGTTCCTCGCAGGTTAAGGAAACACGGATATCCCTGGCTGTAACCTTTCTGCCGTTCTTGCGGTAAACGACCAGCATAGTCATCTTTTCAAGGCCGCGCTCAGACCAGGCCAGGGGTGTGCGGCTCAGGCGCTCGGAGAGGACATGGCTCACCAGCGATTCCGTGCAACTGCCGCAGATATCCGGACTGTACCGAAGGTGCGCTGACCACCGATTGTTCCATAGATAGAGAATCACCGGCTTGCAGCGTTCCCTGTCCTTGCCGGTTTGCAGTGCATAGATGGTTTCCAGCAGTTTCTTGTAGGTTTTCCAGTTTCCGTCCTTCAGAGCCGCCCGAAGCGCGCCCATCCTCTGCGCCGCGTCGTTGAAATGTCCCAGCTTTTTCAGGTACTTCTCCAGATGAAAACCGTCCAACACGTGTTCCGCGTTGGGAAACCTTTCTCCCAGAGCCACGATCCTGCTCGCCCCGTCGCCGTGTATGTATATCCGATTCACCTTGTTGAGGTCATATCGCTCATACACACACGCCTCCACCTGGTCGTTGAATGCCTCCGCCTCCATCCCGTATCCCGCGATGTGCAGCGGATTGATCAGCCGGTGTCGCTTCGGGTTGCTCTTGTCGATGCCCTCAGAAATCGTCACCAGCGGCACGATTGCGTTCCTGCCGTCCTTGAGATGCACGTGATCCTCATCCGCAAACAGGTGCAGCTCTTCCGGCGTCTCCTTTACCCGCTCCACCTCCTGAACGACCTCTCGAAGCGCGTTCACCTTGTTGCTCACCGTCTGTCGGCTCACGTCTGCTTCTGCGCATGCCGCCGACTTCCCGTACGACATCTCCGCCGCCAGGTTCACCAGCTTCGCGCTCAGCGTTTTGCTCATCCGCTCATACGGCTCCACTCCGATCAGGTGATCCAGCAGATACACATACTCGCCTTTCGCTGTCTCGTAATACGTTCGCCCGTATTCCATAGCTCCCAGCGACGTTTGCAGTCTCCGCTTCACGTTCCGCTCTTTGACCCTCAAGCCGTCCGCCTTACGCTCTGCCTTCGCTTCGGCAATGGCCGCGTCCGTCGCTTCCAATATCGCCCGCAGCAGTTCACGGGTGTTCTCTTTCACTATCTGAAACAGCGCCTCGGCCGTCTCGCCAATGTTTCCCAGTCCGTCCTTCTGGATTTTCTCCAGTATTTCCCCTTGCATTTTTACCAGTTGCTGCGCTATAATGTTTTCCATAGAGAATCTGCCGCCTTTCGTCTGTCTACGCAAACTACAGTCTACCGCGGCTTGATTCTCTATTTTGTTATGTTAATACAT
>JAFVVG010000022.1 GCA_017502305.1 Clostridia bacterium | reverse complement strand
CCGTCTGACAACCGTTTCTCGTATCCCTTCCGGATACTTTTTCATCCCTTTTTTCCCTGACATACACTTACCCCCTCATGTAGTTATTATCCTACATAAGGGGGCTTTTTGTCTATTGTCCGTTTTTACTGGTTCGGTTCACAATGGTACTGGCCTGTTTTGTTGTTTATTGGGAGGTGTCGGAGGGCCCACAGGCCCTCTGACTATCATCGTATCCGGGGGCTTTGCCACTTGGGGGAAGCGCAGCGTTAGTCCAGGCGCAGAATGGCTTCCATCAGGCGGCGTGCGCTGGCGCGGACGCAGGCGGGGTCCAGCTTGCCCTCCTGAATCATGGTGAGGGTGTGCTCGGGATTGCCCTTGGGCATCTTGATGTCGTTGCCGGCGGCGATTTCCTTATAGTGGAGGCCCTGGGTCCACCAGTCGGTGGTGACCAGGCCCTTGAAGCCCCATTCGCCGCGGAGAATGCCGGTGAGCAGGTCGTAGTTTTCGGAGGCGCGGATGCCGTTGACGATGTTGTAGGCGGTCATCAGCGTGATGGGCTGGGACTCCTTCACGGCGATCTCGAAGCCCTTGAGATAGATTTCGCGCAGGGCGCGCTCGGTGAGGCGGGAGTCGCTGTCCCGGCGGTTGACCTCCTTGTTGTTGCAGGCGAAATGCTTCACGGAGGTGGCGATGCCCTGGCTCTGCACGCCCTTCACCATGGCGGTGGCCATGCGGCCGGCTACCAGAGGATCCTCGGAATAATATTCAAAGTTGCGGCCGCACAGGGGATTGCGGTGGATGTTCATGGCGGGGGCCAGCCAGCTGCCGATGCCGTTTTCCTTCACTTCCAGGGCGGCGGCCACGCCGATGCGCTCCACGATTTCCTCGTTCCAGGAGCAGGCCAGCAGGGTGGCGCAGGGGAAGGCGGTGGTGTGCACGCCGCACCAGGGCTGGATGCGCAATCCCGCGGGGCCGTCGGCGGTCATCACATTGGGGATGCCGTGGCTGTCCAAACCGCCGATGCCCCAGGTGTTGGCCACGCCGCGGTTGGGCTGGCCGCCCAGCATGTAGACCATCTGCTCGATGGAGAGCGTCTCCATGAAGGCGTCCAGGGTGATCTTGCCCTCGGCCACGTCCATCAGGGAGTATTCGGCTTTCTTGAAGGAGGCGCCGGCGTTGCACTTCATTTCGGTGGGCGGGCCCTGAGGCACGTCGGGGCTGACCTCCGGCTTGGGCAGGGCGGGGATGTTCTCCACCTCTCCGCGGGTTCCGTCGGCCTTCAGGCGCCAGTCCACCTGGCGGGGCTGGCAGCGGGCGGTGAGCTGCTCCAGCACGCGGTCTTCATCCACGGAGTAGACGTAGGCCAACTGCTCCGTGTCACGGACGCTGCTGCCCACAAGGAAGAGGTAGTTGCCCTTCTCCAGTACCCAGGCGGATTTGCTTACCGCGCCGGTATCGTCATAGCTGGCGAAGGCATAGGGGGCGAAGGAGATGGTCACGTCCTGGCTTTCGCCGGGCTGCAGGAGCTGCGTCTTGGCGAAGCCCACCAGCACCCGGGCAGGCTTGCCCATCCGGCCCTGGGGGGCCTGGCAGTAGACCTGTACCACCTGCTTGCCGGCCATCTCGCCGGTGTTGGCGACCTTGGCGGTAACCACAATGTTGCCGTCCTTTTCGCAGGCGGCGGCACCGGTGATGGCGAAGGTGGTGTAGCTCAGGCCATAGCCAAAGGGATAGCATACCTTTTCCGCCGCGCCGGGGATGATCTCAAAGTAGCGGTAGCCGACGAAGATATCCTCGTTGTAGGTCACGTAATCCTCGGACTCGTTGAAGGTATCGGAGGAGGGATAGGCGGCGAAGTTCACTGCGAAGGTGTCCGTCAGCCGGCCGGAGGGGCACACGTCGCCGCAGAGGATATCCGCCGTGGCCAGGCCGCCCTCGATGCCAGCCTGCCAGGAAAGCAGGGCGGACTGGATGCCGGCGTTGTCCTTGAACCAGAGGGTGTCCATCATGCCGCCGGTGTTCAGCACCACGGCAATGCGGGGGAAGGCAGCCTGCACGGCTTGCACCAGGGCCTCTTCCTCGTGGCTGAGGTAGAAGTCGCCGTCGTAGGGTTTGCCGGAGCGGTCCCAGCCCTCGCCGGAGAAGCGGCACAGGGTGATGACGGCGGTATCGGTAAAGGCGCGGGCCTGCTCCAGCAGATCAGCGGGCACGGGGGCCTCGGGGCAGCGGCCGGGCTCAGCGCCCTGGGCGTACTGCTCCTGCATATAGGCGGTGTAGTAGTCGTTCAGCGGGGAGAAGAGCTCCACCTTGCCCTCGTCCTGCTTGATGCACAGGCCCTTGAGCAGACAGCGGGTGTAGGAAACGGTCACATCGCCGGAGCCGCCGCCGCCCTTCACATAGTCCACGGTGCCCTTGCCGAACAGGGCCAGCCTGGTGCCCTTGGCGAAGGGCAGGAGCTTTTCTTCATTCTTCAGCAGCACCATGCCTTCGCAGGCGGCTTCCCGCACCAGGGCGATGTGTTCCGGGCAAGCGGTGACGCGCCGTCCGTCCTTGCCGATGGGGGTGCCGGGCATATAGCGGATCCGCTGCCATTTGGGGAATGTGGTCATGGTTGAACCTCCTTTGCGGGTATGTAAATCGGGTTTGTTTTCAGAGATGTGGCGTTGATATGCATTGTAGCGGAATCGGGCTGGAAAATCAAGCCAAAAAGCGCGCAAAAAGGGCAGGAAAATCTGCCCGCTTGTAAAACAATGGTCAGAGGGCTGCCCTCGTCTTGCAAGGGGTCGGAATACCGTGTATAATAGTAGCAATTGCCGAATGCTGTAAAAAAGGTGGCCGTGATTTTGCGACGTGTATGGTTGATGCTGCTGGTGCTGGCGCTGCTTATGCCCCTGTGCGCCCTGGGCGAGGAGCCTGCGGAAACCTTCTGGGGCTATTTTGACAGGATTGTGTACATCCGCCCCGAGGCGGGCAGCGATGTGAGCCTGGGCTTTATTCCCGCGGAGACCCCTGTGGAGCTGACCCCCATGGACGAGCGCTTTGCCCGTGTGAAATACGATGGGAAAGAGGGCTGCGTGTATTATGTGGGCGTGCGTGACCTTCCTGAGGATACGCCGGTAACGCCCTACGCGGCCTATCTGCCCAGCGCGAAATACCTCTTTGCCCACCCCATGGACAGGGCGGAATCGCTCCTGACCATTCCCGCCGAAACCCCTGTGACGGTGACGGCCAGCGTGGGTAAATTTCTGCGGATCACCGCCCTGGGCCGGGAGGGTTATGTTTACGCACACGATACGGCGGATATGGCCGCGCTGAAGGAGTCCCCCGCCAACACGGAGCTTTATTCCGAGGCGGCGGTGACGGCCCGGGTGTATCCCCTGAAGAACGCGGAGAAGGCCTTTGACCTGGAGCCGGGCCGGGTGTATGTGGCGGACGCTGTGTGCAACGGTCATTACAGGGTGACCCTGGCCGGGCAGATCGGCTATGTGTCTGCCGGCGATATGGCCCGCAGCCGTGTTTCCGGCAAAACCGTGCGGGTGGGCGTCATCGGTCCTGAGACGCCGGTGTTTTCCGCGGCAGAAGCAGGCACGGCCTGCGCCAATCCCCTGGAGACGGAGGAACTGGCGCTGCTGGAATCCCAGGGCAACGGCTTTTACAAGATCAAGGATCAGCCTTTGTATGTGCATGTGAACGACGTGGTTTCGTATGTGGTGCAGCTGCACCAGGGCCAGCGGCTGCAGACGCTGACACAGGCAGAGGTTCGGGCCATGCCCACCGGGGAGGCGGAGTGCATCGCCATTCAGGACGCGGATCAGGTATACCTGGCGGAGTATTCCGTGGAAGGCTGGTACCTGCTGCGGGTGAACGGACAATGGGGCTTCATGGAGAAAAAACCTGAAGAGGTTTCCGCCCTGCGGGTGGACGGCACGCTGATGCGCACCGCCGCCAAGGTGACTGAGGATGCCCAGCTTTTTACCGATGAGGGCGAGAAGATCGACCTGCCGGCAGGCACAGCGCTTTTCCTGCTGCAGAGCGCCGGGCGTTTCTACGGCTGCACCGCCGGGGAGCACACCGGCCTGGTGGCCAAGGACAAGGTGAAGATCCTGGGTAACGATACGGAGCTGACGGCTTACAGCATTTCCACCCCTACGGATCTGGCCGTGATGGATTTCCCCGACGCAGCCCTGGGCGGCGAAGGCTTTACTGTCCCCGCCGGTGAGCCCATGAAGGTCACCGGCTTCAACCGCTGCTACCTGATGGTGGAATACGCCGGACAGACGGGCTATGCCCCCCAGCAGGGCCTTGTGACCGAAGAGAGCCGGGGCCTTCCCGCCACAGAGGATGTGCCGGATTATGCCCTGGTGCTGGATAAGTCCACCCTGATGGCCTATGCCTTTGAGAAGAAGGAGGACGGCGAACTGGGCAAGCTTGTCATCTGTGCCAAGGTGGGCATCGGCAAGGCCACCACGCCCACGCCCTCGGGCACCTTCACCCTGGGCAAAAAGGAACGCTGGCACCGCTTCCCCCGCACCTATACCCCCCATACCACCGAGTATGTCCGGGCCAGGTTCATTCATGGCTGGCCCTGTGCCGGTAAAAGCGAGGCACGGGTATCCAATTATCTGGTGGCTACCGGAAGGGTGACCGGCGGCTGCCTGCGCTCACCCTTTGAATTCGCCCGGTGGGTGTATATGAACTGTCCCTCCTACGCCACGGAGCTGACCGTTGTGAACGGAGGCTTCCAGGCGCCGGAGAACGCCGAAACCCTGCAGGTTTATTGACGGAGGTGTGTTCCATGAAGAAATTGCTGCTGTTGCTGCTGATGCTTTGCCTTGTACCCGCTGCCCTGGCGGATGAAGCGGTGCTGACGGAGGAGGATTTCATCTTCCGGCTCTCCTTGGAGGAGGGTGCGCCGGCCTTCCGCCCCGGCGAAGAAGCCGACGGCCTGCTGAAGGCCATTGAGCAGCACACAGGCACTGCCATGCTGCAGACCTTTGAGGACCAGGACTGCATGCTGCCCGGCATGACCCGGGAATATACCGCGCCCGACGAAAGCCTGGTGCTGGCAACCCGCCCCCTGCCCGGAAACGCCAAAGCCAATACCCTGGAAACCATCCAGGTGCTGACGGAGGAGTACGCCACCTTCCGGGGTGCCCGGGTAGGCATGACCCTGGAGGAAATCGCCGCGCTGTACGGCGAAACGTATACCCTGGATTATGACACCGCGTTCTATGCCAACGGCCCCCTGGAGCCGCAGATCCTGTTTTTCTTTGACGTGGAAACCTGGAAGTGCCTCGGCTGGATGCTCTTCCGCAATATGGTGATTTAAGTATGCTCAGTCCGCTGTACTGGTCTGCCCTTGTGCCCGCTGCCCTTGCGGGCTTTTTCGCGTGCAGGCGGTGGCCGGGGGTCCGCAAGGGATGGCTGCTGGCATGCAGCGGCATGTTCCTGTGGGCGGCGCAGCCGGACTGGTGGTGGCTCACCCTGGCGCTGACGGCCCTGGCCTGGCTGGCGCCCCTGGGCGGCAAGCGGGGTGCGGCGGTGTATACGGCGCTGTCCCTTTCCCTGATGCTGGGCATGAAGCTTTCCGGCCATGCCTGGCCGGTGGGGCTGTCCTTTGTGATTCTGCAGGGCATCGCCTACGCGGTGGACGCCGCCCGAAACGTGGAGAAGCGCGGCAGCTTGCCGGATGTGGCCCTGTACATGGGCTTCTTCCCTAAGCTGTCTGCTGGGCCGGTGTGCCGGTTTGATTCCTTCTGTGAGCAGGCAGAAAGCGCCGATATTTCGGTGAACAGCCTGGATGAGGGGCTGGCACGGCTGGCCTTCGGCATGGCGAAGAAGCTGCTCATTGCCGATGGACTCTACCCCGTGGCCATGGCGGCCTTCGGTGGGGAGACGCATCCTGTGTCGATGGTGCTTTCCCTGGTGTGCTGCCCGCTGTATGTGTATTTTGATTTTGCCGGCTGCACCGACATGGCCTTGGGTGTGGCCCGGCTGTTTGGCATGGCGCTGCCGGAGAACTTCAACCGGCCCTTCCGGGCTGCCTCTATCCGGGATTTCTGGCGGCGGTGGCATATGTCCCTGTCCGGGTTCTTGCGGGATTATGTGTACATCCCCCTGGGCGGCAGCCACCGGGGCAAGCCGCGCACGCTGCGCAATGTGATGATAGTCTTTCTGCTGATGGGCCTGTGGCACGGTATCACCTGGAGCTATTTGCTTTTCGGGCTGTTTCACGGACTTTTGATGGCGCTGGAGCACAGCGGTGTGCTGCGCCCGGACACCTGGCGCAAATCCGTGGCCCGGCTGTATACGCTGCTGATGGCAGCCGTGGGGTTTGTGATCTTCATGGCTCCGGGCGTGCCGCAATTCTCGCTGGGCTACGCCGCGTGGCAGGCGGCGGTGCTGACGCTGTCCCCGGGGGCTGTGCTGGCGGTATTGGCCGCTCTGGCCCTGGCGGCGCTTGAAGGCAAAACGCTGCCCGCGCCCCTGCGGCGCGTGCTGGCCCTGGTGCTGTTGGCGATTTGCTGGGCCCACATGGCGGCGGGTGGGTACATGCCCATGCTGTACGCGCAATTCTGATGAAAGGGGAGAGAGAACCATGGGCAAGCGGCTGTTTGTTTTCCTGGCGATATTGGTGCTGGCGCTGCCTGCTGTTCTCGTGCCCTTTCACGTGGATATCCGCACTTACCGGGCCGACGCGGCGGTGTCGCCGGCGGAACATCTGGCGCTGCGTACGGCGGCTATCACCGGTCGCTCACGGCTTTTGACGGCCATCGGTGAAACGGGCAGCCAGCAGGTAGTGGCGGGCAAGGAAGACTTTTTGTTTTTTGCCGAGACTTTGCCGGATTTCCAGGGCGGCGGCCTGACAGACGGGGAAACGCAGGTGCTGACGGAAAAGCTGCTTGCCCTGCAGCAGGCGCTGGCGGATGAGGGCCGGGAGCTGATTGTGCTCATCGCTCCCAACAAGAATGCGATCTATCCGGAGATGATGCCGCTGCATATCCTGCCGGCGGAAACCGACGGCCTGGCCCGTGTGAACGCCGCCCTGGCCGAAGCGGGTCTCAACGTGCTGGACGCCCGGGCTATTCTGCTGGCGGGCAAGGCGGAGGGGCTTGTGTATTTCCGGGGCGACAGCCATTGGAACGCCCGGGGCGCGAGGCTGGTGTATCAGGAGCTGATGCGCATGACCGGCACATCCGCTCCCGACTATGCCGGCGTTCCCCTGAAGGAAGGCCAGGCCGGCGACCTGACGCTACTGTGCCAGCCGGGCACATCACCCATGGAGGCGGACGCCGAGCCGGATATCCCGCGGGTTTACCGCACCCAGCGGCCCATGCGCAGCCTCAACGATGCAAGAATTCAGACAACCAGCGAGACCACCCCGCTCTCCATGCTGGTGGTGCGTGATTCCTTTGGCGCGGGGCTTTTCCCCTACCTGGCCAACACGGTGGGAAAGCTGGTTTTCTCCCGCAGCGATGAGGATGTGGCCCACCAGGCCGCCGGTGCCGGCGTGGACTGGGTGGTGGTGGAAGTGGTCCAGCGGAACCTGCGGGACTGGCTACGGGATGGCGCGCTGATACCCTGAAAATTTTAGTAAAATTTTCGTTGCGCAGGCAACGGCTTTTGTCTTGTTTTTTCCTGACAGCTGTGATAGAATCCAGTCAACCGAGAGGGAAATCTCTATCGACAATCTGACTGCGAGGAACCAACGATGAACGGCAAACAGGCAAAAGGCTTCATCCTGAAGGAGCAGAAGGGTTATTTCCAATACAGCGGTGTGGACGTAATGGCCTTCAGCGATTTTTATGCGGCAGGCCATCAGAGCGGCGTGAGCATCCTGATGCACGGCCACCGGGTGGCCACCAACGGCGACCTGCGCTTTGAGCAGACCCCCGGCCAGTGGCAGCCCCTGCCCAAGGAGGTGGAGCGCAGCCTCAATCCGGTGGAAAACGCCATTGCCACCCGGCTGCACTATCCGGACATGGATCAGCACCTGCGGGGCTTCAATCCCATGATCTACCCGGATTGCGAGCTTGATTACACTGTTACCGTAAAGGGTGAGGGCGCCTCGGTGCGGGTGGTGGTGGACCTTGACAAGCCTGTTCCCCAGGAATATGTGGGGAAGGTTTGCTTCAACCTGGAATTGTTCCCCGGGGCGCTTTTCGGCAAGCCGTGGATCATGGACGGCAAGCAGGGCATCTTCCCCCGGCAGCCCAACGGCCCCACCCTGAGCATGCCAAGCAATTATGAAAAGACTGCCACCCTGCGGCCCAAGGAAGGCAGCATGGCCAACCGGGAGCTTCTTTCCGGCGGCAACCAGGGCTATAACCCCATCGTCGCCGATGATATCATCGCTGAGCCCTATGCCGTGGGCCGCCGCTTTACTGTGCGGCCCGATGATGAATACACACGTTTTACCATCGAGAGCAAAACTGCTGATCTGAAGCTCTACGATGGCCGCATGAACCACAACAACGGCTGGTTTGTGGTCAGCTCTGAGGTACCTGCCGGCGCCACCAACGCCGCCATCGAGTGGGTGATTACCCCCCATGTGGTGGAGGCGTGGCGCTACACGCCTGTGGTGCAGGTTTCCCAGGTGGGCTACATGCCCGCCCAGCCCAAGGTGGCCATCATTGAGCTGGACAGCCGTGACGAGGCCGCCGGCCAGGCGGCGCTGTACCGCATGGGGGAGAATGGCCCTGAAATGGTGCGCAGCGGCCAGGCCAAAAGCTGGGGGCAGTTTCTGCGCTATCACTATCTTCAGTATGATTTTTCCGATGTGAAGGAGGAGGGCCTGTACCAGGTGTGGTACGGGGCGTCGAAATCCGCCATCTTCCGCATAGCCCAGGACGTGTATGACCGGGGCGTGTGGCAGCCGGTGCTGGAATACTTCCTGCCGGTGCAGATGTGCCACATGCGGGTCAGCGAGAAGTATCGCGTCTGGCACGGCCTGTGCCACAACGACGACGCCCGCATGGCTCCGGTGAACCTCAACCACTTCGACGGCTACTTCCAGGGGCCGTCCACGCTGACAAAGTATCAGAGCGGCGACCATGTGCCCGGTCTGAATGTGGGCGGCTGGCATGACGCCGGCGACTTTGACCTGCGGATCGAGTCCCAGGCGGGAGAGGCGTATATCCTGGCTCTGACCTACGAGACCTTCCACGTGGACTATGACGCCACCACCATCGACCAGCAGCGCAAGGTGACGGAGATCCACCAGCCCGACGGCAAGAATGATATCCTCCAGCAGATCGAGCACGGCGCCCTGACCGTGCTGGCGGGCTGGAAGGCCCTGGGCAGGTTGTACCGGGGCATCATCTGCAAGGATCTGCGGCAGTATGTCCTCCTGGGGGACGCCGCCAACATGACGGACAATACCCCCGGCAACGGCGACGACCGATGGGTCTTCACTGAGGACAATCCGCCCCGGGAGCTGACCACCGCCGCCCAGCTGGCGGCTGTGGCCCGGGCCATGAAGGGCTTCAACGACGCTATGGCTGCCGAGGCACTGCAGGCCGCGGAAACCCTCTACGAAATTACGGACGCTTCCGGCGAATGGGCCCGGGGAGCCAAGATCCACGCCGCGGCGGAGCTGCTCATCACCACCGGGGAAGAGAAGTACCGCGCGCATCTGCTGGGCGAAAAGGACTTCGTTCTGGCGCAGATCGGCCGCATGGGATGGTTCATTGCCCGGGTGCTGCCCTTTGTGGATGACGCGGACTTTACCGCTGCCGTCCGCAATGGTATGGCCCAGGTGAAGGCCGGCATGGATCAAATGAGCGCCGAAACACCCTACGGAATTCCGTACAGGCCCCACATCTGGGGCGCCGGCTGGCAGATCCAGCACATGGGCTTTGAGTATTACTTCCTGCATAAGGCCTTCCCGGATATCTTCCCGCCGGAGATGCTTTACAGCGCGCTGAACTTTGTGCTGGGGTGCCACCCCGGCAGCAACACGGCTTCCTTCGCCTCCGGCGTGGGCGCCAGATCCGCCACCATGGCCTATGGCATGAACCGTGCCGATTACGCCTGCATTCCCGGCGGCGTGATCTCCGGCACGGCGCTGATCCGGCCCGACTTCCCCGAGCTGCTGGAATGGCCGTTCCTCTGGCAGCAGACGGAATACGTGCTGGGCGGCGGTTCCTCCAACTATATGTTCCTGGTGCTGGCGGCCCGCCAGCTGCTGGGACAGAAAGAATAAGGTGAAAGCATATGGATAATTTCAATTTTTACAGCCCCACGGAGTTCGTTTTCGGCCGTGGCCGCGAGAATGAGGCCGGCCAGCTGGTGAAGAAGTACGGCGGCACCAAGGTGCTGGTGCACTTTGGTGGCGGCAGCGCTGTGAAGAGCGGCCTGCTGGGCCGTGTGACTGCCTCGCTGCAGGAGGCCGGCGTGCCCTATGTGGAATTGGGCGGCGTGAAGCCCAATCCCCGCGACACCCTGGTGTACGAGGGCATCGACCTGTGCCGCAAGGAAGGCGTGGACTTCATCCTGTGCGTGGGCGGCGGCTCGGTGATCGACTCCGCCAAGGCTATTGCCGCCGGCGTGGTCTACGAGGGCGACTTCTGGGATTTCTATTTCGGCAAGGCTGCCATCGAAAAGGCTTTGCCTGTGGCCACCGTGCTGACCATTGCCGCCGCCGGCAGCGAAGGCAGCGGCGATACCGTGGTGACCCAGGAATCCACCGGATTGAAGCGCGGCGCCGGCAGCAACGCCCTGCGCCCCCGCTTTTCCATCATGAATCCCGAGCTGACCTGCACCCTGCCGGCTTTCCAGACGGCCTGTGGAGCGGCGGACATCATGGCCCACGTGTTTGAGCGTTACTTCACCAACACCACCGAGGTGGAAATCACCGACCGCCTGTGCGAGGCGGTGCTGTGCACCATGGTGAAGGAAGCGCCCCGGGTCATCGCTGATCCCAACAACTACGAGGCCCGGGCGAACATCATGTGGGCAGGCACCGTGGCCCATACCAACATCTGCGGCGTGGGCCGCAGCCAGGACTGGAACAGCCACAACCTGGAGCACGAGCTCTCCGGTCTGTACGATGTGGCCCACGGCGCCGGTCTGGCGGTGGTGATGCCCGCCTGGATGGAGTTCGTGATGCCCCACAATCCCATGCGCTTTGCCCAGATGGCCACCCGCGTGTTCGGCTGCGCCATGAATTTTGAGAAGCCCGAAGCCACCGCCCTGGAGGGCATTCGCTGCTTCCGCCGCTTCCTCAAGGAGTTGGGCCTGCCCATCAACTTCCAGGAGCTGGGCGCCAGGGAAGAGGACATCCCCGTGCTGGTTGAAAAGCTGGGCCTGGGCGAGGGCCGCACCTGGGGCTTTGTGCGCCTGAGCAGCGAAGACGTGGCGAAGATCTATCACATCGCGGCGAAAGCCACTGTGTAAAAAGGAGGAATCATCATGAAAGCATTGTTTATTGGCGGCACCGGCACCATTAGCATGGCCATCACCAGGCAGCTGGCGGAAAACCCCGATTGGGAGCTGTACCTGCTCAACCGCGGTACCCGTGCCCAGGAGCTGCCCCAGGGCGTAAAGACCATTACTGCCGACATCAATAACGAGCAGCAGGTGGCCGAGGCCATCCGTGACATCAGCTTCGACTGCGTGTGCGATTTCATCGCCTTCGTGCCCGGCCAGCTGGAGCGGGACTATCGCCTCTTCGCCGGCAAGACGAAGCAGTTCATGTTCATTTCCTCCGCTTCTGCCTATCAGAAGCCCCTTTCCGATTACAAAATTACCGAGAGCACGCCCCTTGCCAACCCTTATTGGGAATACTCCCGCAACAAGATCGCCTGCGAAGAGTACCTGATGAAGCAGTACCGCGAGCAGGGCTTCCCCATCACCATCATCCGCCCCAGCCACACCTATGACGAGCGCAACGTGCCCGTGGGCGCCCATGGCGACAAGGGCTCCTGGCAGGTGCTCAAGCGCATGATGGACGGCAAACCCGTGATCATCCAGGGCGACGGCACCAGCCTGTGGACCATCACCCACAACAGCGATTTTGCCAAGGCTTTCATCGGCCTGATGGGCAACATCCACGCCATCGGCGAAGCCTATCACATCACCACCGATGAATCCGTGACCTGGAACCAGATCTACGCCATCATCGCCGATGAATTGGGCGTGGCGCTGAAGCCCTATTACGTCCCCTCCGATTTCCTGGACGAGGTGGGCAAGTATGACTACCGCGGCGGCCTGATCGGCGACAAGTCCAACACCGTGGTGTTCGACAACAGCAAGGTCAAGCGCGCTGTGCCTGGCTTCACCTGCACGGTGCGGGCGGATCAGGGCCTGCGCAAAACGGTGCGCCATATGCTGGCCACCCCCGAGCTGCAGCAGGAGGATCCCGAGTTTGACCAGTGGTGCGACAAGATCATCGCCGCCCTGGAAGCAGCCAAGGAGGCTATCAAGCATGGTTAATATGAAAGGCCGCTGGTGCCTGATTACCGGCGCCGCCCGCGGCATTGGCTATCTGACGGCGAAGTTCATGGCGGAGCAGGGCGCTAACCTGATCCTCCACAGCCGCAAATTGGAGCATACTGAAAAGGTGCTGGAGGAGGTCCGTGCCCTGGGCGTGGAGGCCCATGCCGTGGCGGCGGAGCTTTCCGACCTGGACGCCGTGAAAGCCATGCTGGAGGAGATCGACAAGCTGGTGCCCCAGGTGGACGTTGTGCTGAACAACGCCGGCATGCAGATCGCCTACCGGGTGGACTATTGCAAGACCCCCGTGGAGGACTACATGGAGTCCTTCAAGATCAACACGGTGGCCCCGGCCATGATCTGCTACCACTACCTGCCCGGCATGATGGAGCGTGGCTTTGGCCGCATCCTGAACACCACCAGCGGCATCGCCCTGGATCCCCAGCAGGCGGGTTATTCCGCCAGCAAGGCCGCCCTGGACAAGATCACCATCGACCTGGGCAGCAAGGTGCAGGGCACCGATGTGCTCATCAACCTGACGGATCCCGGCTGGTGCCGTACCGACCTGGGCGGCCCCCAGGCCCCCAACGACCCTGCCTCCGCCATTCCCGGCATTGTGGTGGGCGCCTTTGTGGATGACAAGAAATCCGGCCGCAACCTGGGCGCGCAGCACTTTGCCGGCATGACGCTGGAGGAGGCCGTGAAGAAGGCGGAAGCCGAGTTCCACAGCCCCTATTGATAAGCAAAACCTCCGCTGTATGGCGGAGTTTTTTTCTTCCTATTAAAAGTTGACAAATAATTTGTTTCATGATAGCATCATTTATGATCGAATAAGTGGTGGAGTCTGTCATCGGGGGTCACATCCTCTGATTTATCTCGATTGTGAAGCAAGCCATATTTGTATGCCTTCCACGTTTGAGGTCGACGCGACGGACACGCCGTGTTTTTTGAAGACCCCGCAGGGAGGCTTCTTTTTATGCCCCGTGGGTCGATCCTTATCAGAAAGGAGCATATCATTGAGCCCCAAGCAAATGTTCTTTGAAAAGTTCCGCGAGGCAGCGGCGGCGGTTTTGCCCATTACGCTGACTGTGGCGCTGATGTGCTTCAGCTTTGTGCCGGTAACGCCGGATCTGCTGCTGGCGTTTCTCATTGGCGGTATTTTGCTGATCGTGGGCATGGGCCTGTTTACCATGGGCAGCGATGTATCCATGTCTCAGATTGGTTCCCACATGGGTGCCAAGCTGACCAAGAGCCGCAACCTGACATTGATTCTTTCCGTCAGCTTCCTGCTGGGCGTGGCCATCACGATTTCCGAGCCCGACCTTCAGGTGCTGGCGGCCAATGTGCCCAACATCAACACCCTGGTGCTGATCCTCACCGTAGCGATTGGCGTGGGCCTGTTTTTGATGGTCAGCATGCTGCGTATCCTTTTCAGGATTCCCATGAAGTGGCTGCTGCTGGGCCTGTATGGCATCGTGTTCCTGCTGGCGGCACTGACGGATCCGGACTATCTATCCGTGGCCTTTGATTCCGGCGGCGTGACCACCGGCCCCATGACGGTGCCCTTCATCATGGCCCTGGGCGTGGGCGTTGCCTCCATCCGCAGCGACGCCAATGCCCAGACGGACTCCTTCGGCCTGGTGGCGCTGTGTTCCGTTGGCCCCATCCTGGCGGTGCTGATCCTCAGCTTCATCTACCGCGACGCACCCTCTGACGCGGCGGCTTCCATCGTGAACAACTACGCTTCCACCGTGGATATGGGCCAGGGCTATCTTCATGCCCTGCCGGAATACCTGCTGGAAGTGCTGATGGCGCTTTTGCCCATTGTGGCGTTCTTCATGATCTTCCAGGTGGTGGCGCTGAAATTGCACCGCCTGCCCCTGATGCGCATCCTTCTGGGCCTGGTGCTGACCTGCGTAGGCCTGGTGCTGTTCCTCACCGGCGTGAACGTGGGCTTCTCCTCCCTGGGCTTCATCCTGGGCGAGCGGCTTGTTTCTCCGGAGCTGCGCTTCCTGCTGGTGCCCGTGGCTATGCTGATGGGCTGGTTCATCATCAATGCTGAGCCTGCCGTCCATGTGCTGAACAAGCAGGTGGAGGAGCTCAGCGCCGGCGCCATTTCCGCCAATGCCATGCACTACGCCCTGTCCATCGCTGTGGCCCTGGCCAATGGCCTGGCCATGCTGCGGGTGCTGACGGGCATCTCCATCATGTGGCTGCTGATCCCCGGCTATGCTGTGGCGCTGCTGCTGGCCTTCTTTGTACCGCCTACCTTTACCGCCATTGCCTTCGACTCCGGCGGCGTGGCTTCCGGTCCCCTGACGGCTACCTTCATGCTGCCATTCGCCATGGGCGCCTGCACCGCCATGGGCGGCAACATCATGACCGACGCCTTTGGCCTGGTGGCCCTGGTGGCCATGATGCCCCTGATCACCGTGCAGATCATGGGATTGATCTACGTCATCAAGGTCAAGCAGGTCAAGCCTCAGCCCGTGCTGGCCTACGGCGAGACCGACGTTATCGAACTGTGGGAGGTGTGATATGGAGCTGAATCTGGTGATGGCGATCGTTAACCGCGACCGCCGGGAAACCCTGGAGGGCATCTGCCAGAGCCTCAAACTGCCCATGACGGTGACCATGCTCTGCCAGGGCACCGCCACGGTGGAGCACCTTTCCATCTATGGACTGGTGCCCACGGAAAAGGCGCTTCTGTGCACCGTGGCCGATGGGGAACAAACCCAACGGCTTATGCGGGCAGCCAAGCTGCGGATGTTTGTGGACATCCCCGGCAATGGCATCATGCTTTCCGTTCCCATCAAGAGCGTTGGAGGAGGACGTACCATGGCATACCTGACGGATCAAATGACTCCCGGCGGCGGCAAACCCAAGATGGAGTTTACCCATGAATTGATTTATGTGATTCTCAACGAAGGTCATTCTGACGAGGTGATGCATGCCGCCCGTTCCGCCGGCGCTACCGGTGGCACCGTAATGGTGGGCAAGGGCACCGGCAGCAAGGAAACCGGCAAGTTCCTGGGCATTTCCCTGGCCAGCGAGAAGGACGTGGTGTTCATCGTCAGCGAGGCCTCCAAGAAGGCTGCTATCATGAAGGCCATTGTGGAGCAGGCCGGCCCCCAGACCGAGGCGGCGGCCATTTGCTTCTCCCTGCCTGTGACCCAGGTGGCGGGCCTGCGGCAGGTGGAGCCGGAGGAAGAGACCACCGAAACCGAAAAGGAATAACCATATCATCGGAGCCGGCTGGCTCCGATTTTTTGTGCCTGGAACGCTTGACAACATATGGAAGTTGCGGTATGTTAATGGGCGGCTGTCGGGCCTGAACTGAACTGTATCAAAGGAGAAATATATGAATACGAATGTAAAACGGATCATCCTTTCGGTGATGGGTGTGCTGGTGGGCGGCATCAGCGTGGGCATCTTCAAGCTGGCCGCCTTTGGCGTGGATCCCTTCCAGTCGCTGATGAGCGGCCTGGATGCCCTGATCCCCATCGACTTCGGCACGCTGTATGTCATTGTCAACGCGGTGCTGCTGATCTTCGCCCTGGTGTTTGACCGGCACTACATCAACATCGCCACCTTCATTAATTTGTTCCTGCTGGGGTATGTGGTGGAATTCTCCTATGCCACGCTGCTGGGCATTTTCCCCGCGGCCGGCATGCTGGTGCGCTGCGTGGCGCTGGTGGTGGGCTTTGTGATCCTGTGTCTGGCCTCCTCGCTGTACATCACGGCGGACCTGGGCGTTTCCACCTACGACGCCATCGCCCTGGTGATGAGCAACAAGTGGAAGCTGGGCAAGTTCAAGTACATCCGCATTGTGACGGACCTGGCCTGCATCCTGCTGGGCGTGGGCAGCTACCTGCTCTCCGGCGGCGAGGCGAAGGTGATCCTCACCTTTGTGGGCGTGGGCACCATCATGACGGCCTTCTTCATGGGCCCGCTGATCGACCTGTTCAACCGCAAAATCTCCCAGCCCCTGCTCTATGGCCGCAAGGGATAAGCATTGACCGAATACCGCTTTGTGGTATATAATATCCTTTAGTGTACTGATACGAAGGAGGTCTTTTCCATGGCCGTTTACAAGCGCGTATTGTTCAAGCTTTCCGGCGAGGCACTCAAATCCGGCGCCGATCTGTTCGATTTTGACAAGGTCCGTGAAACCGCTGAGATCATCCGGGAAATGCATGACCTGGGTGTGGAGATCGGCGTGGTGATCGGCGCGGGCAACATCTGGCGTGGCCGCCAGGGCCCTGCCGCCAACATGGACGCCGTGACCGCCGACCAGATGGGCATGCTGGGCACGGTGATCAACTGCCTGTGCGTGGCCGACGCCCTGCGCAAGGCCGGGTTGGACGTGATCGTTCAGTCCGCAGTGGACATGAACCGCTTCTGCGAGCCCTTCAACGCCATGGCTGCCCGCCGACACCTTTCCGAGGGCCGGGTGGTGCTCTTTGCCGCTGGCAGCGGCAACCCCTTCTTCTCCACGGATACCGCCGTGGCCCTGCGCGCCATCGAGATGGAAGCCGATGCCATCCTCATGGCCAAGAACATCGATGGTGTCTACACCGCTGACCCCAACAAGGACCCCAGCGCTACCCTCATCAAGGATATCACCTACACCGAAGCCCTGGCCCGTGGCCTGAAGGTCATGGACGCCGCAGCGTTTGCCCTGTGCGCCGAAAACAAGCTGCCCATGGTCCGGGTCTTTGGCCTGGACGACCCCAAGAACCTGATCAAGGTGCTGGAAGGCAGTGACATCGGTACCTTCGTTCACCCCTGAGAAACGCCATGAAGCGGCCCGTGGGCCGCTTTTTACTTGCTTGTCAATTCATGGCGAAGGGTGTATAATGGTGGCACTACATCACGAGGAGCGTTCATCGTGTCTGCGAAAGATTTTCTGTTTGACGGTTCCAGGAAGGTCAGCCTGAAGAGCATGCCCACCACCGCCGGCGACCGCAAGAAGGACAAGGCGGAGCTGGTTGAGAAGACGGCCAAGAACATCGCCCGGGCGGCTGAATTGCAGGAGAAGCTCTACGCTGCCGGCCAGGAGGGCCTTGTGATCGCCCTGCAGGCCCGTGACGCCGCCGGCAAGGACAGCCTCATCAAGAAGGTTTTCTCCGGACTGAATCCCGCCGCCCTGGAGGTGCATTCCTTCAAGGCACCCAATTCCACCGAGCTGAGCCACGATTACCTCTGGCGCATCCACCAGGCGCTGCCTCCCCGGGGAAAGATCGGCCTGTTCAATCGCTCCCACTATGAGGACGTGCTGGCAGTGCGGGTGCATCACCTGGAGAAAACCTATAAGCTGGCCAAGCGCTGTGTGACGGAGGATTTCTTTGAGAAGCGCTTCCGGCAGATCCGCTGGTGGGAGACCTACCTCTACGAGAACGGCCTGCGGATGGTGAAAATCTTCCTCAACGTCAGCCGTGACGAGCAGCGCCGCCGCTTCCTGGACCGGCTGGAGCTGGATGAGAAACACTGGAAGCTCTCCACCTCCGACATGAAGGAGCGAGCCCTGTGGGCGGAATATGACGCCGCCTATGAGGATTGCATCAACCAGACCGCCACCCCGGAGTGCCCCTGGTATGTGCTGCCGGCGGACAACAAGTGGTACACCCGCTATCTGATGAGCGAAATCCTGGTGGACATTCTGGAAAAGATGGATCCCCAGTTCCCGCCGCTGGATCCCGCCGAGGAGGCGAAGATCCCGCAGATTATGGTGGAATTGGAAATGGAAGAATAACAATCGGGCGATCCTGCAAAAGGGATCGCCTTTTTGTGCGCAAATGAATGATATTTACCAGATCACACATCAAAAATGCAGGATGATATATACAGCTATGCATATATGTGAATTGGTAACGTTTGCAGAAACAGAATTGAAATATTTTTTACAAGAAAACTTGCAAATGCTATTGACAAAGAAACCCTGATTTGCTATGATGTACCTGGCCGATGGAGGAAACCACGGCTGTGCCGGGCAGCTGAACATAGCGCCTGCACATAGATGGCCGCCTATGCGGCAAAGAATGTTTGTGTGAAGAGAGGAGAAATGAAAATGACTACGATTAAGCCTCATACCCGAGCTCATATCCGCCTCAGCAGCCAGACGGAAGTGATCGCTTTCATTCAGGAGCTGTGCAAGCAGGAAGATTCCTTCTCCATTGAGAATATGAACGGCAACCATCGCGTGAACGCCAAGTCCGTCATCGGTGTGATGTACACCATGCTGGACTTCCCCGAGGAGCTGTTCTTGGTGAATGACAGCCATAACGGCGTGATTCCTTCCTTTGTGGATGAATACCGCATCCCCTGAGTCAGATGAGCAAGAGCCCGGATTCCAAACGGAATCCGGGCTCTTTTGCCGCATGTCAGTGTGAGGCGTTTCTTTCGCTGGCCAGCAGGGCATAGTAGCTGGCGTCGCAGATGCCCTGGTTGTTCCAGTCGCTCTGGCGCAGGGTGCCCTCATACTTCATGCCGCATTTCTTCATCACGCCGCCGGAATGGGGGTTGCGGGGGTCATGCCGGGCCTCGATGCGCAGCATGCCCACCTCATCGAAGAGATAGTTCATCACGGCCTGCATGGCCTCGGTCATGATGCCGCGGTGCCACCACTTGCGGCCCATGGCATAGCCCACGTGGGCCTTGGCGGTGCGGTCATCGTGTTCCACCACGGCGATACTGCCGATGGGCTCATCGATCTCCTTGAGCACAATGGCCCACTGGTAGTAATCGGGCTTTTCGTATTGCGGGCACCAGTCTCCCAGCACCCAACGGCTTACGTCCACGCTCTGGTGGGTAGGCCACATGAGGTATTTAGTCACCTCCGGGTCGCTGGCCCAGTTGTCGAACATGGCCTGGGCGTCCTCCGGGGTGAAGCGCCGCAGGAGAAGCCTGGGCGTTTCGATGGTTTGCGTTCCTTTGTGCTGCATGGTTGCACCTCCAATCAACAGAATAAGGCGGCTGAATCTGCCAGCCGCCTTGAATACGCTTTAGAACAGAGCGTCCACGAAATCCTTGGCCACAAAGGGCTGCAGGTCGTCGATGCCCTCGCCCACGCCGATGTACCACACGGGCACTTCCAGCTCCTGGCGGATGGCCAGGGCGATGCCGCCCTTGGCGGTGCCGTCCAGCTTGGTGAGGATGATGCCGCCGATCTCGCACACTTCCTTGAAGGCGCGGGCCTGGGCCAGGCCGTTTTGCCCGGTGGTGGCATCCAGCACCAGGATGCAGCGCACGTCCGCCTCGGGATATTCACGGTCGATGACGCGGCGCATCTTGTTCAATTCGTCCATCAGGTTCTTTTTGTTGTGCAGGCGGCCGGCGGTGTCCACGATGAGCAGGTCGGCGTCCTGGGCCTTGGCGGATTTCACGGCGTCGAACACCACGGCGGCAGGGTCGGCGCCTTCATCGTGCTTCACAATCGGCACACGGGAGCGCTCCGCCCAGATGGACAGCTGCTCGGCGGCGGCGGCACGGAAGGTATCGCCGGCGGCCAGCATGACCTTGCGGCCGATGGACTGGAAGCGCAGGCTCAGTTTGCCGATGGTGGTGGTTTTGCCCACGCCGTTGACGCCCACCACCAGCATGACCATGGGCCACTTCAGCGGGGGACGGGGAATGTCCATCTGCTCCACCATGATCTGCTTGAGCAGTTCCTTGGCCTGGTTGGCATCGGTGATTTTGCCGGCCTTGACCCGGGCGCGCAGGTCGTCCATGATGGCGGTGGTGGCTTTCACGCCGCAGTCGGAGAGGATCAGGATATCCTCCAGCTCCTCATAAAAATCCTCGTCAATCTTGCGGGTTTCCTTGACCAGCTCGTCAACCTTCTCGGTCAGGTTGCCGCGGGTCTTGCTAAGGCCTTCGCGCAGGCGGGCAAAAAGGCCCTTCTTCTTGGTTTCGCTCATGGGGTCTTACCTCCTGGGGGAATCGGATGTATAACAGTTTACCACATTTGGGGGATATGGGCAAGTCACGCCTGCTCCTGCTTCATGGAGCCGATGAGATACAGCGTCAGCCCCACCAGCACCACGCCGCCGCCGATGAGCAGCAGGAGCGTGGGTACCTCGCCGAACATGAGCATGCTCCACAGCATGGCGCCCACGGGCTCGCCCAGGATGGCGAAAGATACCACCGTGGCGGAGACCTTGCCCAGGGCGAAGGTGAACATCATATGGCCCAGCAGGGTGCAGCCGGCAGCCAGACCCAGGCTGTAGAGCCAGGCGGGGCCGGTCATCCGGAAGCCGCCGGTGAAGGGCAGCATGAGCAGGAGCAGCAGCGCCGTCTGGGCATAGAGCAGCAGGGCGAAGGGCTCAGCCTCGGTGGTGCGGCGGGCATAGCGGTTGCACAGCCAATGGCCGGCCATGCAGGCGGCTCCGGCCAGGGCCAGCAGATCGCCGGCGATGTCGCCGCTCAGGCCGGTGAGGCTGTTCAGCCCGATCAGCGCTGCGCCGATCAGCGCCACAATAGCGCCGGGCAGGGCCTTGCGGGGCATGGGTTCCTTGAGAATCAGGCCGCTGACCGCCGCCACGAACAGGGGCTGGGTACACACCAGTGCTACGGAAGCAAAGGTGCTGGTGGCGTCCAGGCTGGTCATCCAGGTGAGGTAATGCACCGCCAGGAAACCGCTGGCAGCCAGGCTCCACAGCCACTGTTTGCGGGTCATGCGGCGAAGGGAGCGGAGGGGCGCTTCCTTTTGTCCCTTGCGGCGGATGCACATCAGCGGCAGCAGCAGAGCAGAGGACAGGAGCATACGGGTCAGGGCCATGGAAGCGGGGTTGGCGCCGGCCAGCAATCCGCCCTTGACCAGCGGCCCGGAGTAGGAAACCATGACCACGCCCAGGAGAACTAACAGATACGAAGACATGGAAAGCCTTCTTTCATCAAAAAGTAAGTTTCATTTCGTTCTCACCGTGTTCAAACACACCCGTGGGAACGAAGCCCAGCTTGCGGTACACATGCTCGGCAATGGCGTTATCCGGCGCGCAGCCGAGCAGCATGGAATCATACTTGCCGCTTTCACGGGCCAGACGGATGATCTCACGGATGGCGGCGGTTCCGTATCCTTTGTTCTGGTGCTCCGGCGGGAACATGATGCGCCAGATCATCAGGCAGCGCTCCTCGGTATCCTCATCCAGCATCATGAATCCCACGGGGGTTTCATCGAAATAAACGGCAAAGGGGTATACGTCGCCGGCATCGCGGTAGAGCCATGCCTGGGCGAGTGAGTAGGCATTGGAGGCCACAAAGTGCTCGTCATCGGGGCGCTTCATGCTGATGATTACGTCGAAATTGTCCTCATTGATGGTGTGGAAACGGATCATAGGCGCTCCTTTGTTTTCTCCAGCCAGACCATCAGCACGGCCACGTCCGCCGGGGAAACGCCGGGGATGCGGCTGGCTGCGGCCAGGGAACGGGGACGCTGCTTTGTCAGCTTCTGCCGCGCTTCCAGGCGCAGGGTGGAAATGCTGTTGTAATCGGCGTCCTCGGGCAGGAGCATGTCCTCCATGGCCCGGGCCCGGCGGATGAGGGCGTCCTGCTTTTCCAGGTAGCCGGCATATTTGATGGCAATCTGGGCCTGTTCACGGGCAGGGGCAGGGTGTGCCGCCAGCCCGGGGGTGAGCTCCGCCAGATGGTCCAGAGTGATTTCTGGCCGGCGCAGGAGTTCTTCTGCGGAAAGGGAGGTGGGCGGCACCGGCTGGCCGTGCTTTTCCAGCCAGGCGTCACGGGTTTCGCAGGCGGTGTAGCGGGTGTGTTTCAGCTCATCCAGCAGTTCGGCGGTATCATGCTGCTTCTGCCGGGTGCGCTCCATGCGCTCTTCCGTGACCAGGCCGGCCTCGTAGCCCAGGTGGGTCAGGCGCAGGTCGGCGTTGTCCTGGCGCAGGTGCAGGCGGTGTTCGGCGCGGGAGGTCATCATGCGGTAGGGTTCGTCAGTCCCCTTGGTGGTCAGGTCGTCGGTCATGACGCCGATGTAGGCCATGTCCCGGGTGATGATGACCTGGTGCTTGCCCTGCAGCTGCAAGGCGGCGTTCATGCCCGCCAGCAGGCCCTGGCAGGCGGCTTCCTCGTAGCCGGAGGTGCCGTTGATCTGTCCCGCGAAGAACAGGCCGGTATAGCGCAGGCTTTCCAGGGTGGGGCGAAGCTCACGGCTGTCGATGCAGTCATACTCAATGGCATAGGCCAGGCGGGTCAATTCGCACCGGCGCAATCCGGGCACAGAGCGATACATTTCCCATTGCACGTCCTCCGGCAGGGAGGTGGACATGCCCTGCACGTACCATTCCCGGCTCTCGTTGCCCTCGGGCTCCAGGAAGACCTGGTGCCTGTCCTTGTCGGCAAACTTGACGATCTTATCCTCGATGCTGGGGCAGTAGCGGGGCCCCACGCCGTGAATTTTGCCGGAGTACAGCGGCGCCCGGTGCAGGTTCCGCCGGATGATCTCGTGGGTTTCGGGGGTGGTCCAGGTGAGGTAACACTGGTGGGTGTTGCGCAGCTCCCTGTCTGTCATAAAGGAGAAGGGCACCACGGGCTCGTCGCCGGGCTGGGGGGTCATTTCGTCAAAATCGATGGAGCGCACGTCCACACGGGCGGGGGTGCCGGTCTTGAACCGGCGCAGCTCAAAGCCCAGATCAAGCAGGCTGCCGGAAAGGCCGGTGGCGTTCATCAGACCCTGGGGGCCGCCGTCCTGTTGGTGCGCGCCGATGATGATGCGGCTTTTGAGATACACGCCGCTGGCCACCACCACCGCGCCGCAGGGGATCCGCTGGCCCGTCATGGTGGTGACGGCTTGTACGCAGCCGTTTTCCACCTCAATGGACGCGGCCTCGCCCTGGCGCACGGTGAGGCGCTCCTGGCTCATCAGCGCCTTGCGCATGCGGTTCTGGTAGGCCTGCTTGTCGGCCTGGGCCCGCAGGCTGTGCACCGCGGGGCCTTTGCTCAGGTTCAGCATGCGGCTCTGCAGGAAGGTATCGTCAATGGCGCGGCCCATTTCGCCGCCCAGGGCGTCCAGCTCCCGCACCAGGTGGCCCTTGGCGGAGCCGCCGATCACCGGGTTGCAGGCCATGAGGGCGATGCCGTCCATGTTCAGGGTCAAGAGCAGGGTATCCATGCCCATGCGGGCCGCAGCCAGCGCTGCCTCGCATCCGGCGTGTCCGCCGCCGATTACCACAATATCCGCCACAGGCGCTCCCTCCTTCGTGAACCATCATTATAGCACACATCCGGACAAATGAAAACTCCGGCTTTTCAGCCGGAGGATATCACGCGGGCAGGGGATGGTGGGGACGGCGGTTGCGGGCCGCGTGGACAATGCTCATGGCGAAGAGCAGCATCAGGTAGGCTGCCAGGGTGAAAACGCTGATGTAGATCAGCAGACACCAGGGGTAGGCCACATGGGCCTGCACCGTGGAATACACCGGCAGCGAGGGTTCGCAATGGGGGCTGATGAAGAACATGTTGAAGGTGTGGCCCATGTCCATCAATCCGGCCCGGTAGGCGATTTCGTTCATTACCATCGCCATCATGACAAAAACAGAAAAGACCGGTATTGCCCGCAGGAGGGTGCGGCGCTCAGCCTTCACATGGCCGGTGTAATACAGGAAAATGCCCATGGTTAGCATAGAGGCGTGGCATACCATGCCGTGAATGTTGGTGATGATGGTGCCGGTGAAAATGGTGTTGGGGTAGAGCATCACCGCCAGCCCGGCGAATACCGCGTAGGTGGCCAGATAGGCGCAGAGGGCGTCGTGTACACGGCCCTTTTTGAAAACGCCGGTCAGAAGGCCCGCATACATGGGTGTGGTGCAGAACTGGAAGGGGAAGGCATACCATTGCATGTCCAGGCGCAGGGCGCCATCCTGCCAGATGAGGTTATAGTTGATCTGGTGCAGAAGCTCCAGCACCGCCACCAGCACCGCCGTGCGGAAAACAACCTGGCGGACAAAGGCCTGTGGCCTGGGGCTGTGGTGATACATGCGGCACAGGAGCCACGCGGCGAAAAAGGGGATCATCAGCCACAGCTGGTGGAACCAGCCGTACATTTCGGGTTTGGGCATGGGCCAGTCAAGGATACGCAGCAGGGTTTCCATAAACAACCTTCTTTGAAAATACTGATAATAATATAAAAGACACCAGACATGTATTCGCCGCGTTGCGGGTTTCTCCTGCCGGAAGAATGTAACGATTTTCCATCGCATATTCTTTCTCCGGAGGTGATGGGCATGAGATGGCTGCCGGGAAAAAAAGGGGAGAGGAAGCTGACCATGGCGGTTCTGGTGGTGGTCATGCTGGGTATGCTGACCGCAGCGGCGGCCTTCCGCAGGGAGACCTCGCAGCCTGCGCCGGTGGAAGCGGAAGCCCCTGGTGCGGTGCTGCCCCTCAGCGGCTGGCGCATCCTGGTGGATGCGGGCCATGGCGGCTACGATGGCGGCGCCCGGGCCAGGGACAGCGGCGTGTGGGAAAAGGAAATCAACCTGGCGGTGGCCAGGCAAGTGGAAAAGGCCCTCGTCAACCGGGGCGCTGAGGTGTTCATGACCCGCGACGGCGACGAGGACCTGTGCAGCGATGACCGCCCTGCCCATCAAACCATGAAGCGGCAGGACATGGAAAACCGGGTGGCCAAGGCGGTGGAGGCCAAGGTGGACATGGTGCTGTCCATCCATATGAACGAATACCGCGACCGGGGGCAGTCCGGCCCCCAGGTGTTCTACCGCCAGGGCTGCGACAGCGGCCGACTGCTGGCCGGGGCCATGCAGGAGGCGCTGATCACCCACCTGGAGCCGAAAAAGCACCGCGCCGCCCTGGCGGGGGACTACTTCATCCTGCGGCTGGACGTACCCTCGGTGCTGATCGAGTGCGGATTCATCTCCAATGCCGCCGAGGAAAAACTGCTGCTTTCACCCGCCTATCAGGAAAAGCTGGGCCACGCCATTGCCGAGGGGGTGGAGAGCTATGCGGAGGTGTCTCAGGGCATGAGGTAGCACATGGTGAGGAACTCGCCATCCCGGTGATCCACAGGCTTGTAGAGGAAGCCCTCCTTGAAGGCGATGAACTCCGTCATAAAGCCCACGTCCATCAGGGACAGCACCGCATTCAGCGTAGAGAGATGCTTGAGATGCGCCGGCAGGGAGCGGCGGCTCAGGCTGTGGAAATCATTCGCCAGGCGGACGAGCGCGGGCTGAAGCGCCTGGGCCAGGGGGTAGAAGATCTCCCGCTGGAGCCGGTCGTACTGCTCCGGTGTGAAGATCACAAAGTTGGGTTTTGCCTTGCCATCCCGCACAAGCACAAAGCCTTTCTCCACCAGCCGGGCCAGGTGGTATTGTTCCTCTTCCTTGACGCAGGCCAGGTCAAAGCCGTGCCGTGCCAGCTTTTCCAGCAGCAGGCGCAGGGCGTTCCATTCAGGGGTGTAGCTGTCCATGAGGGACTCGATGTCGCTTTGACCGAAATTGTACAGGCCGAACCAGCAGAAGCCGTTGTTTTCCATGCTGCCGTTATAGGCCCAGTGTTCCCGAAGGTGGTTTTCCTGCTGGCTGGACTGAACATACCCTCGGGGAGTGTAGTGCCCGCCGTCCGGCCGCAGGGGTGGGGTTGGCTTTTCGATGGGCAGGGGCAGGTAATAGGTGAAGTGGTAGAGCAGAAGCCATAACAGCTTGTCCATGGGCCTGTCGCAGCCTGTGAAGCCTATGGCGCGGATGGCCTGTTCCTGTTCCAGCAGCCAGCGGATGATGGGCAGGGAAACGTCCTCTTTGTTGTCGAAGAAGACCTGGCTGACGGCGTTGCTGTATTCACCGTCTTCGATGATGAAGGAGGTGGCGTATCTGCCCTTTTCCCCGGTGATGAACTCCTGGGCAACCAGCCATTGCAGATCGTTTTCCACAAAGGCGGCAGCCACACCCAGGGCCGCGGCGATCTCCTGCACGGTGCGTGGCTGTTTGTAACAGACCATCAGAATGTTTTGCATCAGCAAGCTTTGATCAATACGGCAGGTGTCCGGCTGGGGAGGCGGTGTGCCGCACACAGCCACGCACATCCTGCCAGGGCGGTAAACGTAATCGGTGGTGTGCTCCATGGATTGATGCTCCTCTCGCAAACGTCGCCGGGTATCGAACAGATGCCAGCGCACCGCGCCTTCGGAAAGGCTCAGCCGCTGGGCGATATCCTTCTGCGGCACCTGGTCGATGTAATACAGGATCATGATTTCCCGCTGCTGGCGGCTCAGGTTCACAATGCGGCTGTGCAGCCAGGCGGTGAGCTGGCGGCGCTCCTTCTCATCCACCAGGGCAGCGGAGAAATCATCATGATATTCAGGGGTTGCGGCCGGCAGGGAGCGATAGCGCAGGGTGCGCAGCTGCTTGCACCACACGAATTTCGCTACCCGCCACAAAAGGTGCTCCGGCTGAAGGATGGCACAGCCGGCCTGCTCCTCACGGGCGGCGGCAGCAAAGAACTGCAGCCAGACCTCCTGGGCAAGATCCTCCGCCTGGTGGCAGGTATGATGTAAAGGAAGGTTTTATCCTTCCAATCACATCATGACTACGGCTCGTTTGTGGTGAATGGTAGCGGTTATGACGAAAGGAAAAAACCTTCGTCATAACCGCTATTTTCATTGCGAAAGGAGCTGCCAACAT
>JAFVVG010000021.1 GCA_017502305.1 Clostridia bacterium | reverse complement strand
TGAATCAACTACTGCGTTTGAAATCTATATCAGCTTTTCTTGCTTGAACACACAGATCCTTTGTTTGCAACTTGTATTCCATACCGTTCTTGATAAAATGCGTTCCGCATTGTCTGAATTCGAAAGATACGTTTTTCCTGACACACTGTGCTCTGATCTCGAGTACCCAATCGTAGTCAAGAGGTCTTGCGTTCGTGTCCGATTCACCGCCGACAACCACAAGTTCAATACCGTCAAGATATCGTTCTATATTAATGGCTTCGATAAGCGGCTGAGCTGTTATACACTTATGTCTGATCGGAAGTTTTTCAAAAATTCCGAGCTTATCGTCTGCATTCTTTTGATTCTCAACCGTACAGCAAACGACCACGTTTTCATAGCCGTCATCCCAATCATCGGGGATGCAGTCCATAAATCTGTCAATGCGCTTGGTGAGAAAGAGAAAGGTACAATCTTTGCGCTCCTTTATCATCCGCCAGCATTCTGGGCGCCATGCATCCGCTTCCTCGATCAGAAAATCTGTGGAAAAGCAGGTATATACAATGCCGGATTTCATTTTGTAATTGCCGTTCTTTAGGCGTTCTATGGGCTTTGCAAAGTCCTTTGTTTTTTCAACAATACTTGTATCAACACCACGCTTTGCGTCGCCCTTGTGGATATAGCAATAGAGGCAGCCGTCGCTACACTTTTTGCAACCTCTCCACGGATTCCACATCGCCATATTCTCACCTCGTCAAATTCCAGTTTATCGTTTTCATTCTATCACAATAGCACAAGAAACAGCAAGCCTTGGCGAGCTTGCTGTTGCGGTTTTTTGTGTATAGGGAAGGATAACTTCATCCTTTCCATCACTCTTCCTGCGATGGCTCTTTTCATTTACCCGGCTTTGTTCAGTATCTCCATAAACTCCTCGCCGGTGATGGTTTCCTTTTCATACAGGTACTTAGCCAGTTCGTGCAGCTTGGTTTCGTTTTCGCGCAGCATTGCTTCAGCCTTGCCGTATTGGATTCTCACCTGCTCCACTACCTTGCGGTCGATGGCTGCGGCGGTCTCCGGCGAGCAGGCCAGTGAAGCGTCCCCGCCCAGGTATTGGTTTTGCACCGTTTCCAGAGCCACCATGCCGAATTCCTCACTCATGCCGTATCGGGTGATCATCGCCCGGGCCAGCTTGGTTGCCTGCTCAATATCATTGCTGGCGCCGGTGGTCACGTTGCCAAAGACGATCTTCTCCGCCGCCCGGCCGCCGGTCAGGGTGGCGATTTTGTTTTCCAGTTCCGTCTGGCTCATCAGGTTATGCTCCTCGCTGTCCACCTGCATGGTATAACCCAGCGCGCCGGAGGTGCGGGGTACGATGGTAATCTTCGTCACAGGCGCGGAATGCGTCTGCAGTGCTGCCACCAGCGCATGGCCGATTTCGTGATAGGCCACAATGGCTTTCTCCTTATCGGAAAGCACCTTGCTCTTCTTCTGCTGGCCGGCGATAACCACCTCTACACTTTCTTCCAGGTCCGTCCGCGTTACCTTGTCACGGCCAAGGCGTACGGCCCGCAGCGCCGCTTCATTAACGATATTCGCCAGTTCAGCGCCGGAAGCGCCGGAAGTTGCCCTGGCAATGGCGTTCATGTCGATCCCCGGCTCCATGCAAACCTTCTCCGCATGCACCCGAAGGATCGCTTCGCGCCCCGTCAAATCCGGCAGCTCCACAGGTACACGGCGATCGAAGCGCCCAGGCCGTAAAAGCGCCGGGTCCAGCGTTTCCGGGCGGTTGGTAGCCGCCAGAATCACCACGCCCTTGCCGCCGTCAAAGCCATCCATTTCCGTCAGAAGCTGGTTCAGCGTCTGCTCGCGTTCGTCATTGCCGCCCACGCCATGTCCGTCGCGCTTCTTGCCGATGGTATCAATCTCATCAATAAATACAATGCAGGGAGCCTTCTCATTGGCCTGCTTGAAAAGATCACGCACCTTGGCCGCGCCCATGCCCACAAACATTTCCACAAACTCGGAGCCGGAAATGGAAAAGAACGGCACATTGGCCTCGCCTGCCACAGCCTTGGCCAGCATGGTTTTGCCTGTGCCGGGCGGGCCCACAAGCAATGCGCCCTTGGGCATCGAAGCGCCGATCTTCCTGTACTTTTCCGGCTCATGCAGGAAATCCACAATCTCCATCAGGGATTCTTTGGCTTCTTCCTCGCCCGCCACGTCCTTGAACTTGATGCTGGTGGTGGACGGCACGTAAACTTTCGCGCTGGATTTGCCAAACTGCATCATCGGCATGCCGCCGGCGCCGTTTTTGCTCAGGTGCCTTGTCATCAACCGCCCAATGATCGTAAAGATCGCAATGGGCATGATCCAGCTGACCAGAAAGCTGATGAACACATTGGGTTCCTGTTCCTCAACCTGGCCGAACGCGCAGCCCGAGGCATAAAGCCTGTCGACAAGGCTGTCGTCGTTGAATGCAACCGTGCGGAAAACCTGCGGATTCTCCTCGGTACCCATGATGTAATGGATATAGTCCTTCTCCACCTGCACCAGATGAACAGTCTTCGCATCCAGATGCTTGAGGAACGTACCGTAGTCCACCTCTGTGATGCGGCTTTCCATCACAGAAGGCACCACCAGCAGATTAAACAGCAGCAGAATACCCAGCGTGATCAGATAGAATATCAAAATAGGTCTCTTGGGCGATTTCATGACTTTCATTCGTTCTTCCTCCCTTTCTGTCGTTCCCCTTCATAGTATGAGAGAAAAATGAACGCACGATAAACAAACTTTCAACGCCGTGTAAACTTTGGCGCAAAAAAAGCGGTGGAACAAGTCCACCGCCGTGTTTTCACGGAATAAACAGCATTCTGATGGCCTCCACCGTGCCGCCCTTGCCCAGCTCGTAATCCAGCTGCCATTCATGGCTGTCGGCAGTATAGGCAACATAGCGGATCAGCTTGGTGCCGTCCTCGTTGAGATAGATCTTTCCGGTGCCGTAGTCCTCGTTATCATACAGGCCGCGGTTGCCCGAAGGGCTTGCCACCTGGCCCATATCGCGGAACTGGCTGACCACCTGTTCCTCCGTGTTGCCGATGCCCGTACCCCTGGGGCCCACAAACTGGCTTGTGGTGAAGTAGAGGTCCGCCAGCACCCAGCCTGTTTTTGTTTTCGCCATGGTGGCGTAACCCCAGTTGTAATTATACTTCTGGCATACCTCGTTGATGCCGTGGAGATAGGCGTCCTCCATGCTTTCGCCCTTGCCGTAGGCCTTCTGGAAATCCTCACGTGTGGTGGAGTAGAGCTTCAGGCCGTTGGCAGTATCCTCCACCCGGTAAGAATTCTTGGGCTTGGGGTTGAACTTGAAGTTGTAGCCCACGGAAAGCACATTGCTGGCCTTGCCGTAGCCATTCACCGCCACGGCCTGCAGCGTCACCTTGCCCGCCGGCAGATAGAAGGGCTCGCCGGTCCACACAGGGCTGTCCGCGTCGGGGGTGGAGCCGTCGATGGTGTAATAGATGGTAATGTCCTCGTCCTTCTCGTTATCCTTGCCTGGGCGCAGCCATATGCGCTGGCGGCGCTCGTAAGTGCCGGGAGCCAGGCTGTAGCCGGGGACCTGGGGCGAGGGCATGAACACCTTGTAGCTGGCCTTGAGGGGATCGCTGACCAGTTCGCCGCTGACAGCCACCGCCCGCAGATTCCAGATGCCCTCCTCCAGGAAGATGGAGCCGGTGGACAACGTTCCTTCGTCGGGCAGAACAGCGTTCTCGTCAAAGGTGTAGTATACGTCATACCCCTGGGGAGAAGCCAGGGTGATGTTTTTCTTTTCGGTATAGTAGCCTGCCGTCAGGTTCACGGTGGGCGCAAGGGGCAGCAGCTCCATGCGCTGCTGGCGGAAGGTATTGCTGCCGGTGGCTTCAAAGGCCGTCTGCATCAGCTCGCCCGCCTCTGCCCGGCGGTCAGTGGCCAGCAGGATGCGGATCACATTGCGGTAAGCATCCGGGGCGCTGGGCACGATATCGGTGTAAATTTCCCGGTAAAGCGCCTCCGCGTCCTCCACCCGGCCGGCAGCTTCATAGGCGCTGCCCAGGGTGAGCAGGCCGGATACGTTGATGTTGTCCTTGCCGTCCTTTTCGCGGGCCGTTTCGAAGAGGTAAATGGCTTTATCGATATCGCCGGTGTCCATCACCTCATAGCCCACCTCCCACATGGCGGAGGCAGTGGCGTCCTTGCCCAGGCGGGCCAGAATCTTCTGGCCATCGTCGGTCTTGTCCAGGAAGAGATACACGCCTATGCCCAGGAGAATCACCAGCACCACCATCACAATGGCCACATGCGACCAGTTGACCTGGTGCTTGCTCAGGGGATGCTTCTTGCGGCGGTGGCTGGGCATCATGGTTTGCTGGCGGGTGGTATCGCCATACACGCTGCGGGCAGCGGGCCGGTCATAGCCGGTGACCAGGGGCGTGCCGTCGCTGTTGAACACCTGGGGATCAGCATAGAGGGGGATCTCCCGGGTATCCTGCTTGGCCACGGGATCCACATAAATGCGGCTGGCGCCGATCCTGCCCGTGTGGTGAGTCGTTTTGGGGGCGGCAGCGGCTGCGGCATTGCGGGCACGCCTGCCCTGGCGGATCGAACGGACGCCTTCCTCGTGGTTTTCGCCATGGTTCAGCAATACGCCGCAGCCGGGACAGAGGATGTCATTCTCCCCTGCATAGGTGCCGCATTGAGGGCACAGCATGCCGTTCACCTCCTTTGTTCTTCGTTATTCCCCGTCCTTCTTGGGCCGGTTGTTCACGGGCTGGCCGTTGATCACCAGGTCGAAGGAGCACTTGAGGAAAGCCGCCGCTTTTTCGCACATCACGATGCGGCTCATGTAAATCTGCAGATATTCCATCACCGAGGAAGATTCGTCCATCACCAGTTCGTGGCGGATCACGCGGTTCTTCCTGTCCACGGTGACCTGGTTTTCCTGAATGGAGAAATTCACCCTGTCGTGTACGTCGGTAACGTCGGGCCGGCCGTGGCGCACACGGGTCTTGTGGGCGTCGCTCTTGTCGCCCAGGGCCAGGGCGGCGGAAACGGCGCTGGAAATGAAGCCGCTCTGCTCCTCGTGGTTGCCCACGGCGGTGATGACCTCCATCACGTCGTTCATGTCCATGCCGGTCTCCCGCAGAATGGGGAAAAGCATCACCGCGCCGTTGGGGCCATGCTCGTGGCGGTTCACGGAGTTACCCACATCATGCACCCAGCCGGCGATGGCCGCCAGTTCGATCTCCCTGGGCGAATACCCCAGAGCCTTGAGGATGCCCGAAGCCGTTTTGCTCACATAGCTTACATGCCTGGGGCCGTGGTCGGTGTATCCGCAGGCCTCCAGATAGTTGTTGCCGGCCCGGATCAGGGCCTTGATGGACTCATTCTGCTTGATATCCTGTAATGTTACCATATGTGTCTCCTTGGTTTATTGCATGCCGTAGAGGGCATTGTATTCCGGATCGTCGTCAAACTCCCGCTCCGGGGCCACGCCGTCCAGCATTTCGATGGCATTGCGGATCTCGATGAAATCGATGTAGCCTACCCGGTCGTCCTTGGCGGCCTTGAGCAGGTCCGGCAGGGCACGCTGATCCCCCAGCTTGCCCAGGTAGCTGGCAAACAGCGCCCGGCGGGTGGGGTTCTCACGGAATAAACGAAGGGCAAGCTGAAAAACCTGCTCGTTGCCCGGATAATTTGCAAGCACATCCAGCATAGCCTCCTGGCCGGCCTCGTTTGCCTTGGGCAGGGCCTCCAGCAGGGGCTGCACCACGCCGTGACCCATTTCGCTCAGGCTCTCCAGGGCGTTGTCGCACAGGTCGTCCTTCTGGGGGCGGTTCATCTGCCAGGAGATATAGAGCATCTTGGGGGCGGTGCTTTCCATTTCACGCAGAAGGCCGATGGCGATCATCTTGGCCTCCTCCGGCGCCTCCTCGTCCTTCAGAAGGGCAACGAGGCGCTTCTCGCAGGGCTTGCCCACCGCCTGGATCTGGTCCAGCAGCAAATCAGGCACGGGCACTTCCTTGTCGCAATAGTCGCACAGCCAGTCCACCAGATCCTTGGGATCCTCAAACTGGGTGAAGTACGCGCCGGGGGTGATTCCCTCCAGCCAGCGGGCAGGGGTGTTCAGGAAGGTCATGTACACCCGGGGCATATCCGCCTCCATGGCGTCGAAATTGCGGTAATCCTTCTGGTGCTCCTGCATCCACTTGGCGGTGTAATCCGCGAAATGCTGGTCAAAATCGATGCACTTTCTCATGGTATTCATTCCTCCATGTTCATATCGTGTTCCATCCGCCGGGCGATCCTGCGCAGCACACGGCTCACCTTCCGCATGGAAACGGGCATGTGCCGCACGCAGCTGGCGGCGGCTTCTTCCTGCTCCGTCAGGCGCAGATAAAGGATTTCGATGGCTTTCACCCACAGGTAGCTGTCCATGCCGGCGGCCTCCTGCTGTTCCCTGCGGGAGAGCAGCGGCCAGATTTCCGCCGCGCACTCAACGATCGCCTCAGATTGCCGGTGCCGCCGGGTTTCCTCCAGCAGCATGGGCAGAAAGGCGCGCCACAGGTGCTTTTTGCCCTGGGGCATAGGAGCGCACTCCGCCTGGGTCATTCGCTGGCCCATGAGTACGTTCATGGGGCCGGTCTCCCCCAGCTGGGCAAAGTGCAGCATAATCCGGTGGCGGATCTCCTGGTGCACGGTGGGGCTGGTGAGCAGTTCCCGCAGATAACGGCGCACCACCGGGGTATCCTGGCCGGAGAGCATCTCCAGGCATTTCTGCTGAATGCCCATGCTGGACACCGTGAAGCACCAGTCCACCGCTCTGCGGCAATCGGTGCCGGGCATCAGCATGGCTTCGGGGGTAAGGTGTTCCGCGTCGGCCTGGATCAGGCTCTGCAGCATGGTTTTCGATTCCAGGCTGGGCAGCATGCCCATGGGCGGCAGCAGGCCGTCGCCATGGTCGCGGCTCCAGCGCAGAAGCGCAGCCGCACGTATGTCATTCGGGTCCAGCCGCAGAATCCGCTGCCACCACAGTACCGCCTGCTGCGCCTCGCCTTTTTCCCATGCCAGGTCGGCCAGGTGATGCATCAGCACAATGCGGCAGGGCTGCTGCCGGTGCCTCTCCAGCAGGAAACGCTCACGGGCCTTATGGGCAGAAATGGTCCACGCCGTGGTGAGGAAGATCTCCTCCCCCTCGGCGGTGTTGCACAGAGATTCGGCCTTGCCCAATAGCCCCAGCGCCACCCGCCGGCGGCCCATGGCGTTCAGCGCCACGCAAAGCATGCATGCGGCCCGGGCATTGTCCGGCTCCGCTTTCACGGCGGATGCCAGGCATCGGGCCGCTTCCTGAAAGCGGCTTTCCGCCAGCAATAGGACCGCCATGGTGATATACAGTTTCCCCGGCTGCTTCGCCATATGAATGGCACGGCGCAGCCGCCTTTCGCCCAGCTGCGGATGTCCTTCCCGCCAGGCGGTCAGGCCACGGCGCACCAGCAGCGGCAGCCGGAAGGCCTCCTCCGGGGATTCCGGTTCTTCCAGCTGACCCAGCATTCGCCGGGCTTCATCGGCGATATCGCTGTAAGGATCTTCGTTCAGATAATGATACAGGCTGTCCACGGCGGCTTCCGTTTTGCCCAGGGCCGCTTGTGCCCTGGCCAGCTCCATCCAGGTCTGGATGGGCGCGTCCGCCCCGGCCAGCATGCGGTAGAGCAGCACCGCCGCCTGTTCATAGCAGCCCAGGCGGCGCAGTTCCTCCGCCAGGTGCAGCCAGCCGGCAGGAGAATCCTCCTGCTGGGCGGCCCGGCGCAGAAGCTCCACCGCCTCCATGGGGTGTCCCTTTCGCCGGTGCTCATAGGCGCCGCGGCGCATTTTGCCCGGGCTTAACCGAAACGGAACCACCTGGCCCATGTTTCTTTCGCTCATGGCCTCTCCTGATGCTTATTCCCGGCTTGCCCGCTGGAACAGATCCTTGAGCTCGTCGGTTGAAAACTGATAATAGCTGTGGCAGAAATGGCAGCCCAGCTCGGCGCCCTTGTCCTCCTCGATGAGGTTCATCAGCTCCTTGCGGCCCAGGGAGATCAGCGCCTTCTCCATGCGATAGCGGGAACAGCCGCAATGGTAGCGCAGGGGCTCACGCTCCAGCACCACGGGATCCATGCCCCGGAACCAGTCCTCCAGCAGCTCTTCCTTGGGGGCGAAGGTCATCTCCCGGCTGATGTCGGCAAACATGGGGCTGCGCAGCTCCAGCTGGTCGATGGTGCTCTCCTCGCAGCCGGGCAGAGGCTGGATCAAAAGTCCGCCGGCCTTGAGCACCGCGTCGCCGCTGGTGAGCACGCCCAGTGCCACCAGGGAGGGCGACTGCTCGCTGACGGTAAAATAGTTGGCAAAGTCAATGGCCAGTTCGCCGCTGACCAGCTCAATCTGGCCCACATAGGGTTCCCGCAGGCCAAGATCCTTCACCACGCTCATGCGGCCGTCCTTGCCTACGGCGGTGCCCACGTCCAGTTTGCCATCGGCCCGCAGGGGCAATTCCACCTGGGGATTATCGGCGTAGACCTTCAGGTCGCCATGGTTGGCCACGGCGCACAGGGTGCCCATGGGGCCGCCGCCCTTGATGGTCACGGTCACGGACTCGTTCTCGCCCTTCATCATCACGCCCATCATGGAGGTAGCCGTCATCAGCCGGCCCATGGCGGCGGTACACACGGGGGTAGCATGGTGGATATCCGCCGCCCGCTGGCACATGGCGGTGGTTTCCAGCATCATCACACGCACCTGGCCGTCCATCAGGCTCAGGCGGATCAGCTCATCGCCCTCGCGTCTCTCTATCATATGTTCTTCTCCCCTTCCAATGCCCCCTCGGGATCCAGCCGCCGGATAGCCGCGAAGTGCCACCGGTGCTCCGTCTCCCTGGGTGCTTCCATTTTGCCGTTGCCGAAGACCATCACCCGGTCGAACCCGGCCTGATGCAGCAGATTCACCAGCCCCTGCATGCTGTGGGCCCGCTGCTTCTGCTCTTCGTCAATGCGCTTGTAGCTGCCGTCCTTCTGCTTCACAAAGATGCACAGGTGCATGTCCAGCAGGCCGGTTTTCTCCGAGAAGCGGTTCTGCCACAGGTAGGTGACGTCCTCCCTGTCCTCGCAGATCATCTGGTTGCCCAGGGCGTTTTTCAGCTTATAGGGCGTGGACACGTCAAAGAACAAGCCACCCCCGGGCCGAAGCGCCGCCCTTGCCGCCTGGAAGAAGGCCAGCACGTCCTTGTCCTCCAGGAGATAGTTGATGCCGTCGCAGGTGGCCAGCACCGCGTCCATGGGCCGGTGCAGGCGCAGCTGCCGCATGTCCTGGCGGACAAAGGGAATCGCCACGCCGGCCTGCCGGGCCTTCTGGGCGGCGATCCACAGCATATCCTGGCTCAAGTCCACACCAGTGACGTGAAAGCCCTTGCGGTACAGCGGCAGCGTAAGCCCGCCGGTGCCGCAGGCGCACTCGCAGATCTTGCCCTCGCGGATCCCGAAGGCGTTCATAATCCGCACATAGAACTCCGCCCAGTCGGCGTAGTTCACATCGTTCATCAGTTGGTCGTATACCTCAGCAAAACCTGTGTACATGTATTGCACTCCGAACTATTTCTTTCGTTTTGTTTTCAGGCTGCCGCCGATGCGTCCGGCTTCCTTGGCGGAAAGACCCGCCCAGCCGCATTGCCTCAGTTTCTCCGTCAGGCCGAAGCGCTCCGCAGCCGCATACTTGCGTTTTGCCCGTTCATCAAGCCGCCACATGTGCTCGCCTCCCTTTCCGGGATAGGTTGCGCATGCGGCGGTTGTTTTTATTCCTGTTCTTCCTGCTCGTCTTCTTCGTCAAAGTCGTCGTCCGCTTCGGTATTCAGGCCGCGGTTGACCACGGCGCCCTCGATGCGGCTGTTGATATACTTGTCAAACACAGCGTTGGTATAGCTGGCGGTAACAAAGCGGCTCAGGCTGAAGCCCAGCAGAAAGTAATAGCCAAAAAGGCCCAGCACACAGTAGACGGAGTTCACCAGGAAGAAGGCCAGCAGCAGGGCAATGGCCATGGGCACGCAATGCAGCAGGCGGATGCCCACGCTCTGGGGCAGGCGGGCAATGGCCAGCAGCAGAGCGTTGCGCAGAAGGTCCTTCATCTTCAGCTTATAGCTGACCATCAGCGGATACATATAGGTCACCGCCAGGGACCAGACAAGACCGATCATCACCAGCAGGACCTGCGGAATGATCATAATAGGATTGCTGGCAGCCATATCGCCATAGAAGAACCAGCCCACATAAATGGCCATGGGCAGGAAGCCGGTCACCAGGGAAACCAGCAGACCCTGCTTCCAGTTTTCCTTCACGGCGTCCTTGAAATCGGACCAGAGGAAGGCATGCTCGTCACGGCTCCAGTTGCGGGTCACATAGGCAATGCCGGGGGTGGCGATGCCGGTGATGGCGATGGCGGGGATCAGCCACAAAAGCGTGGACTGCACATAGGCATGCAGCAGCTCGTAGGCGTTGGCTACCAGGTTGCCGTCCTCGCCCAGAAGGCCGGTGAGGATGCTCAGCGCGCCCAGCACCATGACCAGCATGGCAGGCAGCCAGATGATCATATACAGAAGATTCAGCCGGAAGAGGTTGGCAAAGCGCACGCGCAGCATTTCCCAAAACAGCTGCCAGCGGGTGGTGGGCAGATCTTCCTTGGTATAATCGCCCTTGCCGCTCTTGCCGTAATAATAGTTGTTCATAAACTTGCCAAACATGTTGGTTCCTCCTTAAGCACAGGAATTCAATCTATTATATCATAAGACAGCCAAAAAGCAAATGCAGACTTGCCTGGGCAAGCCTGCAAAATGCTCAATTCACAGATTGTTTACGATAAACCTTTCATCCCCCACCAGGGCGATTTCCTCCTCCACGGTGAGGCAAGTGTTGTCCAGCAGACGCCCCTGATTCTCCGGCATGTTTTCCAGCTTGTTTTTCAGGAAAATCGCCCGCTCGATCAGGTCCACGTCTCCCCTTTGGGTGATGCGCCGGCGGATGGTCTCTTCTTCAGCGGTGACCACCACATAATGCAGCCGGGCGCCGTGCTTTTTCGCCAGTGCCGTCACACGGGGCAGCCTCTCCTCGATCACGTAGTCGATCACCACGTCCAGGCCACGGGAAAGCGCCTTGTCCGCCACGTCAATGATACAGTCCCAGTTGAAAGCGAGGATCTGCTCCCAGGCCATGGCATCGCCGGGCAGGCCGTCCACAAAGAAATCGCCCTTGGCGTCAGGCTCCACAAAGCCCTCGTGGAAATCGTCCCCGTGGATCACATACACCTGCTTGCGGCCGGCGTTGTTCACCAGGTGCTTGGCCCAGGCGTCCGCCAGGGTGGATTTCCCGCACCCGCAGGGGCCGGAGAAGAAATAGAGATTGCTCACTTCACAACCTCCGCCACGTTGACCAGCAGCCGCAACGTACCCTCCATGCCCTTGATATGGGTGCGCTCATAGGCATGGGAGGCGAACACGCCCTGGCCGAAGCAGGCGTAGCGGATCTCCATGCCGGCCCGCAGCGCGGTGCCCGCGTCGGAGCCATAGCCGGGGTAGATGTCCACCACATAGTCGATGTCCTGCTCCTTGCAGCGCTGCACCAGCTCCTGCAGGAAGCTGTAATCGTAGGGGCCGTTGGAATCCTTGGCGCACAGGGAGACCTGCTTTTCGTTGCAGCTCAGGTCGCTGCCCACGCAGCCCATGTCCACAGCGATCATGTCCTCCACATCGGTGAGGGTATACAGGCTGGAGGCGCCGTGGCCCACTTCCTCATACACGGTAAAGACGATATATACCTTGCGGCCCAGCTTCACTTTGCCCTCGGCCACGCCCTTGGCCAGGGCCAGCAGCACGGCGGAGGAAGCCTTGTCGTCCAGGTGACGGCTCTTGATATAGCCGCTTTCGGTAACCACCATGCGGGGATCGAAGGAGATGTAGTTGCCGGGGGTGATGCCCAGCTTTTCCACATCCGCTTTGCAGGATACGTCCTCGTCAATGACGATCTCGAGGTACTCGTCGCCGCGCTTATCGCCGGTGGTATCGCCCCACACATGGCGGCTGGCCTTCACGGACTGCACCGTGCCGGAATAGGTCTTGCCCTCCAGGGTGTGGATGAGCACGTTCTCGTTCTCGATGGCATTGTCGTTATAGCCGCCCAGCTTGGTATAGCGCAGCCGGCCATCGCCCTTGATGGCCCGCACCATGGCGCCCAGGGTATCCACATGGGCGCTCATGAGCACCGGGTGGCCTTCGCCGCCCAGGCAGCAGATCACCGTGCCCTTGCGGGTGAGTTCCGGGGCGAAGCCCAGGCGCTGCAACTCGGCAAAGACATACTTGGCCGCCTCCAGGGTCATGCCCGTGGGGCTGGGGATGCCGGTGAGCGCCTTAAGCTGTTCGATCATATAGGTTTTGCTTTCCATGAAAATTCCTTCTTTCCTATAACGTGAAAGGCAGGCACAGCGTGAACTGTGCCTGCTCGATTGAATTGCAGTGACTTATGCCAGCAGAGCCTCGCTGGCCGCACGCAGCTCGGCGTTGATCTTGTTGGCCTCGTCCTTGTCCATGGCGTTGGAGTTGACGTAGAGCTTGATCTTCGGCTCGGTGCCGGAGGGGCGCACGCACACCCAGTTGCCGCCTTCCAGCTCGAAGTACAGCACGTCGGAGGTGGGCAGGCCGGTGGGCTCTTCCTTTCCATCGGCCACGCGGGTACCCTTGAGGTAATCGCGGACGGCGGTGACCTTCAGGCCAGCCAGCTCAGCGGGGGGATTGGCCCGCAGACCAGCCATGATTTCCTTCATGCGGCCCAGACCTTCCTTGCCGGGCAGAGTGACGGAGACAACCTTCTCCACAAAATAGCCGTACTCGGCGAAGATGGACTGCACATAGTCGTACAGGGTGATGCCCTGGGCGGCGCAGGCGCAGGCCACCTCGGCGATAAGCATGGAGGCGTTCACGCCGTCCTTGTCGCGCACAAAGGTGGAGGACAGGAAGCCGTAGCTCTCCTCAAAGCCGAAGAGGAAGATGTGGCTGCCAGTATCCTGGAACTGCTGGATCTTCTCGCCGATGAACTTGAAGCCGGTCAGGGTCTCGAACATATCCACGCCGAAGGAGGCGGCGATCTTGTTGGAGAGGCTGGTGGACACGATGGACTTCACCGCCGCGCCGTTTTCGGGCAGAACGCCCTGCTTCTTCTTGGCGGAAAGGATGTAATGCAGCAGCACGCAGCCGATCTGGTTGCCGGTGAGCAGCTGCCAGTCGCCTTCGGAGGTCTTGACGGCCACGCCCAGGCGGTCGCAGTCGGGGTCAGTGGCGAAAATGACCTTGGCGCCCTTCTCGTCAGCCAGCTTGATGGCCAGTTTGAAGGTATCGGGCTCCTCGGGGTTGGGCACCTTCACGGTGGAGAAGGCGGGATCGGGCAGCTCCTGCTCCTTCACGACGGACACGTTGGAAATGCCGATTTCCTTCAGGATGCGGCGGACCGGCACATTGCCGGAGCCATGCACGGGGGTATACACGATGGACAGCTCGCTGCCCATCTTCTCCAGCATTTCGGGCTGGACGCACAGGGTTTTCACCTCGGCGATGTAGTCGTCGTCCACTTCCTTGTTGCCGATGTACTTCAAAAGGCCCTTCTCGATGGCTTCCTTTTCGTCCATCAGGGTGCAATCGGTATAGGCGGTGGCACGGATGATCCTGGTGATGCCCTCGGCAGCCTCGGGACCGACCTGGGCGCCGTCCTCGCCATAGACCTTATAGCCATTGTACTGGGGCGGATTATGGGAGGCGGTGATCACGATGCCGGCGATGGCGTTCAGATGACGCACCGCGTAGGACAGCACAGGCACAGGGCGCAGGGCGTCGAACAGCATGGCGGGCACGCCCTCCTGGGCCAGCACCAGGGCGGTATCCTTGGCAAACTCAGCAGAGAAGCGACGGCTGTCATAAGCGATCACCACGCCGCGGGCAGCCTCTTCGGGCTTCTGGAGCAGATACTGCGCCAGGCCCTTGGTAGCACGGCGGACATTATAACGGTTCATGCGGTTCATGCCGGCGCCCAGCACGCCGCGCATGCCGGCGGTGCCGAAGCTCAGTTCTGTATAAAAGCGATCCTCGATTTCTTTTTCATCGCCCGCAATCGCCTGGAGATCCTTCACGGTATCCTCATCCTGCGCAAAATCACGCAGCCACTGCTCATAGACCTGACGAACGTCCATGTGAACCCATCCTTTCAATTTTTGCTGAAACCACGTACAACAATTATAATTCTTTTCCTTTCTTTTGGCAAGAGGGACTTTCACGCAAGCATGATATGTTCTTGTCACACATAGGCTTTGACAAGCGAAAGGAGATTGACCATGCGTTACCGTGTTTTCCTCTGCCTTGCCGCCCTGATGCTTACGGCGCTTGCGGCGCTGCGCCTGATGCTGCTTCCCCGCCAGGCCGAACGCCTGCCCGGCACGGAAGCGCCCCCTCGCCGCCTGGTGCGGGTGTGGGTCTGCTCCTCCGTTGGCGGCGGCGAAAGCTGGCTGCGAGAGAGCCTCAAGGCCTGGGAGAAGCAAACCCCCGGGGCCATGACCTTTCTGCGCGTCGTTTCCCCGGAAGAGATCGTCCGTGAGGACGCCGTATTGCCGGACGTCCTGCTCTACACCCCCGGCAGTATCGCCGCGCCCCAGGAGCTGTTCGCGCCGCTGAACAGCATCACGGGTGTCCGGGAGCCGCTGCTCAGGGCCGGCAGGTGGCAGGCGCAGCAGTACGGCCTGCCCCTGTGCTACGCCGGCTATGCCCTGGCTGTCGACGGCTCCGCCGAGCCCCACCTGGCTACAACGCCGGCCCCCACCACGCTGCTGGGCCGCCCCGCCGCCACAGCGGAGGCCGCCGCCTCCCCCACCCCAGGCATACCGGAAAGCATCGAGATCCTCTCCCCGGGCGGCTGCGGGCTGTTCACCCTGGGCAGCCTCACACAGCAGCGCCCGCCGCTGCCCGCCACACAGGCTCAGGCAGAGGTCTACCAGCGGTTCCGCGCCCGGCAGGCTCCTGCCGCCCTGCTGACCACCGGGCAGATCACCGCCCTCCAGGGGCAGTTCCCCTTCCGGGTGCTGACGCCGGAGGAGATCATCACTGACCAGGTTTTCATGGCCAGTCTATTTCCCGGCGCGGACGAAAGCGCCGCAGAGCTTCTTTCCTTTCTCATTTCCCCCGATCGCCAGCGAAGGCTGAGCCAGCAGGGGCTGTACACCGTGCGGGAGGATCTGCGCCTTTACGCCTCCGGTACCGAAGCGCTGATGGAAGCCGCCGCCGCCCGGGCGCTGACGGTGATCAACGCCTACATTTCTCCAGAAGACGTTCAGGCCGCGGCCTGGCAGTACTATCACGGTCAGCAGGGCCTTTCCACAGCACTGACGCCGCTTTTATGACAGTATAGTTTACCGCCTTCCGGGCATCATAGAGACGACAAAACCAGCGCGAAGGGAGCGTTCATTCGTATGGAAAACCAGGTCAGAACCCGCAGCCGTGCCGGATGGCACGAAGATGAAACCACCCGTCTTTTCACCGCCGTGAAGGAGGCCTCCGCCACCGGCGCACCGCTGCGCAGCGTGTTTGAGTCGCTTTCCGGCGACCTGGGCCGCAAACCCAACAGCATCCGCAACTATTATTACGCCTGCCTGCGCCAGAAGCCCGACGCGGCGTTACTGCGCTCTGCGCCCTTCACCGCCTTCACCCCGGAGGAGACCCACCATCTGCTCCGCCAGGTGTTGATGGCCCGGGGCCAGGGCATGTCCGTGCGCTCCTGCGTAATGGCCATGGCCGGGGGCGACCACAGCCGCATGCTCCGCTATCAGAACAAATACCGCACTGTGCTCAAGCACCGGCCTGAAATGATCGAGGCCGTCCGGGAGGAATTGCGCAGCGAAGGCCTGCCCTATCCCAAGGAGCCTGTTTTCGACCGTGCCGACGCCGCCTTCTGCGATCCCGAGGACACCGCCGCTGCCCGGCTCATGGCGGAGCCCTGCGTTTCCGCCATGCTGGAAGGCCTCAAGGAGCTGCTCCGCCGCGCCGCCCGCTCGGAGGAAGCCATGGAAAAGCAGCGGGTCATCGACCGGCTGCAGGTGCAGCAGGACCTGCGCCGCATCGCCTGGGAGAAGGATTTTGAAGACGCCACCGCCCAGCTGGAAGGCATCCTGGTGCTCCTGCGCGATTTCCTGGCCCTTCCCCGGGAATCGCAGATTCCACAGCTGGATACCTTCTGCGACGCTGCCCTTGAAGCCCTGGCGCAGGCGGAAGAATTCCTCACCCGCTGCCACTCCTGATATTGCCAAACCGCCTCCTGTGGGGTATACTGTTGCCAACGACATTCACAGGAGGCAACCACGATGAACATCGGCATCCGCCTGCATGATACCCTTGGCACCAACCTGGAGGAGCACCTGCGCAGCGCCCGGGAACAGGGCTTCCGCTGCGCCCACATCGCCATGAGCAAGTGCGTTCCCGGCTTCTCCATGAAGGACGCCCCCGCCCTGCTGACCGACGAACTGGCAGCCGAGGTCCGCGCCCTGCTGGAGAAATACGGCATGGAATGCGCCGTGCTGGGCTGCTACCTGAACCTGGCCACCCCCGACGAAGAGGAGCTAGCGGCCTCCGTTGCCTGCTACAAGGCACATCTGCGCTTTGCCAGGGCCATCGGCGCAGGCGTTGTGGGCACCGAAACCGGCGCGCCCAACACCGGCTACAAGACCGTACCCGAGTGCTTCACCGAGGAAAGCCTGCAGCTGTTTATCGACCGTGTGCGCCCTGTGGTGCAATACGCGGAGGAGATCGGCGCCGTGCTGGCCATCGAGCCCGTGTGCCGCCATATCGTCTCCACCCCCGAGCGTGCCCGGAAGGTGCTGGACGCCATCGGCTCCCCCAACCTGCAGATCATCCTGGATACGGTGAACCTGCTCAACATGCGCAACCACACCCGCATGGATGAGCTGGTAGCCCAGTCCATCGAGCTCTTCGGCGATCGCATCCGTGTGCTGCACATGAAGGACTACCAGCCCGTGGAGGGTGCGGAGGACGTGAAGTCTATGGCCTGCGGCACTGGTATGATGGACTACACCCGGCTGCTGGCTTTCGCCAAGGTGCACCCCGGCCTGCCCATGACCCTGGAAGACACCGTTCCCGCCAACGCCGTAGCCGCCCGGGAACACCTGGAAAACGCCGCCAGGTAAAAACGCAAACAAAAACGGGAGAGCCGTTAGTGGGAGGATTCTTAAGGAACAATTTATCCAACAACCAACAAACGCGCATCCGGCGTTCGGATGCGCGTTTGCTTATGTAGGTGTACAAACGCAATGCACTGGTACAGTGCGTATAATTGCGCCCTCCTGAGCGGGTGTAAATCTGTTTTCGTTTGCTCAACAAACTGGAATTTGTATGTTTGTTATGTGGTGCAATAATTCAGAAACACACTCTTTATATAAGACTGATATGTTGCGTCATCTCGGCCGATTCGGTAAAAGTATGAGTATATTTGAACCATATAATATTTCACATTGTCCCAATTGCATTTACCAACGGACAGGTAACCCTCCACAAATAAAGAAATTTCTTTCTCTGTGTTCATAAATTTTTGACCTGGGCGAAGAATCAATGCCCAAGCAATATCAAATTCCTTGTTTCCCCATCCAGATAATTCAAAATCTAATATCGCAGATATATGTTTTTCCTGCCAAAGAATATTGGCATAGTGAAAATCTCCATGACAGAAACACTTATTAATTATCTGGGGTTGATTTGAAATTAAATAGTCATAAACAAATTCTATGTCAAGTTCTGAAAAATATTGTTTTTCTGGTATATGAAAAAATCTACGGTCTTTTACATCGGAAAATGTTCCCTCTTGTGCATGTAACTTAGCAAGCGTCTGCCCATATTCATAGAGATAGTCTAAAGAAGTATAGTTCGAATTATCTCCCACGATAATAGACAATCGCTCTCCTTGCTTTGCAACAGAAACACAAAAGTGTTTCTTTTCCTCATCGTAATCGATAATTAAAGGGGCAAGTTCGCAATTAATAGCATTTATGGTGTTAATTTCATTTTCTATATCTGCCCCTAACTGCCGTGCCACTTTTACATAAGCTTCAATTTCTCTTTGTTCATATATACCTTTTACTTGAAAAACATCGTTGCCAGCATGAGGATAACCGATTACCTCCAATAAAGAAAAGTTCTTATACGGCAAAGAATAAGGGTCTTCCGTATCTCTCCATTTTTCAGGATGCTTCATATTTATTACCTCGTCAAATTCAAGTTTATGCGTTCATTCTATCACAGCAGCACAAGAAACAACAAGCCTTGGCGGGCTTGCTGTTTCGGTATTTCATTGGTGTAGAGCGAAAGATAATTCTTTCCTTTCCATCACTCTCACTACGCTCTCCCGTTTTTTCTTTTACCGTCCCGCGTTTTTCTCCATCACGTCCATGCTGGCGTATGCCACGATAAACGGATCGTCCAGGGCATAGTTTGCTTCCAGCACCTGATTGTTCCGGTTGCCCTCTATGGTCCGAATACCTTCCGCCGAAACCGCCGTCACAATGCCGGCATGCTCCGGTTTCTGCTCCTCGTGCCAGTTGAAAAACACCAGGTCACCGGGCCGGGGGGTATAAGCTTTTTCATCCTCTACCCAGGCGCCAACGCTCTCGAAATAATGCTTATACTGGCTGCAGCCGCCATAGCTGGGATAGTCCTCCGGCGGAATGCCCGCGTATTCTAGGCAGAAGCCGATAAACATGGTGCACCAGTCCGCGTGGGGCGTGCCGTACCAGTGACCGTAGCGGCTGTAGCCACGCTTGGCGCCGCCCTCGATAATGAAATTCACCTTGCTCTCCGTCTGTCCCAGCTGGGTGCGGGCAATGGCGATCAGGTCCGTAGCCCAGTCGCCGGTGAGCGTCGCGCCGCTGACGCTCTCGTCCCATTTTTCTTTGGGTTCATATTCGTTCAGGGAAACCTGGATCTTCGCTGAAGCGCTGGCCGTGCCGCCCGCCGCGTCCGTCACCCGGGTGGAAACCGTGTGTTCTCCCCTGCCCGTGGGCATATACGCAAACGAGGTTTGCCCCGCCTCCCCCAGAGACAGCTGGGCATTATATACCGCCGAACCGGCCTTCTGCACCTGTACGCTGATGACATAGGGCGCAGTGCCGCCGTTGACGCTGATGGTATACTGCATGGCCTTTTGGCCCACCATGGCATACTGGGCCGAGGCGGAAAGCCGCGCTGTGAGGCCCTCAGCGAGAGCGCCGCAGGAAATAAGGCATACAGCGGCAGCCAGCAGCAGGGCCGCGAGCCGCCGCCATCTTTGGTGATTCATGTTACTTCACTCCGGTTTCTTCATTGCGGAGGCGTTTCAGCCGCCCCCGGGAATCCAACGGTATTTTACTTCTTACGCGCCGGTGCTGTCAACGGTCGTATCACACTCAATAGTGAAAAAACGCTTCCCCTCGTTCACTCCACCGTGGCTACCGCCGGCACAGTCTCGCCCGCGGGCGCACCGGAGGTATCCATGGCTTCTTCCCGGCGGAGGAAGGCGTTCAGCTCCTGCAGGCGGGCGATTCTCCCCTGCACCCGCAGGCCTGTCAGCACCTTGGAGCGGTACCGGTCAAAAAGGGCCCTCACGCCCATGGTTACGGGAATGGCGGCCCAGAAGCCCGCGGCTCCCGCCACCACGCTGCCCACGCCCATGGCCGCGCCGGTCTTCACCATGCGGTAAGCGCCGTCCGCCAGGCCCGTGGCCCCGGGCTTGCGGCCCAGGAGCACCTTGGTGCCCTCGGTGGCGGCAATGGCAACAAAAGGCAGCGCCCCGCACACCGATTCGCTCAATTCCGCCAGCAGGCCGGTTTCCTCCAAAAGGCCCGTGTCCACTGCGATCTCATCCATATAGGTCAGCCCCATGGCGATGGCGTCGATCACCGTATCCCGCTGCCGCTTTTTGTATTCCTGAACGATTTCTGCGTATGTCTTCATTTGCTTCCTTTCCTGTTTAGCGTAAAAGATTCAAAATCGTTACCAGCAGCCACGTGCCGCACACAATAGACACCAGCAGCGTCACCTGGCCGAGCCAGCCCCGATCCTTCCGGCGGCGGCTGTTCATCTTGCCTTCCATGGCGGCGAGCCGGTGCTGCATGTCCTCCAGGCGGCGGTCGTTTTCCCGCTGGTTTTCCCGCAGCGTCGCTTCCATGGCCTGAACCTCGCTGGCAAGGCGCTGGGCGTGGCGGTCATCCTCGCGGCGCAGTTCTTCCACGCTCTGCCGCAGCCGTGCCTGATCCTCGCACAAGCCTTCGGCCACCAGAGTCATTTCAGATGTAAACTGCTCCACCAGCTGCTGGGTGGAATCGCCCTTCACAGCCTTCAGCGCGCTGTTCCACAGCTGCATGGGCTTGGAGATATTTTTCTCTTCGCTCATGGGCTCACCTCCTGTCCGATTGATTATACCACATTCTGTTCAAAATTCAAACAAGTCCCCACATCTTGTGCCGCCAAAGCATATTCCGCTTGACTTTTCCCCATGGAATGTGCTATGCTTGACTTGCTTGAAAACGTTTCCGAACCGCACATCTGCATACCAAAGCAGGAGGCAGCCATGAAGATTTATACCATTAAGGATATTGCACAGAAGGCCGGCGTCAGCGTTACCACGGTGAGCCGTGTGCTGAATCACCGCCCGGATGTGAACAAGGCCACCCGCGAGAAGGTGGAAAAGGTCATGGCGGAGTGCCATTTTGTGGGCAACGCCAACGCCCGCGGCCTCAAGCAGGTGGACGGCGATTTGGTGGCCATCATCATCCGCGGTCATCAGAATCCCTTCCTGAACGCCCTGACCGAGGCTATCCTCCAGCGCACCAAGGATATCAACGCTGCCTTCATCACCGAATATATCGACGAGAAGGCCGATGAATTCCAAACGGCCCTGCGCCTCCTCCACGAAAAGCGGGTCACCGGCTTTATCTTTGTGGGCAGCCGCCCGGACGAGCGCACCCAGGCCATTTCCTCCCTGGAGATGCCCATGGTGTTCACCACCGTCAACGCCGCCCACACCCAGCTCACCCACGCCGCCTCCGTCTCCATCGACGACCGGGCCATGGCCCGCGAGGCCGCCGGCATTCTCCTTTCCCGTGGTCACCGGAAGATCGCCGTGTTCGGCGCCAGCCGTACCGATGGCGATAACCTTTCCCAGCGCTACAAGGGTGTGAAGGACGCCTTCCACGACGCCGGGCTCACCTTCGATGAAAGCCGCTATGTGGAAACTCGCTTCTCCCTGAAAGGCGCTTACGACTGCGCCAGGGAGTTTTTCGCTAAAAAAGGCGATACCACCGCCGTCTTCGCCATGAGCGACACGGTAGCCATGGGCGTCATCCGCGCCCTGCAGGACATAGGCAAGCGCGTGCCCGACGATGTGAGCGTCTTTGGTTTCGACGGCACCGAAACCGGCAAGTATTTCATCCCCCGGCTTTCCACCGTGGAGCAGCCCGTAGCCGAACTGGCCGAGCAGAGCGTTTTGGTGCTCACCGATATGCTGGAGCACCAGGCCTCCCCCCGCCATGTGGTGGTGGAAGCCACCCTGCGCCTGCGGGAATCCGTCAAGTAATTCTATGAGCGGGATATGATCTTCCCGCTTTTCTTCTGTAATGAATATCATGCATGAGAACCATGCTTTCCCGGCACCCTAAACGTGAAACAGGAGGACACAAAGCATGATGAACGCCAAGGAACTGATCCGCCAGGCCGAAAGCCTGCTGCTCACCAACGACCACACCACCCTGGAAAAAGCCAGCGCCGTACAGCTGCACAACGCCATTTCCACCGCCGCCATGCAGGCGCTTTCCCCCACCTGGGTGAAATGCGAGGAAAAACGCGCCGGCAAGCGCCAGGCCTATTACCTCTCCTGCGAGTACCTGATGGGCCGCCTGGTGTACAACAACCTGTACTGCCTGGGCCTGCTTAACGACACCCGCAGTCTGCTGGCCGATCGCGGCGTTGACCTGGCCATCCTGGAGGACATTGAGGACGACGCCTTCGGCAACGGTGGTCTGGGCCGCCTGGCTGCCTGCTTCCTGGACAGCGCCGCGACCCACAGCATCCCCCTCACCGGCTATGGCCTGCGCTACCGCTATGGCCTGTTCAAGCAGACCTTTGTGGACGGCCGCCAGCACGAGGAACCCGACGACTGGTCCCGCTTCGGCGACCCCTGGAGCATCCGCCGCCGTGACCTGGCGGTGGTGGTGCCCATGAAGACCGGCGATGTGCTGGCCGTGCCCTATGATATGCCCGTTATCGGCTATGGGGCCAAGAACATCGGCACCCTGCGACTGTGGCAGTGCGAGAGCCTCCACGAGTTTGACTTCCCGCTCTTCAGCCGGCAGCAATACAGCCGCGCCGCCGCTGATAAGAACAACGCCGAGGACATCACCAAGCTCCTCTACCCCAACGATTCCCAGCGGGGCGGCAAGCTTCTGCGGGTGAAGCAGCAGTATGTGCTCACCAGCGCCTCCGTGCAGGATCTCTTCCGCAGCTACAAGGCCCGCCACGGCAATGATTTCTCTCTTTTCGCCGCCGAGCACGCCCTGCAGCTCAACGACACCCACCCCGTTATGGCCATTCCGGAGCTCATCCGCCTGCTGATGGCAGAGGGCGTTTCCTTCGAGGAAGCCTTCCGCATCACCCGGGACACCTGCTCCTACACCAACCATACCATCATGCAGGAAGCCCTGGAAAAATGGGATCTGCCCCTGCTCAACGCCGTATGCCCGGAGATTGTGAAAATCATCCGCCGCATCGACCGCCGCTTCAAGAAAGAAATGTCCCGGCAGGGCGCGGAGCTTTCTCCCGCCCGCTGCGTCGTCTGGCCCAACCCCTGGAACCCCAAGGTGGATCAGGTGCACATGGCGCAATTGGCGCTGTATGCCTCCCACACCATCAACGGCGTGGCAGCCATCCACACCGAGATTCTCAAAAACGACGTCTTTGCCGATTGGTACGCCCTGTACCCCGAGCGCTTCCAGAACAAGACCAACGGCATCACCCAACGCCGCTGGCTGGGCCTTTGCAACCCGGAGCTCACCGCCCTCATCCAGGGGAAGATCGGCCCCGGCTTCCTCACGGAGCTGAGCCAGCTGGAGAAGCTCAAACCCTTCATCAACGACGACCTCTGCCGCGGTTTCATTCAGGTCAAGCATGAGAAGAAGCTGCAGCTGGCTGCCGAGATTGCCCACATGGAAGGCGTGGAGCTTGACCCCGGCATGATCTTCGATGTACAGGTGAAGCGCCTCCACGAATATAAGCGTCAGCTGATGAACGCCCTGTCCATCCTGGCCATCTACTATCAGCTCAAGGACGGCACCCTGACCGACTTCACGCCCACCGCCTATATCTTCGGCGCCAAGGCCGCCGCCGGTTACGCCCGGGCCAAGGCCGTGATCCATTTCATCAACCTCATCGCCGATCTTGTCAACAACGATCCCGACACCTGCGACAAACTCAAGGTGGTCTTCGTGCAGAATTACAACTGCTCCTGGGCGGAGAAGATCATCCCCGCCGCCGATATTTCCGAGCAGATTTCCCCCGCCGGCACCGAGGCCAGCGGCACCGGCAACATGAAGCTGATGCTCAACGGTGCCGTGACCCTGGGCACCTTCGACGGTGCCAATGTGGAGATCGTCGAGCAGGCCGGCCGGGAGAACAACTACATCTTCGGCGCCACGGTGGAAGAGCTCAGCGCCCTCAAGCCCCATTACACCCCCCGTGCCATTTATGAAAACAGCCCTCTCCTGGCCCGCTGCATGAACACCCTGGTGGACGGCACCTTCCCGGACGAGGACGGCATGTTCCGTGAACTTTTCACCGCCCTTCTGGACGGCGCCTCCTGGCACGCCCCGGACCACTACTTCATCCTGCAGGATTTCTCCTCCTACATGGAGGCCAAGCTCCGTGCCAACCGTGAATACCGCGACAGCCTCGCCTTCGCCCGCAAGTGCCTGATGAACGTGGCCTCCGCCGGCAAGTTCTCCTCCGACAGAACTATCCTCCAATACGCCAGGGATATTTGGCACGTGTAAACCCGCACGTACAGAAATCGTCCCGCCTTCCGGAAGGAAAGCGGGACGATTTTTTTGATTTATTCCGCGATAAAACGGATGCCGCCGGCCGTCGCGTATACTTCGGCCTGGCTTCCCTCAGGCGCGACAATCACAAGCTTCGTACAGCCCTCAAAGGCGTCGGCGGCGATGGTC